>NZ_AZYX01000007.1:0-803757 GCF_000517785.1 Veillonella sp. AS16 | reverse complement strand
TAGCGACGAACACCCGGTATAGCTAAGGGTGTTCGTCGCTATGGATTCGCTGATCATATTGGTAAGTCGATATAGGTAATTCTAAACAGTTAGGCCTACAGTATGTACAAGTTTTGGTACTTCATTTGATAATTCATATATATGAATTATGCTTTTGAATGATATACAAATAATTTAATATTTAGTAATATACTATATTTTTCGGATTCTTTGCATTTATCTTATGTCCCAAAAAATACCCGTATATTTTTTGTAAAATATGGAACTTTCACTATCTTTTCACGAAGTGTATATATACTAGCAATAGTTGATTGAGGTCAACTAAGGAATGGAGGTCTACTGCTAATAACTTTTACCTGTCCCTTTTACAAATAATACAAACAACACAAAACAATACAACACATAAAACAACACTTAATACACAACAATACTCTCCCTGTGTATAAACAAAACAATACATATACAAAACTCTCTAATTATATATACCATCTCCCGTATATATAAAGGTAAAAGTTAGGTAGACATAAGAGCCCTTTTTAGGGCTCTTTTCCTTCCGGGACACGGTGATTCTGCTATTTAGAATGCGCGTATTTCTTGACAGTGTCCCTGTTTTTTGTTATGATAATCAAGTATCAAGCATCGCTTGGTGGAGATAGGGGTATAGCTCAATTGGTAGAGTAGCGGTCTCCAAAACCGTTGGTTGTGGGTTCAAGTCCTACTGCCCCTGCCAAATTTATTTTCAGCCTTTTGGCTGTGAAGTACTCTAAATGTTAAATAAATGCTTGCTTTAAAGCAGACATTATGTTAATATGAGTGAGTACTCAATTTATGACTCAGTAGCTCAGCTGGATAGAGCGTTTGACTACGAATCAAAAGGCCAGGGGTTCGAATCCCTTCTGGGTCACCAAATTAACCCGCACGGTTGTGCGGGTTTTTCTTTTTGTCCTATAACCCCCAATTTTTAAACACAATTAAGAGACTGTCCTCAAAATGCAGTAGAATCGCATTTCGAGGACAGTCTCTTTTATCGTTGTTATGGCATATTTTCTATTACTGTATCGTATCTAGTTATTTATTAATATAACGTAGTACTATTTTTACAATGTAGTATTGTTACTATATATTATCTAAGTTTGTTTACATTAATTATTATACAGAAGATGTTTATTAGCGATGATGAGCTTTTGTTACCTGATGGTGTAAGTATCATACTATTTTGCGTGAGGTTGATCCGATTCAGCCACTACGTTAACGACGATTTCTTGATCCGAAGAAATCTGATTCATAATGATGGAAATTGGCTGGTCGATGGCTTCTGCTATACTTTTGATTTGTCGCATCGCAACAGGATGGGGTGTCCTTCCATCGGCTTGAAATAGTTCTTCTAATTGATTGATTTCTGTTTGACTTAGATTTGATCTGGTTGCGAACTCCTCAACCGTCATATTATGTTGTTCGCGATAGGTTTTGATGATTTCACCGATATACATGATGGGCCTCCACTTGAATTATATTAATACATTTTTAATTTTATGTGAAAGCCGGATAAAACTCAAGCTAGATTGTAATGATACTTCATATTATTGATAAATAACGGTTTTATATTATATGATGAATATATAATGATACGTATATATGGAAATGAAAAGAGGTTTGCTATGAAGACGAATAGAAAACAACTTTTAATTGTTTATATATGTTTAGCGCTGGGGGCTTGGAGCGCTGGCGGAGGCATCAGTTTCAGTCAATCGAATGACGATGTGAGTCGAACTAATCGGGATATAACGAAAGTACAGCATGGAAATGAGACCACTGTTAATACGACTAATCAAGGCAGTCCTGTTATTGCATCGTATTACAAGGCCGAAAAAGATAAAAAGAAAAAGAAGTCATCTGCTGATGAAGCGAAGCTTTCAGAAAAACAAAAAGCAACCAAAGAATTGAATGAGCATTCTTGGGTGGAAGAAGCGGGAAAACATCCGACACCGTATGAGGTTGTGGAAGGAAAAGCGGTCAGTGAAGATGAATTAGCTCATTGGTGGAAGGTTTTTAACGATCCCGTATTGGATCAGTTAATTGATTTAACTCTTAAAAATAACCGGCAATTAGAAGTGGCGCGCTCTCGAGTTAGACAGGGACGGTTGCAGTTGGGAATTGCTGAAGCGCAACGATTACCTTGGCTGGATGCTTCCGGTTCATGGTCTGCTAACAGGGGGCAGGGCGAATGGGATTCGGACCGAGAAGAAATAAAGAGTTTACCTTTACCGGATAAGACGACGAGAACTGTAGAAACCGGCAAACTGGGCGTGGATGCCCGATGGGAAATTGATATATTCGGAAGACAAAAAGCCAATTCACGTGCTGCATCGAATTCGTTGCAGGCTTCACAGGCGGATTTATATTCCACATGGGTATCATTGAGTGCGGAAACCGCATTACAGTATATGTCGTTAAGAACCTTGCAGGAGCAACTACGCATTACGGAAGATGATGTGAAGCGCCAACAGGAAGCGTTGGAACTGCTCAAGGTAAATTATCAGTCAGGCGTTATAAATGAATTACCGGTACAACAGGCTACATATGCATTGTCTCAGACTCAGGCGGAGATTCCTTCATTAAAGAAAAATATAGCATCCACAATGTCGGCCATCTCTATATTGACAGGAACGGTTCCGGGCGAAGTCGATGGGTTATTGATGGATAATGCTTCGTTACCGACGGTGGATCCGCATATGTTTATCGGCATACCGGCGGAAGCTTTGCGGCAACGGCCGGATATACAGGCGGCTGAACGACGTATTGCGGCACAACAGCAGAAAACGAAGTCCGCAAAGGCTGATCTTAAGCCTAGATTTTCACTGAATGGCAGTATAGGATTGGAGTCGTTTGCATCGGGTGGACTCGTTTCAGTCATCGGGAAAATGATCGGAATAGGACCGTCAATAACGATGCCTATTTTCCATGCCGGAGCTATCCGGAAAAATATAAAAGTACAAACGGAAAAGGAACAGGAATATTTAGCTGATTATGAAGAAACTGTTTTGAAAGCTGTCGGGGAGGTTCGAAATGCGGTGACGGATGCATCTCAGGATTATATTAAGTCCGAGGAATTAAAATCTGCCGTAGAATCTTCAAAACAAGCGGAGTCGCTGGCACAAACCAATTTCGACTCCGGTCTTAGCGATTATTTGAGTGTTCTTGATGCGAGACGAAATGTATTATCCGCAAGGCGGCAATATATCATGAGTCGGGGACAGGAATTTGCCGATACCATCCGTTTATTCAAGTCTCTGGGCGGTGGCTGGGAAGCTATGGACATCGATCAGGCGGCAGAGGCGGATTCGCATGCTAAGAAATAGTGTCAGAGAAGGGGAATGACTATGAAAGAGAAACTTGATGCTGTTAAACGATGGATGGCGAATAATAGAAAAAAATGTATAAGTATAATGATTGCTCTTCTAATTATTCTGGGCGGCGCAGGTTATTATGCTTATTATCAATATGAAGCGTATAAGGCCGCACATCACATTGTGCTGCAAGGCAATGTGAATCTGCGTGAAGTGAATGTTGCATTCCGGGGCAGCGATCGGATTTCCAGCCTGTTAGTGGATGAAGGGGCCGTCGTAACCAAGGGGCAGATACTGGGCTATTTACATTCTGATGAATTGAGTCTTGCTGTACAGCAGGCTAAGGATACCATTGCAGCACAGGAAGCGGTAGTGTCTAAGCTGCAGGCGGGGAGCAGACCTGAAGAAATCGCCCAGGCATCGGCACGAGTTACATCTGCAGAGGCTTCGCTGGCTCAATCGAAGCAGGAGTCCGATAAGTTGCAAAAATCCTATAATGCTTCAAATGGTAAGGCTGTCAGTCGACAGTCCGTAGATGATATACAGGCGAAGGTGAAAGTGGCGGAAGCTAAATTGAATGAGGCTCAGCAAGCTTATAATTTAGCCGTTGCAGGACCGAGACAGGAAGATATAGCACAGGCACAGGCACAATTGGATGCGATGAAAAGTGAACTGGCCCGTCAGGAGTTCTTGTTGAACCAAACCGTATTAACGGCGCCTATAGACGGGGTTATAACGGCCCGATTGTTACAGGTCGGTGATATGGCTTCCCCCAATACACCTGTATTTAAGTTGGCTGAGAATACTAAGAAATGGGTTCGTGTATATGTGAACGAACGGGATTTAGGGAAAATTTATAACGGTATGGATGCGAATGTGACGACGGATACCGATAAGAATGAACCGATTCACGGCACAATCGGATATATTTCTTCCGTAGCGGAATTTACACCTAAATCGGTAGAAACGGAGGATGTGCGTACTACACTTGTGTATGAAGTGCGGGTCTATGTGGATGACCCTGATAATCGCCTTCGTTTAGGAATGCCTGCCACTGTTTCCATTGATATATAGAGGTGTGCGGTGAATGATGTATATGCAATCGAAGCGTCACAATTATATAAAGATTTTCCCATTGTCGGAGCTGATCCTATAATAGCATTGGACCATCTGGATTTTAAAATTCGGAAAGGTTGTTTAACGGCATTAGTGGGACCGGATGGTGCGGGGAAGACAACGCTTATCCGGTTGATAGCCGGTTTATTGGACTCCACGTCGGGCTCTTTAGATGTCCTCGGAATGGATGTGAAAGCATATTCTCAGGAAGTTCAAGACAGACTCAGTTATATGCCTCAGAAATTCGGCCTTTATGAGGAATTATCGGTCAGTGAAAACATGAATCTGTATGCGGATTTACACGGCATCCCTCCGGGAGTGAGAACGGAACGGTTCGAAAAATTACTGCATATGACGGGGCTATCAAAATTTACGAAGCGCCCCGCCGGTAAATTATCGGGCGGTATGAAGCAAAAGCTCAGCCTGGCCTGCACACTGGTGCGATCTCCGGAGCTGTTGCTGCTTGATGAGCCTACCGTAGGGGTCGACCCGTTTTCAAGACGTGAGCTATGGGAGATTTTAGAGTCGCTGGTACGTACAGATGGAATCAGCGTACTTGTCAGTACAGCGTATATGGACGAGGCGGAGCGTTGTAAAGATGTTTTCGTCCTCAATAAGGGGCGATTTTTGGCAACGGGGACGCCGCATGAATTAACTAAAATGTCTGAGGGGCGATGCTTTCAGGTAAAGATTCCTAAACCATTGAGCATGAGAAATGTGCAGGCCGCATTGATGGATGATACACAATGCGTGATAGATGCCGTTCCGGAGGCCGGTGCCGTGCGGTACATAAAAACGAAAGAAGTACCTTCGATTCCTTGGCTTAGCGAGTACGGTATGGAGGAACAGCCTGTTCAGAGCCGCTTGGAAGATACCTTTATGATGCTGTTAAAAGAGGATGAATTTACCTCCGGGCACGGGGCTGAGCTTTCAGGGCGTTTAAATATGGACATAGATGAAAGTGCAATAGAAAAAGAACGAAATCGTTTATTGACCCCAAATGAAATGGCCGAGCCGCATGTAGAGATTTCCGTATCTCATTTGGTGAGAAAATTCGGTGATTTTACGGCGGTTGCCAATACCTCGTTTACGGTGCGGCGCGGAGAAGTATTCGGATTGCTCGGACCAAACGGTGCCGGCAAGACGACGACATTTCATATGCTTTGTGGATTGTTGCCTGTAACGAGCGGCGATTTGCATGTGGCCGGTGTTGATGTCGTTAAATCCCGTACAGCGGCGCGAAGCAATTTCGGATATGTAGCGCAAAAATTTTCTTTGTACGGTAATCTGTCCGTTATGGAAAACTTGAAATTTTTTGCCGGTGTGTACGGCCTTCACGGACAGAAGAAGCTTGATCGGATAGAAGCTGTTATTAAGGAGTTCCGTCTGAACGACGTGAGAGGTATGATGGCCGGTGATCTGCCGGGCGGTTATAAACAACGCTTGTCCATGGCGGCTGCGTTAATGCATGAGCCTAAAATTCTCTTTTTGGATGAGCCCACAAGTGGTATTGATCCTCTTACGCGGCGTAATTTCTGGCGACAGATTACCTCTTTATCAAAACGGGGAACAACGATTATTATTACGACTCATTTTATGGATGAATCGGAATATTGTGACCGTATTATGATTCAGGATGCGGGTAAGCTCGTTGTACTGGGCACACCGGATGAGGTCAGACGGACTGCCGGAGATGAGACCTGTACTATGGATGAAGCGTTTATCTCCGTCATATTGAAAAAGCGGGAACAGGAGGGGAACGCATGAACGGCTTTATAAAACGGTTTTCCTCATTGGTACATAAGGAAACCTTACAGGTATTGCGCGACCCCAGCACTATTTTGCTGGGGGTCGTACTACCCATACTCCTTATTATCCTCATCGGTTCAGGGGTAACGTTGGATGTTAAGCATGTACCGATAGCGGTGGTTATGGAACGTCAGGATGCAATGTCCGAGAGTGTGTACGATTCATTAAACGGGTCTGAGTACTTTCAACCCATAGCGGTTCGCGATAGAAATACGGCGGAACTGTTGATGGAAAAACGAAAGGTGGATGCCATACTGGTGATTCCACAGGATTTTTCGTCTCAAGTTATGCGCGGACAAGGAAAGGTACAGGGGATTTACTACGGTGTCGACACTTCGGTAGCGATGAGTGTGCAAAGTTATGTTACCTCAGCCATCAATTTGTGGGCGGCTAAGAATATTCCGTTTATGATGCGTGGCGGATATATAACGATGAACTATCGCATGTGGTTTAATGAGGAAAATACGAGTACATGGTTTTTGATTCCCGGGCTCATAATGATTATCATGACGATTGTATCCGTATTTCTTACGGCTGTCGTCATGGCCAGAGAGTGGGAACGGGGGACTTTCGAGGCTTTATTCGTTACACCGGTTAAGCCTATTGAAATTATTTTGGCTAAGGTAGTGCCTTATTATGTATTGGCCATGTTGGGGCTGCTGTTTTGCCTCGGTGTATCGTATTTTTTTTATGACGTGCCGATGCGTGGTTCCTTATGGATCATCTGCATCGTGTCCACATTGTATTTAATTGTTTCTTTAAATATGGGTCTGCTTATATCCGCACTTACGAAAAAGCAGTTTTTAGCGTGTCAAATGGCATCACTTACGAGCTTTCTACCGGCTTTGATGTTGACAGGTTTTTTGTTTGATCCTCATTCTCAGCCTGTGGCGATTCAATATATTTCGCGAATGTTACCGCCTACGTACTATTTGGAACTGTTGAAATCGTTGTTTCTGGGTGGAAATAACTGGTATTTAATTATTAAGAACAGCGCCGTTTTATCTGGGTTTGCTGTTTGTTTTACATTTTTGACGATTCATATTACGAGGAAGAAGGTGGAATGATGAATTGGCGCCTATACTGGAATCAGATTGTCGCTATCATATGGAAAGAGCTGATAGCCACCTTCAAAGATCCGAAAACTCGTATAATCTTACTGGTACCGGTTATTATTCAAGGATTCCTCTTCGGTTATGCCGCGACATATAACCTCAACAAGGTTCCCTATGTACTGGTTGATGAAAGTCATACACAAACGTCGGCTGCTCTGGAGTCAACCATCAATTCATCGGGTATCTTTAGCTTGTATAAAGTTGCGGACTCCCCCGATGTAATCGCCCCGCTTATCGATTCTAACGAGGTGATTATGGCGGTTATCATACCTCAGGATTTTGAAGAAAAATTAAAACATCAACAGCCTTCATCAATTACGGTTATTGCAAACGGAACAAATTCTATGACATCAGGTGTTGCCGCTTCGTATATGGGACAAATTATTTCTCAATTCAATCAGACCTCGTTAGGTGTTGGACATAAGGGTATCACGATTGAATCTCGTACGTGGTATAATGAAAATCAGCAGTCTTCATGGACCTTTTTAGCCGGTCTCGTCGTCTTGGTCAGCATGACACAAGTCATCATGCTGGGCGGCCTATCGGTGGCGCGAGAACGAGAGCAGGGAACCTTTGACCAGCTGTTGGTAACGCCTGTATCCTCCCTGCAGATTTTGATTGCAAAGTCCATACCTCCAATGTTTATAGGGCTGTTTCAAAGTAGTGTATTGCTATTACTGGCTATGTTCTGGTTTCAAGTTCCGTTCCGAGGAAATATTTTTCTCGTCTATGCCGTATTATTTACATTTATATGCAGCAGCATCGGGTTGGGATTATCTATTTCGGCCATTGCTAAAAATATGCAGCAGGTCCTCGTATATGTTTTAGTTTTTTTATTGCCCTTGGCGTTATTATCCGGATTGGCTACGCCGATTCATAATATGCCGAAATTATTGCAATATATTACATATGTAAATCCTATGCGCTTTTCTACCGAAGCGATACGGCGGGTTTATTTGGAAGGGGCAGGATTCGTTGATATATGGTTCAATTTTATTCCTATGATTATCCTGACTGTTATAACCATGTCCATAGCGGGCTGGCTGTTTAGAAACCGCGTGGGATAAGCATATTTTCTGGATGGTTGAACTGTTCATTTCTGTTATAACAATACGGCAGACCTACATAGCATTTTTTTATTAATAAATATGCTACTGCCGTATTGACTTAATGAATGGGGACTGTTAGAATAAAAGCATACAAAAGAACATATTTGGGAATAGGTGCTGAAAAGCATAATAGAGAAGCCGGTTAAAGGCCGGCACGGTCCCGCCACTGTATGGTTGAGCGAATCCGATTAAGTCACTGGGAAACTGGGAAGGCCGGATGAGCGTTGATGCCGAGTCAGGAGAACTGCCTATTCAACATTCACCATTTGACCTACGAGCGATAGGGAGGAGAAGTTTGAATCTTCTTTTTGCGTACCCGTAAAAAGGATTTTTTAGTCTGTTAATCAAAGTCGAAAGCTTTTGCTTTTGTCGTTCAGTCGTGGTGATTTATGAATTTCGGTATTATCACCACGGCATTTTTGTTTGTGGCTGTTAATATATTTTATGGTAAATGTAGGGCATGCATTTATTCATCATCATCCTAAAAAGAGGCTGTCCCGGGATTTTGTAGTTTACAGATTCCGGGACAGTCTCTTTTTCTATGGGTCCGGTAGATTATATTTAGTCGGATACAGTTTTGACAATATATGTTTTTGCTATTGTATATTTTCACGATGAGTACCATATATTTTTATAGCATGGATTTGTGATTAACGATTTTGAAAAATTATAAAAAAGTAATTGACGGTGCTGTGTATACGTGATATTATAATTTCAGTCGGTACGCGGGAGTGGCGGAATTGGCAGACGCACCAGACTTAGGATCTGGCGCCTTACGGCGTGGGGGTTCAAGTCCCTTCTCCCGCACCAACTTTATTATTGCACCTTGGAGGTGCTATTTTTTTTGCCAAAAATTTGAGTCTCAATCGTCTTGGGACATGGGTAAATCTATGATATGTTATAATTAATGAGTCAAAAGATTTAAATTAATACAATATGGTGCAGTATGGATAATACATTTACAGAACTGCTTTCACAGAACCCATCCTTTGCGGATGGGCTAAACGCATTTCAAAATAAAGGAAAATCAGTTATATATGGGCTCAGCGGGTCTCAAAAGAGTTTCTTGTTGAGCAGAGCTTTCACAGACGGGCCCGCAAAGCCGTTCGTCATAGTGGTTCATGATAAGGAACATAAGGAGATGTGGGAACGGGATTTAGCCTTTTTCTGGCCGAATGTTCCGGTCCTATCATTTCCTGTAACGGATCATGTTGATTTTACCACTGTTGCACGCAGTCTGGAGGACCAGGGGGCGCAGATGCGTGCCTTGAGTCTGTTAGCATGGCAGGAACCGGTGGTGGTGCTGGCCAATGCGGAGGAGGTCACCCAATATGTGGTGTCACCTCAATATCTGAAAGGCCAATCCCTTCACTTCGGTTTGAGTGACGTGATTGATCGCAATACCGTACTCGAGCAGTTAGTGACAATTGGATATGAACGAGTGGACCAGGTGGAACAGCGTGGTCATTTTGCCGTGCGCGGCGATATATTGGATATTTATCCCGTAAATAGTGATGACCCTATTCGTATTGAGTTCTTCGGTGATGAAATCGATACATTGCGTTTTTTCTCCGTTGAAAGTCAGCGCTCCGTCGAGCAAATCGAGTCCTATACAGTGACGCCTTTCTTCTTAGGTAATGATGATGCTGAAAGTACGCTTTTATCCTATGTAAAAGAGGGGACTCTTATTTACGATGAGCCGGGACGGATTCAAGAGGCATTGAAAAAGTTCCTCAAGGAGGATCCGACTCATCGGAAAATGCACTGTGACTGGAGCTCCTTGCAGAGAACCGTAGATGCGCGGACACGGATTGCTTTCACATTTATGCAGCAACGTTCCATCGGCCTTGGCGGGTTTACCTCAATCGGTATTCAAGGCAAGACGATGACCAGTTTTGAGCGGCAGATTCCGCTGTTAACGGATGAGATAGAGCAGTGGCATCGCCGACATCATCAAGTGGTGCTAGTCCTTAATAATCAGCAGCGCAGAGAGGGCATTGAGCGGGCTCTAGAGCAGGAAAATATTCCTTTTATTCATAGTGATACATGGATTTCTAAGCCCGATACTGTCGTTATTTTACAGGGGCTTTTAACAGACGGTTTTGAGTTGCCGAACAGTCACATTGTGGTCGTTGTAGGGGGCAATATTTACGGACAGCAGAAGCGCAAGTTGCGAAACAAGCCTAAGAAAGGGCAGGAAATCAATTATTTTACGGATCTGACTGTCGGTGATTATGTAGTTCACAGTGTTCACGGTATCGGCAAGTACATCGGACTTAAGACGATTGAAACTGAAGGCATTCATCGTGATTATATTGAAATCGCCTATGCCGGTACGGATAAATTGTTCTTGCCGGCCGACCACCTGGATCAGTTGCAAAAGTACATCGGCAATGAAGGTGATGTGCCTCGTATCCATAAGATGGGCGGCGGTGACTGGAATAAGGTCGTTACGAAGGCGAAAAAGTCCATCGATGACTTGGCGGAGAAATTGGTGGAATTATATGCTCAGAGGGAGATAACCGAGGGATTTGCGTTTCTCCCTGACCAACCGTGGCAGCAAGAATTTGAAGATGCCTTTCCTTATGAAGAAACGGCGGATCAATTGCAGGCGACGGCGGAAATCAAGGAATCGATGGAACGCCCGGTGCCTATGGACCGACTGCTGGCGGGGGATGTAGGCTTTGGTAAAACCGAGGTGGCTATGCGAGCCATCTTTAAAGCCGTTATGAGCGGTAAACAGGTGGCCGTGCTCGTGCCCACTACCGTATTGGCTCAACAACATTATCAGACCTTTGTGGACCGATTCTCTTCGTTCGGTGTTAAGGTGGATGTATTGAATCGCTTCCGCAGTACAGCAGAGAAAAAGCAGATTCTCAAGGGCGTTGAGGAAGGCTCTATAGATGTGTTGATCGGTACGCATTCATTGCTCAATAAAAAGGTAAGGTTTAAAGATTTAGGCATGCTCGTCGTCGATGAGGAGCAGCGATTCGGTGTGGCACAGAAGGAAAAATGGAAAGAATGGGCGCATAATATCGATGTACTCACCTTGAGTGCCACTCCGATTCCTAGAACATTACACATGTCACTTGTAGGGGTGAGGGAAATGTCCGTCATCAATACGCCGCCGGAAGAGCGTCTACCGGTTCAGACCTATGTGGTTGAATACGATATGAATCTCATCGCCGATGCGATCAAGCGGGAGTTAGCCCGAGGGGGACAGGTGTACTTCGTATATAATCGCGTTGCTTCTATTGAACATATGGGTGAACTTCTTGCTGATGCATTGCCGGGTCTACGGTATGCTATTGCTCATGGTCAGATGACGGGGCGTCAAATCGAAGAGATTATGACCGATTTTTATGAAGGTCACTATGATGTGCTCGTATCGACGAGTATCATTGAAACGGGACTGGATATTCCGAATGCAAATACGATTATTATTTATGATGCGGACCGATTGGGGTTATCTCAGCTATATCAGATGCGTGGTCGTGTAGGGCGTTCGCGCCGCAGGGCTTATGCGTATTTCATGTATCGTCCGGATAAGATGTTGTCTGAGGCGGCGGAGAAGCGCTTGAAAGCCATCGAGGAATTTACGGAACTCGGAGCAGGCTTTAAGCTGGCCATGCGCGATCTTGAAATCCGTGGGGCCGGTAATTTGTTGGGCTCTCAACAGCACGGCAACATCGCATCCGTCGGCTTCGGCATGTATGTAACGATGCTGGAAGAGGCCATTGCAAAGGCTCAAAATAAAAAGTTGGAACGGGAGACTACAGTTGATCCCGCCATCGATTTAGAGGTGGATGCCTTTATCGACGATGCCTATATCAAGGACAGTGCTCGGAAAATCTCTGTATATCAACGATTATTGCGCATTAAGTCTAAACAAGACCTGGATGATATGACGGATGAACTCATTGATCGTTTTGGTACGCCGACGGATCCGGTGGACCGTTTGTTGCGCATCGCTCAAATCAAGGAGCAGGCTCGATTATTGGGCATTAAGAGCATGGTATGCCGCGCGGAACAGCTCATTATTCATTGGTACGATGATTCGAAAATGGCCGATTGGGATATGGGCGCTGTTCGTGAAGATTTATGGAAGAAAATGAAATTCGTGGATACAAAACCGACCACATTGTATGTGAGCCTCAACGGTATGAAGGGTTCTATTTTAACGATTACAGAAGCGGTGATGAAGGCCTTGAGTCAGAAATCATCGACAAAGGAGAGCCTATGAATCGATTTCTAAAAGGTGCCATGATTTTAACCTTGGCCGGTATTATCGTCAAGATTATCGGCGCTTTCAGCAAGGTCCTGATCGCCCGTATTCTGGGCGGTGAGGGGATAGGTCTTTATATGATGGCTTATCCGATTTATCAGATTATCGTCAGCATATCCGCTTCGGGGATTCCCGTGGCCATATCGATTATGATTGCCGAAAAGCTTGCCAACGATGATATGCGCGGCGTTCAGAAGGTTTTTTCCGTATCCTTGCGGACGCTTACCGTGCTGGGGGTCGTATTTAGTCTCGCCTTGTATAGCAGCGCTCAGTGGCTGGTTGATTATCATATTATAACCGACGCTCGGGCGTTGACCGCCATTCAACTTCTGTCGCCGGCTATTTTGGTGGTGACCATATTGAGTTGCTTCAGAGGCTATTTTCAGGGCTTTCAGTACATGGTCCCTACCGGTACGAGCCAGGTCTTTGAACAGATATTTCGCGTGTCCTCCATGGTGGGGCTGGCGTATTACTTTATAGATCGCGGCTTGCATCTTGCGGCAGGCGGTGCTACGTTTGCTACGTTTCCCGGAGTATTGGCTGGATTATTGGTGCTGATTTACTTTTACTATCGCCAACGTCACGTGCGTCAACAAATGTTGATGCATCAACATTCGCAGGTCTCTGTTGAAAGTACGACGACTGTCGTAAAGCGTTTGTTCAGTCTTGCGATTCCCGTATCGATGGCTAATATCATGTTGCCGATGGTATCCCTTATCGATACCTTTATCGTTCCGAAACGGTTGATGGATATAGGATACTATCTGCATGAAGCGACCACACAATTCGGTTATTTAACCGGAATGGCTACGTCGTTAATCGGATTGCCCATTATTCTGACCACATCTTTGGCGGCAAGCCTTGTGCCGGCCGTTTCCGAGGCGCATGCGCAAAAGGATGTGCATCGCATCGTACAGCGTTCCGGTTCGGCCATCAAAATCGCGAATATGTTCACCATACCGGCCTGTGTGGGCCTCTGTGTATTGGCGACGCCTATATCGCAGCTTATTTATGCGACGCCTAATGCAGGTCCTGTTATTGCGGTCATCAGCCTGAGTATCGTATTTCTGGGATGGCAACAGGTGACGGCGGGGATTCTGCAAGGGCTCGGTAGAACTATGATTCCGATGATTGCTATTTTTATCGGGCTTGTAGCAAAAACCGTACTGGATTATAAATTGACGGGAACCGTCGAGCTCGGTATTAACGGCGCCGCATGGGCTACAAATTTCAACTTTGCTATTGCGGCCCTCATCAACTATACCTTTGTAAAACGATATGTAGGTGCTGTTTTAAATAAAATGGAACTTCTAAAAATCATCGTATCCGCCATGGCTATGGGCGGTGCGACTCAGGTGGTTTATGTAAGCACGGTGGATTTGTTGGGTAATGGCGGGGCCGTGGCGGTAGCTATACTGGTGGCTATTTTCATTTACTGTTTATCCTTATGGCTTACCAAGGCGATCGTGAAGGACGATATCTATTATTTCCCGATCATCGGTAAACGCTTACAGGCTCGCCGAAATAGAGAGGAGGCGAAACTATATGAACAACAATATTGATCAGTCCGGCTTGATTCATGATGAATCTACAGAAAAGGTATCGATTAAACCGCTTGTTGATGTAGTGAAAGCATTGCGCGCTCCCGATGGTTGTCCCTGGGACAGAAAGCAGACTCATGAGTCATTGCGGCGCTACTTCATCGAGGAGACCTATGAGGTAGTGGATGCCATTGATAATAAGGATATGCCCAATTTGCGGGAAGAATTAGGTGATGTATTATTACAGGTCGTTTTTCACAGTCAGCTGGCGGAAGACGCCGGACATTTTACGCTGCAAGATGTCATTGATGATGTGACCGCCAAGATGATTCGCCGTCATCCGCATATTTTCAACCCCGGAAATGATGAAAAATCATACAGTTGGGATGAATTAAAGGCACAAGAAAAGAAAAATATACAAAAATCTGTATTAGACGGCGTTTCTAAAAGTTTACCCGCTTTAGTGGCCGCCCAGAAACTACAGGAAAAGGCCGGAAAGCTAGGCTTTGACTGGGATGAGCTCGATCCTGTCTGGGCGAAAGTAGACGAGGAAATGGCTGAATTTAAGGAAGCCGTAGGCGAAAAAGATAGCGAAAATATGGAAAAAGAGGCGGGCGATGTGCTTTTTTCCTTGATTAATTTATTTAGATGGTATAAAATAAGCGGTGAAAATGCACTGAATCGCACAAACACTAAGTTCCGACAGCGTTTTTCACATGTAGAGGCTTGTGTTAACCAAAGCGATCGCTCATGGGAAGACTTTTCATTAGCTGAGCTGGATGCTTTTTGGGAGGAGGCTAAGGTGCAGGAAAAGTAACCTAGAGGTATTTTAACATCTCGGGTATTGTATTTTTAAGGAGGTTCTGTCATGAACAAAACAGAATTAATCGCAAGTGTTGCACAAAAAACTGAATTAACAAAAAAAGACGCTGAAAAAGCAGTTAAAGCTGTATTCGATACAGTTGCTGAAGAATTAGCTGCTGGTGGTAAAGTACAAGTTATCGGCTTCGGTACTTTCGAAGTTCGTGAACGCGCAGCTCGTGAAGGCCGCAACCCACAAAACGGTAAAACTATCCGTATTGCAGCTTCCAAATCTCCTGCATTCAAAGCTGGTAAAGGTTTGAAAGAACAAGTTAACGCTGCAAAAGCTAAAAAACGCAAAAAATAATTTGCTGTAAAAGCAAAAGAGACCTTTCGAGGTCTCTTTTTTTTGTCTATTTATGGTATAATGCACAGAGAAAGGGTGCATTATGAATAACGATTTATCACGGAAGGTCCTCATTGTGTCCGCATCCATCGGAACGGGGCATATGCAGGCTGCCAGAGCCATAGAAGAATATTGGAAGGATAAGGAACCACAGGCCACAATCAGTCATGTGGATTTTTTGGATACCGAGACGATGTCAGTCGAGCATCTGATTAAGGGGACATATATCAAGATGATTGACGTGTTCCCGATGCTGTATGATATCATTTATCGCGTCTCTAAAGGGGAGAAGCAGGGGTCCATTATGCAGACCGCTTTGTCCTATCTGTTAAAAGGTCGTATGCTCAAGCTGATTCAACAGGAAGAACCTGACGTAATGGTCTTTACGCACCCGTTTCCCTGTGGGGCCGCATCGATCTTGAAGCGACAGGGACATATCAACATGCCTCTCGTAGCGATTATGACGGATTTCAGCAGCCATCAATTTTGGCTCTATCCGCAGGTTGATACATACTTTGTGGCCACCGAAGGCATGGTTTCCGAGATGGTACAGTCCGGTATAGATGAGTCGCGCATACATGTGTCGGGGATTCCCGTGCGTCGCTCCTTCTTTCGAGATGCCATTGAGGACTACTCCTTAGAAAAACCTGTGAAAGTGCTTGTTATGGGCGGAGGTCTTGGCCTCGGTTCATTGGAAACGGCATTGAAGCATTTAGATGATGTAAACGGCATCGATGAAATCACCGTTGTAGCCGGTCAAAATACATCGCTCTATGAATCATTGGTGACCCTCAGCACCTCGATGAAAACGAAGACCACCGTATTCGGCTATACGTCGAATATTTCGGAATTGATGAAGACATCCTCCTTACTGGTGACGAAGCCGGGCGCATTGACCTGTATGGAGGCGGTGACGATCGGATTGCCGATGGTATTCTTCAATGCGATTCCCGGACAGGAGGAAGCCAATGCGGAGCTTCTTGAACAGCGCGGTTGCGCTCGCTGGGCCCGCGATATTCACAATCTGGAGGACGTTGTTGCGGCACTCCTTATCAACCCGCCACGATTACAGCAGATGTCTCAACGTGCTCGCGAATGGCAGGTGGACGGAGCGGCGGAAATCGTAAATGATTTGATTAAAATTTTAGATGATTATGATACGGTGCAGGTAACGGCTATAGAGGAATCTATATAGTTGCTAAGACATAATTAGCCCCTTGGTATTGACTGGCTTTAGTCTGATACCAAGGGGCTATTGGTTTATACCGTACTCAATCAGTTTGTGTTTTACTGGTGTTGCTCGATGTGTTCTTCGCGAATATTCTCTAATGTGGCAAGAAATGTTTCCGTGCTGTCCGCATTTTGTAAAAGTTCCTGTAGCTGATGAGAGCTGTCCAGGGTGACACTCCATTGAAATGAGTCGTTATCATCGTATACACTGAATACGACAGGTGTGTCTAAATCCTCGGGCATGTATCCGTCATCATCGGATACGGTAGCGTAGGTACCGTCCTCTAGGAGCTCTGTGAATAATGTATCATATCCGTCTATGTCGATGATTTCAAAATTGATGCTTTCATAAAAATCTAATACCGTATCTGTTACCATAAGGACCTCCTCAGGAATATTTATTACGTTACGTTTATTCTACTGATGGGGATCGTTACTGTCAATGATAATCTTGTAGTATAATAAGTACCATAGTTACAAAACAGGAGCGGGATATGAATGTCATCAGTTTACAGAATATAGAAAAATCATATGGCACGCGGCTGCTATTTAAAGATGTGAACATCACCTTTACTACGGAGAAACGATTGGGCCTTGTGGGGATTAACGGTACAGGTAAGTCCACGTTTTTGAAAATATTAGCCGACCAGATGGAGGCCGATAAGGGCCATATTGAACGAAACGGAAAGGCGAGTATATATTATTTGGAGCAGACGCCGGATTTCGATGTAAATGCGACCTTGTTGGACGCGATTCTAGACGGAAATCATCCGAGACTGCAAATGGTCAGAAATTTTGGCCAAATCAGCCGAGAATATCACGCTATGCAGGCGGAGAGCCGCGATGATGATCGGATATCTCGCCGGTATATGAATGCATTGGAACAGATGGATCAACAAGACGGCTGGCAGGTGGAGCAGGAAGCTCGCATCATTTTATCCAAGCTCGGGTTTATGGATGTGGAGCAGCAGGTGAAGCTGTTGTCCGGCGGACAGAAGCGGCGCCTCGCACTGGGGCAGGCTTTGTTATATCCCTGTGATTTACTGCTGTTAGATGAGCCGACGAATCATTTGGATGAGGACAGCATCGAATGGCTCGAATCCTATCTGAGCAACCGTCAGGGAGGACTCCTGATCAGTACTCATGACCGATACTTCCTCGATTCCGTATGCAATGGTATTTTGGAATTGTCAAATCGACGCATGTATCAATATGATGGAAACTATGAGGAGTTTCTTGCTTTGAAAGCTGATCGTGAAGCACGTGAGGCGGCATCTGAAGAAAGGAGACGTCAATTTTTAAAGCGCGAAATCGAATGGGTGCGCCGCGGTGCACAGGCACGTAGTACGAAGCAGAAGGCCCGGTTAGACAGATATGAAACGTTAAAGAATATGGAAAAGATTCGTCGTCCCGACCAGATGGATCCGATTGCATTAAAGACCCGGTTGGGAAAGACGATTTTTGATATTGAGCATTTAACGTTTAATTTCGGAAATCGTCCGATTATTTCAGATTTTACGTATCATGTGGTTCGTCATGATCGCATCGGTATCGTAGGCCCTAACGGGGTGGGAAAATCTACATTTATGAATATCCTTGATGGTGCCTATGAGCCGACGGGCGGCACCATCGGTAAGGGGGAAACGGTTCGTATCGCTCACTTTAAACAGGAATTGCCGGAGTTTGACGAGGACATGCGCGTTCTCGACTATATTCGGGAAGATCATGCTTACATGGTATTGGGGGATGGATCCACGTTGAGTGCGGGACAGATTCTGGAGCGATTCCTCTTTACGCCGGAGCTTCACGGTGTGCCGATTCGTAAATTGTCCGGCGGTGAGCGTCGTCGTCTCTATTTGCTGAAACTGCTCATGAGTGCACCGAATGTGTTACTGCTCGATGAACCGACGAATGATCTTGATATTCCAACCCTTGAGGTGCTGGAGGATTTTCTCGATTCTTTCGGCGGCGTCATCATCACCGTATGCCATGATCGGTATTTTTTGGACCGTGTGGTGGATAAACTCTTTGTATTTACCGGTGATGGTCATATCGATATCGTGCATGGCTCGTATTCGGATTACAAGGATACTCTTGATGAAAGTACTGCAGGGAAACGGACGTTCTATGTTGCTGATACAGCAGGTAATACCGTAGATAATACAGAAAAAGCAGATAAAAAACATAGTGATACATTTGTACAGTCTAAATTACATCGGGAAAATGCAGAGCCATTTATAATGGCAAATGAGGCGGATAGGGGCAAGTTGAATTCCCCAGATGTTGAAACGACTCGGAACGGTGAAGTGCAGGATACTTTCACAGATACATCTGTAAAAAAGGGTCTCAATAAATCAGAGAAAGCCGAATACGATCGAATTCTTGAAGAAATGCCGAAGGTAGAACACCTTATCAAGGGCATTGATGTTATGATTGCACAATTTGCAACGGACTATGAAAAAATGCAAGATCTGATGGCGGAGCGTAGTGAGGCGGAGGAACGCTTAAATGCCTTAACGGAGCGGTGGATAGTTCTTGAAGAACAATTATAATTTGTGATATAATTCACTGATGATATAACGATAACAACGTTACCTAAGTAGGAGGAATTCATGAGTAAGTATCAATTCTTGGATCGTCGCGTACCTATTGAAGAAGGAAATATTGCATTAGTACAAGACTTATCTAAATGTAAGAACTGTTCTTTGTGTCGCAAGGCCTGTGCCGTAGACATGGGCGTATTTGATTATTATGATTTAACGACGAACGGAGACCATCCGATTTGTATTCATTGCGGTCAATGTGCATCTATTTGCCCGTTCGATTCCATCAATGAACGCTCTGAAATCGATGAGGTGAAAGCGGCTATCGCTGACCCTGATAAAATCGTTATCTTCCAAACTGCGCCGGCAGTGCGTGTCGGTTTGGGTGAAGAGTTCGGTCTTGATGCGGGGACCTTTGTAGAAGGCAAAATGGTAGCGGCCCTTCGTAAGCTGGGCGGCGATTATGTACTGGATACAAACTTCGGCGCTGATATGACTATTATGGAAGAAGCATCGGAACTTGTTGAACGCGTTCTAAACGGTGCGGGTGAGTTGCCTCAATTTACATCCTGCTGTCCTGCTTGGGTTAAATTTGCGGAAACATTTTATCCGGAATTCTTACCGAATTTATCCACGGCTAAGAGTCCTATTGCTATGCAGGCTCCTACGCAGAAAACATATTTTGCGGAAAAAATGGGTCTCGATGCAAAGAAAATCGTCGCTGTTGCAGTAACACCTTGTACGGCGAAGAAATTTGAAATCCGTCGCGATGAAATGAACTCTTCCGCGGAATACTGGGATGTACCGGAAATGCGCGATACGGATTACTGTATTACAACACGTGAATTGGCTAAATGGTTACGCGCTGAGAACGTTAATTTCGACGAACTTGAAGATTCCGCATTCGATCCGTTGATGGGGGAAGCGTCCGGAGGCGGTATCATCTTCGGTAACACCGGCGGTGTTATGGAAGCGGCTATGCGTACGGCATACAAGGTGGTAACGAACGAGGATGCACCGAATACATTGATTCCGTTTGAAGCAATCCGCGGTATGGATGGTGCCCGTGAAGCGGACGTTACAATCGGTGATAAGACATTACATGTTGCTGCTGTACATGGTACAGGTAACTTGCGTAAATTCATTGAACGCATGCGTGCGGAAAATATCCATTATGATTTCATCGAAGTGATGGCCTGTCGAGGCGGCTGTATCGGTGGCGGCGGTCAACCGCGCGTTAAATTACCGATGGCTGACAAGGCTCGTGAAGCGCGTATCGCCTCTTTGTATACGCGCGATAACGAAGTAAAAGTTAAAGCATCCTGTGATAATCCGGATATTCAAAAACTATATGCCGAGTTCTTTGACGGTAAACCGTTGAGTCATAAGGCCCATCATATGTTACATACGACATATGTAAGCCGCGCTGAAGATCTGGGCCCTAACGGTGCATGCACACCGGCTACATGCCCTACATCGGTGCCTAATTTGAAAAAGGCGGCTGATGCGGCAAAAGCGGCGGCGGAATCAAATAATTAATATAATGATACATTGTAGTATCCGTAATAAAAGCAACCGATCCATATCTCGTTATAGATCGGTTGCTTTTTCATATACTATATACGATATGCGCATATGAAGTATTAACATTGAGACTGTTAAATTTGTTTAGGAATTCTTTGGGGTATGCTATAATGAAATTATATTACAGAAGCAAACCGATACTGTTTCAGGAGGAACTTCATGGCTTTTAAATTAAAGGGAAAAGAAGAAAAGTTTTTCAGTATTCTAGAGCATCATGCTGCCTTAACCTATGAAAGTGCAGAAATGATGGAGCGTGTTTTTAAAGGGGAGATTTCAAAAGAGGAGGCCTTTCTTGAAATTGATACAAAAGAAAAGGCTGCAGATGAATTAGTGAGCGAAACAGTAGAGCGATTGCGCAAGACTTTCATTACCCCGATGGATCGCGAGGATATTCAATTGTTGATCGATCAATTGGATACGACCTTGGATAATATCAAAGAAATCATGGATAAAATGTTGATGTACCATGTGGGAAATCCTAGTGACGGCGCGATACGCATGAGTGAAATTGTCGTGAAATGCGTGAAGCATATCAATAAATCCATCGGATACATGGGTAGCCTTAAGAAGGATCATGTAAAGGTGGAAGGCCGCGTACATCAAGTGTTGAAGCTTGAGTCTGAAGCAGATAATATCTATCATGAAGAAATGGCTAAACTCTTTACGGAATGCAATGATCCGATTGAGATTATCAAATGGAAGGAAATCCTTAGCGCTATGGAAGATGTCATCGATGGTTGCGAAGATTTGGTAGGCACATTCCGCCGGGTAGTATTGAAGTATGCTTGATTCTCATTACTTGGTATGGCTGGTCGTGTTGTTGGCGTTAGCTTTTGATTATATCAACGGCTTTCATGATACGGCAAATGCCATTGCGACATCCGTATCGACGCGGGCAATTTCACCTAAAAAGGCGATTATGATGACAGCAGGGCTGAATTTCCTCGGTGCCATGGTCAGTACCGGTGTAGCGAAGACTATCGGCGGAGATATCGTATTATCGCCTGATCTGATTGACAGCTCTATTATCAGTGCCGCATTAATCGGCGCTATCGTTTGGAATCTTGCCACCTGGTGGTGGGCAATTCCAAGCTCCTCATCTCATGCCCTGATTGGCGGTATTATCGGTGCCGTCGGATGGTCTGTCGGCTTTGATGCCTTAAATGAAGGCGGTATCTTGAAGATATTTTTCTCCCTTATCTTATCGCCCATCGTAGCGATGATAGGTGGCTTTATCATCATGAAGCTGTTGCTGCTTATCTTCGGACGATTTTCACCGATTGTCTTAAATGACCGATTCCGATCCATGCAAGTTGTATCGGCGGTTATGATGGCGTTTTCTCATGGCTCAAATGATGCTCAGAAAGCGATGGGGATTATCACGTTGACTTTGCTCAGCGGCGGATATATCGATACTCTCGATGTACCGTTATGGGTTAAATTATGCTGTGCGTCGGCGATGGCGTTAGGCACCGCGGCAGGTGGTTGGAAAATCATTTCCACCATGGGTACAAAGATTTTCAAATTGGAAACCATCAACGGTTTTGCGGCGGATTTAAACTCCGCTATTACGATTTTTACAGCTACGTTCTTGCATTTACCGGTCAGCACGACTCATGTTGTGAGCGGCTCTCTTTTGGGGGTCGGTTCGGCTAAGCGTGTAAAAGCTGTTAACTGGGGCGTTGCACGATCCATGGTTATGGCGTGGTTCGTCACGATTCCGTTGTCAGGTATCGTATCGGCTATTGCTTATGAAGTAGGACATCTGTTATTCGGTTAATATAAAAAGGGGCTGTAACAGGCTGCGGAAAAACCGCATTCCTGTTACAGCCCCTTTCATTATTAATAGGGATGTTTATGTGTGTAATTGTTTTTCATGGGGTTAAAGTTACAATACGTTTTGTCATATATCCTCATATCATGTATTGTCATATTTAAATTGAAACATGTTTTATCTATAAACTGATTATTTGCTGGAATCAGCTGACTTTGTATCATCTGATGGCTTAGCCTCCTCCTTGTCGCTGATAACGATGTGTCCGTCCACAACATCGGCAAGTAAGTGTTTAGCATCGATGTGATCCAAATAGAAGTCAGTCACATTGTCGCGTATTTCGGATTCGATGACGCGACGTAATGGACGAGCGCCCATCGCTTTGTCATAGCCTTGTTCCATCAAGAGCTCTTTGGCTGCATCGGTTACATCAAGGGTGATGTTTTTCTTCGCCAATGTAGCATTTACCTGGGCAAGCATCAAATCAACGATTTTCTTCAAGTCTTCCTTGCTCAAATGATTGAATTCGATAACCGCGTTGAAACGGTTTAAGAATTCAGGACGGAAGAATGGGGCGATACGATCCATGATTTCAGCTGAGCTTTCATCATCCTTAGTATCACCATAACCAAAGCCGGCATTAGATGTGGCGATGATAACGGTGTTTTTAAAGTTGACCGTGTTACCTTGACCGTCTGTTAGGTGGCCGTCATCCAATACTTGTAAAAGTAATGTGATAACTTGAGGATCCGCTTTTTCGATTTCGTCGAATAGGATAATGGAATATGGGTTACGACGAACACGTTCAGTCAATGTATTGGAGTTATCGTCATAACCGATGTAACCGGCAGTGGCACCAATCAATTTGGATACCGCAGTGCGGTCACTATATTCGGACATATCGAGACGAATAATGGCGTCTTTATTGCCGAACATATCAAGGGCTAATTGTTTTGCCAATTCCGTTTTACCGACACCGGTAGGACCCACAAATAAGAAGCTGCCGATTGGACGCTTGCCTTCGTCAAAGCCCGCACGGTTACGACGGATTGCTTTAGATACAGCTTCTACAGCTTTATCCTGGCCGATTACATGAGCTTCCAAGCGAGACTTCATGTCTTTCAATCGTTCGATATCGGATGCACCCATTTGGGATACAGGAATACCTGTCATGCGTTCTACCGCTTCGGCTACATCGTTAACCTTAGCCACAACCTTTTGGTTTTCTGTGTGGTTATCGATTTCTTCCTGTAATTTCTGAATGCGCATCTTTTCATTGATAGCGGATTCGTAATCTTCTTTCTGCGCGTATTCCTCCTGTTTTGCCTTAGCATCCGCAATATCCGCTTCCAATGTTTTGATATCGGTTACGGGATGTTGAGAGGCCAAGTGAGCTGCTGTTACATCAATCAAGTCGATAGCTTTATCAGGCAAACTCCGTTGAGGGATGTACTGCACGGAATAATCTACGGCCGCTTTCAATACAGCGTCCGGTAATTCAATGTTGTGATGTGCTTCATACAATGGGCGAATGCCTTGTAAGATTTTGAAAGTATCTTCCGGGGACGGTGCGTTTACCTTTACTTCATTAAAACGTCGAGCGAGAGCCGCGTTTTTCATAATTGTATTACGATATTCATCCTGTGTAGTCGCACCGATTACAGTCATTTCACCACGAGATAGAGCAGGTTTCAAGATATCTGCCAACCCCTTGGAACCTTGACCGTCACCTGTGGATCCGGCACCTAGAATCTGGTGGATTTCATCAAAGAACAGGATGATATTGCCCGCAGCCTTTATTTCTTTGATAAGGTTCTGAATGTTTTCTTCGAAGGAACCACGGTATTGTGTACCTGCTTCCAAACCGGAAATATCAATGGAGATGATTTCCTTATTTTTAATCGCTGCCGGTACATCGCCGTTTACGATAGCTTGAGCCAACCCTTCGACAACGGCTGTTTTACCGACACCGGCATCGCCGACCAACACCGGATTGTTTTTTGTGCGACGGGCCAAGATTTCAGCTGTTTCCTGAATTTCCTTATTACGTCCTATAACAGGATCCAGTTTTCCGTTACGGGCTTGTTCTGTTAAATTTGTACCGAGTTTAGCAAGAATACCATCTTGCTTTATCTTGCCTTGTTGTGCAGCTTGAATTTCTTCATCGGTAGGTAAGTGACCTGTTTGACGATAGTAAGCAAATTCTTCAGGTGTTACTTCACGACCGTTGATCTTGTATCGACGAGTTTCTGTGGAATAACCGCCCATATTTCCCATTAATTGATTAAACAAATCATTCATGCTACCGAATTCACTGCCAAAGTTATTAAAATTGTTATTCATATATATTACCTCACTTTTTTACTACAAGCTTAACTATTTGACTTTTTGTCCACTTAATTTCTTGCGTATATTATTAGGTTCTGTTAACCTTATGTCATTATAATAACTTTAAAAAGTCAAAAAGTCAATAGCTTGAAATAAAATTTTTGACTTTTTCTGACTTTTTTATTATAAGAAATATTATTATAATAGTTAAATACAGGTAAATACTATATTCTATAATCTGAATATATCTATATTTGGCAACATTGATGTCGTTATTCAAGTGTAAAAGTATATAAATCTTATAATTATGTGCTTTGATTAACTATGCATTTTACTAATGCTTGCAATTTATATATGGATTAATGCGATTTAATGGTCTGTCAAGGATGGATAAGTATTGAATAGTTATGTACATAAGAGTATACTGTTCCTTGAGAGGAGTTATTTCAAGTGAAAAGTGAGGTATGTATATGGCCTGGGGTGGAGCAAGACGTGGGGCAGGGCGCCCTTGTAAACCTATTAAACGTATTGGCAGAACCTTTCGACTTAGCGATGAGGAATTTCTTTCGTTAAGACCTCTGATTATGGCGATTAAGGCGAATAATGACAGGCGGTATGAAACTAAAAGGACATGAGCGTTAATCTGTCGGAATGATTATGACGGCATTGTCACAGCATATGATAACTGAATATCAAATTTTATATTTTGTATCTATTTGTACTTAACTTTTTAAATCTTTCAAATCACAACACATTCCAACTCTCTAACATATGCTGTGTGCAATAAGCAATATGAAAAGGACCCGATTCTTATGGATCGGGTCCTTTTCAGTATTAGATTGAATGACTATTTGACTCTAGTCGATTTTGACACCGTGAATTTCTTCCGCTAGGCGTTTGAGTGCGGCGACTGTACGCACGCCTGGTGTGATTTCAGAAAGTTTTACACGGATGAAGTGATTTTCTTTAACGGCTGTAATATCCTGAAGTTGAGGATTTGCCTTGATTTTTTCGATTTTTTGCTGGAAGTCGTCATCGTTGCGGATAGAGTTACCGTAGTCAGCGATAATAATGTAATCCGGATTTTGTGCGATCACTGTTTCCCAGGAGCCTTTAGCCCATGTTTTATCTACACCCAATCCGCTCATAACATTATCCGCGCCGATAAGTCTTAAGATATTTGTTGTATAGCCTTCAAATGCGGTAAATGGTTGACCGTCTTCGGAGTCATAAATAAATACGCGTTTACGAGGTAAATCCTTTAGCTTGTCCTGAATAGAAGCCAATGTTTTACGCTGACCTGCGACCCAGTCTTCGGCCTTGTCTTTTACACCGAAGATCTCGCCTAATTTGATCATATCATTGAAGTTCGTATCTAAATCGGCTTTGGTGGACAACATGGATTCAGGAAGCCAGATATTTACTTTTTGAGCAATCATCTTATCGGCCGGAATGGCGCGTTTACTGAATGAGTCAGGCCAGCCGGTGGCGAAGTCTGGTTTTACGGACATAAATACTTCATAAGATGGCCATTTGTCGGATAATACTTTTACCTTATCGTAAGCGGCTTGTAAAGGCGGATAAATTTCTTCTTCTTTAAATGCTGTTCCCGCCATTTTGTCTTCAAGTCCTAATTGCAACATCATTTCCGTTGTTGCTTGAGACATTGATACGGCATGGGTAGGAGGTGTTTTTACGGAGAAATCCGTTTTCGTACCGTCGAATGTTTCACTCCAAGTTACGGCTTTTCCTGTGTCAGCTGTATCTTTTGTGGCATCAGACCCGCAACCGGCAATGGCAAAGGCTGCACAGGTCAGGGTAATTACTACTAATTTTTTTGCTTTTCTTAAATTTTGAAACATGATAAATCCTTTCTTTGGTTAATAATATAAATGATAGCGCCCTTCATCCCAGGATGTTTTGAAAGGAACTTCAAAAATCGGTTCAAGAATTTCAGGTGTGAGCACCTCGTCGGGTGAACCTTGTCTCAGTATGACCCCGTGATTCATTATGATCACATGGTCGCAGTATTGAGCGGCTAAATTTAAATCATGCAGCACTACAATCGTAGTGCCTGTGAAAGACCGTAATTGTTTCATAAGGGCTATTTTATATTTCATATCCAGATGATTGGTAGGTTCATCCAGGAGGAGCACCTGCGGCTCTTGCGTCAATGCTTTAGCGATAAAGACGCGTTGTTTTTCGCCGCCCGACAGATGATGAATCTCCTCGTTGGCAAGATGTACGATACCTACTTCATTCATATAGTGCTCTGCAATTTTAATGTCCTCTGAACCATATGTACCGAAATGCTGTTTGTACGGATAGCGCCCCATGAGAACGATATCTTTCACTAAGAAGTCATCGATCATGGCGTCTCTGGATTGTGATAAGACTGCCACTAATTGAGCGAATTCGCGTCCTTTATATGATTCTAAAGGGCGTTGTTTTAATGTGATTTTATTTTGCGACGGATGGAGGCGGTATAGATGACTGAGCAACGTTGATTTACCGCATCCGTTAGGGCCGATTATGGCCGTTATTTTATTCGTTGGAAATGTTACGGTAATATCCTTTAACACTTCTTTTTTTTCATAAGAAAAAGACAACTGATCGATATGATACATAGTATCTCCCATAAATTTGATAAAGACCGCTAACTGTTGTGTTTATAACGATTCATGATAATCCATATGAAGAGCGGAGCCCCTAATAAGGATGTAAGAACACCGATAGGGATTTCTTCCGGACTATAGAGCGCTCTCGATAATACGTCTGACCAAATCATTACAATACTGCCGATGAGTGCGCTGAACAGTAATGTGTGTTTATGTTTGGGTCCGCCTATAATCCGCGCCAAGTGAGGAATGATAAGACCGATAAATCCGACAACTCCAACCTTTGATACCAATGTGGCGATGACGATGGAGGATATGATGACGATGCTCAGTTGCAATTGTTTTATAGATAAGCCCATTTGTGCGGCTTCGTGATTGCCAAGAAGCAGTACATCTAGATCCTGATTAAACATATATATGTATATAATTAATAAGACTACAATAACTGCTGTTAGAGGCAGGTCACCCCATTGTATGCCGGCAAAGCTGCCAAGCAGCCAGAACATGGCGCTGCGGACTTGAGCTTCGTGCTTGGCTCCATAAATAATCATCATCGTTAATGCCGAGAAGATTCCGGTCATTCCCATACCGATGAGTATGAGTTTTACGGGACTGTTGCTTTTACCGACACAAAGCAGTACCAGTAGAATGGAAAGTGCCGCACCCAAGGCTGCAAAAACAGGCGTATTATATTGTCCTAACAGAGGAACGCCGCCTATGATTATGGCGAAAACAGCACCGGTACTCGCGCCGGATGAAACACCTAATACGTAGGGGTCTGCCAATGCATTGCGCGTGACGGTCTGCATTAATAGACCTACGAGCGAAAGACCGATACCTGTCAAAATCGAGTAGATAAGTCGTGGCAACCGAATATCTGTAATAATCGTGTCTGTCGTAGTTGTATGAGCATTCGAATTCAGTATGTGCGCAAGTGCAGACGTGATTTGCTCTAATGGAATAAAATTAGCCCCGAACTGAAGGGCGACTACTAATGAAAAACAGAGTATAAGACTTAGAATTAGTACTTTTATAGGAATCTGCATAAAATCTCCTTGTTATCGTTTTAGCAGGTAATAACTACTTAGATAAGTATAGATAACTTTCAATATATATACAATATGGATAGGCGTATGGGTATTCGAAAATATAGATGAACAAGCAGTAAGTTTGGTATACAAATTTGTGAGTTCATATCCTTTAAGATTAAGGTTTTTATACTTATGATGAGTTCATCTGTTTTTTGATATATGAAATTTGTCACAGAATAGATATAATAGACATGATATCTAATATGTACTTAAGCTTAGGAGGTGTTAGCTTGTTACAAGATTTATTATCCGAGGACAATGTATCCTTTCATTATCCGGCGGAATCCTGGGAGGATGTCATCCGTCATGGGGGTCAGCTTATGGTGGAGGCAGGGTTTACGGAACCTTCTTATACGGAGGCTATGGTAGAGGTCGTTCGTGAAATGGGTCCGTACATCGTATTGGCTCCGGGGTTAGCCATGCCGCATGCACGTCCCGAAAACGGAGCGAAACAAGTGGGAACGGCACTGGTTACGTTGGAAAAACCATTGGATTTCGGCAGCCCTGACAATGACCCCGTATCCGTAGCATTGTTCTTATGTGCACCTAACAAAGATGAGCATATTCAATTACTTACGGATATTGCGATGCTGTTTGATGATGAAGAATTTCTTGATGCGGCTGCTAATTTTGAAAGTATCGATGATGTTCAGGCATTCTTGTCGGAACATTTGAGTGAATAGTGAGTTGTTTAAAATCTACAGTATGATATGTTCTTTAACTTAGACATATTATATGTATTATTTTATATGCTTATATGCAGTATTAGCTATATGATGTATCGTGCTTAATAGTATGGGAGGACTTTATGATTTCAGTATTAACTGTATGTGGTAATGGCATCGGATCTAGCTTGATGCTTAAAATGAAAATTGAAGAAATATGTGCGGAAAACGGTATCGATGCGCAAGTGGAATCCATCGATTTTAATGCGGCTCAAGGTCGCAAGGCGGATTTAATCGTAACCGTAAAAGAATTAGCGGAACAGTTTGATGGTAAAAATGTGGCTGTCGTTCGTAGCTATATCAATAAAAAGAAGATCAAAGAAGATATTTTAGAAGCATTGCAACAGGCGGCTCAATAACAGTCGTTTGAGTTTTACCATAGGAGGTAGTGTTATGGAAATGGTATTGGAGTTTTTACGTGATGTGCTCTCTCAACCGGCATTATTAATCGGTATCATGTCATGCATCGGACTGATTGCACTGAAACGTCCATTTCATAAAATTATGACGGGCACACTAAAGCCGATTCTCGGTTATTTAATGCTCGCCGCAGGGGCCGGTGTTATCGTAAGCAATCTCGATCCTTTAGGGAAGATGATTGAACATGGATTTCATATTACCGGTGTCGTACCGAATAACGAAGCTATCGTAGCGGTAGCACAAAAGGTATTGGGCGTTGAAACGATGTCTATTCTGGTAGTCGGTCTTATTATGAACTTATTGATTGCCCGTTTTACCAAGTTCAAGTATGTATTCTTAACTGGTCATCACAGCTTGTTTATGGCATGTCTCATGTCCGCCGTGCTGGGTACGGCGGGGTTATCCGGTATGGAACTGATCTTTGTAGGGGGCTTTTTGATGGGGGCCTGGTCCGCTATTTCCCCTGCTATCGGTCAAAGCTATACATCTAAAGTGACGGATGGTGATGAAATCGCAATGGGGCACTTTGGCAGCTTGGGTTATTATTTATCCGCATGGATTGCTAAATATGTTGGTAAAGCCGATGACAGTACGGAGGATATTGAAATTCCGGAAAAATGGGGTTTCTTACGTGACTCTACATTGTCTACGGCCTTGACGATGATCGTATTTTATTTAATTGCGGCCTTTGCGGCAGGCTCTGAGTTTGTAGCAACCTTATCGGGTGAAATGAGTCCTTATTTATATGCCATTATGAGCGCTATGAACTTTGCGGTAGGTGTGACTATCGTATACTCCGGTGTTCGAATGATTTTAGGTGATTTGATTCCCGCGTTCCAAGGGATTGCTACAAAGATTATCCCTAATGCTATTCCGGCCGTAGATTGCGCCGTATTCTTCACCTATGCACCGACGGCTGTAGTGCTGGGCTTTATCAGTTCCTTTATCGGCGGCATCATCGGGATGCTCATTCTTGGTGCCGTAGGTGGCGTTTTGATTATTCCGGGACTTGTACCTCACTTTTTCTGCGGTGCTACTGCAGGTATTTTCGGCAATGCTACAGGTGGTCGTCGTGGTGCAGCGGTAGGGGCATTTCTCAATGGTTTGGCGATTACATTTTTGCCTGCAATGGCGTTACCCGTTTTAGGACAGCTCGGCTTCCAAAATACGACCTTCGGTGATGCGGATTTTGCAGTGGTAGCTTTAGTGTTAGGCCACGCTTTTGAATGGATCGGTATGGCAGGTATCTACGGTATCGTCGCTATTGCCGCATTGGTACTGATTATTCCTAATTTTATCAAAACAAAAGGTAAAGTTATTAACTACGTAGAAGAAGAATGATGAAAACAACAGCGCAACATCGATATGCAGTAGTGCGCTATGTATTTCTTACTATAGCCGCTATTAGCTTTGGCCTTGGTACTGCAGGCATTGTACTGCCAATGTTGTCAACTGTTCCCTTTTACATGCTTACACTATTTTGTTTGGCCCGAGGCTCTGAAAGATTCCACAAGAAGTTTCTGGAATCCGATTTATATCAAAGGACTGTCGGAGCTTATGAGCGCGATAAGGCGTTGACGGTTCGGGCAAAGTTGACCATCCTGGTTTCCGTCAGTACCATAATGGCGATAGGAGCCTACTTTAGTAGAAATATTCCGGCAGCGCTCATAGTGATGGCAATCGTATGGATTGCACATGTAATAGCTTTAACGTGTGTTGTAAAAACAAAAAATAAGTAAGTACCGGTTTATCATACTTTAAACTGGCCATCCCTATTAGATGTGTTAATTAGGGGTGGTCATTTTATTTGAGGAGAATTATCTGTAATGGTTTTACGTCGATATGGAAACTTATATAATTTAAAAGTAATATGAATTATTGGTAATTTGAATTTGACAATCACTTTCAATATGTATACTATAATAGTGATGTTTATAGTATTTGTGTATATGGTGATAGTATGAATCTACATAATCATGCGATTTCACAGCCGGGAATTTCCATGTCGAGATATACTGTCTTTGACGGTATCGATTTGATTTTCCTTGATGTGAAACGAGAGACGATTCAATTTTTCGCCCAGTCACATACAAAGACGTTTGCAATTAATCACTGTGAAGAGGGACGCATTGAGTGCAAATTTACATCTGGCGAGTACCTATATATGGGGGCAGGGGATATGTCATTAGGATGGCACACTCACTCGGATTATCAACATGAGAACTATTTTCCTACAAAATTTTTTAAAGGGATTGTATTGTTGGTAGATGTTGAAAAAGCTCAACCTGTATTGGACTCCCTTGTAACGGATTCGCGCATCGATTTGACGGACTTAGCTAATCGATTTTGCGAGAATTCAGACTTTGGTATGATGGTGGAGGAAACGGAATCTGTTCGTCAAATTTTTTCCAGTTTATATACCGTGCCCGATCAAATTAAAGGTCACTATTTTAGACTGAAGGTTATTGAAATCTTTTTATTATTATCTGTTATATCTACAGAAAATTGTGAAAGGCGCAGTACTTTCAGGAAGCAACAGGTAGATATTGTTAAATCCGTCAGTCGATATATGTCTACGTATTTTATGAAGCGTATCACTATTGACGAGTTAGCCAATAGCTTTAACATTCCCTCATCCACATTGAAACGGTGTTTTAAAGGTGTATATGGTGTGACCATTCATCAATTTTTGAAAGAATGTCGCATTAATGAGGCGAAGCGGCTGCTGCGCGATACGGATGAACCGATTTTGCGCATTGCTAATGCCGTCGGATATGAAAACGGCAGTAAATTTACAAGTGCTTTCAAAGAGGCTGTAGGGATGAAACCGAGTGATTATCGAAAGATATAGTCACACTATAACAACAGATTTAGATCGGTTGTTACACGATAATTGAATATTGTCCGAATCGTATATTTTTGGTCTGTTCGGAGTAGATATGCAAGATACACTTTGCTACCATAATTATGTAAATGATTTTCAATGTCATTACCTGATGGTAGTGAAGTGTATTTTTTATGATTCTTCTGGTGTGAAATGGGAATCATAAAGAAACAGTATAGTTGTGTGTAATCAGATATTGGAGGAGGTTGTGATGATCCGTTGGGGACGCACAAAACGCTATTTAATCCTATCCAGTGCGGTGGCACTATGGTTAAATGTTCCGTTTGTTGTCATGGCTGACAATGCGACGGTGACCACCGATGTAGTTCATGTTAAGGGTACATGGGCCGAAGAGGAAGCAAAATTAAATCCACAGCAAGTGCAAATTATTACCAAAAAAGAAATTGAAAAGAAGCAGGCGAAGTCCGTCGAAGATATTATTTTTACTCAAACCGGTGTATCCAGAACGGTTGATGCAATGGGGCGCGTAGGGGTATCCATACGTGGTGCCGAGGCGCGTCATACGTTGATTCTAGTGGATGGGCAACCGGTACTGGGTGATTTTGATAAGTATTCCGGAGCTGCTGATGAAGTACAGCGTCTGGGAACGGAAAATGTAGAGAGAATCGAGGTTATTCAGGGAGCGGCGAGCGCTAAATACGGTTCCGATGCGGTGGGCGGTGTTGTCAACATTATCACAAAGAAGGCGCAGAAGAAACCTACCTTACAACTTAATGCGGAAGGGATGCGTCGGAAGAGTGATGGTGATGCTTTTCCGTATCAAAACTTCTTTATTCGGGCCGATTCGGGTCAAATGGGTAAATTGAAGGTGGGCTTGTCAGGCAGTAAACGGGATCTTATGCCGGTACTAGCATCTGTTAAGCGTCGTCAGTCCGGGATGGCTTTTGATTATGCAAAACATAACTTTAAGCCGAACGTGCTTCGTTATTATGGGGATGCGGCGGATATCGGTCTCGTTGCGACCTATGAGGCCAGTGACAGAAATAAGTTTGAAATGCGTCTCAACCGATATACGGAGGATCTTGTACGTGATGTGAAACATTCCGATTCAGATTTGGAACCGCAACAACACTTTAAACGAACCGCTGATCGGAATACGGCGAATTTATCGTGGTCCTCGAAGGCCGGCAAAAGTGATTGGACGGTAGAGACCAACTATTCGCGCATCAAGGAAAATGATGTGGCTCTCATCAGTTATACGGGGCGGTCCGCATATGAAGGATCCAACGAATTGCGGTATATCGATAATATCGATCATCGTCAATTGGATATTCGTGCGAATGCGAACACACAGGTCCATAAAAATCACTTGCTCAGTTACGGCGTAAGTTATGCTCGTGAAGAAGGCTCCGGCAGTCGCCTTAAGAGCTCGCCGAATACGAGCACTATGTATATCGATCCGTGGAATTATGACAAGAGTCTGCTCGTAGATAAATTAGACCGTCTGGTGCGGCGTAAAGGTGATAACAGCGTTAAGGTGTATTCTCATATTCATGACTATAAATTCATTAATTCCGGCGGTGGAATGCCGCAGTGGGATATGGATTATGAATACTATGGCGCTGAAACAAATGCTCAGAAACCGGGGATTACATATGATGACTATGTGAATTACGGCTTATCTGAAAGCCGTCTCAGTGAATGGTCCAGCACATCACCGAATAATCAACCTGTAACCGATGAGTTTAAAAAGCGGTATTATGCTTTAGAGGATCGCTTAAAAGCGGAGAATCCTGAAATGGCGGCGCATCGTGCGAACATTGTTGGCGATTACTTTAAATACGGTGAATCCAATGATGCGGAAATGCGTAAGAAAGCACCTAAATTAAATGGTAAGGCATTCCTTGAAGAATATCGTAATCGAGATCAACGGTTGACTACCGGTAGCGGAACGATTAGAAAGGTAAACGCTTATATTTCCGATACATGGCAGGTTAATAAGAATTTGACATTGATACCGATTGTACGATTTGATAACAGCAGTCTGTTCGGTTCCAATATATCCGCGTCTATGGGGATGACTTATAACGTCAAAGGTAATACACACCGTCGATTCAAGGCTAATGTGGGTACCGGTTATACGGAACCGGGCATGGGCGAGTTGTGGTACAACTGGGAAATGTATGCATCGAATCCTGTGGGCATCGGTGTTGCCAAGCTCGGTTGGTACTGGGCGGGCAACCCGAACCTGAAACCGGAAAAATCACTCAACTTTGATATGAGTTTAGAAGGTGAAAACAAAAATACCTATGCTCGTATCGGGGTATTCCATAATCGCATTAAAAACTATATGTCCGTGTATTTTACTGGTGATTTTATGGACTTCGCACCGTACTTGCGGGGCGATGCAAAATACCAACGCGCACCGGATATGATTTACAGCTTTAAAAATATCGGCAAAGCCGAAATTACCGGTCTTCAAGCGGAAGTGCAGCAGAAGTTCGGCAAGTACTGGTCTGCGAAATTGGGTTATACCTATTTGCATGCCATTAACAAGAGCGATCCGAGCATGCCGCGTCAGCTCTTAGATAAACCGATGCATAAAGTGGATATAGGTATTACATATGATAATCCGAAATCCGGCTGGAACGGCTCTATCTGGGGTGATTATTATATCAACATGCTCGACAGCAACACATTGAATAATGGCGGTAACTATTGGCCTGATATCCTGTCCGGTGATGCCGGTGTATATAAGAAACAGGTTTATGAAAAGAAGACATTCGGTATTTGGAATGTCATGGTGCAGAAGCGGTTTAATAAAAATGCCATGATGTACTTCGGCATCAATAATATCTTTAATCATCGTGATGATGATCGGGCTACACAGGAACGCGTATACCGAGTAGGTGTCAATCTTAAATTCGGCGGTGGTGAAAGTAAGACCGCGGCCATCGGTAAAGCCAACGGCACAACCGGTAAAGCCGGTTCTGTAGATTTTAATGCAGCTAATGGTGAGTCTGTAAATATCGAATCCGCCGCAGTACAAAATGTATCCGATGTAGTTCGTCTAACCGATTTTATTCGCTCTGATTTCGACACCTCTAAAGAACGTGGTATTACGATGGTCGGCGATTACCGTACACGTTGGATGGCTCATGACGGCACTAATCGTCCTCAATCGCCGTTTAGAGAAAATTCTGCTATCGGATCTGCAAAGGCCAATATGTACGATGCAAATCGTCATAGCTTTGAACAACGACTGCGTCTTGGCTTTGATGCACGTCTCAATGAGTTTACTAATCTCACCGTTATCGGCAGTGCGACGGGTATGCGTGGCGTAGATACGAGTTGGACGATGTCTAATTCGAAGGGCTTTAATCATCAACGGCTCGATACGGTTGATCTTACAAGGCGTGTTAAGAAGTGGGACGTATCCGTAGGACGATTGACTGAGCCTATGGGGGTAAGCGGCTATTGGTTCGGACAGTCTTATGATGGGGCACGTGCCGTGTGGACCGGTAATGATACACAAGTACGCATTGGCGTAGGTACATTTAAGCACAGTACAGGAATCAGTGATTCCGCTTATACACATGCGGAACATAAGGTGATCTACAGACCGCCTACTGCGGCCGAGCTGATAGGTATTAATCGAGATGAATATCCGTATGATATCAACAGCGCAACCAAGTCTGGATCTGATGGAGAACGAAAGACGACGGAAGATGCGGCGGCTCCGGACAGTCCAAATGGTATCTACGACTCCACGTATAAAGGTAAAACGGATAATCTCTACTTCTATCAACAGCTAAAGGATTTACAGGATGAATATGAGACTTTCAAAAAGAATGCGGATCTAAGCTGGAGTAATCCTAATCGTGATCAGGAAATCGCGAAGGTTGATGCAAAACTGGCTGAAACGCAGAAGAAACAGGCTCAAATAATGGGGCGCTTACAGGATATTCTTACAAAGGCCTATCCGGAAGAAATGGCGAAAGCCAAGTTCTCCCTTGATATTCCGTCCGGTGGTTATGCAATGTATGAAATCACTAATAAGAAAACAGGGGAAAAACTCTATATGACTGGCGGCATCATGTATAACGTGAATTCGCCGTTATATCCTGAGTACTTAAAAGAGTCGGCCAAAGGGCTTATCATTTCGTCAGATAATAAGGATGCTTTGTTGAATCCTAAAGCTTATATGGATAAACATGGGGCGGATATCGATAAAGCTATGAACTCTATCGCTAAATACAATGCATCCGATAATTGGTCCAACTATAAGAATGGTGAACTTGAAGCTGTTTGGGTTAAACAGGCGGACGGTACGTTCCGTCAATCGTATGATTATTATGGTCAATCTGCAAATGACTACGAATTTTCTGGATTCTTAGGTGCCAAGACCTACAAATACGACAGCGGTAAATATGTATTTAGCGATTATGATGCTAAATCGGCTCTTTATAATAAGAACTTTACACTTTCCTCAAGTGATTGGGGTGAAGGTAGCTCCGATTATGGTTGGGGTCTTACTTCGGCGATGTATAACTATCTATATAATTTGGAAAAGGTTGTACATGATGCTGAGTCTGAAAATAAATTGCCTCGGGAGGCTATCGGTAAGATTATCGGTAATCTTATCAGGACGGAAGGTGTTGTTCTTGAAAAGGATACAATTCCACCGATTGAAACGGCCGCTTTTGTACAGGTGAAGAAACAGATCGGTTCACGTCTCGGCTTGCAAGCATGGTATTTACGTTCCTTTAACGGCAGCAAGCATACCTTCCTGAATGCTAACGGCAACAAAAATGATGAATACAGTTTCTCGAATGTAGCGCATATATTCGGTATCGGCGCTAAATATCAGCTAGGCGCTAATGCATCCGTAACCGTTGATTACGGGCAGAACAGATCGAACTTCGGCAGATATATGAACGGTAATACCGTTTATGAACATGAACGGGGCACCGCGGATTTTACTGTTAAAGGGCACCAAATGGGCGGTACGCCGCACTTCTGGATGGCTCGACTCGATATCGGCCGTGCGGATTTGGATGTTCCGAAGTCGTGGAATGCGTTTATTGATTATAAATACTTCCAGCACGGTTCATTCTTCGGCGGCAACGGTACAGGTGCTGTTCCGGACCGTTATCTGGACGGAATCCGCAGCTTCACATTTGGCGCCGGTTATGTACCGCGTAAGGATCTGCTCATTGAGGCGTTCTATACATTTGATGCCAAGGGTACTAATAAACGGGATACTTTATATGGTAGTGAAAGCTTTAAGTTAGGCGATTATACAAGAATTCAAGGGACCTATCGGTTCTGATATGCGGTCTGTGAATAGACAGAAAGGTAACTAGTATGGAAAATCTAAATTATGTAATTCATTTATTTCATAGCGGCGGATATGTCATGTATCCATTGTTATTCTTGTCCCTTATGGTTATCGCCATAGCGGTGGAACGAGCTTTCTATTATCGTAAATATGCAGGTAAGACCTTTGTTGTGTGTCATGCTGTTAATGAACTTTCCAGATTGCAGAGATGGGATGAAATTGAAAAAGTGATTCAGGAAAACCCGTCTATTGCAAGTCGAGTTGCGCAAGCGGGATTGATGAATGATAAGGACGAAGCGGGAATGAAAACGGCTTTCGGCGACCAGATGGGCGTTGATGCGGTAGGATTCAAAAAATATATGGATTACTTAAGTGCAACCGTAACAATTTCTCCATTATTGGGCTTGTTGGGGACGGTTACGGGGATGATCGGTTCTTTCAGTATTCTCGACTCCGGTGCAGGTGCATCCGCCATTACCGGAGGGGTAGGTGAAGCCCTCATCGCGACGGCATCCGGTCTATGCGTGGCGATTATGGCATTTATCGTTTATACATTTTTTAGTCATCGTTTGGACTCCATTATTAATCAAATTGAAACGATGTGTGTTAATATAATTACAGCAAAACGGGAAGGGTGGAAATAGTATGAATTTACAAAGTTTTCGTATGAAATCCAAGCCTGAATTCATGATTATCCCAATGATTGATATTATATTCTTCTTATTGGTGTTCTTCATGATGAATAGTTTGCAGACCATTGCACAGAAGGCTTTATCCGTACAGTTGCCGCAAGCTTCATCCGCATCGGCACCGGCTCAATTACCGGTGGTCCTCACGCTGGATGCGGAGGGACACATCACGATTGATAATAATCCGATGAGCATCGATGCGGCAGAGGCCATGGTAAAAGAACGTATAGCCCAGAATCCGAATGCCAGCGTTATTTTACAGGCCGATAAGCGTGCAGCACATGGTCAGGTGGTAGCTATCATGGATATGCTTAAACAATCCGGTGTTAAGCGTCTGGCTATTGCTGCAGAACAGAAAGGATAACTATGGGAATAGGCATATCATGGAAAAAGGCAGCCATCATATCCGCCATAGTGCATCTGATTATTCTATTTATTGCCGTCATTTTCTTTGTAGTAGTGCCCGCTATCCAGGAGCAGGACACATATGAAATCGATCTCACTCAGAGTGTGCTTGATGATGGCGGTAGCGGCCATGCCGGCGGCGGAGGCGGGGACAGGGCATCCCTATTCCCGAAACCGCTGTCCGCTGATGAAGTGGCGGCAAGGACAAAGGCTGTTGTAACAAATGTGGAACCATCTACGGCAACAGATATTCCTGATGCTGTAAATGTACCAAGTAAGGGTAATGAAGCTCAATCGAACACATCCGGTGAAAATGGCGGAGTCGGTAACGGTCCGGGATCCGGAGGCGGCACCGGTGGTGGTCATGGAACCGGTGACGGTACAGGTGTTGGCGATGGTCGTGGTACCGGTTATGGCAAGGGCGATGGCAAGGGTGAAGGAGACGGTCATGGCAAAGTGAAAGCGGCATTTGACAGTGAAGGCTTCCGTGAAAAAGTACAGAATTATGCACAAAGTCCGGCTATGGCGTTGAAACGGCGCCTGGAAGGTGACGTACTTGTACAGGTGACATTAAATACGGATGGTGCTCTTATCGGGCAGCAAATTTTATCGACCACAAATGAAATCTTTAATGATGCAGCTATGTCTGCAGTTGTATCCGCAACACCATATAATAATCCGACCGGAGAAGATATAAATGTAAATGTACCGGTTGAATTTAGAGGACAAGAATCATCTGATGAAGATGACGAATAATCTATATAAGTAATAGAGGAGATAGCAATGAAGAACATTATTTTATATTCATCCCTTACAGGGAATACAAAACGTGTAGCGGAAGCCATGGCTTCCATTATGCCGCCGGGGACACCTTGCGTTTCCGTTAAGGACGCACCGGAAAATTTGAGTGATTACGACACTGTATTTGTAGGTTTCTGGGTTGATCGCGGTACGGCTAATAAAGAAGCCGCTAAATTGATTGAAACGCTTACAAATCCTCATGTCGTATTATTTGCGACGTTGGGTATGTATGCCGATTCCGACCATGCTCGTGAAAGCATTGAAAAAGCAGCCGCATTATTACCGAACAAGGAGCAACTGGTAGATGGATTCGTATGTCAAGGAAAAATCGATCCGAAGGTCATCGAAATGATGTATAAGATGTTCCCTCCGGGATCTGCACATGGTCAAAGTCCTGAACGTGATGCATTACATAAGTCTGCAGAAACGCATCCGGATGAACAGGACTTTGCAAATGCCAAGGAATTTGCAAAATCGGTTCTTGCCAAGTTGCAAGCCTGATATAAGGGGGATTGTAGTATGACGTTAGCAGCGTTTTTTGAATCACTTCCTGAGAAGCAGAGAAATTTGCAATTGGGTATGATTTGTGATGATCCTATCAGCGGGGCATTCCCTCATAAGCGCGTCGTTCATGCGGGGTTAAACGGTACACTCGTATCTCCGAAGGAAACTCAACATGTCTGGCAGACCGTGATGAACGGAGAGGCCTCTAAAGGACAGATGCAGTCCGCATATATCCATATTCCATTCTGTAAGACGAAATGCACCTATTGTGGCTTCTTTCAGAACGGGACCAGTCAGAATGTGGAAGATACATATATCGACGGCCTCATCGGTGAATTGCAGGCCGCCAGTGAATGCAAGCGATTGAAAGACGGTCTAATTCATGCGCTGTTTATCGGTGGCGGTACGCCTACATCGTTATCTCCGGAGAACTCGAAACGCCTGTTGCAGGCGATTCGCGACTACTTGCCGTTGGCGAATGATTATGAACTGACCTTGGAAGGTCGTATTCACGATTTGATTCCGGAAAATTTGGACGTTTGGATGAGTCACGGTGTAAATCGTATGTCTATCGGGGTGCAGTCCTTTAATACCGAGGTACGCCAAATGGTAGGGCGTTTAGACGATCGGGAGACGGTGCTTAAAAGACTGGCGGATGTGAAAGCTTACGGTCAGTGTTCTCTGGTTATTGACCTTATCTATGGTTTACCGGGTCAAACGATGGAGGTATGGGAGGACGACCTGGCTCAACTCGTAAGTTCCGGAGTGGATGGAGCCGACTTATACCAGCTTAATGTGTTTGACGGCAGCGACCTTAATAGGGATATTGCGAGCGGTAAAGTGCCGCCGGCAGCGACGACGGCAATGCAAAGTGATATGTTTACGTTCGGTCGGGACTATTTGGAGAAACGCGCGTATCGTAGATTGAGTGCAGCCCATTGGAGTGCCAATAATCGGGAACGCAGCCTGTATAATATTCTCGCTAAAGCCGGTGTGCCGATGTTTCCGTTCGGAAGCGGTGCCGGTGGTAATATAGACGGTTACGGTATGATGTTGCATCGCGCGTTAAAGCCTTATGAAGACATGGTCAGCCGCGGTGAGAAACCGTTTATGGCGCTTATGAAGCAGAGCGAACTGCAGCCGATTGTCAATGTCGTGGTGAGTCAACTGGAACAGGGCTTCCTGAATATTGATGATTTAGTGGCGATGGATTCCCGCTTGAAAGAGCTTTGCTGGCTCTATGATATCTGGAGGGAACGAGGACTTGTAACCTATAACGGGATCCTTTACCGTTTGACGACGGCCGGTGAGTTTTGGACCGTTAATATCACTCAAAGTACACTGGAAGTCGTCGAGTACATCATGACCGGTCGCAATTCATTCGCGTTGGAATCGGTAGCTGCACAGGATACAAAGACTCGTTCTAAAACGGCGCCGGCTCAAGAGGTGCGCGGCATCGGTCAAGGCAAGGAGAATGTTTCCGTCCCCACCGGTGAAAACGAAGAAGCTAAGCGTAAGGATGCTCTCATTGCAAAGGCTAAAGCGGAAATCGCGAAAAGCGGTGCCTTCGGTGAATCTGCGGAACGTATGGTCCAGGCTATGTATAATCTCAGCGCTGATGAAATAGAATATATGATGGAACGTATGATGTCCTGACCTTTACACTACTTACACCAACTAAATAACCTCAGTATACATTGTATATACTATTTCATCACATGATCGATAAAAACCCCGGGATTCGTTCCGGGGTTTACTTTTACCATGTATACGGGTATGCTAGACGTAGAATTGTATTAAAATTAAGGTCAGCATGTAAGATGATTAGTATAATGAGGAAGTAATATGCAGGTTACTATTGCAAGTGTTACGGCGACACCTGAACGGCCGAGAGATATTGTATATGATACACATCCTTTTGATATTGTCGGTATCGGGGCCAGTACATTGGATCGATTTGTCATGGTTAAATCATTCCCTACGGGACGTGAGGTGCAGGAGGCGGTAATGACTGCCGTTGACGGAGGCGGCCCTGTGGCGACTGCCCTTGCTACGGCGGGGAAGTACGGACTCGATACGGTTATGATTGACGTTATCGGAGATGATATAGGGGGAACTCATATTCTCGATGATTTTGATTACTATAATGTTGAAACCAGTCATATCGAATCTGCGCGGGACTCCAAGTCGGCGAGTGCCACTATTTTAGTTAATGAAAAGACCGGCGATCGGGCTATTTTCTTTGAACGGTCCACGGCACCCGAACTGGAGTCTCTGGATAAGCATAAGGCGTGTGTTGAAGGCGGTCATATCCTACATATCAACGGCCGTCATCGTAAATGCCTGATTGAGGCCATGACTATCTGTAAGCAGTCCGGGAACCTTGTCTCTCTTGATGGCGGTGCGAACCGGTATGATGAAGGCTTGAAGGACATTACACGGGCCAGTGATATTGTTATCGTCGCCCGGGATTACGCCGAAAAATATACGGGAACTACGGACCTGGAGGAGGCCTGCCGCATTATTCATGAGCGTGGCGCCTATATTGCGGGCGTTACGGATGGGGCTGAGGGCAGCTATTTTGTATGGCCTGACGGGACATTTTATCGGTGCCCCGCATTTCCTCAAGATGCCGTTTTAGATACTACCGGGGCGGGTGACAGCTTTCACGGTGCCTTTTTGACGGTTATCGCCAAGACGATTCGCAATATGCGCGTTGAGTGCGAGGGGCGTCGAAGTGCGCGTGAGGTCCTGTTGGACTGCTCTAATACAATTTTTGAAAGTGCCGCTGATTTTGCTTCCGCCGTCGCATCTTTAAATACGCAGAGGCTCGGTGGCCGCAGCGGATTACCCTCATTAGAGGATGCGGTGGCATTGGCAAACTCCCGTTAAGGTGGACATTATGTGGCACGATATTTCACATCATCCTGTACAAAAATATATTCAAGATAACCCTTATCGATTATTGGCACTCAGTTTTTTCAGTGTCATGGCGTTAGGTACATTACTGTTGATGCTGCCCATGTCGAGTGCCGATGGTTACGGTACGAATCTCGTGGATGCGGCTTTTACGGCGGTATCCTGTGTGTCCGTTACGGGGCTTGCGACTGTGGATACCTATTACCATTGGTCTCTTTTGGGAAAAATAATCATGGTTCTTTTCATTCAGTTGGGCGGACTCGGTATCGTATCGTTTACGACGATTATTGCATTACTGTTAGGGCGGCGCATCGGTCTCAGAAATCGAGTTCTCTTGTCGGAGGATGTAGGGCAGGAGGGGATGAGCGGACTCTTACATATCACAAAACTGATAACACTGTATACCATAGTTATGGAGATTATAGGCGGCATCATTTATACGATTCAACTATACCCCTATATCGGCTCTGAAGCTCTATATACCGGGTTTATGCAGGCTGTTTCGACCTTCTGTAATGCGGGCTTTGTATTTTTCGATAATAATCTGCCCTATGCTATGGTAGGGGATGTGCTGTTTAATATTAATACGATGGTTCTTATCATTGTCGGCGGCTTCGGATATTTAGCGACCTTTGATATATGGGCGAATCGCGGTGCAAGACGGTTTACAAATCTTAAACTGCATACGAAAATCATGCTGATAGGAACGGTGACTCTCATTGCAATCGGAGCCATCATCATTTTAGGAGTCGAGTGGGGAAATCCAAAGACTTTGGGGCCTTTATCGGTATGGGAAAAGGTCATGGCTTCGCTTTTCCAATCCGTTACGCCGCGTACGGCGGGGATTGCGACGATTGATTATAGTTCATTACATCCCATTACATTGTTCGTGTCGATTATTCTCATGTTTATAGGGGCCGGACCGAACTCGACGGGCGGCGGTGTCAAAATAAGCACTGTAGCTGTTGCATTTTTGTCTGCACGTACACTGTTTAATAACAGACCTGATGTGGAGGTCTTTGAACGTCGCTTATCCATAGTTACCGTAATGAAAGCGAACGGTATCATTTTCTTGTCGTTACTGATAGTGCTATTGGCGACCTGTTATCTTGCATGGGATGAACCGTATGACTTTATACGGATTCTGTTTGAAGTTATGTCCGCATTCGGTACGGTCGGGCTCACGACGGGGATTACCCCGGACTTATCGGATAGCAGCAAATGGGTGCTGATGCTCGTCATGTTTACGGGGCGCGTCGGTGTTATGACGGTTATCGGTACATGGGCCTTAAAAACTGCGCCTATGAAACCTATCGGATATGCGGAGGAGAATGTGCTGCTCTAACTGTTATTTCGCATGAACCTCTCGATATTTTTATTTTGAGTATTGAGTATTAGCGTATTGAGTTCCATGAGGTAATGAGAGGTGTTTGTATGAAACATAAAACTATAGCTGTAATTGGTCTCGGTCAATTCGGTACGACCATTGCTAAAATGCTGGCATCCATGAAACATGAAGTGCTCGGTGTTGATATCGATCCGGATATTGTGCAGAAAATATCTCCTTATGTGACACATGCCATCGTAGCGGATACCACTGACGAAACGGCGATCAAGTCATTGGCACTTAGCCAATTCGATCTGGTTATCGTCGCTATCGGTGACAATGTGCAGGCGAATTTGATGACATCCATGCTGTTAAAAGAAATGAATATGCCCTATGTGGTGGCGAAGGCGGAAAATAGCTTGCAAGGCAAGATGCTCAAAAAAATGGGCGTAGATATGGTAATTTATCCTGAATATGACGTAGCGTTACGTTTGGCACAGTCCTTGACGCGCGATCATGTGATGGATTATTTACAGTTATCTGAAAGTATCGGTCTTATCGAGGTGGATATGCCGGCGTTTATGGTAGGGTCCTGTTTAAAGGACTCCAGGTTGCGTGAGCAATATAATCTGAATGCCATCGGTATTCGGCGCGGCTCGGAACTGGAGGTTCCGCCGGACCCTGTAACCATACTTTCACAAGAGGATAAACTATTGGTTATCGGGAATAATTCCGATTTGGATGCATTAACGATGTAGCAAGTATGTAAAAGATATATAACTATATCGAAAAAAGATGATATAATAGAATGGAATTCAGTATAGGTCATACGTATTCGTATGGCCTTTTTATATAGAAGTGAAGGGTATTATGACAGAGGAACAATACATAACGGCATTGGCTAATAATCCGCATGGCATACGGAATATTCCAAATCCTACGGAGGGAATGCAGCTCGTCTGCGTTTCGCAAAACGGCATGTTGTTACAATATATTAAACAACCTACGCAATCGGTTATTGAAAAAGCCCTTGAAGTATCGCCTCGAGCGATTCAGTTTGTGGAGGATCCGGATGAAGCCTTGTTGATGCGATTGATTGAAAAGGATTGGGCCGTATTGGAGTTTATAGAGAATCCGTCCGATGCATTAATTGAGAAGGCACTTGAACAGTCGGGCTGGGCTATTCGATACATCGAGAATCCGTCGGAAGCATTGCAACTTACCGCGGTGCGGAAAAACTTTGATGCGTTGCAATATATTAAATATCCTACGGAAGCGGTGCAATTGGCAGCTGTACGGGAAAATTATTTAGCGCTTCGCTATATTCCGGAGCCTTCGATGATCGTATTGGAGACAGCCGTATTACAAGATCCGCAAGCAATGAGACAGATCGGTAGTCTGACGAAGGAAATGGCGTTACATCTTTTTTCTGTTTCTGCACGGGTTTTAGGCTATATTCCGAATACATTGGGAATTTCGGTGGAGGATATACGGCGGAGTATTATAGATACATTGTCCGGTGAGAACGTAAACGAAGTATATATTCGTGAGCTTATTAACAATACCTCTATCGGCGGACGTCAATCAAAATGGCCAATCGATGTATTGGCGCTAATCGATACGTATGGAACAAGAGATGTAAAGAAAATCGCGGTAGATGAATATTTAATATATTGATGCTGAAAGGGCATTGCGTATTGATAGGGTGAGGAATATGACTTTCACAAAAAGGTTGATACATTATGAAAGCCCTGTTTCTTGAAATATAAGGCATTAAAGGAGTTATAATGAATTTTACAGATACAATGGCCAGTGTTGAATTGGTGCTGGCCGCGAATCAGGTACCTTTGCTCGTCGGTGAAACGGGTATCGGTAAAACATCATTAGCGGCGCGCGTGGCGACGCTTCACGATTGGGAACTGGTGACGATTGACGGTAATCTTTTGAAAGAAGGGGAAATCGGCGGCTTACCGACCGTGGAAACCGTGTCGCATACGGACGGACATGGCACCGTACACCAAGTGAAGACCACTGTATATGCGGTTCATCATACGCTGGAACATGTGGCGCAGGCGGTCGACAAGGGACGGCATGTATTGCTGTTCATCGATGAAATCAATCGCGCTGAACATGCGGTACAGCAGGAGTTGATGAATCTCATTCTGAATCGTGAAATCAACGGGTTTTCCTTGAGTGACAACGTGCGAATCGTGGCGGCCATGAATCCGGAGGATTCCTTTGACTATCAAACTATCGATATGGATCCGGCGCAACAGAACCGTTTTGTCTGGCTGTATATGCATGCGGATTATATGCAGTGGATTGACTGGGCTATCGGTGCCGGTATTGAAAGCAAGGTAATCGAGTTTATTTCATCGTATCCGGAATACTTGAATCAGCGGCATGAGGATGATATCGATGCGACGCCGCGTTCCTTTGAGCGGGTATCCGGCCTATACAGTATTTATAAGAATCAAGAGGACAACAGTTACAGTCGCGACGTGTTTTTGAATGTCATACGCGGCAATGTGGGAAAACTGATTGCCGAGGCGTTTATAAACTTTATCGAGTCCGATCAGGAACCGTTGATTACCTTTGACGATGTGCTCGCAGCCGTTCAAAAACCGGGGGCCATCATGTCTATGGCTGAACAGGTTCAAGGTGAAAGCCCTACTCGTCTTTACGTGGCGGCAAAGAATATGCTTCATCGCCTGAACGGTAACAGCAATGCGGAAGAGGTACATCACTTTGTAGAATTTTTAACACTCTATCCCGGTGATTTACGCATTGCGGTTATGAAGGATCTGCGTAATATGTACGAACGCGTTTATGCCTATGCTATCGAAGATGAACTGTTTGTGGATACATTTTTTGAGGCGCAGAAATAGCTGTTAAAAATGTGTCATTTTAAATTTATATGCCCTTAGATTGATAACTATACGGCTATGTGAGATTTAGTTGTGTTGTGATTCAGGTGAATGTTATGTTTTATCGTTATTAACTTGAAGGAGGTGGAATAGATGCAACGTAATTTGGATAAGGATGACATCCGTGACGCCTCAGATCTGTTGACGCATATCGACGGCTGGGAAAAGACCGGTGATTATGATGCGGATGCGGCCGAGTCACTAGATAGATGGTATGCCAAACGGGAACGAATCCATCGTGAGGCGGAGGCGTTATTTACGCAGATTTATGCGACCTATGAGGCCTATGTGGATAGCTATGAAGCTCAACATCACAGCCTTGAACCGGAGCGCATCGCCGTTGATTTGATGAATCACAATATGTCAGACAGTCATATCGGTACTATCGGTTGCGCATTAGAGGATATGCCGTTAGAAGGAACGGATTTGGCGGTCATGCAACAGGCTGTTATGAATACTTCGTATGAGCAGCGATTGTGGGCGATTTTGCATGACGTGAACAGTCTGCTTTTGGAAGAAGACCAATTTTTCGGATACTTTTACCTGCAGATGGCACATCGTATCAGATTTGATATGACCAGTGCGTTCGGCATAAATTTGAAACAGGGCGGCTATGTGCTGTATGTGAATCCGTTTATCCTGCTCAGACAGCCGCCGGACGTCATGAAAGACGGCATCAAACGCGAGGTGCTCCATATTATTTCCGCCCATTTGATGCGTGTGAAACAGTTGAGCCAAAGCTTTAATAAAACTGCGGTACACATGGCTATGGATATGGTGGTGAATGATTATTTGGAGCATGTGGACCGAGATGCGGTGACGGTAGCGAATGTGAATGAGCGGTTCGGTTTGTTACTTAAGCGATTCCGTACCATTGAATACTATGCAAAGGCCATTGATAAGGTGATGACGGAAAAACCGGACCTCTTTGTGCCGATTGATGATGCGGATACGGCGGTAGCGATGGAATTTAATCATGAAACAAGTCATGATATTTGGGATGAGTCGGATTCTATCGATACGGATATGATGGATCAGATCACAGAGCGCTATATTAATGAAGCCTCTAAAGGTGACATGGAAGGGTATGTGAAAAGTCTCATCGATACCTTTCAGAAAACCCGTCGTACATTGCCGTGGTACTTTTATCTTAAAAAACTGATGGGCAAGGTTTCAAGCGGATATAAGAAGACGACGATGCGCCGTAATCGCCGTCAGCCGGAGCGCCTTGAATTATCGGGTACATTGCGCCAGCATAAGGCGAATGTGTGGGTGGCCCTTGATATGAGCGGCAGCATTACCGATGATGAATTTACGAATGCACTGGAGCAGGTATTGCAGATCGTACATGCCTATAACCATCGCATTACGGTTGTGGAGTGCGATAATGAGGTGCGCCGCATATATACGATGGAGTCCGTACGGGATGTAAAACCGCGTCTGGATGTGCGCGGTGCTACGGCGTTCAGTCCTGTATTTTCGTTGGCCAATCAACATCGCGTAGATTTACTGGTTTATTTTACGGACGGTAAGGGCGAGGAGCGTTTGCGGGATGTGCCGAAAGGGTACAAAGTTCTATGGGTTCTCACGGGAGAACAGCCGAAGCTTTCCTTGCATAATCCTCATGGGCTCGTTCGTGAATTAGGCTATGTGGGGGTCGATGAACGGCAGGACATTGATGAATTCGTGCGCATGAGTAATCGCGGCGGATTCTCCATGGCGCATCAGGAAATATAAGCTGGTCCAGGATTATAGATTCACTAGGAGATACAAAGTATACATTCAGTCCCATATTTGGAACTGCATGCCGACGTTTGCAGAAATAATAAAGGCTGTCACAGCGTAAGAGACCGTATTCCCCTTGTTTGAGGAATGTTGTCGTATGCTGTGACAGCCTTTTGTCGTTTTTGTAAATGCAGTTGTTTGTGAAATTTGATTAACTATTCAGTTCAATGGAAGAACCGGGATCGATAATGAGGCCGGTCTGGTTGTATTTACCTTCTACGAGGCTCGTAAACACACCGGGCTCGCGATCGATAACTGGCCATGTTTTATAGTGAATCGGAATGGAAATGCGCGCTTTCACATAGGAAGCGGCAAGTGCTGCGTCCTCAACGCCCATTGTATAATTATCGCCGATAGGCAAGAGTGCATAGTCGATATCACCGAAGCGGTTTAACAGTTTCATATCGCTGAAGAGTGCCGTATCACCTGCAAAGTAGATGATATCGCCATAGAAATCTATAAGGCAACCCGCGGCGTGACCGCCCGGAACACCGGCACCGTGAAAGGCGGGAACTAAATGAACGGCTCCGAATTCAAAGTCGAATTTACCGCCCAAATGCATGGCATGCGTGCGGCATCCGGCTTCAGCCGCTCTGCCGGCTACTTCGGCTGTGGAAATAACGAGGGCATCGTTAGCCTTGGCGATATAATCTGTATCGCCGTAGTGATCGTCATGTCCGTGGCTGACAAAGATATATTGACATTTAATATCTTCTTTCTTTGCAATATTCCATGTATTACCCGTTAAGAATGGATCAAAAATCATGGATACATTATCACGGGTAAGCATAAAGCAAGCGTGACCGAAATAGGTTAATTTTGTTTTCATGGGAACACTTCCTTCCATATATATAATTCTTAATTCTATTGTATAATATAATATATGAAAATAAAACTATAGATAGTGAATTTATACATTCAGATTGGAAATATACACATGGATTTGACACATTTTGATGAACAAGGTAATGCGTGGATGGTGGATGTGTCCGATAAGGACGTGACATCGCGTACCGCTATTGCGGAGGGATTTATAGCTGTTAATGATACAATTTATAATCGCATCGCAGCGGGGACAATGAAAAAGGGGGACGTGTTGAGTGTGGCCCAGTTGGCCGCTATCATGGGGGCGAAACAGACGAGTCAGCTCATACCGCTTTGCCATCCTTTGAGTTTGACAAAGGTCGAGGTGCATTGCACTTTAGTTGATGGTGAAAGCCCGGCCTGTACGGATGCGACGCATAATCGTGCCGTCAAGGTTCGTGCTATCGTAAAAACGACAGGAAAAACAGGTGTTGAAATGGAGGCGCTCACAGCCGTTCAGGTGGGATTGTTAACCGTATATGATATGTGTAAAGCCATCGATAAGGGCATGATTATGGGCCCTACATACCTCGTTGAAAAAGAAGGCGGTAAAAGCGGGCATTTTGTACGGTAAATCTAAATTTTTAATCTGTAGTTTACATATAATGGTATAATTATATGTTAGAGGAGACTTTTTCTTCATCTAAGTAATAATATAAGAGGCATATAGTGGAAATTGTGTTATATGAACCGGAAATTCCCGGTAATACAGGAAATATTGCACGCTTATGTGCGGCGAATCATATGACTTTGCATCTCATCAAGCCGTTAGGCTTTTCCATCGATGATAAGCATGTAAAGCGGGCCGGACTCGACTACTGGCATCTGGTGGATGTACAGGTGCATGAAAATATTCAAGAACTTTATGATAAATACCCTGATCGCAGGTTTTTCTATGCGACGACGAAGGCGAAACATACCCATTCCGAGGTGAAGTATGAAATAGGGGACATGCTCGTTTTCGGTCCGGAGACGCGAGGTTTACCTGAATCATTATTGGCGGGAAAGGATGAATCCTGTATTCGCGTTCCTATGGTTGAAGAGGCGCGATCCTTGAATTTATCCAATGCGGTGGCCGTTATCGCATATGAGGCTATGCGGCAGTTGGACTATCCCGATTTGAAGGCGAAAGGCAACTGGATTCAATCTAAATGAATGGCAGTTATATAGTGTTGTTTTAGGAGGTAAGTATGAATTACGATAAGGCTCATGATTTAGCGCATGCTATGCGTGAATCCGAAGAGTACAAAGAGTTGATGAAAGCGCAGGAGGCGGTGCAGGCTGATGCGACTGCGGCTGCGCTGGTGAGAACTTTCATGGCCCAGCAAATGCAGTGGGAATATGCGAAAATCTCCGGTGCACCGGAAGAAGCGGAATTATTGAAAAAGCAGGAAGAACTGATGCCGCAGATTCAAGCGAATACAGCGGCACAGGCTTATCTGCAAGCTCATGTCCGTTGGAGTCAAGTATCCAACGATATCTATAAAATCATTAGCGAGCCAATCACTGAGGGGATGAAGGTTTTAGATCATGGGCAACAACAGCAACATTAAGCCATTACAGGCTGCATTATTAGAGAGACTTCCTGGCACACGTGTGCGTGAACGGGAATTATTATGTGAGCATACGACCTTTAAAATCGGTGGGCCTGCCGATCTATTTATCGAACCTACGTCGATGGCGGAGTTGAGTTTCGTACTGCGTACGATTCATGAACAGCGGGTTCCTGTTACTGTTATCGGCTGCGGTTCCAATATTCTGGTGAAAGATGGTGGCATCCGTGGTGCCGTTGTATCCGTGCGTCAGATGATGCAAATCATGGACTGTAATGATAATACATTGTGCATTGGCTCCGGTTTTATGCTGAAAGATGCATCCGAGTTCGCCTGGAAAAACAGTTTGACAGGCCTTGAATTTGCCATCGGGATTCCGGGAACATTGGGCGGGGCCGTCTTTATGAATGCCGGAGCTTACGACGGTGAAATGAGTAATGTCGTGACGATGGTACGGGCCGTGGACTTTGAAGGTCATATCAAGGAATATGATGCTTCTCATTTGGATTTTGCTTATCGTCATAGCATTTTTCATGATAATCATGAAGTAATCGGTGAAGTGGTTATGACCTTGGAATACGGTGATAAGGCTGCTATCAAGGCACGTATGGATGAATTGACTGCAAAGCGCGAATCAAAACAACCGCTAGAGTTTGCCAGTGCCGGATCCACATTTAAGCGCCCGCCCGGATATTTCGCGGGAACCCTGATTGAACAGACGGGGTTAAAAGGACTATCCGTCGGTGATGCGCAGGTGTCGCATAAGCATGCCGGCTTTGTTATCAATACGGGGAGAGCTACCGCCAAGGACGTACTTAATCTGATTCAGGAGGTGCAGCGCCGTGTATACGATGAACATGGTGTACATCTTGAGCCGGAAGTGCGCATGATTGGGGAAGACTAATTAAATAATAATAAAAAGATTTCTTATGAGTTTTTATATCTTTGCAATGGTTTTGATAGGAGACTCGTAGGAAGTCTTTTTTTCAATAGTATCTATGATTATAATTATTGATATCTATGACCGTAATTGTTTGTAAATGGATACTCAGTTCAGTAGGAGGCGAGGATATGACGACCTTAACAGCAAAACAGATTCATGACAAAGCGTTGGAATGCGGCTTTGATGATTGTGGTATTATATCCATTGATGCATTGGATTCATATAAGGACCGTCTGGCGCAACGACTTGAGGCGGTTCCGGAAAGTGAGGATATATATGCTCATACTAAATCATTTTTAGAGCTAAAAGAAAAGTATCCGTGGGCTCAATCCATCGTAGTTTGCACGGAGTATTACGGAAATTATAAGTTTCCTGTATCTCTTCGAAAACGATATGCAAAAGGGTTGTTGTTATCTTTATCAAATATTCCTCGCAGTGATGAGTTTAAACGACGGCGATCTTTTGAAACCTGGCTTGGTGAAAATGGTATACGATATATTGGCGGCGAAACGGCAAAACCTGCCGGAATTATTCCTTTGCGGCCCGCTTCGGTAGCAGCAGGTTTAGGCATTTATCGGAAAAATAATTTCTTTTATGGACCTAAAGGCTCTAGCTATGAACTGGTAGCCTATTTAATTGATGAGCCCTGTGAGTATATTCGGCAGTTAGGGATACCTCCGTGTCCGGATTCTTGTGATTTATGTCAGCAAGGGTGTAAGACAAAATCCCTATCTGCGCCGTTTACTATGAATCCGTTAACATGTGTATCTTTTATAAATACATTCGGTGATGGTAAGTTACCGGATGGTGTCACAGATGATATGCTGGAGGCGTGGATATTAGGCTGTGATAACTGCCAGGATGCGTGCCCTTTTAATGCAGATCATGAATGGAGTATAGGTGTGGATTATCCCGGACTTGATGAATTAGAGCCGTTGCTACAACCGGAATATATTCTGAAAGCATCCGATGAGGAACTTATCAAAAAGGTGATTCCAAAATGCTGCTTTCATTTAACGGATGAGCAAATACCGTTATTACGTAAATCCGCGAAGCGAGCTATGCAGGATACATAATGTCTGTCGTTATACGATGATTTAAATGTATAATCAAATGTAGAAATTGTGATGGCTACAACGAACGAGCTTCTTTGACTTTCATAGATATAGTGAGTTATAATTAACTGTTGCCAATTTTTGGGAATATACCTACATGGCTACTTTCATAGAGGCTATGTGATATAGAATATACTGAAGGAATTAAAGGGAGGATCTTATGATTCGCGAAAATCTTCGAAATGTAGCGATTATCGCCCACGTTGACCATGGTAAAACGACCTTGGTGGACGCATTATTAAAACAGAGCCATGTGTTCCGGGAGAATGAAAAGGTAGCAGAACGCGTAATGGATTCCAACGACTTGGAACGTGAACGCGGTATTACCATTTTGTCCAAAAATACGGCCGTTATGCATGACGGTATCAAAATCAACATCGTTGATACCCCGGGCCATGCTGACTTCGGCGGTGAAGTGGAACGCGTACTTAATATGGTTGACGGCGTATTGCTTCTCGTAGATGCTTACGAAGGTCCAATGCCTCAAACTAAATATGTTTTGCGTAAAGCCTTAGAACAGAAATTGAAACCGATCGTGGTTATCAATAAAATCGACCGTCCTGACCAACGCGTTAAAGAGGTTGAGGACGAAGTTCTTGAATTATTTATGGAACTCGAAGCTGACGATGACCAACTCGATTTCCCTGTGGTTTACGCATCCGCTCGTTCCGGTGTTTCCAAAACCAACTGGGATGACGAAGCCGTAAACATGGAACCGTTGTTTAAAACGTTGATCGACGAAATTCCTGCGCCACAAGGTGATATGGAAGGTCCTCTTCAATTTATGGTAACTACACTTGATTACGATAACTTCATCGGTAAAATCGCCGTAGGTCGTATCGTACGCGGTAAAATGAAAACTAATCAACAGGTTGCTATCATGAACGGTGAAAGCACTCGTAAAGCGAAAATCGGCCGTGTATATACATACAATGGTTTGAACCGCGTTGAAACTGACGAAGCTGAAATGGGGGATATCATCGCCTTTGCCGGTATCGATGATATCAATATCGGCGAGACGGTAGCGGATGCTGAAAATCCTGAAGCATTGCCATCCATTTCCATCGACGAACCGACATTGTCCATGGTATTCTCCGTAAATAACTCTCCATTTGCAGGTCGTGAAGGTGAATTCGTTACATCCCGTCACTTGCGTGATCGGTTGTTCCGCGAAGTAGAAACTAACGTATCCATGAAGGTGGAAGAAACTGATTCTGCAGATGCATTCAAAGTATCCGGCCGTGGTGAATTGCATTTGGCTGTATTGATTGAAACCATGCGTCGTGAAGGCTACGAATTACAAGTGGGGAAACCTCGCGTAATCTTCAGAACCATCAACGATCAATTGTGTGAACCGCTCGAAGCGTTGACCATCGATGTACCTCAGGAATTTATGGGTACTGTAATGGAAAACCTCGGTCAACGTAAAGCTGAATTGACTAACATGGTTGAATTGGCCGGTTATCTTCGTATGGAATTCGTAGTTCCAGCTCGTGGTCTGATCGGTTTCCGTGCTCAATTCTTAACAGCTACAAAGGGTAATGGTATCATGAACCATGTATTCCATGGCTATGCACCATACAAAGGTGAAATTCCTTCCCGTACACGTGGCGCTTTGGTGGCATTTGAAAATGGTGAAACTACTCCATATGGTTTGAACTCGGTTCAAGACCGCGGCACATTGTTCGTGGGTCCTAACCAAGACGTGTATGCAGGACAAGTTATCGGTGAAAACACTCGTGAACTTGATATGGATGTTAACCCATGTAAGAAAAAACACGTTACAAACATGCGTTCCAGTTCCTCTGATGAAGCGGTACGCTTGACGCCGCCTCGTATCTTCTCCTTGGAGCAGGCTCTTGAGTGGATCAACGATGATGAACTCGTTGAGGTAACACCTGAAAGCATTCGTATGCGCAAGATGATTCTTGACCGCAATGCTCGTGCGAAGGCTGCAAAAAACAAAAAATAATTGATTGAAATTCATGGAAATATGAGTTTTCCTGAATCTATACAGCGGATAGTCGGTATGTATCGACTATCCGCTGTTTTATGTCCGGCTTAGATATGCTGAGTTTCAGAAGAAAGAGCAATGCAAATTATCTAATTGAGTATTACTTTCATATATAATTCTGCATGATTATAGCTAATAGTCATATGTCTATGAAAGTTATTAAAATTTCATGAAATTTTAATAAATAAATCTGTATAATGATAATATATTTATTGAAAATTATTTTTAGTTTGTAGGAGGGTTCACCAATGAACAAAAAAATTCTTGCATCCCTGTTTGCTGTTGGTCTTGCAGCGAGCTCCGTATTAACCACTGTCGATGCACATGGCGTTTTCTTTGCTAATCGAACTGATGAAAAAGTACTTGTCCTCGGTGAAGGACCTGTAGATAATGCATACACTTCAGATATGGTAAAAGGAATTACCGGTTATGATGTAAACGGTAATGTTATGCCTGTGAAAGTGATTAAACATGAGAAAAATGTAGCCATTGAACAACCGTCCAACCTTGGTGTAACTGTAACGAACTTTGATTACGGTTATTGGACAAAGGATAAAGACGGAAAGACTGTACATAAACCTATTACACAGGTGCCTGGTGCAACTAAGAGTACACACGCTATCAAATATGATGTGCACTACTGGAATGCAAGCGCTAAACCTTTGAATAATAAAGATGCTTTCATTCAAATCGTGCCATCCGTGAATCCATTGACGCTAAGAAAAGGTGATACCTACGAAATTCAAGTGCTTAAAGAGGGCAAACCATATGCTGATGCACCGCTTATTAAAGATGTAATTAATGATCTTACAAATGAAAGCAAAACCGATGCAAATGGTAAGGCTACCGTTACTGTAAGCGCTAACGGCCTCAATGTGGTAGGCGTGGAAGTAGGCTTCCCGACTCAAACTAAGGGCGAACAAAATAAATACTTCAGTGCATTATCTTTCATAATTGATCCTGAATAATATAGTGTATACTATTTACTAATGTGTGAAATAAACAAGACCTCCTAAGTTGGACTTAGGGGGTCTTGTTATATTTTTAGAGTATATATGAATGCGTTCTGTGAGAGCTTCGTATTAGCGAGGTAAGAAAGAGAGCATTTATATGGACTAATCTTTAGAAAGATATTTTTATGGATTATATAATATTTTTTCAATTCCTATATTATGCATTATATTTGACAATCTTTATTTTTATGATAATATATAAAAGCTCAAATTATATAACTTCTTAAGTAAGAAGTAGGAGGATATAATATGAAAGTTCTAATCGTAAATGGTAGTAGCCATGTAAACGCTACAACAATGCAAGTTATACAAGAGGTACAAAAGGTTTTCGATGAAGCCAATGTAGAAACAGAGGTAATCCAACTGGGTAACAAGCCAATTAGAGATTGTATTCAATGTGGGTATTGTTTTGAACATGGTGAATGTGTATTCAAGGATGATGATATAAATGGTTTTGTAGAAAAAGCAAAGGAGGCTGATGGCTTTATTTTTGCAACCCCTGTATACTATGCTCATCCTAGTGGACGTATTTTATCCTTCTTAGATCGCGTGTTCTTCAGTGTGGAAGGCGCAAAACAAAATCCGTTCGCCTTTAAACCCGGTGCATCGATAGCCATAGCTCGTCGTGGTGGTACAACGGCTTCTTTTGATGTACTCAATAAATACTTTGGTATTTCTCAAATGCCGATTGCAGGGTCTACCTATTGGAATATTAGCCATGGTTTAGTAGCAAAAGATGCTAAGCAAGATGAAGAAGGTATGCAAACCATGCGTAACTTAGCAAGAAATATGATTTGGATGATGCGTAGCTTTGCTGTAGCTAAAGAACAAGGTATTCCATATCCCAATACAGAGAAAAATGTATCTACAAACTTCGTACGCTAATAATCCCTTGTTAGATTAGGTGTTGAAGGAGCTATAATGGTCAAGGTTTTATTTATCTGCCACGGCAATATCTGCCGCTCAACGATGGCTGAGTTTTATATGAAATATATTGTTAATCAGGTCGGTTTGGATGATTCTATTTACATTGAGTCAGCCGGTACATCTCGTGAAGAGATAGGGAATGATACCCATTATGGGACTAAGCAAAAACTAGATGAAATGGGGATTCCTTATACTCGTCGCAAGGCTCGCCAAGTAACAATGGATGATTATCATAATTTTGATTATCTCGTCATTATGGATGAAAACAATGCGCGGAACTTACGCCGTATCATTGGTGATGATGTTGATCATAAGGTGTATAAGGCAATGTCTTTTGTTGGTGAAAGCCGTGATGTAAAGGATCCTTGGTATACGGGGAACTTTGACGAAACCTATGACGATGTAAGTCGCAGCTGTGATGCATTACTAGAAGTGATTAAAGCAAATATATAATGGCGATAGCCCCTACAGTTAACTAACAAGATGCTTAACTATAGGGGCCTTTCTGTATAACTCTAGTGTCCGTATATACTTTGTACTATCGAACCATAGCGTAATATGGTATAATTTTTAGGTACTCATGCGCCTATAGCTCAGGGGATAGAGCACCGGTCTCCGGAACCGGGTGCGCAGGTTCGAATCCTGCTAGGCGCACCATGATGAAACAAAGGGCTTTCAGATCGAACTGCATCTTAAAATTTAGATATAATTTTGAGAGATGCAGTTCAGACTGAGGGCTTTTTTATTTGTATCAAATTTGCATAGCCGATGTGACTATAGTAACACAAAAACTATTGAGAATGATGTACAATTAGAATGGATAATTTATATGAAATTCTGAACACATTCGGACGGAACACCGAGGTATATAGAATTATTTTGTGTTGTAGTAAAGGGGGATGACGATTCGTATCGTCAGTATCCCATACGGATATAAAGGAGTCATTATGGCAAATGAAATACAGGCTGTGTCTGTACCACTCGAAGCGTGGAAAGACGAGCAGGATGCATGGAATAATCGGTCCAACTATTTTGTGGAGATGCATAATCGTGAGGACCGCAGGGCGCAGGTAAAGGCATTTCTTGATTTTTTGAAGGCGGAGCGGCTATTGCCGGCGCCAGGCGGACGAACACTTGATATAGGCTGTGGCGTCTGTGATTATGCATTAGGACTGGCGCGTGAAGGATATAGAGCGACGGGGATTGATTTATCGGACGGTATGATTAACGGTGCAAAGCAGCTAGCTGATGAAGAAGGGCTGGACTTGAGCCTATATATCGCTCCGTGGTCCGATGAAACGAGACGTAAATTAGAATGGAATAAGGCCTTTGACTTGGCGTACAGTATTTTCTGCCCCATTATGTTTGATGTTGAAAATATCCGCGCCATGCATGATGCGAGCCGGGATAAATGCTTGTGGGTTGCTTTTAGCGAACGGAGTGATGAAATGGTGGATATGTTATGGGAACATTTTTTCGGCAGCGATGCATTTCCATGGGATGGAAAGACGAAGGAATGTCTTGATGCGATTCATAACATGGGACATAATGTGAAAGTAACCTATAAAACCGTGCCTGAAACTGAGGTTATGGATCTCGATAAAGCGGTTGAATATTTTACGATGAGGTTACATAATAATGGTTGGGGCAGTATAGATGATATGAAGGCAGAAATACGAAATCTCATAGAACCGCTGGCTATGGATAACAAGATTCAAAATAAAACGGTAGATAAGGTGGCGTGGGTTTCCTGGTCTGTTAAGTAGGAGGTCGTATGACTGTTGATGAAAAGCGTCGGTTAGAGCTGAGGACGATGCATCAAATCATCGCCATCTATTGTCATAATAAACATCATACACAGAAGGGTGATTTGTGTGAAGAATGCCAAAAGGTATGGCAGTACGCGGAGCATCGAATAGACGTATGCCCTCATATGGACAGTAAAACCTTTTGTAGCGTTTGCAAAACACATTGTTATGAGCCGACCTATCGCGAAAAAATCCGTGAAATCATGCGATATGGCGGACCGCGTATGTTATTCGTCTCACCGATTATGGTGATTCGCCATATGTATTTGGAGTGGAAGGACAGAAAAAGGAGTATCACATCTCATGAAGACTGATATGATTGTAAAGACCGGTATATTTATAGCTTTGACGGTCTTACTATCTTATATTTTCGCCATTCATACCACATTTATACATATTACATTCGGGTTTTTATCGACTGCTATATTCGGTATTCTATACGGGCCTATGGCCGCCGGTATTATGGCGGCGATTGCCTGTTTTATCGGAATGTCCTTATTCGGACACGGCGTATTTTTTCCGGGTTTTATTGTATCCGAGTTCCTGGTGGGATATGTGTATGGTTATTTCCTGCACGATCGTGATGTTACGCTTAAACGCCTGCTGTTGCCGGAACTGATTGTTACGGTATGTATACATCTGATGCTGAACACATTGTGGCTCACGATATTTTATAACAAAGCGGTATCCGCCATTTTTTTGAGCCGACTCATAAAAAATATCCTATGCTTCCCTCTAGAGATTGCATTGATTTTAATTGTATATAAGGCGATAAGCAGATTTATTGTACATAAAAAGCTGTAACTTCAACTAATCTGAAGTTACAGCTTTTCTTTATGCCAATGCTTTATCAAGCACCGCTTTAATCAATGTTTTTGTCTGTTCGTAGCTTTCACCCGGTTGAGCCTCATATTGTTTGTCGAGATCGAACCACAAGTTCGGATAGTATTCATAAGGATGTGTTTTGAATAATTCATGAGCATCCTGATCTTCAACCCAGTTGATGTGGATATCCGCGTATTTAGGATTTTCCGCAACGAGTTCATCGATAGCGCGGAATGCATTTTTGCAATAAGGGCAACCGTTCAGGTGGAAGCCTAGAATTTCTTTCATAGTATACCGTCCTTTCAAAAATAGCATTAATATACTTATATAAATTGAGATTAATTACATACTCACACACCACAAGATATGGTATATTATTGAGTATATCATATCTACATACGATATTCAATTTTTTAAATATATTGAATGTGCATAGTAATTGAGTACATATATTATAAGCAGATGAGGAGGCCCTTATGATTTCCGGTGCGGCATACTTGGTGAAAGCGCTTCAAGAGGAGCAGGTGGAGATTTTATTCAACTATCCCGGGGCGGCGACTATCGACATAATGGATGAGTTATATAAACAGGATACGGTGAAAGTCGTATTACCGCGTCATGAACAGGCCTTGGCTCATGCGGCGGATGGTTATGCGCGCAGCACCGGTAAGGTAGGTGTCTGTATGGTGACATCCGGACCGGGCGCGACCAATCTTGTAACGGGGATTGCAACGGCGTATGCGGACAGCGTGCCTCTCGTCTGTATTACGGGACAGGTAGACTTGAGTCTCATGGGGAATGATGCCTTTCAAGAGGTCGATACGGTCGGTATCGTGCGCAATGTGTGTAAATATGCGGTTACTGTTCGTGATCGCAGGGATTTGGGTCGCATTTTGAAAGAAGCCTTTTATATAGCCCGTACGGGTCGACCTGGACCGGTTGTGGTTGATATACCTAAAAATATTCAGAAGGCAATGGGATCCGATGAATACCCGACAGAGGTGAATATCCGAGGCTATAAACCGAATACGACGGTCCATGTCGGACAAATCAAGAAGGCCTGCTCCGTTATCGCAAAGGCGAAGCGTCCTTTATTTCTGTTAGGCGGCGGTGTCAGCATCAGCGGCGCCAATGAACTTATGACGGCGCTTGTTGAAAAAACGGGTATTCCCGTGGTCACTACATTAATGGGAAAAGGGGCTATAGATTCGCGTCATCCTTTATACCTAGGGAATGTGGGGATTCACGGCGGATATGCACCTAATGTAGCCCTTACGGATTGTGACGTGATGATTTCAATCGGCACCCGTTTTAACGATCGCATTACGGGTAAATTGAGCACATTTGCTCAAAACTGTAAGATTATTCATATTGATGTTGATGCGGCATCGATTTCTAAAAATATTAAGGTGGATATTCCCGTTGTAGCCGATGCGAAACTGGCGATTGAGAAATTATTGGAATATATCGAGCCTCATGACCTCGGCGAATGGCCTAAACAATTGCAGAAACTGAAAGAGGAGCGACCTGTTACGCAAGCCGATGAAGAGGGCTTAACACCTCAAATCGTCATAGATTATATCAATAATCACTATGATCGCCCTATTGTAGCGACCGATGTGGGTCAGAACCAATTATGGACAACTCAATTTTTAGAGTTGAAAGGCGGTCGTCAATTATTGACATCCGGCGGTCTCGGTACGATGGGGTATGGCTTTCCTGCCGCTTTAGGGGCTCAGCTGGGAAATCCGGATCGTCGTGTTTTCGCCATATGCGGAGATGGCGGTGTACAGATGAATATTCAAGAGTTTGCTACGGCTATGCATTATCGATTGCCGATGACACTCATCGTGCTTAATAACGGCTATCTCGGCAATGTACGTCAATGGCAGCAGCTATTCTATGATAAATGGTATGCCTGTACGAATTTGTTGATGGATGAAAGCGCTATTGTTACACGTAGTATGATTGATAATGACGAGTTTGAATACGTACCGGATTTCGTGAGACTGGCTGAGGCTTATGGCGCTAAGGCCATGCGCATTACAAAGGTGAAGGATATAGAAAAAGGGTTCCATTTGGCGGATACTTTCAAAGAAGGTCCGACCTTATTGGAATTTATCATTCCTACGGAACTCAATGTGCTACCTATGGTGCCGGCGGGAAAATCCTTGAGCGATATGTTATTGAAGGACAAGAAATAGGAGGGGCTATGGAATTACATATGAAAAAGCGCTGTATTTCGGCGTATGTGGAAAACCAGATCGGCGTGTTAGCTAAAATCTCGGGCCTCTTCGCGGGTAAGAATTATAATCTTGATACATTGACCGTAGGGGAAACCGAAGATCCGACGATGTCGCGGATGACTATTGATCTGACCTGTGATGATTTGACATACGAACAGATCATTAAGCAGTTGAATCGTAGCGTAGAGGTTATCAAGGTCATCGACTTTACGGATATGGCGATTACGAAGAAGGAATTGTTGTTTATCAAGGTAAACAGCTGTAAGGAGGCGGATAAGCAGGAGATTTTCCGCATCGCCCAAACCTTTGATCTGCTCGTTGTGGATTATAATCGTAAATCCGTTCTCGTACAGTGTGTAAAGACAGTCTCAAAGAATAATGATATGATTGCACTGTTCAAGGATATGTTTGTCAATCGTATTGAAGTCGTTCGCGGCGGCAGCGTCGCTATTGAGGCATTGTCTACGCTGGACCGTTAATTGATTATAATCTTTTAATATAGGAGGTACCATGAGTTTACTGGATGATATTTTAGCCCATAATAGAGAATACGTGGAAGATCAAAATACGGGTTATGTGGAAACTGATACAAAGTGCAGTAAGATGCCGAGTCGTCAGATGGCCATTGTCACATGTATGGATACACGCCTTGTAAACTTTCTGGAGGATTCCATGGACATCGGCCGTGGGGAAGCTAAGATTGTAAAGACCGCCGGAAACTGTATTACCGGTCCTTTTGATGGCGTTGTTCGCAGCTTACTGGTATGTATCTATGAACTCGGTGTTAATGAAATTTTTATTATCGGACATCATGAATGCGGTATGTCCAAGACGACGGCGAAGGACTTGACGGAAAAGATGCTGGCTCGCGGTATCGCACCGGAAGCGATTCATATGGTAAAGCGGGAAATGGAGCGATGGGCGGACGGATTCACACATCCTGCGGAAAATGTGGAGGACACGGTAGATGAACTGCGAGTTAATCCTCTTATCCCTAAAGATGTGCCTATTCACGGATTAATTTTCCATCCCCGCACAGGCGAAATTGAAGTCATTGTAAACGGCTATACACAGATGAAACAGTATTATGAAAAATAAAGGGAGGCCCAGCCTCCCTTTGTTTTATATGGCGTTATATAAGATGATAAAATTATATATTGACTTAAAGTGAACTTTAATTTGTACAATAAGGTCATGTATTTACAATATATAAAAATGAGGATATATGAATAAAAAGTATTTATTAAAAATAATAGGCATCGGAGGTATTGTTGCGGCTTTATTCTTTGGTGCTTATGAATATCGTGATGTTTTCGTCTCCTTTCTCGAGCGTGGCATGGCGGTTGCTACGGGGCAGGAGATTAAACCGCTATTGGCGTCAGAGGGGCGTTATATTCGTCAGATTGTTGCCAAAGACAACAGTGTTGCCAGAACCATCATGTGGCAATCGGATAGTGATGAGTCTGATGGGCTGGTTGAATATCGTAAGCGCGGTGATACATCCGCAACAAGTCTTATGAGTCAGAATGCATCAAGTAAGGCTTTCACGGACGACGGTACAAGCACATATATTTATGAGGCGACATTGACCGGACTCGCATCGGATACCGAGTATGAATATCGTGTCGGATATGGAACGGATCGACGCAGTGAATGGTACCCCTTGAAAACGGCCGGCGCCGATGAATATGAGGTGCTCATCTATCCGGATTCGCAGTCCGCTGATTATTCCGGATGGAATCAAATCGTAAAAGCTTCGGCTCAACGTAACCCTGAGGCGGCTATGTATATCAGCATGGGCGATCTTGTGGATAACGGTGAAGCGGCGTCACAATGGCGCGCATGGCTAAATTCTATTGCACCTCTCAGTACACGAATTCCGTTGTCGCCGTTATTGGGGAATCATGAAATGTATACCGTAGATTGGAAAATGCGTGAACCCCGGGCGTATCTGAATTATTTTGATGTGCCCGGTAACGGGAATGATACGTTTAATCGTTGTTATTATTCTTATGATTATGGCGATGTTCACTATGTCGTACTGGATACGCAATTGTATGAAAGTAACCATGAGGACAATCACGATGTACATCATCCTGATTTATATGATGTGCAGGTCGAATGGCTGCGGCAGGACTTAGCGTCTAATACCAGGAAATGGACAGTAGTGCTCATGCATCGTGATCCGTTCCAATATGCGGTTAATCGCGAAGGGGCCAGTCGTGCTTCCGGATTTAGCGAGGAAGGTGTATTGTTTATGCCTATCTTCGATGAATTTAATGTGGATCTTGTGTTGTCGGCGCATTTACATACCTATCGCAATCGCGGTCATGTGCGTAATTTTGACCGAGATGCATCGGGACCTCTTTATATCATTACGGGCGTTGCCGGTGATGTGAGGTACCCGGGGTTATGGGTAAGACATCCGCTAGATGTATATGTGGCGCCGCAACCGGAAACGGATAACTATATGTCTATGACGGTGACAAAACATTCGTTAACGATTAAGTCTTTCTTGCCTGACGGAACATTGTTGGACGAAACGACTTTAGAAAAATAAATTATGTATAAGTATACTTAATATATTATCGTATTTTATGGTGATACATGATATATACGGTGAAATATAATTTAATATGTTAGATTTTACAATACTAAGGCATCTTCCGTGGAAGGTGCCTTTTTTGTGTGCTGTTTATATTATGACTCTATTATGTTGAAAGTACATCAAAGACGCTTCATTGTAATATTATTATTTCCTGTATTTTGATATATTCGTTTCGAGTCGATTGTATGGGTATTACAAAATGCGATATGTATAATTACAAATAAAAATACGCCATTAACGTATAAATACTTGCGAAATGAAAATTATGGGATTATAATACGTACATGGATTATAAAAATACAAAGTTTGTGTATAAATAAATGGGTTCTGTATATTTTGCGGAAAAGGAGAAATCGTCATGCATACACTACAAGATTTAATTAAACAATATGCCTCTCAATATAAAGAACAAGTTGTGGCATGGCGCCGTCATATTCATAGCCATCCTGAACTATCCGGTGAAGAAAAGGAAACATCCGCGTTTATTCAGAGCGTGCTGACGGATTTAGGTATTCCTTTTAAAGCGGATGTATATAAATATGCAGTTATCGGAGAGATTAAAGGTGCCTTTGATGGCCCTGTAGTGGGACTTCGGGCAGATATGGATGCATTGCCTATCACGGAGGTAACGGGTCTGCCTTTTACATCTGAGAATCCCGGTGTTATGCATGCATGCGGCCATGACAGCCATATGGCTATTCTATTAGGAGCGGCAGCCATTCTGCAATCCGTCAAGGACCAATTACACGGAACTGTGAAACTCGTAATCCAGCCTGCGGAGGAGGAAGCACTTATTAAAGGGGCACAAGGTATCGTGGACTCCGGTGTTTTGGATGATGTGGACGAGATTTACGGGCTTCATGTATGGCCTCAGCTGCCGGTGGGGACGGTGGGACTCAAGAAAGGAAACCTCATGGCCGCATCGGATCGATTCCTTGTACATATCAAGGGGAAGGCTACCCATGGCGCCGAGCCTCACAACGGTATTGATGCCATTGTGGCCGCGGCGAACTGGATTGTCAATGTAGAGTCCATGGTGGCTCGTGAAACCAATCCTATGGACAATCTCGTATGTACAATCGGTGTCTTTAACTCCGGTGATCGATATAATGTGGGCTCCGGAGATGCATATCTGGAGGGAACCTGCAGAACCTATGACCCGGCGAAACGGGATTACATTGAACGTCGCCTCGGTGAAAGTCTCAAGGCCCTCGACATGATGTTCGGTACAACCAGTACATTGGAATATCGTCGTGGACATGGGGCCACAATTAACGATGCGGATGCTATTGACTATGTCACACATATCGTTAAAACCTATCTCGGCAAGGATGCGGTGGTACATCCGGAATTTCCGTCGATGGCGGCGGAAGATTTTTCCGCATATCTAAACAAAATCAAAGGGGCTTTTCTCTGGCTGGGAACGGGATTTGAAGGTAATCCGGCCTTGCATAATGCAGCTTTCACCATCGATGAAAGCATATTGGAACCGGGAATTACGATGATGGCCGGCATAGCAGCGGAGTTATTACAGGAGAAATAAGAGGTTATTATGAAAAGTTTACAGAATCAATCATTTAAGACAATGCTTCAATATACACCGGATGAAATCAAGTATTTTCTAAAACTTGCGGCTCAACTTAAGGCGGATAAAAAAGCGGGTACGGAGGTAAAGACATTAACCGGTAAAAATTTCGCTCTTATTTTTGAAAAGGATTCCACACGGACTCGTTGTGCCTTTGAAGTCGGGGCTGCAGATCAGGGGGCGCATACGACGTACCTCGGACCAAGCGGATCTCAGATGAATAAAAAGGAGTCCTTAAAGGATACGGCTCGTGTATTGGGTTCCATGTATGATGCCATCGAATTCAGAGGATTTGCGCAAGAAGATGTAGATACATTGGCGGATTATTCCGGTGTGCCTGTGTGGAACGGCCTTACAGATATGGATCATCCCACACAGACCTTGGCCAATTTCTTGACTTTACAGGAAAATATGGATAAACCGTTGCATGAAATTTCTTTTGCCTATGTAGGACATGGGCAATCGAATATGTGCAACGCTCTGATGAGCGGCGCCGTCAAAATGGGGATGGATTTCAGATTGATCGGACCTAAAAAATTCTGGCCGGCCGGACCGTTCTATGAAGAATGCCTCAAGGTGGCGAAGGAGACCGGTGCGACCATTACCGTTACGGATGATGTGGCGAGCGGCGTTAAAGGCTTAGATGTTATCTATACGGGTGTATGGGTGACGATGGGCGACACTTACGATATGTGGGAGGAACGTATCAATACATTCAAACCGTATCAGGTAAATGCAAAGATGCTGGAACTGACGGGAAATCCAAATGTTAAATTCTGTCATTGCTTACCGGCGTTCCACAATACGGAAACACAGGTCGGTCACGATATCTTTGAACGATTCGGCATGAACGGTATAGAGGTGACGGAAGAAGTCTTTGAAGGTCTTAATTCTCTTGCGTTCCAAGAGGCGGAAAATCGCCTTCACACGATTAAGGCTGTTATGGTTGCCACATTCGGCGACTATCCAATGAAATAAATTCTTTGTTTTAAGCGATTATGAGTATAGTTTATTCAGCATGGCAGAGAGTGCCGTGAACAAAGAGCAGGTTTGATCACCGATATAGAGGTGAGAATTGAGGTGTAGTATGGCATCGTATAAGGTGTTTATCGTCGGTCATGAAGGGACCACGGGGCTCCGGATTCATGAACGGTTGTCCGACAGAAAAGATATTGAATTATTGGCTACCGCCGATGAGGATCGTAAAAATGTCGAAGCTATCAAAGCGGTAGCTAAGAATGCAGATATCGTATTTCTTTGTTTGCCGGATGCGGCATCCAAGGACATTATGGCGGCTATCGGTGATTTGCCGTGTAAGGTTATCGATACATCGACGGCTTTCAGAACGAATGCGGACTGGGCCTATGGTTTTCCTGAACTTGGTGAAAGCTACAAAACAGCGATTGCTACAGAAAAGCATATCGCAAATCCCGGATGTCATGCGAGCGGCATGATCGCCTGTATCGCACCGCTTGTAAAGGCAGGGCTTGTACCGGCTGATTATCCGTTTACCATCACATCACTAACGGGATATAGCGGCGGCGGTAAGAAAATGATCGGACAATATGAGAGCGAACCGAAGGATTACTTCCTGTATGCGCCACGTCAATATGGCCTTGGACAACAGCATAAGCACTTACCGGAGGTGCAGCATGTGTGCGGTCTCAGCGAGGCTCCGATTTTTATGCCCATTGTTGACGATTATTATTCAGGCATGGAGGTCACCGTCGGTATTCACAGCCGATTATGTCAAAAACCTATCAGTATAGCTACGGTGCAACATACATTGACTGACTTTTACAAGGACAGCGTCATCGTAAACGTGGAGACATTTGATGAAAATAGCAATAGCGGTATGCTCAACGCCAATCAGATGAGTAATACGGACAGCATGAGAATCCATGTGACGGGTAATGACGACCGCATCATGGTTCATGCGATTTTCGATAATTTAGGTAAAGGTGCGTCGGGCGCAGCCGTCCAATGCATGAATATCGCGTTAGGCTTACCGGAGGAAACCGGATTGGAATTAGGCTAGAGGGGACATCATGAATAATGTAACAAATGCGATGCGGGCGCATATTTTGACGGCGGCCGTTCCATATATAAAACAATATACAGATCAATATGTTGTCGTTAAGTACGGCGGGAATGCCATGACCGATGAGGCGCTGAAAAAATCCGTTATGAAGGATTTACTGTTGCTCCAATTGGTGGGGGTGAAAGTTGTTCTCGTCCACGGAGGCGGCCCCGCCATCAACAGCACATTAGATGCTATGAACATAGAATCTCATTTTTCGAATGGTTTACGCGTTACCGATGAACCGACTATGGATGTGGTACAAATGGTTTTGGCCGGCAAGGTGAATAAAAGCCTCGTGGCGGATCTTGTGGATCTCGGCGGCAAGGCTATCGGTCTTTGCGGTGTGGACGGCAATATGATTCAGGTGCACCGACAGGATGAAACACTCGGTTATGTAGGGGCCATCGATTATATCGACACGACAGTTATCGATGATGTTATCAGCAAGGGTTATATTCCTGTCATATCTTCTATCGGGATGGGGAAAGACGGCAAGACCTATAATATCAATGCAGATACGGTGGCCGCAAAAGTTGCTGGGGCTCTTAAAGCGGAGACGATGGTTGCCATGACCAATATTGACGGTGTTTTGCGTGATGTAAATGACCCGTTATCGCTGATTTCAAAGATTACCGTGTCGGAAGCGGCTCAGCTCAAAGCGGACGGCATTATCGCCGGCGGTATGATTCCGAAGGTGGACTGCTGCTTAGAGGCCATTGAAGCGGGAGCTCAAAAGGTATTTATTATCAACGGAGAAATACCGCATGCTATCTTGATTGAATTGTTGACAGATGAAGGCCTTGGCACGATGTTTGTAGCCGGCTAACATGTTTTCGGTAAGGTCATTATTCTGTGTAATATAGGTGTATATCCGATAAGTGGTTTATAGGATACAGGTATCGATAAGGATCGTACGATTGGAGGATATGATGAATAGTACAACAGATTTTGAAAAACAGGATAAAGAATATATAGCCAATACGTATGGCCGTTTCAATGTATGTTTTGAAAAGGGGAAAGGCTCTTTATTGTGGGATGTCAACGGTAAAGAGTATATTGACTTGGGATCCGGTATCGGCGTTACCGCATTCGGTGTGGATGACGAAGCGTGGTCCGATGCGGTGACGAAGCAGGCTCATGCTCTTAATCATGTATCGAATTTATATCACACATTACCGCAAATCGAATTGGCTAAACAGTTATGTGCCAAAACGGGCATGAAGAAGGTGTTTTTCTCTAACTCCGGAGCGGAATCCAATGAATGTGCCATCAAGGCGGCTCGTAAGTACAGTCATGATACATATGGGGACGGTCGTAATGTAATCGTCACGCTCGTCAACAGCTTTCACGGGCGTACCGTAACGACATTATCCGCTACGGGACAAGATGTATTTCATCAGCATTTCTTTCCTTTTACGGAGGGATTCGTTCATACAGCTGCCAACGATATAGAGGCGGCACTGCAGGTGTTATCAAATCCGAATGTATGCGCCGTCATGATGGAACCGATTCAAGGTGAGGGCGGAGTTATGCCGCTTGATGCGGAATTTGTGCAAGCCGTTACAAAATATGCTCATGAGCACGATCAACTGGTTCTTATCGACGAGGTGCAAACAGGGAACGGCCGGACAGGCACCTTGTATGCGTATGAGCAGTTCGGTATTGAGCCGGATATCGTGTCTACCGCTAAGGGACTTGCCGGAGGTTTGCCGATGGGGGCCACACTGTTTAATGAAAAAACGCAATATGTACTCACTGCCGGCGCTCATGCCACTACGTTCGGCGGTAATCCTATCTGTGCGGCGGCCGGAAATACCATTATCAGTCGATTGACGCCGGAATTTCTCAAAACCGTTAAAGCTAAAGGGGATTATGTAAAATCCGCATTGGCGGGAAAACCGGGAATTGTCGATGTCAGCGGTATGGGCTTGATGCTCGGTATCGAAACGACCGTCGATGTGAAGGATGTAATCTTGAAATGTTTAGAACGAGGGGTTGTCGTACTTTCAGCGAAAAACAAGGTCCGTTTATTGCCGGCTCTTAACATTCCTCAAGAGCTGCTGGAAAAGGCGGTTGCAGTTGTGGCTGATGTTATTGAAAGTCTAAGTAAATAAACCGTGTAGAGATAATAAACATTGTAGACTTTATACAATATTCGTGATACTCTAAAAGAAATATAATGAATGGAGGACTATCATGAATACAGAATCCTTACGCAACGACGTACTAGTGCCTGCAGTAGCTAAAACATTGGATATTGCAAGCAAAGCAAAACCGACCAAAGACGAAGTTTGTACTACATTAAAAATTACAGTTGCTGTAGCAGCGGCCACGGCTGTTGTAACCTTTGCGGTACAGGCGGTATTGCGCAACCGATAAGAAATTAGAAAACGACAGGTTTTTGCCTGCCGTTTTCTTTTACGTTAGGCCTTTTATTCCTGATAAAAAGGGGAAAATAGGGGATTAATAGAGAAAGAGATAGAATATGCATAGTCGTGATTTGATTGAACAATATAAAACCTATGTACAGGAATGGAGACGGTACTTTCACAGACATCCGGAACTGAGTAATGAAGAATTCGAAACGACGAAGACCTTGGCTAAAGAATTGGAGTCCATGGGCGTTGAGGTGCATGTTGATGACGTGCGCAAGACGGGGCTCATCGGTATCATTCGGGGGGCTAAACCGGGCAAGGCGATAGGTTTGCGTGCCGATATTGATGCGCTGCCTGTGCAGGAGCATAATACATGCGAATATAAATCCGAGGTAGACGGCAAGATGCATGCGTGCGGTCATGACGGGCATATGGCGATTCTCTTAGGGACGGCTAAAATGCTGATGCAGATGAAGGATCGTTTGGAGGGAGATGTATACCTCGTATTCCAACCGGCTGAAGAAACCGGCGGTGGTGCACCGGAATTTATTAAATTCGGTGACTGGTTTGAAAAAATTGACGCCATTTTCGGCGGTCATGTGTGGATTGATTTGCCCGCCGGTCTCGTATCTGTTGAAGCGGGGGAACGCATGGCGGCGAGCAGCCTGTTTTCTATTAATGTAAAGGGAAAACAAGGCCATGGAGCTCAGCCGCATCAGGCCGTTGATGCGGTGGTTGTGGCCAGTGCCATCGTTCTGAATCTGCAAACGGTTGTATCCCGTAATGTAAGCGCCCTTGATTCCGTAGTGGTCACAATCGGAAATATTCATTCCGGCTCGGAATGGAATGTGATTCCCGGAGAGGCGACAATGGGCGGAACCGTTCGCTTCTTTGATCCTCATCAGGAGGAGTATATCGTCGATCGGATGCGTCAAATCGTGGAACATACGGCCCTTGCCTATGGCGCGGAGGCGACATTAACCTATGAAAAACGGGTTCCTCCGACGATTAATGATGAAAGTTGCAGCGCCCTTGCTGAACAGGTGGTTATCGATACGCTCGGTGCGGATAAACTGTCGAAAATGCGTAAAGTGATGCCCGGAGAAGACTTTGCGTGGTATTTACAGAAAAAGCCGGGATGCTTTGCATTTATCGGCATTCAAAACCCTGATGTAGATGCCGTCTATGATCATCATAACAATCGATTTAATATGGATGACTCCGTACTGTCCGCGGCATCCGCGGTGTATGCGGAATATGCGATTGCATGGTTACAGCGGAATAAATAGTTTGGTTGTTAGGGGTTATCCTCCCGATTATTAATGTCTACATCCTGTATTTACTTATGTTTAAGCCCTCAATTGAACGTGTTTCTGTTTGTACCGAAGCTGCTTCACGATAGTGTTTTGATGAGTTTATCGTTAATATTTTTTGGAAATAAACCTCTTTACATTTTCCGTAAAGAGGTTTATTATATTCCAATATTAATCATATCGTAGTTAAAATGGTTTCCTGCATGGCGCATGTTTTCGTGCTCTGCGGATAAAAAAGGACCTTTCTTTGCCGGGCGGTTCTAGAAGCCAGAAAGGATGCAATGAACGATCAAGTTTCTATTTCAAGAGCAAATATCCGCGGTGCTTTCGGGGCGTTTTTTATCCCCGGTATGTATACGGCCTTATGGGCCGGTTTTGTGCCTTACTTAAAGGCGAAGCTCGGCATCGGTGAGGATGTATTGGGTTCTATGATTTTATTGCTCGGTGTAGGTTCTTGTGTGTCTATGGCCGTAGCGGGTAAAATGGTAGAAACTTTGGGGTGCAAGAAGACGGTGCTTACCGGCAGTTTTATCGGTATGTTGTCCCTTGCCGTCGTGATTATGTGTTCCACCATTTTTGAAACGACGGTGGCGTTATTTTTCTTCGGTATCGGCGTAGGGCTCAGCAGCTCGTCCGCTAATTTGCAGGCGATTCTCACTGAGAAGGTGAGCAAAAAACATTTGATGGGTGCCTATCACGGCGGATGGAGTCTCGGCGGCTTTGCCGGGGCCGGCGTGCTGCTCGTGCTTTTAAAAATGTTATCCTTGCCTGTTGATAAAAGTATCTGGGGACTACTCATCATATTGTTCATCGCTATTGTTGTCATCAGTCGATTCATGTTGCCATTTGGAACAGATCCAAATGCAAAAACGGTAAAGAAATCTAAAAGTCCTTTATCGTTTCATCCTATTGCGATTATTTTCGGCCTTTTATGTTTCGTGTCGTATTTGGTGGAAGGCGCAGTAGGGGACTGGAGTGCGTTATATCTTCATGAAGATAAAGGAATTCTCATTCAAGAAGCCGTAATGGGGGTTATGCTCTTTAATGGCACCATGTGTATCGGCCGGTTGCTCGGCAACACTCTTGGTAAGCATTTATCCTCTAAACAGGTTGTGGTAGGCGGGTACTTGTCAGGTGCTGTTGCAATGGGGCTCATCGTCGCATTGCCGGGGCACGCATCCATGTATACCTATTTACTCTTAGGTATCTCCTTAGCGATGATCGTACCGAATTTGTTCTCCGCAATGGGGGAACAGAATGTTATTCCTATGACGCAGGCGGTGGCGACATCGACTATGCTCGGTTATATGGGGATATTGATGGGCCCTGCATTAATCGGGTTTATCGCTCATGGTACGAGCCTTACTGTGGCTTTCATCGTGCTTACCTGTTTGCTTGTGGTGAGTGCGGCTATCGGAAAGTACGCATATATTATGATGAATAAAGTGGAAGAGACCGAAATGTAGTTTATCTGTTTAGGCTTAATAGAATTGAGACATACATAACTGAATATCATCAACTAATTTAATATTATTAAGAACAAATAAGTATTAGATACTATAAATCCATACATCAGGTAATATAAAAATAAAAACCATAAGTCCTGGACGAGCTTTGATAAAGCTCGTGTCGAGGACTTATGGTTTTCTTTTTGTATTTTTCTGTTTAATTAGCGATCGCCGTTAAAGATGGAGTTCTTAACAAGTACATAATCTACTTTTCGAATCGCCTGTAAGGTTGTGCCGCCCGCGTAGGAGATTGCGGATTGTAAATCCTGTTCCATTTCAATCAATGTATCGAAGATGGATCCTTTGGAAGGGATGAAGATTTTTTTGCCTTCCACGTTTTTGCGTTCTCCTTTTTGAAATTCGGAGGCGGAGCCGAAGTATTCTTTTACAGCTTGACCGTCAACGATTTTTTCTTCTCCGGGGGATTCTTCGTGACCGGCAAAGAGAGAGCCGATCATGACCATGGTAGCACCGAAGCGGATGGATTTTGCGATGTCGCCGTGGTCGCGAATACCGCCGTCAGCGATTATAGGTTTTGTGGCCGCCTTTGCGCACCAGCGTACCGCTGCCAGCTGCCAGCCTCCGGTACCGAAGCCGGTTTTTAGTTTAGTAATGCAGACTTTACCGGGACCGATGCCTACCTTTGTCGCATCAGCACCTGCGTTTTCAAGTTCGCGTACCGCCTCCGGGGTCCCTACATTGCCGGCGATAACAAATGTATTCGGTAAGTTCTTTTTAATGTATTGAATCATATCAATAACTGCATTGGAATGACCGTGTGCAATATCGATTGTGATGTAATCGGGTGTTAAATTTGCTTGTTTGAATTCGTCAACTAAGGCGAACTCTTCCTTTTTTACACCGATAGAGATAGAAGAATATAGTTTTAGGTCGTGCATGCGTTTTACAAAGTCCATACGACGTTCAGGTTGGAAACGATGCATGATATAGAAATAGCCTTCACGTGCTAATTTTTCAGCCAACGCTTCGTCGATGATGGTCTGCATGTTAGCAGGAACTACCGGTAATTTGAAGGTGCGGTTACCCAATTTAACATGTGTGTCACACTCGCTACGACTGTTGACGATACATTTATTAGGAATCAGTTGCACGTCTTCATAATCAAAGATGTTCGTTGTATTGATCATAGTTTCTATATCTCCTTCGAGTTACTACATAATGAACCTGTACCATTATACAAGAGAGGAGAAAAATTTTCAACACATTCCGAATATTTGATTGGTGTAGCTTGAATTCTGTAGTACAATACAGATAGACTGTATTTAATGATATTAATAAGTTCACTTTACATAGGAGGTCGATACAGATGGGTCAGTCTAAAACGCGTATGCTTGCCGAAGCCGGTGTAGCTATCGCCATTGCGCAAGTCTTATCATTTATTACGATTTTCCACATGCCTCAAGGGGGCTCCATAAAGGCTGCCTCTTTGGTACCGCTCATGATTTTTGCGTATCGCTGGGGCGGGGCGCGCGGTATCTTTGCCGGCGTCGTGTACGGTATTTTGCATTTTATTTTGGGATTCAAGTCATCTGTGCATTATTTGAGCATTATTTTGGATTATGTAGTCGCTTACGGTGCCATCGGTGTATGCGGTTATTTTAAGGATTCTTTCACAGGTCTTATCAGCGGTTCCGTCGTGGCTATCGCATTGCGCTGGTTGGCATCGGTTACGAGCGGTGCTGTCGTATTCGCCAGTTATGCGCCACAGGGGCAAAATCCATGGATTTATTCGATGGTGTACAATGCATCCTATATGGTGCCGGACGGTATCATAAATATCGTTGTTTTATTGTTTATATACCAAGGGGTAAAACGAGGGTTAAAACGTCGTGAGTGAGTTAGGTTTAATTATTTTAGCCGGTGGTTTGAGTACGCGGATGGGGCGACCTAAGGCTCTGTTACCGTGGGTTAATGGTGAAAGTCTCATTTCACATGCTTTGCGCAAGGGGTTAGAGGCGGATGTTAAAGATATTATAATTTCCGTCGGTGATGATGATCGATTAGGACTTGCCATTCAAACTCATATCATTGATACTTTATCGAACAATGAGAAAGAGAGGGTTTCCATTGTTCGGGATTCTGTGAAGCGCTGCGGTCCGTTAGGTGGTCTCTATAGTGCCTTGTCCGTCGGGGCGAGCCCTGCCTATGCGGTGATGGCTGTAGACATGCCGTTTATGGATGTGTCTCTGTATTATGAATGGTTATATAAAGTCGACGAAGATGATTGGAATGCTATTGTTCCAATCGGCTGTAGCGGACAACGTGAGCCTATGGCGGGCATATACAGACCGTCTATTGTACCTTTGTTGCAAGCCGTTATCGCCGGAGATGATGTATCTTTGCGTCATGCCATCGATATAATCGGAGCCGTGGAACTGATTGATGCACAGGATCAGAGTCATGCATTGCGAAATGTAAACAGATTTGAAGATTATCAATGGGCTCGGGCTTTAGCTGAAAATGAATTCCGCCGGGTACCTTTAATCAGCGTGGTCGCATCAAAACGTAAAACGGGTAAGACTACCGTTGTGACGCGCCTTGTATCCGAGTTACGACAAATCGGGTTATCCGTCGGTGTTGTAAAAAGTGATAAACACGGATTTCAGATGGACCATGAGGGAACAGATACAGATCTTGCCTATAAAGCCGGGGCTGATGCTGTTGCTATTGCGGGACCTACTGAAACAGCGATTCGCATACGCACAAAAGAACAATCAAACCTGTACGAAATATCACAGTTTATGCCCGTGGATATAGTTATACTAGAATCGCGGTCTCAAGGGATTGCCCCTATTATAGAGGTTACCCAGGAGGGACATACGGAAGCGTTTATCTCGGATTCCATGGACCGAGTGGCGACGATAGAAATTGGCAAGTTAGATCGAGACGTACCTGAACTGGTACGCCACATACAGGAAATGATGAGGAGTTTAGATGGCCGTCGTTACTGTCGAGGAGGCTCTCCAATTATGGGATGAGGCCTTACAAACGCAAGTTCATAAAGTAGAAACGATTGATGTTCAGGCTGCAAAGGGCTATGTGTTGGCTCAGGATATTATAGCTCCTACAGATGTACCTGCCTTTTCAAAATCTGCTATGGACGGATATGCCGTTGCCTATGAAGCAGGACGTAATAAATATATCGTTGACGGTATTATCGGGGCCGGTGTCGTGTGGGAGAACCCTGTCGGGCCCGGTCATGCGGTACGTATCATGACGGGGGCACCTATCCCTCATACATGTGATACTGTTATCATGCAGGAACAGGTAGTCGGCACAGGTGAACCGCACACGACGATTACGATTCAAGGAAGATATCACCGTGGTGATCACATCATCCCGCAAGGTGAGGAGTGTGTTGCCGGTACTATTGTGATTCCGCAGGGGACGGAGGTAACATCTACGGTACAGACTGTTTTAACGGGGCTGGGGATTACCGATATATCTGTTAATGCAATGCCTCGTGTGTTGGTTCTTACCTCCGGTCATGAGGTTATTGAGCCAGGTGAAAGTTTAACACCTGGTAAAATCTACAACTCTAATCGAGCTATGATATGCGGGTTGTTGGAGGACTTAGGCTTTCACAAGATAACCCACTATCACGTAAGCGATGCTCCTGAGGAACTGGACTCCGAAATCGATCATGTTTTGGAACTTAGTGAAGATGCTGATGTTATCATCAGTTCCGGTGGTGTATCGGTAGGCCTTTTTGATACGATGCCTCTTATTTATGAAAAGTTAGGGGCTAAATCCATCTATGCCCGTATTCAGATGCGACCGGGCGCGGCATCCTATGGTGCAGTTACACCGAAAGGTCAGATTATTTTCGGCTTGTCCGGAAATCCGGGGGCTGCCTTTAATGGATGGCATTTAATCGTAGCACCGACCTTGAAGCGCTATAAAGGGTTGTCTAACTGGACGACTCCGGTGGTGGCTTGCGTAATGGATACAGAAATCTTTAAACGTAATGCTTTTGACCGCTATGTACAAGGAAAAGTGATATTCGGCGGTGGGGCTCCACGCTTTGTTGCCAACCGTCACTTTAATAGTAGCAGTATGTTAGGTCTATATACTGTTAATGCGTTGGCATGTATTCCGCGAGGTATACATGAAGTACATCCCGGTGATACGTTCGATGTGTATCTGTTAGGGCTGTTACCGGCGATTTAAAGCTATTATGCAGTCATATAAGGAGTGATTTTTATGAGCAAAACTTTTACAAAAAATATTCCTGTTAACGAAATTTTACATCTAGCAGATGTACTGGAGTATAAGGCCGGCCAAGTTATCAGTATTACCATCGCTCAAAATGAACGCCTCAGCATTACATTATTTGCGTTGCCGAAGGGGGAAGAAATTTCTACGCATGTAACAGTGGGGGATGCCATTGTGCAAATCCTTGATGGAGAAGCACATATCGTTGTCGGCGATACGGAACACACCGTAAAAGCCGGCGAAACATTGATCATGCCGTCTGAAGTGCCTCATAGCCTCGATGCTCGTGAAAACTTCAAGATGTTGTTGACCGTAGTTAAATAAATATATCATAATAAATGCATCCCTATTAATTTTAGGGATGCATTTATCTTTATTTGAAAAAGGTAGCTTTTAAACTTAGTATTAATTACCCACTTGTTTGATTGTTGGAGCGATTGGTTGCTATGGATTATTTCGACTATTCATATAAACATAATTACATCGAGTTTAGTAGCAATATATATAAGGTCGGTACATATTATTACGATTGTCATGGAGAAACGGAGATTCTTATTCTGTTAAAGGGTCGCATTGAAATGAGTTGTAATGATGAGGTCTTTACTCTGGAACCTCTTGATGCTGTTATTATTTCGCCTCAGGTATGGCATTCAATACTGGCTCTTGAGGAGGATGTAATTGCTTTGGCAATTCATGTAGGCAATGAGTTTTATCAACAGTATGATCCGAATTTTGGAATGTATCAATTCGTTGTCCATTCGGATGAAAGGTCTCGCCATAACCAATTCTTTACAACTTTGCGTCACCACGCGGCTATGATGATGTTGTTAATGGTGAAAGATGAAAGCCCTATACATCGAATGTGGATAGAGCATCATTACTTGGCATTAGCCGGTGATGTATTTAGGGAGTTTTATCCTGTTAAACTTGTCCATGAAGAGGCTAGACCCGGTGATATAAAACCGGCCTCCTTTAATAAAATGATCGCTTATATCGATGAGCATTACCAACAAAAAATCGAGTTAGAGGATATTGCAAAGATTGGCGGATATAATGTTGCCTATGCATCGCAGTTTTTTAAGAAACAAATGGGTATTTCCTTTGTTGAGTATGTATTACGCTTGAGACTCAGGGATGCAACGGCTCTATTGACCAGTACGGACGAGGCAGTCGCAAGGATTGCTAGTGGATGCGGCTTTGCGGATATCAAAGCCTTTAATGTGGCTTTTAAAAAGCATTTTCGATTGACACCAACAGAATATCGCAAGAAGGTAAAGGAAATCGGACGTAGAACAACATTACATGATGGGGTGGAAGTTATTTCTGTTGAAAATCAGGATGTTCTTGATGTATTACATTCGTTTTTATCGTATGAAGATGATTCAAGAGCTAAGGCTGAGTTAGAGTTTATGAGTCAAAAGCTAGAAACTTTAAAAGTAAAATTAGCCGATGTTGTCAAGGAGTTATAATTCGTATCCGCATGGTGTATTGATATTGGAATTTTTATAATGCGAGCAATATATTTTGATGGATATAGAATTATTGGACATAGGTGATTTTATATATGTTGAAAGCATATAATTTATCTATTAAAGCGCTACTTTTTAATAAGTAGTGCTTTTTCTATACTCATTTGTGGGTGAATTTATAGGTTCATAATCCTTGAAATAGAATATACTGAGAGAAATCTATATGTTTTATCTGATTTTATTAAAAAAATTACCTTTTAATATGGATAGTTATATTCACCAAATCGAGTAGAATATATTTCATCAGAAAACAAAACTATGTTGAGTTAATCATTTGGAGGATATAATGACTCGAGTAAAATTTATGGAAAACTTAGGGAAAGTTGCAACAGTTACAGCTGTAGCTATGTATGTATCTTACTTTCCACAAATTATGAACAATCTGGCACATCCAGGCACCGGTGATTGGATTCAGCCTTTAGTAGCTGCTATCAACTGTACATTATGGGTACTATATGGTTTGTTTAAAGAACATAGAGATTTACCGGTTGCATTAGCCAATGCACCAGGGATCTTCTTTGGCTTGGCCGCAGCAATTACAGCACTTATGTAATCTTCGTGAGTGACACTGTCATCATATAAGCCTTGATGCAGGTGGAAACTTCAAGATACTGTTGACCGTAGTCAAATAAATATATCATAATAAATGCATCCTTTAGTTTATAAAGGGTGCATTTTTTGTAGCCGGTTTAATTGAGAGGGACATTTTATGGATATAATTGAGCAATATAACCTGACTTTATCTATTGCGGCTGGAACAGAACAAGAGAAGGTATCGCAGAGACAATTGAAATGATGGTTTTATTCGATACAATAGATGTATAGAATAAGGAGATACATAAATGGAATACTTTTACTATACCTATAAAAACAACCATATAGATTTCAGTAGCCACATATACAAGGTCAGTACATATCATTACAACTGGCATGGTGAAACTGAAATTCTTATTCTGTTAAAAGGGCGTATTGAGATGAGTTGTAACAGCGAAGTTTTTACTATGGAACCCCTCGATACAATTATAATTTCGCCTCAAGTCGGGCATGCTACGTTGGCATTGGAGGAGGATACAACAGCCCTCGTTATTCACGTAGGTAAGGAGTTCTTTCAAGGGTTTGATCCTAATTTCGGCATGTATCAATTTGTGGTTCGATCAGATGAAACTAGTCGTCACAATCCGTTCTTTACATCTTTGCGCCATCATGCGGCGATGATGATGCTGTTGGAGGTTAATGGTGAAAGTCCTGCTAATCGCATGTGGATTGAACATCATTACATGGTTTTGGCGGGGGATGTGTATAGTGAGGTTGATGCGGTAAAATCCGTGCATATCAGCTCTAAACCGGCAGATATGACCGCCGCTACCTTTGATAAGATGATTGCTTATGTTGATGAACATTATCAGCAGAAGATTGAATTAGAGGATATTGCAAGGGTAGGTGGCTATAATGTGAACTATACATCACAGTTCTTCAAACGCCAATTGGGTGTTTCCTTCCTTGAGTATTTATTGCGCTTAAGATTACGAGAAGCGACGGTGCGTTTAGCCAATTCGGAAGAGGCGATAGTGCGTATTGCTAATCGCTGTGGATTTCCTGATATAAAAGCCTTTAACGTGGCCTTTAAGAAGCATTTTCATACGACTCCGTCTGAATATCGTAAGCAGGCACGAAGCATCGGGAGAAAAACAAAACTGCACAACTGGAAGGAAATGATTTCTACCCGTGATAAGGATATGTTAGATATATTGAATTCTTTTTTGCCATATCATTTTAATCTTATCGATGGGGAAACTTCGATTGAAGCAGATAAAAAATTGCAGTCTCTTAAGGTTAAACTGAAAGCAATCGTAGAGGAATTATAGATTTATTGTTATAAAATATACTGACTGTTCGGCATATGCCGGTGGATATTCGTGCAGTATATGGGTGTGAATTTATATTTTTTTCAGCCTATATAAAATGATTAGGTGTAGGTGATTTTGTATATGTTAAAATCCTATATAAATATATGGGAAATAAAGCGTTACCTTTTACAGGTAGCGCTTTTTTAGTTTTCTATATATGGACTTATTTGTATATCGTATAAGATCAGTAGAGACATTAATCGGCGCAATGTATATGATTTCTCATACTTTCACCATAAAAAATCATATTTTAAAATGGATAGTTGAATTCGGTAAAAAGCGTAGAATGTAATCATCAAAAGGGATTAAGTCCACTAATAATATTGTGAGATCCTTAACAAAGATAGTAATGAAGTCCTTTTAGGAGGTTTTACGATGAGTACGAAAGAACAACAAGTGCAAGAAATGACAAATGTCATGGCAAAGTTCATAGCTTATATGGCAAAAAAATTACCAGATGATGTAGAAGCAAAAATTAAAGAGCTTGCAGCGGATGAAAAGAATCCGTTAGCGAAAACAATTTATGAAACGATGCATAAAAACATGGATTTGGCTTATGAGTTAAATCGTCCGTCTTGTCAAGATACAGGCGTTTTACAGTTTTGGGTGAAGGTGGGTTCTAATTATCCATTGATTGGAGAGTTGGAAGAAATCTTGCGTGAAGCGACATATAAAGCGACCCAGGATGCTCCATTGCGCCATAATTGTGTAGAGACTTTTGATGAGTTTAATACGGGAAAGAACATCGGTCGCACAGCACCTTATATAACATGGGATATCATTCCTGGTCGTGATGATGTGGAAATCTTTCCATATATGGCCGGGGGCGGGTGCTCCTTACCCGGCTCCGGAAAGACCTTGATGCCGGGTGAAGGGTACGAAGGTGTCGCTAAATTTGTATTGGATTTAATGACAAGCTATGGACTTAATGCATGTCCTCCACTGCTCGTTGGCGTCGGTATTGCTACTTCGATCGATACGGCGGCAACGATGTCTAAAAAAGCATTGATGCGTCCCGTATCCTCTAAAGCGGAAAATGAAAAAGCGGCATATATGGAACAACTGCTTGAAGACGGAATTAATGCATTGCATCTTGGACCACAAGGGATGGGCGGAGACAAATCCGTTATGGGTGTAAACATCGAGCATGGGTCCCGCCATCCATCCGTAATTTCCGTAGCCGTAAACGTAGGCTGCTGGAACCATCGCCGCGGTCATATGATATTTGATAAAGACGGTAAGTACGAAATTTTATCTCACAAAGGAGTGACATTCTAATGGCTAAGCATATTTTGACAACACCAATTCAAGCATCTGATCTTGAAGGAATTAAAGCTGGGGATATTATTTACTTAAACGGTCATATCACAACGTGCCGTGATGTCGCTCATCGACGTCTCGTTGAATATGGTCGAAAGTTACCTGTAGATGTTCGTAACGGGGCTATTTTACATGCGGGTCCGATTGTGCGTGATCATGGTGATGATAAATTTGAAATGATTTCTGTAGGACCTACTACGTCCATGCGTATGGAAAAATTCGAGTACGAATTTGTAAAACAGACAGGTGTACGTCTCATTGTCGGTAAAGGCGGTATGGGGCCGGAAACTGCCCGTGCATGTAAGGATTTTGGTGCTCTTCACTGTGTATTCCCGGCCGGTAATGCGGTGCTTGCGGCTACAGAGGTAGAGGAGATTGAATCTGCTAACTGGCGTGAACTTGGTATGCCAGAAACATTATGGACTTGCCGCGTAAAGGAATTTGGCCCTCTCATCGTGTCTATCGATGCGGAAGGAAATAATTACTTTGAAAATAAAAAAGTGGAATACAATGCCAAGAAAGATGAAGTATTGGAAGAAATTTATAAGCACGTAAGCTTCATTAAATAAAATATACCGTTATAGGTTGTGCTCAACTGAATAGGAGGATTTGTATGGAGTTTACAATCCTCCTTTTGGTATCTGTTTTAGATGTTATGTGTATTGGGAGGTCTTTATGGATACGAGTGTAATCATAACTCTTGGCTTTTTAGTATTTGCCATCGTCATGTTTGCATGGGAGAAAATCCCGTTGTCAATTACGGCTATGATTGTAGCTGTTGGATTGCATTTGAGCGGTGTTTTATCTGCCAAAGATGCATTTGCAGGCTTTGTAGATCAAAACGTATTGCTCTTTATGGGAATGTTTGTTATTGGTGCAGCTTTTTTTGAAACCGGTGTTGCTGTAGAAGTAGGGAATGTTGTTAATAAATTTGCAAAGACAGAAACTTCTCTGCTTGTAGCGGTTATGATGATCACCGGCATTATGTCAGGCTTTCTATCCAATACAGGGACTGCGGCAGTTTTAATTCCCGTTATTATCGGTATTTGTAAAAAGAGTGGCTTTAAGCAAACGAAATTATTGATGCCGTTGGTATTTGCAGCTGCTATGGGCGGTAATATTTCTCTTATCGGTGCGCCTGGTAATATGATTGCTCAATCAGGTTTGCAACAAGCTGGGTTGGGTTCCTTTGGTTTCTTTGATTATGGGCTTGTAGGATTGCCAATGCTCATAATTGGCACTATATTCTATGCGACTATCGGCAAACGATTCTTGCCTGATGCACCAAGTCATAAACCTGACGGTGCTTTTGAAGGTAATGATGATTATAGCCATGTACCATCTTGGAAAAAGTGGGCGGCTGCGATTGTTTTGATCTTAACCATTGTAGCTATGATTTTTGAAAAACAATTAGGTGTTAAGTTGTATGTCAGTGCCTGGATAGGTGCTCTTGTACTTGTAGCGACTAATGTTATCAGTGAAACGGTTGCTGTAAAATCCATTGATATGAAAACCATTATGCTGTTTGCCGGCTCTATGGCATTGGGCGATGCGATGGTTAAGACCGGAACCGGCGCGGTGATTGCCGATATTATTGTTAACAGTTTAGGCGCAAGCCCATCTCCAATCGTTGTGTTAATTGTTTTATTCGTACTGGGCGTGTTTATGACTAATTTTATGTCTAATACGGCAACATGTGCACTATTAGTACCTATTGGACTAAGTTTAGCTTCTCAACTTGGTTTTGATCCAAAGGCGGTCTTAGCCGCTATCGTTATTGCCAGCTCGTTAGCTTATGCAACGCCAATTGGTATGCCTGCAAATACGATGGTATATAATATTGCCGGATATAGTTTTATGGATTATGTGAAAGCCGGATTACCGCTTATATTCGTTTCCAGCATTGTGGCACTTATTTTGTTACCTTTACTATTTCCTTTTTAATGTTTAAAAACTACATAATATCAATAATGAGCCAATGAGCCCTCATGTTTTGAACATGAGGGCTTTTAAAATGTCGATTATGAAGAAAAATTCATTTTTGAAATGCAAATTAGGTAATTTACATTATAAGGCTTTGTTTATATACTGGATTAGTATGACTCTACAATGAAAGGAAAATTCTCATGGATTACAGTATTATGGTCACATTGGGATTCCTAGTATTTGCCATCGTAATGTTTGCGATGGAGCGAATCCCGTTGTCCATTACAGCTATGATTGTGGCTGTCGGTTTGCACCTTGCCGGTGTGTTGACTGCAGCAGAAGCATTCAAAGGCTTTGTTGACTCTAATGTCATTTTATTTATGGCGATGTTTATTATTGGTGCCGCTTTCTTTGAAACGGGTGTAGCCGTTGACGTAGGTAACATTGTAAATAAATTCGCTAAAAATGAAACAATTCTTATTATTGCTATTATGATGCTTACCGGTATTATGTCAGGCTTCTTGTCCAATACGGGCACTGCGGCTGTTATGATTCCTGTTGTTATCGGTATCTGTAAAAAGGGTGGCTTCAATCAGACTAAATTTTTGATGCCAATCGTTTTTGCCGCTGCGATGGGCGGGAATATCTCTATGATCGGTTCCCCGGGTAACATGATCGCTAACTCCAACTTGCAAGAAGCGGGTCTCGGATCCTTCGATTTCTTCGCATACGGTGAAGTAGGGTTACCGATGCTAATCGTAGGTACTCTTTTCTACGCATTCATCGGCAAACGTTTCTTGCCGGAAGTGCCGACTCGTGAGCCGGATGCAAATTATCAGAAGAACGCTGATTTCAGCCATGTTCCAGCCTGGAAAAAATGGACTGCCGGCTTGGTGCTTGTGTTGACGATTGCGGCTATGATTTTTGAAAAACAAATCGGCGTATCCTTGGCTGTCAGTGCCTGGGTAGGTGCTCTTGTTATCGTAGCGACCGGTGTTATTACGGAAACAGAGGCTGTTAAATCCATCGATATGAAGACAATTCTTTTGTTTGCAGGATCGTTGGCGCTCGGTACGGCGATGGTTAAATCCGGTACAGGTGCATTCATTGCAAATCTTATCGTTGATGGTTTAGGAGCAACTCCAAATCCGTTGGCTTTGTTGGCGGTATTATTCTTCTTGTCCGTATTCATGACAAACTTCATGTCCAATACGGCGGACGTTGCGTTGTTGGCACCGATCGGCTTGTCGTTGGCATCTCAATTAGGCTTCGATCCTAAGGCAATCCTCGTAGCCATCGTTATTTCCAGTTCTCTTGCATATGCGACACCAATCGGTATGCCGGCGAATACAATGGTATATAACGTAGCCGGATATAGTTTTAAGGACTTTGTGAAAGCCGGCTTACCGTTGATTTTGGTATCTGCTGTTGTGTCCTTAATTTTATTGCCTATTTTATTCCCATTTAACCCATAATTATATAATGTAAGTCATACGACCCCGTCATTTGTGACGGGGTTTCTTTTTTTATAATCTCTATATCACGTATTTTAATTATTATGTGATATTGGATCAGACTTTATATATTATGAAAGTACTGGATTGAGGTGATATATTCGCCGATAGACGCCGGAGGTTATGATAGGATTCATTTTAGTAGAGATTTATATTAGACATTACTCATACTTTCACATATAATAGTATTATTGGCGTACAAAGATACATTCACAGTGGACAATTATCTAAGATATTGTTGTGAAGTGCATAAACCATAAAGATATGTTAAGTTCGTTGGATTCTATAAAGGTAAAAGCATAGGTATGTCAGATAGAGTGGTAATGCTGAATGGTATGGAGGAGAAATTATGTTAAGCGACATTGAAATTGCCCAACAAAATAAGATGGAAAAAATTCAGGTCATAGCTGATAAATGCGGTCTCACAGCTGATGACATTGAACAATATGGCCATTATAAGGCGAAAATCTCTTTTGACGCCATTCGTCGACTTGAGTCGAAACCGGACGGAAAGCTTGTTCTCGTGACGGCTATTACACCGACGCCGGCGGGGGAAGGTAAGTCCACGACGAGCATCGGCCTTGTACAGGGATTACAAAAAATCGGTAAAAATGCGATTGCTACGTTGCGCGAACCGTCGTTAGGACCTGTATTCGGTATCAAAGGCGGTGCGGCAGGCGGCGGTTATGCACAGGTCGTACCGATGGATGACATCAACCTGCATTTTACAGGTGATATGCATGCTATTACAGCGGCAAACAATTTATTGTCCGCTATGATTGACAATCATATTCATCAAGGCAATGAACTGCAAATCGACTTGCGTCAACTGTCCTGGACGCGTGTTCTCGATATGAACGATCGGGCGCTACGCAATGTAACGGTCGCTCTTGGAGGAAAGGTGTGCGGATTTCCGCGGGAAGATCATTTTATGATTACCGTTGCATCTGAAATTATGGCGATTTTATGTCTTGCAAAGGATTTAGAGGACCTAAAAGAACGGTTCGGACGCATTGTTATCGGTTGTAATTTGTCGGGAGACCCTGTATATGTTCATCAATTAGGTTGTCAGGGCGCAATGGCACTATTGATGAAGGACGCTATCAAACCGAACCTTGTACAAACCTTGGAGCATACGCCGGTCATTGTTCACGGCGGACCGTTTGCGAATATTGCACATGGGTGTAATTCCATAGTAGCGACGAAGTTAGGCCTTAAATTGGGGGATATCGTCGTTACGGAGGCCGGTTTCGGTGCTGACTTGGGGGCGGAAAAATTCCTCGATATCAAATGCCGCTATGGTAATATTTTTCCGGATACGATTGTTATCGTTGCTACATTACGGGCATTAAAGATGCATGGCGGAGTACCGAAACAAGTGTTGAGCAAAGAAAATGTGGAAGCAGTAACAAAAGGCTTCAGTAACTTACGTAAAGCCATCGAAAATATGCGCTTTTTCAATGTTCCTGTGCTAGTGGCCATCAATAAATTTGCTACCGATACGGATGCGGAGGTTGCGGAACTCAAACACTTATGTGAAAAATTCGGCGTTCCTGTAGAACTCAATGAATGTTGGGAAAAGGGCGGTAATGGCGGAGTCGATATGGCGAAGAAGGTCGTAGAATTATTGGACGGACCTAAACCAAGTCCTAAATTTGTATATGATTTAGAGGATTCTTTAGAAGAAAAAGTCGGTAAAATAGTACGTATTATTTATGGTGGTGATGGTGTCATCTTTACGGATAAGGCGAAAAAACAAATTAAGCAGCTTGCCGATTGGGGACTTGATCGATTGCCTGTATGTATGGCAAAGACTCAGTACTCTTTATCGGATAATCCGGCACTTTTAGGGGCACCGACAGGTTTTTCTATTACCGTATCGGATATTCGCGTTGCCAATGGCGCGGGCTTTATTGTATGCCGAACCGGAGATGTAATGGTAATGCCGGGACTGCCTAAACGGCCGGCAGCGCTTAACATGGATATAGAGGCGGACGGAACGATTAAAGGTTTGTATTGAGATAGAGGCGATTATGAAATTAGTGGAGCAAAGTGTTATTGATTTCTTGGGTGCTACGGCATCTAAGGAACCGACACCCGGCGGTGGTGCGATTGCGGCTCTGACGGCTGCAACCGGTGCGGCGTTAGCTGAAATGGTGGCCAATTTGACATGTAATAAAAAAGGCTACGAAGATGTGCAGTCGGATATGGAATATCTGCGAGTTCAAGCCGAGGCTGTACGTGAACGAATGCTCGTTTTAGCACAGGCCGATGCGGATGTATTTAATGTATTTATGAATGCCTTGGGCTTACCGAAAGATACGGATGAAGAAAAGGCTAAACGGACGGCAGCGATTCAAAAGGCATATAAGGATGCAGCTATGGTTCCCTTTGAGATCGGAAATGTGGCGGCCAAGATTTTTGAGCTTGCGGAACTTGCGGTGCGTAAGGGGAATCAGAATCTTATTACCGACGGTATTATTGCGGCTATCAATGCACGGGCTGCGGTAAAGGCGGCATTTCTTAATGTGCGGATTAATTTGTCGGGCATCAAAGATACAGCTTATGTGACTGAATTAGAGTCACAGATGGAACGTATTGAATCGAATCTCGATGCGAAAGAAGCTGCTATTGTGAATTTATATAAATAGATTGTTTCACCGTTAAATAAATGATTGTTTATACGAATAGATAGAATTTGAATATTATAATCTTGATAATTGTATAATGTTCGGTAAATCTTGAAAAAGGAAGTCCGCGGTAGAATAAATTACCTCGGATTTCCTTTTTGTATTGTTAAAATCCGAACAATCATGTAAAATAAACAGGTAATATTTATGGTTTTACATAGGAGATGATTATGACGGAGCATGAACAAATCAATACAGTGGATACCATGTTGCCGATTCCGAAGCTGTTTGCTTTTGGACTGCAACATGTGTTGGCTATGTACGCCGGTGCCGTGGCGGTGCCGATTATCGTTGCACAGGCGATGAATTTGCCCATGGAGGATTTGATTCGGCTTATTACCGCTGACTTGTTTACCTGCGGCATTGCAACACTGATCCAAACGTTAGGCTTTGGGAATGTAGGGGGACGTATTCCCATGATTCAAGGTGTCACCTTTGCTTCTGTCGGTCCTATGGCCATGATCGGTGCACAGCACGGTATGCCGGCCATTTATGGAGCTATCATCTTAGCGGGGCTATTTACATTTCTGGTTGCGCCATTCTTTAGCCGTTTCATTCGTCTATTTCCTCCTGTTGTGACCGGGACCATTATCACCCTTATCGGTATTAACTTGATGCCTGTGGCCATTAACTGGATGGGGGGCGGTGCGGGTAGCCCTGATTTCGGTAGTTATACCAACATTGGCCTCGGCTTTATTACGTTTTTGATCGTAGTATTTGTGTATAAGTTTGCTACAGGCTTTCTCGGAAATCTGTCTGTATTAATCGGACTGATTGCAGGTACTGCGATTGCCTTTGCGATGGGCGTAGCAAGTTTTGAAGAGGTAGGACGGTCCCAATGGGTGGCATTTATCGAACCTTTTTATTTCGGATTACCTACTTTTGATTGGGCCTCTGTGATTTCGATGATTGTCGTTATGCTCGTGGTCATGGTTGAAACAACCGGTGATAGTATTGCAATCGGTGAAATCGTAGACAAAAAGATCGGTCGAAAAGAGTTGGCCTCCATTATTCGGGCCGACGGCGTTTCAACAGTGATCGGCGGCGTTCTAAACAGCTTTCCTTATACGGCATTTGCTCAAAATGTAGGCCTTATTGCCGTAACAGGTGTTAAAAGCCGATTTGTAGTCGCCGCATCCGGTATTATTCTAATCTTATTAGGTATGTTCCCTAAATTGGCGGCCGTTGTTGCCAGTATTCCGAATGCGGTGCTCGGTGGAGCCGGTATTGCGATGTTCGGTATGATTATCGCCAGCGGCATACGATCTCTTGGTAAGGTCAGCTTTGATGGCAATCACAACTTGATGCTCGTTGCCATCAGTATCGGTGTAGCTATGATTCCAATTGCGGCTCCGACATTTTATATGAATTTCCCTGCATGGGCGCAAATTATCTTACAATCCGGTATTACCTTCGGCAGCATTACAGCTATCTTACTGAATTTATTGCTCAATGGAGTTAATCACGGTGATGAGTTCCAGACAATGGGGCGTCGGTAATTGTCGTGCCATAGAAGAACCTTGCTTTATGAACTGCCCCTCCAGAATTTGGACACAATTTCTGGAGGGGCAGTCCGTTATATGAGCGAGTTTTTTTGTATGCAGGATTAGCCTTATATATCCGAAATAGGCCGAATGAATCCCCGATTTAATTGGAACAGCAAATAGATTAGTGATTAAATTCACAGGGAATTTGTATGAATATTATGTTATAATAAATAGATAAATGTAGAACTGTTTTGTGAAAGCTTTCACAAAAGAAATAGTGCAAGAAAAATTTTGATAGAATAGATTGATATTTATATAAAGTTATGTATTGATGTATTCCCATAAGAAGGGAAGGAGCACATGGCAGAAGGAAAAATTATTGCCATCTCTATCAGTGAGAGAAAAGGGCAAAAGAAACATAATATCGAATCGGCGAATCTCATCGTGGATCATGGTATGAAAGGGGATGCACATGCGGGAAACTGGCATCGTCAAATCAGTTTACTCGGCATCGCCAGCATCGATCATATGCGTGAACAAGGGGCGGATGTACACCCCGGAGATTTTGCGGAAAATATTACCGTTGAAGGCATGGTCCTCTATGAATTGGCTGTAGGAACGCATCTTAAGCTTGGTGACGAGGCTGTGCTGGAGGTTACTCAAATCGGTAAGGAATGTCATCAAGGCTGTGAAATCATGAAACAGGTCGGTTCCTGTATTATGCCCACACAGGGGATTTTTGGGAAGGTACTTAAAAACGGTACGATTCGCGTCGGTGATGATGTATCGATTATTAAATAATGAATGTTAGTAAACGAGGTAGATTATGAAAGACGCATGGGGCCGTACCATTGAATATGTACGTCTGTCGCTGACAGATGCGTGTAATTTTTGTTGTCCCTATTGCCGGCCATCAGAGATTACGCCTCAAAGTCAAACTCAGTTGTTATCGGTCGATGAATGGATGCTTATTCTCGGTGCTTTTCATCGAATCGGTGTGAAAGCGGTACGCCTTACCGGCGGAGAACCGTTATTATACCCTCATATTGAGGACTTGTTGAGTCGAATTAAAAACAGTGGCTGGTTTGAAGATATCTCCATGACCACCAATGGCAGTTTGCTGGCTTCACGGGCACAGAAGTTGAGAAAACTCGGATTACATCGTGTCAATATCAGTTTGGACTCCTTGGAAAGCGACGCATTTGCCGTTTGTGTAGGCAAAGAAGGGCAGTTGGATTCCGTTCTGAACGGTATCCGAAGTGCTATAGATGCAAACTTTAAATCCGTTAAAATTAATACCGTATTGTCACGGCACTGGTCGGATGATGAAGTCCGATCTTTATTACAGTATGTTGAAAAATGGCCTGTTGTATGGCGCTTTATCGAATATATGCCGTTTCAGGGGGATGCTTTTCATGGACCGACATTTGATGAGTGGAAGTCCCAGTTAGAACGCGTTGTCGGAGGCGTTCTTGTAGAGACGCATTCCGTATACGGCTTCGGCCCGGCTACGTATTTCAGCTTGCCGAGCGGTAAAAATATAGGATTTATATTTTCTATGTCTCACAGCTATTGCGATTCCTGCAACCGTGTACGCCTTACATCGGACGGGCAAATGAGACTCTGCCTCCTGCGTGATGACGAAGCTGATTTGGTGTCCCTTGTGCGCAACGGTATTTCGGAAGCAGCACTGGCGGATCACATCGAACGAGCTTTACAACGTAAACAGGAACGCCATGACGGTATTACTATGGAACAGCCGGATCGACCTATGTGGCGCATTGGAGGGTAGTATGGGATTTTTTGATTTCTTGAAACCTCGATCCAAGACATTTGTTGAAGAATGTTGGCCCGGTGGTAAGATGTTACAAGTCCATATGGAGTATGATACACAAAAAGAGGTGTTTACCTATATGGGACGATATGGTTTGCAGTTCAGTGTGCCTAAGGTGAAGTTGACGAATGTAATCGTGAAAGAAGTGAGTCGTACCCACAGTGTAGTGCAGATGTACAGCGATTCGGAATGCGTCGGAACTACCGATGTGATTCCTACCGAATCGTGTAATATCATAAAAGACTGGATGTTACAGTATTGATATATTTTAATATGCTATTTTATGGGAAGGAGTCTAATATATTCTTTACATTCCCATAAAATAGTCATATAATATATTTTGTTATGGACCACTAGCTCAGCTGGCAGAGCACCTGACTCTTAATCAGGGTGTCCAGGGTTCGAACCCCTGGTGGTCCACCATATTAAAAGAGAACTCACATGAACATGCGGGTTCTTTTTTTATTTATGAGATTAAATTTGTAACACCTTTTGTCCTATAATTTTTAAACTTGTAACAGCTTTTGCTCTATACCCTAGTTTGATATCCTTGATTTTAAGTGTGCAGTTGGAGATTTACGTGTGCGGTACGATCAGATAGAATATATTGAAGACACAAAAACATAAGTCATAGACAATAGAGCATAAATGCTTTACCATGAACATATAAAGGAGTTAAGTACTGGATTTATCAGGAGGTACAAAATGGCGGTAGATAAAAGCAGAACACAGGATGTGTACAAAGATGCGGGGCAAAGTGTTAATTTTACGACCTTATTATTAAAGCGTGAAAATCACGATGCTGAACTTGATGTTATTCGTGACATGGCGGACCGTATTCAGGCGATTAAGCGTTCCGTTAACATTCGGGCGAATAATGCGGGCCTTGGTATCGCCTTCGGGTTTAGTTATCAAGGTTGGACGTACTTATTCCCGGATGCACGTCTACCAAAAGAATTAGAAGACTTCACAGGTATTAAGGGGGACAAACAGGATGTTCCTGCGACACCGGCGGACTTATTCTTACATGTACGCTCCAACGATGAATCCGTTACGTATACGGTAGTGGATCAAATCATGGATTTTTTACGCCCTGTTACTGACGTTGTTGATGAAACACATGGCTTTCACTATGAACAGGGCCGCGCTATCATTGATTTTGTGGATGGCACGGAAAATCCTGTAGATGAAGAAGCCGTAGAGTGGGGCGTTATCGGTGATGAAGATCCGGAATTCATAAACGGTTCCTATGCGTTTGCTCAAAAATATATTCATGATCTCGATGCATGGCGGGCATTGCCGACAGAAATGCAGGAAAAGTTTATCGGCCGTCGCAAATTCAGTGACATAGAGCTGGAAGATGATGAAAAGGATGAAGCGGCACATAATGTGGTGGCTCAAGATAACCGTGATGGGGAAGAACATAAAATCGTTCGGATGAACGTACCGTTCGCTCAACCCGGTCATGGTGTACGCGGCACATATTTTATCGGGTACGCGCGTTACTGGGATGTAACAAAAACCATGTTGACGAATATGTTTACGCAGAATGATAAATTGTTAGACTATTCCAAACCGACAACCGGTATGCTGTTCTTTATTCCGTCTCTTGATACATTGGATGCTATCGCGGAAGAAGAAATATAATGTTATAAATTTGGGGACTATTATTGTTGATGCATATCTAAATATGGTTCCGAAAAATAGAAAGCGCTCCTTTTGGGGCGCTTTTATGCTATAATAAAACTTATTAGATTCCATAGAATGTAGTCCGTTTATAGATGAGGTATTTCATGAATTATACTAGCACCCGCGGTACAGTTGCGGTAAATGAAACCTATGCGTTGTTACATGGCTTGGCAGAGGACGGAGGCTTATATGTGCCGTCTTTATTTCCTGTTAACTGCTTGACATATGATAATGTGAAAGATAAAAGCTATCAAGAGGTAGCGGCTGTTGTATTGGCAAAACTATTTCCGTGCTTCTCCGAAGCTCATTTGAAGGATATGATTCATTCCGCCTACAGCGATGCGAATTTCAACACACGAGATATTGCGCCGCTTCATTCCCTATTGGAAAAAGTATCCGTACTGGAACTGTTCCATGGACGTACGCAAGCCTTCAAAGACATGGCGTTGTCTCTATTCCCATATCTGTTGGTGGCGGCAAAAGAAGCGGAAGGTGAACAGAAGGAAGTACTCATCTTGACCGCCACATCCGGTGATACGGGCAAAGCGGCATTGGAAGGTTTTAAAGATGTGCCGGGTACTCATATTCAAGTATTCTATCCGACGGACGGCGTCAGCCCTATGCAGGCGGAACAGATGCAGAAACAGGAGGGGGCAAATGTCAATGTGACCGCTATTCGTGGTAATTTTGATGATGCTCAGCAATTCTTAAAGCGCTTATTCGTAGATAAAGAGACGGCCCGAGAGGTGGCGGAAAAGGGCGTTATGTTCTCCAGCGCTAACTCTATTAATATCGGGCGTTTGGCACCGCAGGTGGTGTATTATGTCAATGCTTATGCTGAACTTGTGGCGCAAGGCGCAATCCATGAGGATGAAGCGTTTAATGTTGTGGTACCGACCGGTAATTTCGGCAATATTCTGGCTGCATATTATGCGAAAAAAATGGGGATTCCTGTCGGCAAATTAATCTGCGCATCCAATCAGAATAATGTGCTCACCGAATTCTTTGAAACCGGCACATATGATATGAATCGTCCGTTCTATACGACTATTTCTCCGTCGATGGATATTCTTGAATCCTCGAACTTTGAACGCTTCTTATACTATATTTCCGGTGAGGATTGTGAAAGAACGGCGGGATGGATGAAAGACCTTAAGGCGACGGGTAAATTATCTGTTAACGAAGAGGAATTCAAACGGGTTAAGGCGACTTTTTCCGGCGCTTATGTAGATGACGAAGAAACGAAGGCGATTATTGAACAGGTTTATAACTCCTATGGTTATGTGATGGATCCGCATACGGCCGTAGCTATGGGGGCGTATATGAAGGAATTGGAAAAACATCCCGAAGACGGTGCTCGCCATACAATTATAGCTTCCACGGCGCATCCGTTCAAATTCCCTATGGCGATTTGTGAGGCTTTGGATATCAAGGCGGGGGCGACTCCGTATGAAAGTTTGCATAATATTTCCGATGTGACAGGTGTGGGGTTCCCTAAACAACTGGAGGCGTTACAGTCTAAAGACTTACGCTTTATGAAAGCGATTGATAAAGAGAACATGAAACAGGAAGTTTTAGATTTTGTAGATACATTCTCTAAATAATATGATGCCGCCTTTCCGAGGAAGGGCGGTATATCTGTATATTTAGTTAGGTGTTTACTATCAATTAATCTGACTATCCAACTGAGTGATTAACTAAAATTATCCATTTAATTATCTACCTGACTATCTAGTATATGTGACTATCCAGTATACGTATATAGATCGTTAGCTTTATAGATTTATCGATCTTTATAGAAAGATGGATTCAGAATTACATGGGGAGAAATAATTCAAGGAGGGGCTATGGCTAAAAAAGGCCTTATATATGCTTTGTTATCCGCACTTTTATTCAGTACGATGAATGTATTTGTAAAATTGCTGGGTACGAATATCCCACCAGGGGAGATTGCCTTTGCCCGCGGGCTCTTCGGGACCGTTGCGGTACTTATCATCATGTATGTTAAGAACATCCGATTTTCAAAGGAGGATCGGGGACTCCTTATCATGCGCGGTCTATACGGCGGTTTTGGCATGGTATGTAATTTCATCGCTTTGGTGCACATGAAATTGTCCGATGCGACAATCCTGTTTCAGACGACGGGAATATTTGTTTTTATCTTTAGCGCTCTGTTTTTGAAAGAATCGATACCGAAAGGCGCCGGTAAATGGCTCTGCCTGATTCTGATTGCCGTTACAGTAATGGTGAACCCGTTCAGCTATGACTCGTTCTCGTGGTATGCACTGGTGGCTATTTTAGGCGCAGCGTTGGCTGCGGCCGCTTATACGACGATACGAACCATCAGCAAGCGTGGACAGCACAGCAATTTTGAAATCATGGCGTACTTTCTGATTACCAGCATGTTTGCCGGCTTTATAGCAACTGATCAATTCGTGATGCCTCAAGGATATGACTGGCTTATTATCGCTATTATCGGCGGCATATCGGTGGTCGCTCAGTTCTGCCTGACCGGTGCGTTTGTTACGACCAATGCGGTGGTGGCACAATTTTTGCAATACGTAGGTGTCTTCATCAGTTCGTTTTATGGATTTCTTTTCTTTTCTGAAAGTTTATCCGTATCGACGGTCTGTGCCGGCGTTGCCATGTTCATCGCATCCGTTATGTTGGCGCGTTTAAAGGAACAAAGTTCTGTGGGGAGCGGCAAGGTCATAGAGGAAAAAACCAAATAAATGTCGAATATATACAATGTAAGAACGTTGTATGACAGCTGGGGTGCTGATCACGATCGTGATTGGCACCTTTTTATATAAGTGATAATTTATAATTGTATGGATAAAATATTTATATATCAAATTAATATCGGAGAAGCGGTGACAATGAGGTGGGTGGGGATGCGGTCCATCTACTGTTTGTTAAGTATTTTATAAATTGCTTGGCTGACTGCTCGTGGAGAACAAATGGGAAGGAGGCTCTTATGTACATACGATGGATGCATATCGAAAACTATCGGAATTTGGCGGATGTGGGACTAAGCTTTCATAATGATATAAATTATTTTGTCGGTGAGAATGCCGTTGGAAAATCAAATTTTCTGGATCTTCTGGAAATTATTATGGAGTGTCGCGGCTTCAGCGAAGGCGATTTTACAGACGTAAATAAACCGATTCGTATTGATCTTGAATTATCCCTGTCGGAGTTGAATCATATATACCCTTTAGGCGGAATAGAGGCGGAGACTATGAAGAATACTAAAGCCGCATCTATCGAATCGGTTATGAAGGGAACGGATAAGAAGAGTAAAACCCCAGGTAACGGCTTGAGTTTAAATAGTACTAATGATGATGTATTATCTTCGGGGCCCACATATCGGGTGCGGTTGGAGCAGGTTGTGCAGGAAGTATACCCTAGGCTATATAAGGTCGATGACGGACAGATGGAGCCGATGCCTTTGTCTATGGTTCGTCACGCGCTTTACGTCTGCCATCGAGATACTTCGGAACGGGAGCTTTTTTCTATTCCGTCCTCTATTTATGTTGAGCTGGGGCATCTTTTACAGAATTATGTGTCGAAACTCGAGGTGCCTGACCGTAATATACAGCATGAAATCAACAGCTTGAGGGAGGATCTGGATCCATATTGCATGCTGAATGTACAGCATCTAATCGAGGTTCTGTCCACATCGGTTACGGTGGAACGAAAGTATTCCGCTGATAATGTTCGTCTTATCATGGCGGTAGCCTTAAAAATTCTCGCTCAGGTTTATATGAAAGTTCGCAGTGCAACTACTAATTTAGAATCTTTACTCGTATATGATTCGGAGGGACATCGATATTTACCCATCTTTATCAGCGTGGATGAGCCGGAACTTCATTTAAGTCCTTATCTGCAACGGGCTGTGCTCAATTATTATCGACAAATTGCGACTAATGAGAATGAAGATTTTCTCGGACTTATTCGGGAATTATTTCAAATTGATGGACTGTTGGGACAGCTTTTCGTGGTGACGCATAGTACCGATGCCCTCGTCGATGATTATCGCCATATTATTCGGCTGTATCGGGATGACCAGGATATGGTCTGTGCCGCTTGCGGCGTTACCTTTAACTTCCCGAAGGAAGTGGAGAAGCATCTGATTATGCATTTCCCTGAAGCGAAAGAAGCTCTTTATTCACGATGTATAATCATTGTAGAAGGCGAGACGGAATATGGCAGCTTTGCAGGTTTTGGTAAGCGTTTGGGTGTGGATTTTGATTATTTTGGCATATGTCTTATCAATGCACGCGGTGAATCCTCTATCAGCAAATTGCAAAAACTGTTTCATAAATTTGCCATACCGACTGTGGCATTATACGATCGCGATGTGGAAGGAAAATATGCAAAAGGCAATGAAAATGTCTTTTACACCGATGAAATCTGCTTTGAAATGGATTTTGTAGCTCATTTGCTGGAGTTGCGTAAGCGATCCGTTATGGATGCCATTATCAGGGATATTATAGATGACGGTCGTCCGATGGTGACGAAGGATATGGCGCGGCGCGGCTATGCCAAGCTGGGTATTACAAAGAGTCAAATTGTACAACGTTGTTTGTCCAATATTTCAGATCGCAAAATAGATGATCTTCATATTTATTATTTCTCCTGGTTCTATGCGAATAAGGGGGTTATTGTAGGTCGTCGCATCAGTCAATTCCTGGATGCATCTTTAATCCCGCCCGCTTTCATAGCCGTCGTGGAGCGTGCAAAGATTTTATCGTTAGGATTGGCATAGAATCCGCATGGTAATTGATTTATTATTGAAATAAGATACCTATGCAAAAGAGTACGGTATAAATTGAGAAAACTATATCGAAAAATCTTGACATCGAGGACTCTATCTTTTATCATTAGTAAAGTAATTAATAAATTTTTTAGGAATTAAAAGATTTCGAGTATCAGGTGTTTAGGAGTAGTAAGATGAAAGAATTTTTAAACGATTTTAAAGCCTTTGCGTTCAAAGGTAACATGATGGACCTAGCTATAGGTATGATTATTGGGGCTGCTTTCACAGCATTGGTTAACTCTGTTGTAAACAACTTGTTTATGCCTATCCTCAGCGTGTTCACAGGCGGTATTGATTTCAGCAATTTGTATTTGCCGTTGAGCACAGGTTCTAAAGATGCATTCATGGCCGGTGCTGATATCGCTACGGCGCGTGCAGCCGGTTCCGTATTGCCATACGGTACATTTATCACTGATTTGATTCAGTTCCTAATCTTGGCATTTGTTGTATTCTTGATGGTTCGTGGATTGGCTAAAATGATGAAATCCGCAAAAGAAGAGGACGTTGCTGAAGCTCCTGCAACGAAAGAATGTCAATATTGTAAATCTGAAATCAACATTGATGCAGTTAAATGTCCTAACTGTACTGCAGATTTGAAATAATTTACATTTCAATATTGATAGAGCTCTTAATCGGCTCTCATCCAATAAAGAAGAATTTCTGTACTTGCCCGCTCGCATTCCTGATGTCGCTGCACAAGTACGGGAATTCTTTTTTATTGTATTAGATTTACGCTCTAGTATAAAATATATGTATATACTGTAAATTTTTTGGAGGGACTGATGCATATGGAACGAAAACCTCTAGTCGTTGTAAATGGACTTGTTCGCAAAGATGCGATTGCATATTTAAAAGAGCATGTAGAGGTACGTCAATGGACTGAAAAGACGGTGATGCCTCGTGAGACGTTAAAAGAGTGGCTCGTCGAAGCCGATGGCTTATGGTGCGTGAGACCGCTCGATGTAGATGCTGACCTTGTCAAAAATGCTCCAAATTTGAAGGTTATCGCACAAGCCGCGGTGGGTTATGATAATGTGAAAATCGATGATTTGACGGCAGCAGGGATTCCTTATGGTAATACGCCGGGGGTTCTCAATGAAACGGTTGCTGAACTGGCTTTTACATTAATCGCTACTGCGAGTCGTCGAATTTTGGAGAATGCAAATTTTGTAAAATCCGGTCGATGGGCACAAAGACCGTCGAATATTAAAGGTTTCGATTTGAGTCGTCGCACCTTGGGAATCATCGGTATGGGGGCAATCGGGGTATCCATTTCCCGGCGTGCACGCGCATTTGGCATGACAGTTGTGTATCATAATCGTCATCCGCGTAATGATGATAAATTATATAAAACAACTTATATGGAACTCGATGAGCTGTTAGCTACCAGTGACGTGGTTTGTGTTATGGCTCCTCTTACTGATGAAACATATCATATGTGTGATGAAGCATTTTTCAAGAAAATGAAAAATACCGCATTGTTCGTCAATGTGGGGCGTGGACCTATCGTTGATACGGAAGCCTTGATCAATGCTCTAAGAACAGGTGAAATCGACTATGCGGCCCTTGATGTAACAGATCCTGAACCGTTGCCGGCAGATCATCCGCTGTTATCTGTAGAAAACTGTTTGATCGTGCCGCATATAGGCTCCTACACAGACAGAACTCGTTATGATATGTCTATTCTGACGGCGGATAATATCATCGCCGGAGTTCATAAGAAACCGCTTAAAACATGTGTCAACGAAGAAGTGAATTACAAGAAACCCGTTTTGACAGAGGAAATTGCCTTAGAAGAATTGAAAAAAGCCGGCGTTGATTTGAGCGATTTCGATTAAACTTTCACAAGAATATGAAATATGTGCGGTCTTATACGATATATGGTAAAATAAAAGAATATTTATCATGTGGAGGTTATAACGTTGGAACATAAAGATATTGAACAATCGATAGCTCCGGAAGAAGTTGTATCAGTTAACTTTATCGAAGCTGAAATTAATAAGGATAATGAAAGCGGTCGTTACGGCGGACGTGTATTGACCCGTTTTCCGCCGGAGCCGAACGGATATCTGCATATAGGTCATGCAAAATCCATTTGCCTGAATTTCGGGCTCGGTAAGGAATACAATGGGCTCACAAACTTGCGTTTTGACGACACAAATCCGACGAAGGAGGATGTGGAATACGTAAACTCCATTATGGATGATGTGAAGTGGCTCGGTTTTGATTGGAACGAGGATGTGCGCTATGCATCGGACTATTTCGGACAGATGTATGAATACGCCAAGAAATTAATTACGCTTGGCAAAGCCTATGTAGATGACCAGACGGCGGATGAAATTCGTCAAACGCGCGGTGATTTTTCCACGCCGGGTACGAACAGCCCTTATCGAGACCGCAGTGTTGAAGAGAATCTGGCTCTCTTTGAAGATATGAAAAACGGTAAATATAAGGATGGCGAAAAGGTTTTGCGTGCGAAAATCGACATGGCCGACCCTAATATCGTTATGCGCGATCCCGTTTTGTACCGCATCGTGAATGCGGATCATCATCGTACAGGCGGCGAATGGAAAATCTATCCTATGTATGACTTCGCTCATCCTATTGAGGATGCGATTGAGCGTGTTACACACTCCATTTGCACATTGGAGTTTGAAGTTCATCGTCCGCTATATGAATGGGTTCTGGCGGATTGGGACGATACCGAAATTCCACGGCAAATCGAATTCGCCCGGCTGAATGTAACCAAAATGGTTATGTCAAAACGAAAATTGCGTGCTCTTGTTGAGGCGGGGCTTGTGTCCGGCTGGGATGATCCTCGGATGCCGACTATTTCCGGATTGCGCCGTCGAGGGTATACACCGGCTGCGATTCGCGATTTCTGCGACCGTATCGGCGTAGCTAAGGCGGACAGTATGGTAGATATTGCTCTTCTTGAATTCTGTATTCGCGAGGATCTGAAATTAAAAGCTACGCGCCCTATGGTGGTATTGGATCCTGTGAAAGTCGTTATTACGAACTATCCTGAGGGTCAAACCGAGCTCGTGACCATAGAAAATAATCCTGAAAACGAAGAACTCGGTAGCCGTGAGGTTGTATTCGGCCGTGAAGTTTACATCGAACGAAACGACTTTATGGAGGAACCGGTAAAAAAATTCTTCCGTTTGGCTCCCGGAAAAGAAGTGCGTCTTAAAGGGGCTTATTTCGTGACTTGTACAGATATCGTGAAGGACGGGGATGGCAATATTACGGAAATTCACTGTACCTATGATCCTGAAACAAAGAGCGGTAGCGGTTGCACGCGCAAAGTAAAAGGCACTTTGCATTGGGTGGAAGCATCCTCTGCGGTGGATATCGAAACGCGTTTATATGACTACTTATTACGTGACGATGCGGATGATAAGGATTTCTTGGCAAGCTTTAACCATGAGTCGCTACAGGTTTTACACAGTAAAGGCGAGGCATCCTTAGCTACAACGGTGCCGGGAGATCACTTCCAATTCTTACGTCAAGGTTATTTTGTAACCGATAAAGATAGCACATCTGATCATATCGTGGTGAATCGTATCGTCGGTTTGCGCGACAGTTGGGCTAAACAACAGAAAAAATAATTGTTTTATGATTCAGAATTTATTTAAACAATCGTGGTAAAATGAATCGATATGAAATTTTTAAAGAACCGTCCCGTGTGGGCGGTTCTTCATTAAATATGTTCTAATCAATTGAGGAGCTATGATGAAAAAATTACTATTACTTGCAATTGCAGCCTCTGTTTTGGCTAATGTTCCGGCTGTAAGTTCTGCTGCCAATATTAAGACGGTTATGAATAAAAACCAGAATACTATGTATCAAGGCATTAAAATGCCGGAGGGTGTGACGGTGTATAACAATAATCCGAAAGCCCTCTTCGCCGCAGAAGGCAAGAAGGACGTTAGAACCGCTTTGTTAGATGCGGGGGCTACATCTGCCAATGTATATACATTGAATATTAAAAATGGAAATGAAATGAATTATGCTGTTTATGCCGATGTGGTTTTAGGCAGGCAGTTGACTGGGATTATGGGTGAACGCAGAGACGTTAGTACGGATTCATCCACATTAGGGGCCTTGGTATCCTCTATTAACAGTGGAAATAATCCTGTTCTTGGTACATTTACCGTCGTCAATCCGTTGGCTAAGCAGGGGGATGCATATGAAGGAACATTAAAACATAGAGGTGTAGCTAATAATAATTCTTATGAAGAAGTTCTGCATGTCATGTTGTTCGATGACAAGTATACAGGCCCTAAGGCACGTTTTATAGCTATTGATGAGGAAAGTGATGCCAAGATATTTCCAAAGGTAAAAGAATTATTACAAAGTAAAACTAAATAAATATTGAAAGTATATATCAATTATTCTTGACAATTTTTCTCATCAAGAGTACCATGTGGATATAGGAATTGTTCTCAAATAAAAACATCCTATGTAGATATGCGGCAGGCAGGTAAAATTATGATGAATTCAATTGACCAAATCATTGGATTTCATTGTGCACCGGCAATTCGTGGCATCAAGCTATCGAATTTGGTTTCTATTCCACGGGACATGAATGAGCAGATCCAATTTGTATTGACTGAATATAATAAAGAGTTCAATGAAAAGGGTTTGTTCTTCTTTGAATTGTGTCGTTGTAAAGCTCGTAGACTGTTACTGGTGTTTCGGGAAACCCAATTACGAGACTATGTGCGGCAACCTGCGGTGATGACATTCTTGAAAGCATACGGTTATCATGAGCGGATGAGCATTATGGAAATGCTTGAACATTTGCGGTACCGTATGGAAGCTAGCATTGATTTTCCTCATGAGATCGGTGTATTTCTCGGATATCCTCTAACCGATGTGAAATACTTTATTTCACGACGTGGTGCAGGCTACCACATGTGCGGGGAATGGAAAGTCTATGATGATGTGATAGGCGCACAGCGTTCTTTCATGTGTTATAAAGCATGTCGACAGTATTGTCAAACTCAATTGATGTTGGGAAAAACATTTGGTTCATTGGTCGCAAGAACGGCCTAGGAGGTACAAGATGATTGGTGTAATTTATTGGTCCGGTACAGGTAATACAGAACAAATGGCACACGAAGTAGCAGAAGGTATCAAGGCTGCTGGTCAGGAAGTGGAAGTTAAATCTGTTTCTGAAGTATCCGTAGATGAAGCAGCTGCTTATGAAAAATTAGCTCTCGGTTGTGCTGATATGGGCGCGGAACAACTTGAAGAAGGCGAATTTGAACCATTCTACACTGAATTGGAAGGTAAATTAAGTGGCAAGAAATTGGCTATCTTCGGCTCCTATGGTTGGGGCGGTACATGGCTTGAAGATTGGGGCTCTCGCATCAAAGCTGCCGGTGGAGTACTTGTTGCTGACGGCGTTGCTGTTCTGGGTGAACCTGATGATGATGGTAAAGCACAATGTCAAGAATTAGGTAAAACATTGGCGAATGCATAATATAATATAATAGAATAGATAAGGCTGTAATAATGACGATGTCATTAATACAGCCTTTTTTGCATTTACATGGTTATGTTAATGATATATCAGTCAGAATTTATTTTGATATCTATATGATATAGACAGCATAAAACAGCTGTATTGATAGTATTATTTGTGCTTTTATAAAAGTTTACATATAAAATTATATTTATAAATAACTTTTATGCATAATATAGTTGCATTTTTATAAACATATGACTATAATCAAAGTAAAGAAACCTAACAAATTGTTAGGTATAAACAAAAATTGTTAGAGAAAATCTAAATATACCGATGAAGGCTATAGTAAGGTTGTAAATTAACATGACCATGTATAGATGAGAGGGTGATTATATCGATGAGTACGTTGGATCGGTTACGGGTCATAGCTCATGGACTAGCCATACAGTTCGGCCAGTCTTGTGAAGTACTGATACATGATTTACAGCATGATATCGATTCATCCCTTGTATACATTGAGAATGGGAATATAACAAATCGTCATGTCGGAGACGGCCCGTCTCATGTTGTTCTGGATGTACTCCGTCATGATGATGGAGGGGATGGTCGTTTCGGATATCTTACAAAGACGAAGGAAGGTCGTGTCTTGCGATCCTCAACGATGTATATCCGTGATGATAACGGTAAGATCGCATATTTGCTAGGAATTAACCAGGATATAACAGATTTGGTTATGATGCACAGCACATTGGAACATCTTATCGGCATTGGAAATGATGATTCCGAATCGGTTGAAAGGATAACAACCAGTGTTTCCGATTTATTGGATGATTTACTCCAAGATGCAGAACGATTGGTTGGAAAACCGGGCGTTTTGATGAATAAAACGGAGCGTCTTAAAGCGATTGCCTATTTAAACGATAAAGGTGCTTTTTTAATCTCTAAATCTTCTGAGAAGATTGCAGAGTATTTTAATATTTCCAAGTTCACTTTATATAGTGACTTGAATGCTGTTAAGGAAGAATCATAGGAGGCTAATATGGAACGAATTCAGTGGGTACGTAATACGATGGCACCATCCAGTGACAAATTTCTGTCAGTTATGGATGTTCAGGAAATAAAGAAAGCTAAAGCATTTCATGAAAGCTTTCCGCAATATAGCGTTACACCACTTGTATCACTCAAACACTTAGCATCTTATATCGGTGTTGATTCACTTTATGTGAAAGACGAATCATATCGATTTGGGCTCAATGCGTTCAAAGTGTTGGGCGGTTCTTATGCGATGGGTAAATATGTGGCACAGCAACTTGGTAAAACGATTGCAGATGTACCATACGATGTTTTGACATCCAAGAAGCTAAAAGATGATTTTGGTCAAGCTACATTCTTTACTGCTACCGACGGTAATCATGGTCGCGGTGTAGCATGGGCAGCTAATAAATTAGGTCAAAAGTCGGTAGTATTTATGCCGAAAGGATCTACGGAATATCGTAGACAGCAGATTGAAAACGAAGGCGCTACCGTAACAATCGAAGAATTTAACTACGATGAGTGCGTACGACTTGCTACAAAGAAATCTAAAGAAGTGCCGAATGGTGTTGTAGTTCAGGATACAGCTTGGGAAGGCTATGAAGAAATTCCGAATTGGATTATGCAAGGCTATGGCACGATGGCTATGGAAACGGCAGCTCAATTAGAAGAGGATCATTGCAAGGTTCCGACTCACGTTTTCGTACAAGCCGGTGTAGGCTCACTTGCCGGTTCCGTAGTAGGCTATTTCAGTAATTTATATAAAAATGAAAAGAAGAAACCGAAACTCGTTGTTGTAGAAGCCGAAGCGGCGGCATGTTTATATAAAGGTGCTGTTGCCGGTGACGGAGACCCTCGCATTGTAGATGGTGACCTTGAAACGATTATGGCAGGGCTTGCATGTGGTGAACCAAATACCGTGTCATGGGATATTTTACGAAACCATGCGGATGTATTTGTAGCCGCTCCGGATTGGGTTGCACGTCTTGGCATGCGCGTTGGCGGCGCTCCGATTAAGGGCGATACACCGATTACAACAGGTGAGTCCGGTGCTGTTCCGTTAGGACTTGTGACGGCCATTATGACGATGCCGGAATATGAAGACTTACGGAAAGAATTAGAATTAGATGCGTCTTCAAAGGTACTCTGCTTCTCCACTGAAGGGGATACGGATCCTATGAGATATAAAAACATTATGTGGTATGGTGAAGATCGATAGGAGGTATTATTTATGGATTTACAAGCAGTTAAACAGGCGGCAACAACTTATGGCCCGGCAATGACAAAGTTCTTACGTGAAATCGTGGCATTTCCTGGTGAAAGTGCTGAGGAAAAAGACCATGTAAAACGTATAGAGCAGGAAATGAAGGACCTAGGATTTGATGAAGTTGAAGTAGATCCTATGGGTAATATTCTCGGATACATGGGTACCGGGAAAACTCTTATCGCATTTGATGCTCATATTGATACTGTAGGTATCGGTAATCGTGATAACTGGAATTTTGACCCATATGAAGGTTTTGAAGATGAAACCAAAATCGGCGGTCGCGGCGTATCCGACCAATTAGGTGGTATCGTATCCGCTGTATACGGCGCTAAAATCATGAAAGATTTGGGTCTGTTAAGTGATAAATATCGCGTACTTGTTGTAGGTACGGTACAAGAAGAAGACTGCGATGGCCTTTGCTGGGAATACATGATTAAAGAACGCAATATTCGTCCTGAGTTCGTTGTATCCACAGAACCTACTGATGGCGGTATTTACCGTGGTCAACGCGGTCGCATGGAAATCCGCGTTGATGTACAAGGCGTATCTTGCCATGGTTCTGCTCCTGAACGCGGTGACAACGCAATCTATAAGATGGCGGATATCCTTCAGGACATTCGTGAGTTGAATGCGAACTCCGCTGATGAAAGTACAAAAATTAAGGGTCTTGTAAAAATGCTTGATCCTAAATTTAACCCGGATCATTATGAAGAAGCTCGCTTCTTAGGTCGCGGTACAGTAACTACTTCTCAAATTTTCTATACATCTCCAAGCCGTTGTGCAGTGGCTGATTCCTGTGCGGTTTCCTTGGACCGTCGTATGACTGCCGGGGAAACATGGCAAAGCTGCTTGGCGGAAATCGAAGCGTTACCACATGTTAAAGAATACGGTGCAAAGGTATCTATGTACGAATATGCACGTCCATCCTGGACAGGCTTGACATATCCGATTGAATGTTACTTCCCGACATGGGTTATTCCTAAGGATCACAAAGTAACAAAAGCATTGGAAGAAGCATACACCAGCCTATATGGTACTGAACGAATCGGCGCACCAGATACCGTAGAAATGCGTAAAGCTCGTCCGTTGACTGATAAATGGACATTCTCCACAAACGGTGTATCCATCATGGGCCGTAACGGTATCCCATGTATCGGCTTTGGTCCTGGTGCAGAAGCACAAGCACATGCTCCTAATGAAATTACATGGAAACAAGATCTCGTAACATGTGCAGCTGTATATGCATTACTACCGACAGTTTATTGCAAAGGTTAATAATTATTCATTAATATCATATAGTTAGCAATTAAAATGATATTTAATACATAATCGCTTAGCAGTTATTAAGAAAATAGATATAGTATTGTACCTTTTATAAAGGTAATGAGTATAATTTGGCACTAAGTAGCCCTACGGGGATATGAAAGAGAGGATATATTTATGACGGACTTCAATAAAAGTATTGAGACTTTACAAGGCTTAGATGTTAGCAAAATGTACGGTGAGGATTTCTTCCTGACCTGGGAGAAATCTGATGACGAATTAAAAGGTGTATGGGCGGTTGCTGATGCATTACGTGCTCTTAGAGAACGCAACATTTCTACAAAGGTATTTGACAGTGGATTGGGCATCTCCTTATTCCGCGATAATTCCACAAGAACTCGCTTCTCCTTCGCGTCTGCATGTAACTTGTTAGGTCTTGAAGTTCAAGACTTGGATGAAGGTAAATCCCAAATCGCTCACGGCGAAACAGTTCGTGAAACAGCTAACATGATTTCCTTCATGGCTGATGTTATCGGTATCCGCGATGATATGTATATCGGTAAAGGTAATGCTTATATGCATGAAGTATCTGATGCAGTTAAAGAAGGTCATGAAGACGGCGTGTTAGAACAACGTCCTACACTTGTTAACTTACAATGTGATATCGACCATCCGACACAAATTATGGCTGATACGGCACATATTATTCGTGAATTCGGTGGCCTTGAAAACCTTAAAGGCAAAAAAATTGCAATGACTTGGGCATACTCACCATCTTATGGTAAACCTTTATCTGTGCCTCAAGGTGCTATCGGCTTATTTACTCGTCTCGGTATGGAAGTCGTTTTAGCACATCCTGAAGGCTATGAAGTAATGCCGGAAGTCGAAGAAATCGCTAAAAAACAAGCTGAAGCGAGCGGCGGTTCCTTCCGTAGAACTAACGATATGAAAGATGCTTTCAAAGATGCGGACATCGTATATCCTAAGAGCTGGGCACCATTCGGTGCGATGGAAAAACGTACAAAGTTGTACGGGGACAACGATCATGAAGGCATTGAAGCATTAGAAAAAGTACTTCTTGAGGAAAATGGTAAACATAAAGATTGGGCATGTACCGAAGAGATGATGAGTCTCACTAAAGATGGTAAAGCTCTTTACTTACATTGCTTACCGGCAGATATTACAGGTGTAAGTTGTGATGAAGGCGAAGTGGACGCAACAGTGTTCGACCGCTATCGTATACCTCTTTACAAGGAAGCAAGCTACAAACCATATGTTATTGCAGCTATGATTTTCCTCAGCAAATTTAAAAATCCTGTAGAAACCTTAAAAGAATTAGAACGGAAGGGAACTGAACGAGTTCAACCGTAAAGTAAAGTTTAGGGGCCATCCGTTGTTGATGGCTCCTTTTTATTCTTAAATTAGTTGTTATGAGGAATAACATGAAGAAAAGAGTTGTAGTAGCATTAGGGGGGAATGCATTAGGTAATTCCCTACCGGAGCAAAAAATTGCAGTAAAGAGTACGGCGAAAACTATTGTGGACCTTGTTGAATCGGATTGTGATGTGGTAGTAACGCATGGTAATGGACCTCAAATCGGTATGATCAATAATGTCATGGCAGCGTTGACTCGTGAAAAAGAAGGCCAGCCGAATACTCCATTATCCGTATGTGTAGCGATGAGTCAAGCTTATATCGGTTATGATTTACAAAATGCTCTCCATGAAGAGCTCCTTAACCGTGGGATTAAAGATTTGCCTACAATGACTATGGTTACGCAAGTATTAGTTGATCCTAAAGATCCGGCTTTCAAAAATCCTACGAAACCTATCGGTCACTTTATGACTAAGGAAGAAGCTGAATACGCAGAAAAAAATTACGATTACGTGGTAAAGGAAGATTCCGGCCGTGGCTATCGTCGTGTGGTGGCATCTCCGGCGCCTAAGGAAATCATCGAATTAGATGCGATTAAAGGTTTAGTAGGTAAAGAGTTAATCGTGGCTTGTGGCGGCGGCGGTATTCCTGTTACCAGAGAAGGTAATGAACTTCATGGTGCAGCCGCTGTTATCGATAAAGATTGGACCAGTAGCTTGCTGGCTCGAGAAATTGATGCTGATATTCTCGTTATTTTAACAGCGGTTGAAAAAGTAGCCATTAATTTTGGCAAAGAAAACGAACAATGGCTGGACGAAATCTCTGTTGAACAGGCTAAAAAATATATTGAAGCCGGTGAATTCGGAGAAGGGTCTATGAAACCGAAAGTTGAGGCTGCCGTTGCGTTTGCGGCATCTAAGAAGGGTCGTGTTGCAATTATCACATTATTGGAAAAATCTAAGGACGGTATAGCAGGAAAAACCGGTACGCGTATCGTATTACAATAACATATAGATTTATAAGTATGCATTTCAACCAATTGTTGAGGAGGTGTCCAAGTGATTATATTAGGTAAAGGTACTGTAATTACTCGTGATGCTGATAGACCTATCATTTATGATGGTGCTGTTGCCATCGACGGGACTCAAATTGTTGATATCGGCACATATAATGAATTATGTAAAACTTATGAAAATGCACAAATCATCGATGCTCATGGCGGTTTGATTATGCCTGGTTTTATCAATGCACATCACCATATTTACTCTGCGCTTGCACGCGGTTTATCCTTACCGGGTCCGGCGCCGACGAATTTCGGTGAAATCTTGGAGGGGCTATGGTTCTATTTAGATAATAAACTGACTGCTCCTGATGTGAAAGCCAGTGCATTACTTACTTATTTAGGCTGTATTGAAAATGGGGTAACGACTATTTTTGACCATCATGCGAGTTATGGTGAAGTTCCTAACAGTCTATCCGTCATTGCCGATGCGGCTAAACAATTTGGTGTTCGCTCTTGTTTGTGCTATGAAGTATCAGATCGCAATGGTCCGGATCAGATGAAAGCGGCTGTAGCAGAAAATGTTCGTTTTGGTAAAGAGGCGAAACAAGATCCATCCAGACTGGCAGCGATGATGGGACTGCATGCATCTTTCACATTGAGCACGGAAACATTAGATTATGTGAAAGCTCATAATGAGGATCAGTTAGGATATCATGTTCATGTTGCGGAAGGCCCTGAAGATGTGGCAGATAGTAAAGAAAAGTATGGCATGAGTCCTGTAAAACGCCTCGTAGAGGCCGGTATTTTAGGACCAAAGAGCATAGCGGGGCACTGCGTTCACGTATCTGATGAAGATGTGCAATTATTGAAGGAATCGAAGTCTAGGGTTGTACATAATCCGGAAAGCAACATGGGGAATGCTGTCGGCACAACAGATATTTTAAAACTGTTAGAGGCGGGCATTACTGTTGGCCTTGGTACGGATGGATATACAAATGATATGCTTGAATCCTATAAGGTGGCTAACTGTCTCGTGAAACACGAACAGCATAAACCATATGTGGGATGGGGAGAGGTCCCTCGCATGTTATTTGAAAATAACCGTAACATGGCGAATGAATTTTTTGATACTACAGTAGGTATTCTTAAAAAGGGTGCTGCAGCTGATGTGATTGTACTTGATTACACGGCGCCGACACCACTTGATGAAAATAACATCAACGGGCATTTACTGTTCGGTACTAACGGTATGTATGTGGTAACTACTATTAGCGATGGTGTGCCGCGTATGATCGATCGTCAATTACAAGGTATAGACAAGGCCGCTGTAATGGATGAAATTTTAACGACATCTAAAAGTTTATGGAAACGACTCAACCCATAAGACCAAGCGCTTTTGAAGGAGTGTGATTTTATGAGTGATATTATGTATCCGGTAAGTTTCGGAAAATTGATGAATCACATTATGACTGAGTACAAGATGTACAATTGTATTTATAATGTAAACAAAATTCATCGTACAAAGCATAATCAACGATTGAATATTTTTGGAAAATCCATTGAAAATCCTGTAGGGCCGGCAGCGGGTCCTAATACGCAGTTGGCACAGAATATCGTAGCCTCCTATGTGGCCGGTGCTCGCTGTATCGAATTGAAAACTGTACAGATCATGTACGGTGAGGAACTAGGTATTCCTAGACCTTGTATCTATTCTGTTGATGAAGCATACAATGTGGAATGGTCATCTGAGTATAGCTGTGATGAAGCGGCCGATGAATATATCAAAGCTTGGTTCGCTTTAAAACTGATTTCTAAGGAACTGGGATTAGGTGATCCTGACGGTTTCCTATTCATCATGAGTGTGGGCTATAATTTAGCCGGCATCAAGAGTCCTATGGTTGATAAGTTCATCAATACAATGCGCAGTGCATCCCAGTCTCCTATGTGGAATACCTGTAAACAGTGGTGCCTGGATCATGTAGATGAATTTGAACATATCGATGTTGACTTTATCAACTCCATCGACGATGAGCTCTGTCAGGCGATCACATTGTCCACCATGCACGGTTGTCCGGCTGAGGAAATCGAGTCTATCTGTTCGTATTTAATTAGTGAAAAAGGACTTAACTTATACTTGAAATGTAATCCTACATTGTTAGGTCCTAAACGCATTAGAGAACTTCTAGATAATGCGGGTTTTGAATACATCGATTTTGATGATCATCAGTTCGAGGTTGATCTGCAATTTGACAAAGCAATTCCAATGTTAGAACGCCTTATCGCTCTTGGTGAAAAACATAACAAGATTTTTGGCGTTAAATTGACAAATACATTCCCTGTACAAATTCATAATAATGAATTGCCGGGTGAGCAAATGTATATGTCCGGTAAATCCCTGTTACCAGTAACAATTGGCGTAGCGGAGCTATTAAGTGCTCAATTCGGCGAACGTTTACCTATGTCTTATAGCGGTGGTGCCGTAAAACAGAATATCAAAGCTATCTTTGATTGCGGTATCTGGCCTGTAACGGTATGTACTATTCTTTTACAGGGAGAAGGGTACAATACATTTAAAGGGTTAGCGGATGAAGTGGAATCAACTGATTATAATGCTGCGTTAAAGATTCATAAAGAACGTATCGCTGAACTCGCTAAGGATATCGCCGATAATAAGATTTACAAGAAGAGTGAAGCGATGAAGAAGAAACGGGAGGCGATGCCGTCCTTCCCTGGCACACACAGCACAGACTATCGTTGTCGTGTAACATGTGGTTCTTGTGTTCGCGTATGTCCAAACAGATGTAATGAAGTCATTACCGTAAATGATGCCAAATTGATCATCCATATTGATCAAAGTTGTAATGAATGTGGTAACTGTGCATGTCATTGCGTAGAACCTTGTCAACCGTACAAGGATCGCATTACATTCTTCCACAATAAAGAAGCGATGGCGGATAGTACGAATGATGGATTCTACATCGACGGTACTAGCTGTGGCTACCGTTTTAAAGGTGAAGAAGCCGTATGTGACATCGATGCATTACCGGACGAGTTGAAAGGAGTTGTACATGCTTTTTGTAAGGAGCATGTGTACTATGTATCATGATTATCATACAACAAGGGGAATTGGTCTTATCTGATAGAACCCTTACCGGAGACTTATTGATTGATGGTGATAAAATTGTAGCCATTGATGAACATGTTCCTGTTCCGGATGGAGCCGAGGTCATTGACGCACAAGGTTGTTATGTATTTCCTGGATTTATAGATCCTCATACGCATTTCCAAATGACAAATGCCTTGGCATCCACTGCGGATGATTTTGATAGCGGTACGAAGGCTGCTATTCTTGGAGGTACTACTTCCATCATAAATTTTGCTTCTCCCGAAGAGGGATCTCTTTGTAAGGGGCTGGAGGTTCATAAGGGGCGCGCCTTGGGGCATTGCTCGTGTGACTATAAGTTCCATATGGAACTTATAGAAATGAATGATGAAGTGGCTCGTGAGATTCCGAAGGTTGTAGATGCCGGTGTTTCATCCTTTAAGGTCTACTTGGCCTACGGATTCCGCTTAACGGACCGCGAAATCTATGATGCCATCGAAGCGATTAAACCCACAGGCGTACTCGTTGCGGCTCATTGTGAAAATGGTGATCTTATCGATGCTCTTGTAGCGGATAAGCGCAAACGTGGTGAATTAGACGTCAGCAATCATCCACTTACGAGACCTGCCATGATTGAAGCGGAGGCGATAAAGCGTTTCAGCACTATTGGTGCAGCACTTGATTATCCCGTGCATATTGTTCATGTCAGTTCGGAAGAAGGTCTTTACCAAGTCCTCGATGAACGCGATCTGGGGCATGCGATAACATGTGAAACCTGTCCTCAATACCTGGTGCTTGATCAGTCTTTATATAATTTACCCGATTTTGAAGGTGGTAAATATGTGATGAGTCCGCCTCTTAGAACTGAAAGGGATCAATTGGTATTAAAACAGGCACTATTAGAGGGCGTGTTCCAAACGATCGGTTCTGATCACTGCAGTTTTAACTTTGAAGGTCAAAAGTCTCAAGGACGTAATGATTTTACCCGAATTCCCGGAGGTATTCCCGGGGCAGAAGAACGGGGCATCGTCGCTTATGATGTATTGGTCAATCAATGCAATATGAACGTCGTAGAATTTATGAAATTAGTTAGTGAAAACCCGGCTAGATTATACGGTATGTATCCTAAGAAGGGGACATTATCCGTTGGTAGCGATGGGGATATTACAATTGTCGATAAGAATGTGAAACACATTCTTTCAAAAAAGTCAGCCCATACAAAGGCAGACTATATACCGTATGAGGGTTTAACCGTAACCGGTAAGGTACGGGATGTAATCCTCAGAGGTCACCATGTGGTACAAGATGGATCCTTACGAGAATCATATCTTGGTGAATGTATTCCTTAGTGAAAGGAGGGCTATATATGTACCGCTTTCAAGTGAATGGCACCTATCATGAGGTTCAGGAAGATCAGCGCTTAATTGATTTCTTGCGAGCTGATTTGAAATTGACGGGCACTAAAGAAGGTTGTAGTGCTGGTGCTTGTGGTACGTGTACAGTAATTATAGACGGGAAAAAGGCAAAAGCTTGTGTAACTAAATTATCTCAATTGGATGGTAAATCGGTTGTAACTATCGAAGGTCTATCTGAGCGAGAGAAGGCGGTATACACATATGCTTTCGGTGAATGCGGAGCGGTGCAATGTGGTTTCTGTATACCAGGTATGATTATTAGTGCAAAGGTATTGATTGATGAAAATAATGACCCTACGTCAGACGATATAAAAAAGGCGATTATGGGGAATATCTGTCGCTGTACGGGCTATGTCAAGATTGAAGAGGGTATACGCTTAGCAGCTAAGATGTTCCGTGAAAACCTGCCTGTTCCTGAAAAAGATAATAATGCGGCTATCGGCGCTCGCCTACACCGTGTTGATGCAGAGGAAAAGGCGCTCGGTACCGGTCAATATAGCGATGATGTTTTTATAGACGGTATGATTTATGCTAAGGCGGTTAGAACAAAATATCCGCGAGCTAAGGTGGATCGTATTGATATCTCTAAAGCTCTAGAGCATCCTGCGTGTGTAACGGTATTAACAGGGGCGGATGTACCGTTCAATAAGACAGGTCATTTGATTCCGGACTGGGATGTACTTATTAAAGAGGGGGATATTACCCGTTATATTGGCGATTCGGTTGCATTAGTAGCGACGACAGAGAAGAAATACCTGGATGAAGTATGTAATCTCGTTGAGGTTGAGTATACGGAATTAGAACCTATTCTCGACCCGATGGATGCATTAAAACCTGATGCGCCAAAACTACATCCGGATGGAAATATATTATCTCATCAAACCTTATCTAGAGGTGATGTGGATAAGGCTATCGCAGAGGCTGCATTCGTAGTGACAAATCATTATTCTACGCCTCAAACGGATCATGCGTTTATGGAGCCTGAATGTGCTGTTGCATATCGTGAAGGTGATGAAATTCATCTTTATTCAGGCAGTCAGAACGTTTTTGATGATCGTCGTGAAGTCGCTCGCATGTTGGGAATCCCGAATGAATCCGTCAAGGTTCACGGCATGCTCGTAGGTGGCGGCTTTGGCGGTAAAGAAGATATGTCTGTACAACATCATGCATCGCTTATGGCATGGATTACGGGCAAACCGACAAAGGTCTTGTTCTCTCGCCAGGAAAGCATCAATATTCATACAAAACGTCATGCTATGGAAATGGATATTACCACTGCATGTGATGCGGAAGGTAATTTAGTTGCCAGCAAGGTGAATATCGTATCGAACTGCGGTGCATATGCATCATTAGGCGGACCGGTACTTCAACGGGCCGGTACTCACTCCAGCGGTCCTTATCACTTTGATAATTTCTCTTTTGATGGTATTTGCGTATATACAAATACGGTTCCCGGAGGGGCTTACCGTGGATTTGGTGTAACGCAATCCGTTTTTGGTCAAGAACAGAATATCGATGAATTGGCCGCTCTTGTGGGGATGGATCCTTGGGAGTTCCGCTATAAAAATGTAGTACGGCCTGGTGATTCATTGCCGAATGGACAAATTTGTTCGGAAGAGACCGCTCTTGCAGAATGTTTGGAAGCCGTAAAGGATGCATATTATGCATCTGATCGCACCGGACTTGCAGTGTGTATGAAAAATAGCGGTATCGGTGTAGGCTTACCTGATACGGGGCGCGTTATTCTAGAGGTTCGCAATGGTCAGGTTCGCATCCGCACGGGTGCTGCTTGTATCGGTCAGGGTATGGCTACCATGGCGACACAGGTGCTCAGTGAAACAACGGGTTTAAGTAGTGATAAAATCGTTGCGGAACATCCTGATACTGTACGCACACCGGATTCCGGTACAACTACCGCATCTCGTCAGACCCTCTTTACCGGTGAGGCTACGCGTAAAGCGAGTCTTCGCTTGAAGAAAATGTTGGAAACGAAAACATTAGAAGAGTTGGATGGCGTGGAAATTTACGAAGAGTTCCTTGGTGAAACGGATCCGTTCAACTCGGATAAACCTCATCCAAAGAGTCACGTTGCCTATAGTTTCGGGGCTTGTGTAGCAACAATTGGTGAAGATAATAAAATTTCCGACTTGCATGTAGCTTATGATGTGGGTCGTGTTATCAATCCGCAATCCTGTTCCGGACAAGCTGAAGGCGGCGCTATCATGGGGATGGGTTTTGCTGTAACAGAGGATTTTGTTTACAATGAAGGCTTTGTAACATCTAAATATGGTACTCTTGGTCTCCTCAGATCCACTCAATGTCCTCCTATTCATGTAGATTTAATTGAAAAAGGTAGACCAGATCAATATGCATATGGTGCTAAGGGGATTGGTGAAATTTCAAGCATTCCGATTGCACCGGCTATTGCAAATGCGTATCGTCGCATCGACGGAGAACCGCGTAGGTCCTTGCCGATTAAACATACGGGTTATAGAAAATAAATTTTTGCCTAACGGGGCGGGGTTCGTATAATCCCGACCCATTAGGTTCCTATGTGAAGTCGATGAGAGTTCTAATCTCTATCATGTACGAGAAAGTATGACTATATTAAGTAACTAAAACGTAAGATATGAGGTGTTTATTATGCTTAAAGGCAATTCCGGTGTCAATCATGTAGATGGTATGGTACCGTTCACACAATTATTTGCATATGGTTTGCAGCACGTGTTGGCGATGTACGCCGGTGCTGTGGCAGTACCGATTATTATTGCTCAAGCCATGCATTTACCGATTGAAGATTTGATTCGCTTGATTACGGCCGATTTGTTTACCTGTGGTATCGCCACATTGATTCAGACATTAGGCTTCGGTCCGGTCGGGGGACGTATTCCTCTAATTCAGGGGGTAACATTTGCCTCTGTAGGACCTATGATTATGATCGGTCAGCAACATGATATTACCACCATTTATGGCGCGATTATCGTAGCAGGCCTGTTTACCTTCCTTGTAGCACCGTTTTTCAGCCGTTTGATTCGTCTGTTCCCGCCGGTTGTAACGGGGACAATTATTACAATCATCGGTATCAACCTGATGCCTGTTGCCGTCAACTGGATGGGCGGTGGCGTAGGCAATCCGAACTTTGGTGATCCGCTCTACATCGCACTCGGGGTGGCGACATTTATTATCGTCGTATTAACCTATCGTTTTGGTAAAGGATTCCTCGGAAATCTGGCCATCTTGGTAGGGCTTATTCTCGGTACTGCCTTGGCTATGATTGCGGGTATCACTGATTTCTCCGAAGTAGGTCGTTCGCAATGGGTTTCCGTTGTTCAGCCATTCTATTTCGGTTTACCGACCTTTGATGTGGCTTCAATTTTGTCTATGATCGTCGTAATGCTTGTAGTTATGGTGGAAACGACAGGTGATAGTATCGCTGTTGGTGAAATCGTAAACAAACATATCGGTCAGAAAGAATTGGCAGCTGTTCTTCGTGCTGACGGTTTATCCACCGTTATCGGTGGGATTCTTAACAGTTTCCCTTATACGGCGTTCGCTCAAAACGTAGGTCTTATTGCCGTAACACGTGTAAAAAGTCGTTTCGTTGTTGCCGCTTCCGGCGTTATTCTAATTTTATTAGGTCTTTTCCCTAAGTTGGCAGCTATCGTCGCTTGTATTCCGAATGCCGTATTAGGCGGAGCGGGGATTGCCATGTTCGGTATGATTATTGCCAGCGGTATTCGCTCTCTTGGTAAAGTTAGCTTTGATAATAACTATAACTTGATGCTTGTTGCTATCAGTATCGGCGTATCCATGATTCCGCTTGCAGCATCTCAATTCTATGTACACTTCCCGGCGTGGGCTCAAATTCTATTGAAGTCCGGGATTACAGCAGGTAGTATCGTTGCTGTTATCTTAAATGTTTTATTCAACGGATTTGGTTATAAAACTGTGAATCAGCCGAATCGTGCGGCTAAAAAATATGGTCACTTTACACGGTTTAAAGGCTTCCCTAAACATTTCTATCAATAATTCATATATCATTATAATAATTTGAAAGATTTGTTTATGAATTAGATAGAACCTCTGAGTTTCAAGGCTCGGGTTTCTATATAGCACGTGTTTTATCCTGCACAAGGAAAACGCCTCTCTCTAATATAATTTAGAGGGAGGCGTTTTCATGTCTATATATGGTATAGTCCGGAGGTTTGGTATATAATTAAATAATATTGTGATAAGGAGATGCATTATGAAGAGCGAGCGATTTATAGTCACGTATCGAATAGCAGCAAACAGTTACGATGATGCAAGAGCTATTGCCAGGGCCGTGCAAGTGGAGCAAACTATCGAGTTTCCCTATGAATTTGTAACGGATGAATATATTAAAGAGCACATAACGGGACAGTTGGTGGCATTAGAACCGATGAAAGGTGATTCGCCCTATGCAACGGTGGGAATGATGCCGGGACAAACCATGTTGGCAGATTCTTACTATGTGGCACGTATATCCTACGCGGTAGAAACGACCGCAATGGAGGCGACCCAATTTCTGAATGTCATCTTCGGCAATTCATCTTTACAACCTCATATCTGGGTGGTTGATGTAGAGCTATGTCCATCTTTATATGAGTTATTTAAGGGACCACGCTTCGGATTGGCAGGAATTCGAAAGCTTGTGGGGACTCCCAAACGACCTATGATTCAAGCTGTTATCAAGCCTATGGGGACATCTAGTGCAGAGCTGGCACGTATGTGCGGTGCGTATACACGTGGCGGTGCGGATGTGATTAAAGATGATCACGGTATTTCCAATCAGTCCTTTTCTGAATTTCGTGATCGCATTTCCCGCTGTGCCTATACGGTGCAGGAGATAAATGCCGCTCATGGTACAAAGACCTTGTATGCGGCCAATATATCAGGTGATGGCCCTGAGGTTATGGAACGGGCACAGTTTGCAAAGGAAGCAGGTGCGACAGCCCTCATGGTGGCTTCGAGTTTAATCGGCTTTGGATGGTTACATGTGTTGGCCACGGATGAAACACTAGGCTTGCCGATTATCAATCACCCTGCGTTCTCAGGATGTTGTGTGAGCCCGGGAATATCCGGTGTGGCTGATTATTTACAGTTGGGCTTGTTTCCTCGATTGTTCGGTGCCGATATGCCGATTTTCGTGTCTTACGGCGGACGTTTTACTTTCACACAGGATCAATGTCAACGGATCAGCAGATATATAAAAAATCCTACGGGGCCTTTGAAAGCTGCATGTCCGGCGCCGGGAGGGGGCATTACCGATACGAGATTAGCTGAATTGGTCGGCTTATACGGGAATGATACGATGTTCCTCGTCGGCGGCGACATGTTCCGCCGAGGTCCCGATATTGAATCGAATATGGCGTATTTTGTGAATCGTTTAGATGAACTATCCGATTTATAAAATAATGGTAATATATTTTTTTATATGATACGAATGGTGAAAGCGTAATTTTTTCATATTTATTTATAGTGAAAATAATTTAAAGTTGCTTTCATAATTTATAGTATGATGATTAATTACAATGAAACTAAATTATAGTGGATATAATGGAGCAGTTTGATGGGTGAGTCCTCACAGTTGGAGGTGCACGTTATTGCCAGCGGTAGCAAGGGAAATTGTACGGTTGTCAAGAAGGGCGCTTCGGTCATATTGCACGATGCGGGTATCAGCTGTCGCCGCATTGTGAACGGTTTGAAAGAATTACATATTGATATGGCTCAGGTTGAGGGGATATTTGTCAGTCATGAACATAGTGATCATATTGCCGGTTTACAGCAGTTATTAAAACGTTTTGATATTCCCGTATATACGAAGATGGGAACGTGGCGTGAAATACAAGATAAGCTGGATGTGCCGAAGCATCAGTTGATACCGATAACAAAGGGAAGTATCACATTGGGGAATTTGACGGTGGAGCCTTTTGCAGTCAGTCATGATGCGGCGGATCCTATCGGCATTAACGTGTTTTCCGGAACGGATAAGGCTACGGTAGTTACCGATACGGGAATTATTACGGATGATATATTACATCGTCTCGACGATACGACGTTGCTTGTACTGGAGGCGAATTACGATCCTCATATGTTGCAGTTCGGTCCCTATCAACCGTTTTTAAAGCAGCGCGTGTCCGGAAATTTCGGCCATTTGAGTAATGAAATGGCGGCACAGGCCTTGCTTATGATGAAACGACCTGATTTTATGCAGGTTATTCTGGCACATCGTTCGGAAAACAATAATAATCCTGTTGTGGTAACGCAGACCATCGGACGGATGCTCGTTGACGGAGGGGTCAAAATCGGGCCGGAGATGAAGTTGCAGCATGGTCAACCTAATGAAATCGTATCGATGAGGGCCGTGATGAAGGTCGAACAGAAATAATGGGGAGTCAGTATGAGATTTTATGTGGTATGCATCGGAAAATTAAAAGAATCTTATTTGCGTGACGGCGTGGCCGAATTTGTAAAGCGCATGCGTCCGTACGGCGGCATTACGATTACCGGACTCGGTGAAAGCAAAATCGGAGATCGAGCCGGTGATGCGGAGCGTAAGCAGGTGGTCGATGATGAAGGGGAACGCTTGCTGAAATCGGTACCTAAGAATTCCTATACGGTGCTTCTCGATGTGTATGGACGTACCATGTCGTCTGAGGATTTAGCGAAGACAATTGCTAAATTGGAAGTAGACGGTGTCAGTGATATGACTTTCATCATAGGTGGTGCCTTTGGCGTCAGTGATGCATTACGTGGTGCGGTCAATTGTAAATTGTCTTTCAGCCCGATGACCTTCACTCATCAAATGGTACGATTACTCCTGGTGGAACAAATTTACAGAGCCTCTAAAATCAATCGGAATGAACCGTATCATTGGTAGTGTTTTGCTCTGCGTGAAGGTACTGTTTTGAGATAAGAGAAATCTCATAAATTTCTGAGATAATACTTTTATAAAAAAGGAGTTTCATTATTTCATAGCGAATAGTATAATTAAGCAAGATATATTTTAAGGAGGAATTCACTATGAAAATCCAAGAGGTAATGAATAAATATCCTGTTACTATTGGCAAAGAGGCGCCAATCTCTGATGTGGCTGATTTATTGGTTAAATATAATTTAACGGCTGTATCCGTAGTGGATGACAACAATAAATTACTGGGCATCATATCCGAAGGGGATTTACTGTATAAAAAGGTGCGTCCTCATGTGCCTCATTATGTAAATGTATTGGGTGCCAGCATCTACTATAATGGTATTGGTGAATATAATTCCCAGTTTAAAAAATTACTTGCATCTCATGTTCATGAATTGATGACTGATGAAGTGATTACTACTACGCCGGAGAAAGATGTGGAGGAAGTCGTTTCCGTCATGTTGGATCAACATTTGAAGAATGTTCCGGTGGTGGATAAGGATTACCATTTAATCGGTATCCTGTCTCGTCGTGACATCATCAAATTGATTGCAAAAGATAATTAATAGGAATAATTTTAAAAATTTTACAAAGACCATCCGAAGGGGTGGTCTTTTAGTGTATATAGAGATGAATTGCATTGACTTTGCATTTATGTTATTATTAGGAGTGCATAATATACTACAGAAATTTGGGCGTTTCGCCCTTCAAGGAGGACATATTTTAAATGAAAGCAACTGTAAATCCTGTTGATCAACACGTGGTAACGTTAACTATTGAAGTACCTGCAGCAGAAGTAGATAAAGGCATTAAACAAGCTGTAAAACGCATTGCAGGTCAAGTAAATATCCCAGGTTTCCGTAAGGGTCATGCACCACGTCGCATCTTGGAAATGAATTTCGGGAAAGACGCTATCTTAGAAGAAGCATTCGAAGTATTGGCTAATCAAAATTATAGTGCAGCACTTCGTGAAAATGATATTATCCCTGTATCCGAACCTGAAATCGAACGTGAACAGTTCGAAGAAGGTAAAGATTTGATTTTTAAGGCGACTGTAACAAAACGCCCTGAGGTTAAACTTGGCGACTATAAAGGCTTGGAAGCTGAAAAACAGGATGCTACAGTAACTGACGAACAAATTGAAGAACAATTGAACAATATCCGTGAACAACAGGCGACTATGGTCGTTGCTGAAAAAGGCGCAAAAATTCAGAAGGACGACTTTGCAGTGATCGACTTCGCAGGTACCGTTGACGGTAAACCGTTTGACGGCGGAGAAGGTAAATCCTATCCGTTACAAATCGGTTCCGGCAGCTTCATTCCTGGCTTTGAAGATCAATTGATCGGTGCAAAAGCCGGTGATGATGTAACCGTAAAAGTAACATTCCCTGAAGACTACTTCGTGGCAGAACTTGCCGGTAAAGAAGCGGAATTCAAAACTCATATTCATGACATCAAACGTAAGGAATTGCCTGAATTAAACGATGAATTCGCTAAAGGGGCAAGCTCTTACGAAACGTTGGATGAATTGAAAAAAGATCTTCGCACGAAAATGGAAGAAGAAGCATCCCGTCGTGCAATTGATACTTATAATGCTGATTTGATTCAAACAGCTGTAAAAAATGCGACTGTAGACATTCCGGAAGTAATGATTACTGATCGCGTGGAACAAATGATTCAAGAATTGGCTATGAACATGGAAGGTCGTGGCTTGAAACTTGATGATTATTTAAAATTCTCTAATAAAACCATTGAAGATTTACGCGCCGAATACAAAGATTCCGCAGCTGAAAACGTACGTGCCGATCTGGTATTGGACGCAATCGCTACTGCGGAAAATATGGAAGTAACTCCAGATGATATGAATCGTGAAATCTTCGTTATGGCCCAAAACTTCGGGGCAGACCCTAAAGAAGTTTGGGATATTATTGCAAAAGAAGGCCGTGTAGCTATGTTGGCAGGCTCCGTAGCACGTAAAAAAGCAGCTCGATTCATTATTGATAATGCAAAGGGTGCTGAAGCAGCTAAATAACAGCCTGATCAACTGGATATACGAATAGGTGAATATATGTATGTACCAATCGTAGTTGAACAAGGAGAACGCGGAGAGCGCTCCTATGATATTTATTCTCGCTTGTTGAAAGACCGCATTATTTTTCTCGGTGGCCCTATCGATGATAATGTAGCAAATGCGGTTATTGCACAAATGCTCTTTCTTGAAGCGGAAGATCCAGACAAGGATATTCATTTGTATATCAATAGCCCTGGCGGTGTTGTAACCGCCGGTATGGCTATTTATGATACGATGCAATACATCAAACCGGATGTATCTACTATTTGTGTAGGCTCTGCCGCCAGTATGGGTGCCGTTTTATTGACGGCCGGTACAAAGGGTAAACGGTATGCACTACCTCATGCACGCGTTATGATTCACCAACCGTTAGGTGGCGTACAGGGGCAGGCATCTGAAATTGAAATTCATGCTCGTGAAATTCTTCGTATGCGTGAAGAACTGAACGGTATCTTAGCGTCTCGCAGTGGACAAGATATTGACGTTGTATCTCGTGATACGGATCGAGACAATTTTATGAGTGCTCAAGATGCCGTTGAATACGGCTTAATTGATGAGGTACTCACAAGAGAACCTGTAGAAAGCAAGTAGTGGAGGCGTCCATTGGCAAAAGATAAGGAAAGTATGCGCTGCAGTTTTTGTGGACGTACTAGTGAAGAAGTCCGCAAATTAGTGGCGGGTCCGAATGTATATATTTGTGATGAATGCGTTGAGGTTTGTGAACGAATCATTGCTGATGAACTGGGTGACCTCGAATCGGATTTCGAATTGCAAGAATTGCCGACGCCAAGAGAAATAAAAGCTCATCTTGACGAATATGTTATCGGTCAGGATGATGCGAAAATCTCTTTAGCTGTGGCTGTATATAATCACTATAAACGATTACAGACAGATAATGTAGTCGACGATGTTGAATTACAGAAGGCGAATGTATTATTCATTGGCCCTACCGGTAGCGGTAAGACGCTTTTGGCTCAAACATTGGCAAAAATGTTGCAAGTTCCATTTGCTATTGCCGATGCGACCAGTCTGACTGAAGCTGGCTATGTAGGGGAAGATGTGGAAAACATTCTTCTTAAATTGATTCAAGCTGCAGATTATGATATCTCTCGTGCCGAACGAGGCATTATCTATATAGATGAAATTGATAAAATTGCTCGTAAGTCTGAAAATCCTTCTATTACACGTGACGTGTCAGGCGAAGGTGTTCAACAGGCATTGCTAAAAATTCTGGAAGGAACTGTTGCATCAGTCCCTCCGCAAGGCGGACGGAAGCATCCTAATCAGGAGATGTTGCAAATCGATACGACAAATATCCTGTTTATTTGTGGCGGTGCTTTTGACGGTATGGATAAGGTTATTACCAAACGTACCGCGAAGAAAACTCTTGGGTTTGGTGCTGATGTGCAACGTACAGAAGAACGTAATGTGTCAGCTATCTTAAAAGATGTTGTACCTGAAGATTTATTGAAATTTGGTCTGATTCCTGAATTCATCGGTCGCTTACCTGTGATGGTGACGTTGGACCAGCTGGATCGGGATGCATTGATTCAAATTCTGACAAAGCCTAAGAATGCATTAACAAAACAATATGAAAAAATTCTTTCCCTTGATGGGGTGGAATTAACTTTCACTGAAGATGCATTAGAAGAAATCGCTGATGAAGCTTTGCAGCGAAAAACAGGTGCTCGTGGTTTGCGTGCTATCATTGAAAAGGTGATGAAACGCGTTATGTATGAAGTTCCTTCGATGCCGGAGGTAACAAAGTGCATTGTTAATCGTGAATCCGTATTGAGCACAGGTGAACCTATACTCAAAAATGAGGCAGACCAAGACATCCAGTTGAAATCGTAATTCGAAGAAACTCATTTCTGTGTAGGAATGAGTTTCTTTTCATAATATAAATACCTGGAGGACCTATGAATTTACTCGAAATTGGGATCCCTACCGTACCTCTCAGAGGCATGGTCGTATACCCGAATATCGTGATTCACCTCGATATCGGTCGAGACAAATCCATTAAGGCGGTGGAAGCCGCAATGAATGAGGATCGCATTTTAGCCGTCGTAACTCAAAAAGATGATGCTGTAGATGCACCGACAGTTCATGATTTAGCCCAAATGGGCACATTGGTGAAAATTAAACAAATGTTGCGCTTACCAGGTGGTATAGTACGTGTTCTTGTAGAGGGCATCACTCGTATTCGCCTTATGAATATTACCAGCATGGACCCTTATTATGTAGGGGATTATGAACGAGTGGCGTCTGAGTTTGAAGATGATGTGGAATTAGAGGCCTATCGTCGTTTAGTGCAAGCTAAGTTTAACGAGTGGGTAGAAGAAGCTAAAACCATTACCGATGAAGGGGTAACCCGTGTAATGGAACTTCGTGATCCATGTGAATTGGCGGATCAAGTTGCATTCCTCTTGCCTATTAATAACTTGAAGCGCCAGGAATTACTTGAAGAGCTATCTGTTGCAAGACGTCTTAATATGATTGTGGGTATCTTGAATATGGAATTACAAATCTCCGATTTGGAGAATTCAATTAATAATCAAGTACGGCAATCCATGGAAAAAGCACAGAAAGAATATTTCTTGCGCGAAAAAATCCGAATCATTCACGATGAATTAGGTGATAAAGGTGATCCGGAGGAAGAGGCGGAAGAGCTACGTGCTCAATTGAAGGCCTTGAACCTCAGCGAGGATGTGCATACGCGCATCGATAAAGAAATTTCTCGCTATAGCCGTATGCCTCAGTTGATGCCGGAAGCGACGATTTTACGGAACTATTTGGATTGGGTTTTGTCCTTGCCGTGGAACGAGTTGAGTGAAGATCGACTCGATATTAAAGAAGCTGAATCAATCCTTGAAGCAGATCACTACGGGCTTGAAAAGGTTAAGAAACGCATCCTAGAATTCCTTGCGGTACGTAAGCTGACCGGTAAAAATAGCGGTTCAATTCTCTGCCTGGTTGGCCCTCCAGGGGTCGGTAAAACATCATTGGCCACATCGATTGCAAAGGCGATGAACCGTAAGTTTATCCGCGCTTCCCTGGGTGGTGTGCGGGATGAGGCTGAAATTCGCGGTCATCGTCGCACGTATATCGGTGCGTTGCCGGGTCGAATGATTCAAGGTATTAAGAATGTGGGGACGAAGAATCCCGTTTTCCTTTTAGATGAAATCGACAAACTCGCTTCTGATTATAAGGGCGATCCGTCCTCTGCATTGTTGGAGGTATTGGATCCTGAACAAAACAGCACATTTAGTGATCATTTCATCGAAGTACCGTTCGATTTCTCGGAGGTGTTCTGGATTACTACGGCTAATGTAGCATCCAATATTCCTGGACCATTATTGGACCGTATGGAAATTATCGAACTATCCAGTTATATGGAAGAAGAAAAGCTGGAAATCGCAAAGCGCTATTTAGCGCCTAAACAGATCAGGAAAAACGGTCTTGAAAATTACAAGGTGAAATTATCTGATGCAGTATTGAGAAAGGTGATTTCCGAATATACTCGCGAAGCGGGTGTCCGTACTTTAGAAAAAACAATCGCGAAGATTTGTCGTAAAATTGCATTTAAAGTCGTCGAAGAAGGTGGTGACGCACCGAAAGTGACCACAAAGAATCTTCATGAATTTCTGGGCGCTCCGATTTTTATCGATCAGGAGCGGGAAAAGAAGCCGCAAGTCGGCTATGTGAACGGTTTGGCATGGACCTCTGTTGGCGGTGTTGTATTGCCGTGCGAGGCGACGACGATGGACGGTACCGGTAAACTCGCGCTTACGGGTAGTCTCGGGAAAGTAATGCAGGAATCCGGTCAAGCGGCGATGAGTTATATTCGCCATAATGCAAAAGCCTTGAAAATCAATGAGGACTTTTACAAGAAACTCGATATTCATGTGCATTTACCGGAAGGGGCAACCCCTAAGGACGGCCCTTCCGCAGGGATTACTATGACACTCGCGATGGTATCGATTTTAACGGGTAGAAAGGTACGTGCCGATATTGCCATGACCGGTGAGATTACATTGCGTGGGCGCGTATTGCCTATCGGCGGATTGAAAGAAAAGCTATTGGCTGCATTGTCCTACGGGGTGAAAGAAGTCTTGATTCCGAAAGGCAATGAAAAGGATATAGCGGAATTACCTGATATTGTTAAAGACGGACTTACCATTACAACAGTAAAGACAATGGATGAAGTATTAGCAAAGGCACTTGTATAATGCAAAAAAAGAAAAAATCCACTAAACATATGGGACCGAAACCGCAATATACACGAAAAGAAGTTAGCGGGCCCCGTATTATAGCAGCAAAATATAATACATCCTGTGTAAAGGCTGATCAATATCCCGAAGGTGATACGGTAGAGATCGCGTTTTTAGGCCGCTCCAATGTGGGAAAATCTTCATTGATAAATTCGTTATGTAATCATCGGGGACTGGCACTTGTCAGTGGACAACCGGGAAAGACAAAAACAATTAATTATTTTGATATTGAATCAAAAGAAGTCCTTTCCGATACGGAAGAACGCAGATACAATTGGTTCCTTGTGGATTTACCGGGCTATGGCTTTGCAAAGACCAATAAAGGAAATCGAAATTTGTGGTCCTCGTTTATTGCGGATTATATTCTAAATTCCGAACGATTAATGTTATTATGCCTGCTTATCGATGGGCGCCATCCTGAGATGCCCATCGACAAGGTGGCTTACGATTGGCTTATAGAGGCAGGCGTACCGTTGCAGATTATAGTAACTAAAGCGGATAAGCTGACAGCAAAGGAAAAGTCAGTGAATCTTGCCATTATCAAGGACTTGTATCCGACGGGGACCCCGCCTATTTTATACAGCTCTTTAAAACATACGGGGCGTGAGTTGTTGCAACAGCGGATTAATAAGGTTTTATTAGGAGAGGAAGCATGAGTCAGACCAATGAAATAGAGATTATGGAACGCATGGCTCTAGATTTAGAGGGGGTTGAAGAGTCTCTTGCTGCATCTTTTAATACCGGTTCGGAGGATTTCAACGTACTGATCAGACCTTTATCCGCCGCAGGTGGTAAGCGGTTACGTGCTCAATTATGCCTGCTCATAGCTAATGCGGGACAATCGATTGAGTCTGAACGTATAAAAATCGCTGAAGCCGTCGAAATGCTTCATCTGGCGACACTTATCCATGATGATGTATTGGACCAGGCCAAAATTCGTCGCGGTGAAGAAACGATTCATATGCATAAGGGGAATAAAGTAGCTATTCTTAGCGGTGATTATCTGTTTGCAAAGGCTTTTCGCATTGTTTCGGAAATGCCGTCGATGAAGTATCTGCAAGTTTTTTCTCATATTATCACATGTCTTGTAGAAGGTGAATTCATGCAGATGGAGGACGTATATCGTATCGATCAGGGGATTGAGCGGTATATGACAAAAACGCAGAAGAAGACGGCGGATTTTATGGAAGGTTGCATGGAATTAGGCGGCTTATTGGGCGGCTGGCGCGATACGGAAATCGTTGAGCTCAAAAAATATGGACACGCATTGGGGATGGCGTTTCAGATCACCGATGATATTATGGATTATCGGGAAACGTCCGATACGACAGGAAAACCTGTAGGCAATGATTTGCGCGAAGGTTTATTGACCTATCCGTTATTGAGCATTGTCAATGATACGAATAAAGATAAATTGTTAGCCGATATTAAGGCTCTTAATAATGGTGGCAATGAGCAGCAAATTATCGATTATGTTATCGCCGAAGGTGGTATAGACAATACATTGGCGGTAGCTGAAAAATATTGTAAGGATGCATTGGCTGCGCTTGAAGCTGTACGGGATTTTCCGGGAAAGGAATTTCTCGTTATGGCCGTTGAGAAGTTAGCCGATAGAAAGGTATGATATGGAACCGTTCGAACCAAAACCGGATTTCGAATATCCTATACAGAAACCTTCCTTTGATAGTGTAGTCCGTCAAAAGCGCCGTGAAGCGAAGCTAAAGGCGGAACAAGAGCGATATAAGGTGGCAAATCAGCAAATACCTGAGAATGATGAGGCGGAACCGGTGTATACGGCCATCGAACAGAAGATGATGGATGAAGCACGGGAAATATCCCTGGTTGGACATTTGTCCGAACTGCGTAAACGACTTATCATTATGGCTGTGGCCATCATTATAGGCACATGTATTTCTTATTATTATGTGGATTTATTATTGGAAATACTGTTAAAGCCGGCAGGCAAGCTGTATTATATGCGCCCTACAGAGGCTTTCTTTACGTATATGAAAGTATCCGTCGTGGGGGGACTTGTTATTGCGGCGCCTGTCATACTGCATCAGATATGGCTATTTGTTAAGCCTGCACTGACTGCGCGAGAGAAGCAGCTATCTAACTGGATCTTACCCGTTGCGATCGGTCTGTTCGCGATAGGTATCGTGTTTTCTTATTTCCTCGTATTGCCGGCGGCGGTGAAGTTCTTTATGGGCTTTGCTACAGACGAATTACAACCGATGTTTTCCATCGGGCAGTATCTGGATTTTGTTTTATCTTTTGTATTACCTTTCGGATTTATTTTTGAGTTGCCGTTGATTTTGATTATATTAGGTTATTTTAATTTAATTACATCACGCTTCTTAAAGAGTAAGCGAAAAATATTTATTCTTATATCCTTTATCATAGGCGCCGTTATTTCACCTACACCGGATATGTTCTCGCAAACGATGATTGCATTGCCTATGATATTGCTGTATGAAACGAGCCTGTTTGTATTGGCTAAGATTATGAAGCGCTAAGGAGTTTATTTGGGAGGAACGATGAAGACCTACGAAAATTTAACTACATATAATCCCGGTGAAATAGAAGGGAAATGGTATTCCTTTTGGGAAAATAGGGGATACTTTCACGAAGAAGTAGATTCAGGTAAAGAGCCGTTCAGTATCGTTTTACCGCCTCCTAATGTAACGGGTATGCTGCATATGGGGCATGCGCTGGATAATACATTACAGGATATTCTCATCCGCTTTAAAAGAATGCAAGGTTATAACGTATTGTGGATGCCGGGGACAGATCATGCCGGTATTGCAACGCAAATCAAAGTAGAGGAAATGCTCGCAAAAGAAGAGGGGAAAACCCGCTATGATTTGGGCCGTGAAAAATTTGTAGAACGCGTATGGGAATGGAAAAAAGAGTACGGCGATACAATCGTAAAACAGATTCGCAGTCTCGGTGCATCCTGTGACTGGTCTCGCGAACGATTTACCTTGGATGAAGGCTATTATCATGCCGTGCGTGAAGTATTTGTAAGCTTATATGAAAAAGGTTTGATTTATCGCGGTGAACGCATTATAAACTGGTGCCCTCGCTGTACAACGGCTCTATCGGATGTAGAGGTGGAACATGAGGATGAAAACGGTCATTTGTGGTATATTAAGTACCCTGTGAAAGGTGAAGATAATCGTTTTGTTATCGTTGCCACCACGCGTCCCGAAACGATGTTCGGCGACGTGGCCGTAGCGGTAAATCCTGATGATGAGCGCTATAAAGACCTCATCGGCAAAACATTGGTATTGCCGTTTGTAAACCGTGAGATTCCTGTTATCGCCGATGACTATGTAGACTCCAGCTTCGGTACGGGTTGTGTAAAAATTACGCCTGCTCATGACCCTAATGACTTTGAAATGGGGCAACGCCATAATTTGGACTCCATTGTTGTCATGAATAATGATGCCACGATGAATGAAGGGGCAGGCAAGTTCAACGGTATGACTCGCGAAGAGGCTCGTAAACAAGTTGTGGCAGAGCTAAAAGAAATGGGTCTGCTTGAAAAAATCGACGACCATAATCATGCGGTAGGTCATTGCTCCCGTTGTCATACGATCATCGAACCGATGGTATCTAAACAATGGTTTGTAGATATGAAACCGTTGGCGGAACCGGCTCTCAAGGTTGTTAAAGATCATGAAGTGGAGTTTGTACCTGAACGCTTTACTAAAACGTATGTCAACTGGCTTGAAAATATTCGGGACTGGACGATTTCCCGTCAATTATGGTGGGGACATCGTATTCCTGCGTGGTACTGTGATGCGTGTGGTGAAACCATCGTCAGCCGTGAGGATATCACGGAATGTCCTCATTGTCATGGAACTGTAACGCAAGACCCTGATGTGCTTGATACATGGTTCAGCTCCGGTTTGTGGCCTTTTGCGACTATGGGATGGCCTGAACAGACGGCGGAGCTTAAACAATGGTATCCGACGAGCGTTCTTGTGACAGGTTATGATATCATCTTCTTCTGGGTTGCTCGTATGATCTTTATGGCTCTTGAGTTTGAACATGAAATTCCGTTTAAACATGTATTTATTCACGGACTTGTTCGCGACAGTCAAGGCCGCAAGATGAGTAAATCCTTGGGGAACGGCATCAATCCTCTTGAAGTGATTGATCAATTTGGTGCTGATGCATTGCGCTTTACCCTTGTGACGGGTAATACGCCGGGTAATGATATGCGCTTCTATATGGAACGCGTTGAGGCGAATCGCAATTTTGCCAATAAGATATGGAATGCTTCAAAATTTGTATTGATGAATCTTACGAATTATGATGAAAGCTTCGTCCCAACGACAGATGATTTGACATTGGCTGACCAATGGATTATTCAAAAATACAACGAAACAGTTCAAAGTGTAACATCTAACCTCGATAAATTTGAATTAGGCGAAGCAGCTAGTTCGGTATATGACTTCATTTGGAATACGTACTGTGACTGGTACATTGAATTGGCGAAACCTCGTTTGTACAGTGACAGCAACGAACGCGATCGCCGTACAGTTCAATACCTGCTTGTAACAATCTTGCGTCATATGCTTGAACTGTTGCATCCATTCATGCCGTTCGTTACGGAACATATCTGGCAACATTTGCCTCATGAAGGGGAAAGCATTGTCATAACAAAATGGCCGGAAGCGTTGGATTTTGAAAATCTTGAAGGTGCAGCTCGCCAAATGGAAGTCATGATGGATGCCATCAAAGGTATCCGTAATATGCGCGCCGAAATGAATGTACCGTTAGGTAAAAAAGCTGAGGTTATTGTGGCGCCTACAGACGAAGCCTTAGTTCAAGTGGTAGCCGATCACAAAGATTATTTTGTAACATTGGCTTGGGCTGAAAAGGTGAGAATTCTCGGTGCTGACGATGCAAAACCGGAAAACGCGACCGTAACAGTTGTAAACGGTATGGAAGTATATCTTTTGCTCAAAGATCTTATCGACGGTGAAAAGGAAAAAGAGCGCATTGCGAAGGAAAAAATTCAGATGGAAAAAGAAATCTCCCGCTTGGAAGGTAAACTTTCAAATAAAGGATTCCTTGCAAAGGCACCAGAAGCCGTTGTAGCTAAAGAAAAAGAAAAGTTGGAAGAGTATAAACAGAAACAACAGGCATTATTGGAACGGGAAGCGTTCCTTGAAACCTTATAGGAGGTTTATATGACATATAAAGAGGCCTTAGCCTATTTGGAACAGGCATCCTCATTTGGTATTAAACCGGGACTGGATCGGATTACAGCCCTCATGGAGGCTCTTGGAAACCCGCAGGAGGACTATAAAATTGTTCATGTTACCGGAACCAATGGTAAGGGCTCGGTAACGACATATATTTCCTATGCATTATTTACAAGCGGATTACGGGTGGGGCGATTTACATCGCCTCACCTTCAATCCTATACGGAACGAATTCAAATCAACGATGCGAATATTACGGAGAATGCTTTTGCTGAGTTGATTTGTCGTGTAAAGGATGCTGTGGATCGTATCATAGGTGATGGAGTTGAACCGCCTACACAATTTGAGATGTTGACTGCCGCCGCGTTTCTATTCTTTAAGGAACAAGGTGTAGATTATGCTGTTGTCGAGGTCGGTCTCGGAGGCTTACTTGACTCCACGAATATCGTTACACCGGAGATATCGGTCATTACAAATGTGTCGATCGATCATCAGGCCTATTGCGGAGATACGGTGGAAGAAATTGCACGGCACAAAGCGGGGATCATTAAGCCTCAAGTGCCTGTTGTTACAGCCGCACAGGATGCGCCTCTTCGAGTTATCGAAGACACAGCCAAAGAGAAACATGCTAAGCTGTATGCTTTCAATAAAGATTTCGGTATCGATAGTCGCAGTGCGGTGACAGGCGGTCAGATGATTACCGTCAGTGCAGATCACGAAGCGCCTGCTATGTTATTTACGACGATGGCCGGAATTCATCAATCTGTGAATCTTGCCTGCGCATTGATGACGGTGCGGCTGTTGATGCGCACCGATTCACATATCAGTGAGGAAACGATGCGTGAAGGATTCGCACGTGCAACATGGCCTGGACGCTTTGAAGTGAGACCTGTACTTGGTCGCACCTTTATTTTTGACGGAGCTCATAATGCGGCCGGTGCGGAAGCCTTTAATCTGACATATGCGGAACTGTTTAAAGACAAGCCGAAGACGCTAGTGATGGCTATTTTGCGGGATAAGGATGAAGAGGGTATCATTCGGGAGGTAGTTAAATCGGGTGATACGGTTATCGTTGTACCGGCTCCGACAGAACGTACCGAGGTGCCGGAAACGTTGGTCACACGCATTCGTACAGTTGTACCAAAGGTAACGGCTCAGACGGCGGATTCCGTAACGGAGGCGTTATCCTTGGCATATAAACACACGCAAGCCGGTGATATTATTGCCGTATGCGGGTCTCTGTATATATTAGGGGACGCTCGGCAATGGCTCAGTCATGAGTTGAGTCATTAAGGTGAGATTATGGAACTAGCACTTCTTCCTAATCATAAAAAAATATCATTTTATATAGAGCGCCTCATCTATGCTGTCGTAGTATCTATGCCATTACAGCCGATGGTGGGGGATGTCTTGTTGTGGATTGCTATCGGCTTTGCGCTGTACGATCTTATTTCGAAAAAATCGCTTAGCCTGCCTACGGGATTTCTATCATGGAGCGTCATGGTTTTTGTGGCTTGGACAGGACTTTCAGCAGTATTATCTGACCATTGGGGTTGGGCTGTTTCGAGCTGGCTTTATCAGATCGTAGCCGGTGGAGGCATGTATTATCTGGTCCGCACCTATATTCAAAGCCCGAAACAGTGGAATTATTTCCTCCGTGCCTTTTTGGGTGCTGCCGTTCTGGTCTGTCTGATCGGTATCTATCAGTATATATTTATTCCTAATATACATATTAAAGACTGGGTGGATGCTACACAGTTCCCAAAACTGATGAGGCGCATGGCCTCGACCTTGCAAAATCCTAATTTGCTCGGTGCTTATCTGTTGATGGTGCTCAGTGTATGTATCAGCTATATTCTGGTGTATATGAAGCGGCAACGGACTCGAGAGGTTGTATCCATGTCGGTTATCGGCATTATCTTGTTTTTGACGATGTTATTGACCTATTCAAGAGGTATTTGGATCAGTTTTGCGGCGATGATTCTGTATTGGGCCGTTTTTGTAGAGCGCAGACTGTTTTTATCTTTGCTGGCTATACCGCTTATTTTATACTGCTACGAAGGTGAGGTTGCATCTCGTCTGTGGTCAATCTTTCAGGGCCATGATACATCAGCTGACTTACGTTGGGCTCTATGGGACAGTACCATGTACATCGTGCGGGAGCATCCCGTTTTCGGTATAGGGTGGAATACATTTTTCCTGGTTTATCCGGATTATAACTATTATATTCAGGCTCCTCATGTGCTGATGTACCATGCACATAATTTATATTTGAATATATTAGCCGAGACGGGTATCCCCGGATTATTAACATTTCTCACGGTTATTATCGGTCATGTGGTAACCGCCATTCGATTGAAAGGCGACTTATTCTGTCAAGCTGCACAGATCGGTGTGGGTGCTCTCGCTATAGGTGTCCTATTTAGTGGACTATCGGACTTTGAACTTTACAGTCATCAGGTGACGATTACATTTTGGCAGCTCTTGGGATGGATAGGGGCTTTTGTGAAAGTGGAATATATACAAAATGAGAATGCCGTCGCATCCAAAGATGCGTAAATAACAAGTGCCGATGGTAGCTATACAACTTTATAAATGGTATAATTTATACATACCTTGAGTGGGTCTGTATGTTATTCAACACAAACCGATTTTCTAATGTTAGACATAATTACACATTATAGTTTTACATTTGAAAATCGGTTTTTTGTATCTCTATGTAATGATATGAGGGAGGTGTATTGAAGAATCCGTAGTGTACAGTGTTATTTTATATTTTGATTTTTCTATATCTTGTATATGAAATTTCTGATTGCCCATAAAATATCACTATATACTGAGTATATCGATAATTCCTGTGAGTTATAACGGTGTGAATGTATATTATATAAAAGTGTAAAAATTGATGACTTTTAGTCATAATGCATAGGGGAAGTGTGATAAAAAATACATTTTAGTCATATAAGTTGACAATACACCTGTAATAGGACTACGATGAAGTCGGTTTAAGGAACGTATTAGACCAAAGAGATTCAATTGTCGTTTAACAATGTTACTCTTAAAGGAGATGGTTATGGTGATAGACATCAAAGACCGCGTAAAAAATGTGGACCTGCAAGGTAAAATTGTCACTGCTTATGATGCAGCTCAGTTGATTAACCCTAATGACAAAGTTGGTATTTCCGGCTTTACACCATCGGGCTATGCAAAAGTTGTACCATTGGCTTTGGCAGAACGAATGGAAAAGGAACCATTCAAAATCGATTTATGGACAGGTGCTTCTGTAGGTGATGAAGCTGATGGTGCGTTAACACGCGCTAATGGTATTAATCGCCGCTTCCCATATCAAACTAATAAAGATATGCGGAAGGCTTTAAATGGTGGAGATGTCAAATATGTCGACATGCATTTGAGTACAATGGCACAAAATATTCGTTACGGATTCTTCGGGGATTTGGATGTAGCGATTATTGAAGTATGTCAAATCAACGAAGACGGTTCTTTAGTACCGACTACATCTGTTGGTAATTCCCCGACATTTGTCAGCCAAGCTAAAAAAGTTATCGTAGAAGTGAATGTATCTCAACCATTATCTTTAGTTGGTATGCATGATATCTATGAACCGTTGGATCCACCACATCGCAAACCAATTCCGTTGGAACAGGCCGGTGATCGTATCGGTACAGATGCAATCCCTTGTGACCCTAGCAAAATTATTGCCGTGGTTCCGAGTGATGTACCTGATACAACTAGACCTTTGGCTGCTATTGATGATGATGCGAAGGCGATGAGTCAGCATCTTATCAAATTCTTTGAACAAGAAATTGCGGAAGGCCGTTTGCCTCAAAACTTGCTTCCATTGCAATCCGGCGTAGGTTCTGTAGCGAATGCGGTAATCAGCGGTTTGGCTCAAGGGCCGTTCAAAGATTTATCCATTTACACAGAAGTAATTCAAGACGGTATGTTTGATTTAATCGATGCTGGTAAGGTAACAGTATGTTCCGGTACTGCATTGAGTCCTTCTCCGGATGGGTTGAAACGTTTCTATAATAATATTGATGAATATCGTAAAAAGATTATTCTTCGTCCGCAAGAAATTTCCAACAACCCTGGTATCGCTCGTCGTATTGGTGTCATTGCCATGAATACCGCTATCGAATTTGATATTTTTGGCAATGTAAACTCTACTCATATTATGGGTAGCAAAATGATGAATGGTGTTGGCGGATCTGGTGACTTTGCACGTAGTGCATATCTCACTATTTTCTGTACTAACTCCGTTGCTAAAAATGGCGACATCAGTTCTATCGTTCCATATGTATCCCATGTGGATCACCCAGAACATGACACTATGATTTTCTGTACAGAACAAGGTGTTGCCGATTGCCGTGGTTTGAGCCCAGTGGAAAGAGCTCGTTTAATTATTGAAAAATGTGCTCACCCAGACTACAAACCAATGTTAACTGAATACCTAGAAAAAGCATTAGCAGCAACAAAAAATGCCCATACACCTATGTTGCTTGATGAAGCTCTTTCTTGGCATAAACGCTTCACAGAAACTGGAAGCATGAAAAAATAACCTGTTTTATTAGGAGGATGATGAAAACATGGCTTACGAAAATTTAAAAGCCCAAATTGCTGAGTACAACAAACTTTGTGACGAAAAATGCGTAAAAACTCCAGAACGTCAAAACTTGAAATACAATCGTGTATATACTCCGGTTGATATTGAAGGCTTTGACTATGAACGTGATTTGGGTATGCCTGGCGAATATCCATATACTCGTGGTGTACAACCTACTATGTACCGTGGCCGTTTCTGGACAATGCGTATGTATGCAGGCTTTGCAACTGCTGAAGAATCCAACAAACGTTACCGTTACCTTATCGAATCCGGTGCAACAGGCTTGTCCTGTGCATTTGACTTGCCTACACAAATCGGTTATGACTCCGATGATGTAATGGCTGAAGGCGAAGTTGGTAAAGTAGGGGTTGCTATTGACTCCTTGGCAGATATGGAAATCTTGTTCGATGGCATCGACCTTGGTAAAGTATCCACATCCATGACAATTAACGCTCCGGCATCTGTTTTGTTGGCAATGTATATTGCAGTAGCTGAAAAACAAGGTGTACCTTCCACTGAATTGAAAGGTACAATTCAAAATGATATTTTGAAAGAATACGCAGCTCGCGGTACTTACATTTTCCCTCCAAAACCATCCATGCGTTTGATCACTAATATCTTCGAATATTGTTCTCAATACGTTCCTAAATGGAATACTATTTCCATCTCCGGTTACCATATCCGTGAAGCAGGTTCCACGGCAGCGCAAGAAATCGCATTTACAATTGCTGATGGTATCGCATACGTAGAAGCAGCTTTGAAAGCTGGTCTTGATGTTGATACATTCGCTGGTCGTCTTTCCTTCTTCTGGAATGCTCATAACAATGTACTTGAAGAAGTTGCTAAATTCCGCGCATCTCGTCGCTTGTGGGCAACAATCATGAAAGAACGTTTTGGTGCTAAAAAACCAAAATCCATGATGCTTCGTGTACATACTCAAACAGCTGGTTCCATGTTGACTGCACAACAAGTTGATAACAACATCGTTCGTGTTGCTCTTCAAACTGCAGCTGCTGTAATGGGCGGTACTCAATCCTTACATACAAACTCCCGTGACGAAGCTTTGGCTCTTCCTACAGAAGCATCTGTACAAGTAGCTCTTCGTACTCAACAAATCGTGGCTTACGAATCTGGTTTGGCTGACGTAGTTGACCCATTGGGCGGCTCCTACTATGTTGAAGCTATGACTAACGCTATTTATGACGAAGCTATGGCATACATCAAGAAAATTGATGAAATGGGCGGCGCTGTAGTAGCAATCGAAAAAGGCTACATCCAAAAAGAAATTCAAGAATCCGCTTACAAATGGCAAATGGAAGTTGAATCCGGCTTACGCACAATCGTTGGCGTAAACAAATTCCAGGTTGAAGAAGAAGCACCAAAAGATCTTCTTCGCGTAGACGCTTCCGTTGGTGTTAACCAATCCAAGAAAACTCAAGCAGTTCGTGCTAAACGTGATCAGGCAGCAGTTGATGCAGCATTGGCAGCACTTAAAGCAGGCGCAGCTGACGAAAACGTTAACTTGATGCCATTAATTCTTGAAGCAGTAAAAACATATGCTACTTTGGGTGAAATTTGTAATGTGTTGCGCGAAGTATTCGGTGAATACGAAGCTCATTCCACATTATAATATCGGCTAATTTCGGAGGTAATAAATCATGGCAGAAAAACGTATTAGAGTAATTGTAGCAAAACCAGGTCTTGATGGTCATGACCGTGGTGCAAAAGTAGTAGCACGCGCTCTTCGTGATGCTGGTTTCGAAGTAATCTACACAGGTCTTCGTCAAACTCCAGAACAAATCGTTGAAGCAGCTCTTTCTGAAGACGTTAATGTAGTAGCATTATCTCTTCTTTCCGGTGCTCATAACACATTGTTCCCTAAAATTGTTGAACTTTTGAAAGAAAAAGGTATGGGTGATGTATTGGTTATCGGCGGCGGCGTTATTCCTGACGCTGATATCCCTGGCTTGAAAAAAACCGGTGTAGCTGCTGTATTCACTCCTGGTACACCAACTGGCGATATCGTTAAATTCATTAAAGAACACGTGAAATAATTAATTTAATGGGTGAGAGGGAATCAACTGTACAGCTGAATCCCTCTATTCCCATATTTTAAGATAGGTGGTGAGGCGAATGGATTTAGTTAAAGAACTATTTGAGGGTTCTCGACTAGCCTTAGCACGGTCCATTACTGCTGTAGAGAATGAGTATGATAATGCCATCGATATTATGAAGGCCATTTATCCTGAAACAGGACGTGCTCGTATTCTCGGTATTACAGGGGCCCCTGGTGCCGGCAAAAGTACCTTGACCGATAAAGTTGTTAAACATTATTTGGATCAGGGTAAAAAAATCGGCATCGTTGCCATCGACCCGACTAGCCCATTCTCGGGTGGTGCTATCTTGGGGGACCGTATTCGAATGAATGATTTGACGTTAAATGAAAATGTATTTATTCGAAGCATGGGGACACGCGGTAGTTTAGGCGGTTTGTCTAAAAAAACTGCGGACGTTGTCAAGCTGATGGATGCCTTTGGTATGGATCTCGTTATCATTGAAACCGTGGGTGTAGGACAATCGGAAGTGGATATCGTAAAAAATGCGGATACCACATTAGTTGTTCTTGTACCTGGCCTTGGTGATGATATTCAAGCAATTAAGGCAGGGATTCTTGAAATTGGCGATGTATTTGCTATCAACAAAGCGGATCGGGACGGTTGCGATCGTTTGAATGTTGAAATCGAGATGATGCTTGATCTCGATTCTCGCGAAGTCAAATGGAGACCTCCGATTAAGCGTACTGTTGCCAGCAAAGATCAAGGTGTAGATGAACTCATCGAAGCCTTAGATGAACATTTTGAGTATCTTGAAGACTCTGGTGAGTTGGATGCTCGCCGGGCAGAACGTACGCGTGATGAAATCATCGCGATGATTAATGAGCAAATTGGTCGTTATGTGGCGGAAAAAATAGTCACTAGCGATGAATTTAATAGCCAAGTGGCGGCTGTAAATGAACGCACTAGCGATCCATATACAGTTGTTAACGGCGTTATGTCAAATGTGCTAAAGTAGACGGCGACTACATAGCATGAGAGATTTAGCCTTATAAAAGGAGATAATCAAAATGGCTTTTAAAGTATTACAAGTGGACCACATCGGTATTGGTGTTAATGATTTGGCAGCAACAAAAGAATTTTATAAAAATGCATTGGGTATTCAACATCTTCCTGAAGATGAAGTTGTTGAAGAACAAAAAGTAAAAGTATCTTTCTTCCCTTGTGGTGATGCAGAACTCGAATTTTTGGAAACTACAACTCCAGATGGCCCTATCGGTAAATTTATCGAAAAGAATGGCGGTCGTGACGGCATTCAACACGTTGCTTTGCGCGTAGATAATATTGAAAATGCTATTGCTGATTTGATGGCTAAAGGTATTCGTATGATTGACGAAAAACCTCGTTACGGTGCAGGTGGTTCCTCCATTGCTTTCGTTCATCCTAAAGCAACAGGTGGCGTATTACTTGAATTATGTCAACGTATGAAATAATACAGTACTTGAAACATATCATTATATGAGTTATAGATATACATATTCATATAACCGGTAGTTATATATTAAATATGTATATATGCTTGAACTTTATTTATTTATGAAATAAAATGATGATGTAACAAGTTTTATTTGGAGGTGCTATAATGGCAACAGTGCAGGAAAAAATCGAGTTATTGCACGAAAAACTAGCTAAAGTAAAAGCTGGTGGCGGTGAAAAACGCGTCGAAAAACAACATTCTCAAGGCAAAATGACTGCTCGTGAACGTTTGGCGAAATTATTCGACGAAAACTCTTTCGTTGAACTTGATCAATTTGTTAAACATCGTTGTGTTAACTTTGGTCAAGAAAAGAAAGAATTACCTGGCGAAGGTGTTGTAACCGGTTATGGTACTATTGACGGTCGTTTGGTATATGCATTTGCACAAGACTTCACTGTAGAAGGTGGTTCTCTTGGTGAAATGCATGCTGCTAAAATCGTTAAAGTACAACGTTTAGCAATGAAAATGGGTGCTCCTATCGTTGGTATCAATGATTCCGGCGGGGCTCGTATTCAAGAAGCGGTAGATGCGCTTGCTGGTTACGGTAAAATTTTCTTTGAAAATACAAATGCATCCGGTGTTATTCCACAAATTTCCGTAATCATGGGACCATGTGCAGGCGGTGCTGTATATTCTCCAGCATTGACTGACTTTATCTACATGGTAAAAAATACATCTCAAATGTTCATCACTGGTCCGGCAGTAATTAAATCTGTAACCGGTGAAGAAGTAACGGCTGAAGATCTTGGTGGCGCAATGGCTCACAACTCCGTGTCCGGTGTTGCTCACTTTGCAGCTGAAGATGAAGATGACTGCATCGCGCAGATTCGCTACTTGTTAGGCTTCTTGCCATCCAACAATATGGAAGATGCTCCATTAGTAGATACAGGTGATGACCCAACTCGTGAAGATGAAGCTTTAAATAGCTTGTTGCCTGATAACAGCAATATGCCTTACGATATGAAGGATGTTATCGCTGCAACAGTAGATAATGGTGAATTCTACGAAGTACAACCATTCTATGCAACAAATATCATTACTTGTTTCGCACGTTTTGATGGTCAATCAGTTGGTATCATCGCTAACCAACCTAAAGTTATGGCTGGTTGCTTGGACATCAACGCATCCGATAAATCTTCCCGTTTCATCCGTTTCTGTGATGCTTTCAATATTCCGATCGTTAACTTTGTTGACGTTCCTGGTTTCTTGCCTGGCACAAATCAAGAATGGGGCGGTATTATTCGTCATGGCGCTAAGATGTTGTACGCTTACTCTGAAGCAACAGTTCCAAAAATTACTGTTATCACTCGTAAAGCATATGGTGGCTCCTACTTAGCTATGTGTTCTCAAGATTTGGGCGCTGATCAAGTATATGCTTGGCCTACATCCGAAATCGCTGTAATGGGACCTGCAGGTGCTGCTAATATCATCTTCAGAAAAGATGAAGATAAAGAGGAAAAAACAGCTAAATATGTGGAAGAGTTCGCAACTCCATACAAAGCTGCAGAACGTGGCTTCGTAGACGTTGTTATCGAACCAAAACAAACTCGTCCGGCAGTTATCAACGCTTTGGCAATGCTTGCAAGCAAGCGCGAAAACCGTGCTCCAAAGAAACATGGTAATATTCCATTATAATTCGATTCGGTAAAGTTATCATCGAATTTGGGAGATACCTTTCTTTACTACTTTTTTAGAAAGGGGAATAATTATGGAAGGACAAGCAGTTACTACTAATCCGTTACTAATAATGGCCATTAATATGACCGTTGTGTTTGGTGTTTTGATTGCTTTGGGGATTCTGATGGAAATCGTTCATTTAGTTGATCCTACAAAGAAGAAAAAAACACCTGTTGAATCGAGTACACCTGTTGCTGCTTCTGCAGCTTCTGTAGCAAGTGCACCTGTTCAAAACGACGATGAAGTAGTAGCAGCTATCGTAGGTGCTATTGTAGCGATGGGGTATTCATCCGAACAAATCGCATCTATTCGACCTACAGCAACCAGCGCTAAATGGCGTATGGAAGGTCGTTTAAGCGGTAGAAATTAATAGATTTTAGGAGGCATTTGTCATGAACAATGCTACAATGACTAACGGTAAAGCTCCATCTAAAGATGTAGTGGCAGTTATCGTTGGTGCATTAGCGGCAATGGGTTATTCCGCTGATCAAATCGCGCATATTCGTCCGATTGTGAGCTATAATTGGAAAATGGAAGGGCGCTTACGCGGTAATCGATAGGATTATCAGATTTATATATGTAAATTAATTTATAAATAGTGTATAAACACACAAATAGTTGGAGGAATTTAAAATGAAAAAATTCAATGTTACAGTAAACGGCACAGCATATGATGTAGAAGTAAATGAAGTTAAAAGTGCGGCTCCTGCGGCAGCTCCTAAGGCAGCTCCTGCAGCGGCTCCAGCTCCTAAAGCAGCTCCTGCACCAGCACCAGCTAAAGCAGCAGCTCCAGTTCCAGCAGGTGCTGAAACTGTAAAAGCTCCAATGCCTGGTAAAATCCTATCCGTAGCAGTATCCGCTGGTCAAGCAGTTAAAAAAGGCGAAACTTTGTTGATTCTTGAAGCTATGAAAATGCAAAATGAAATCGCCGCTCCACATGATGCAACAGTAAAAGAAGTTCGCGTTGCTGCTAACCAAACTGTATCCACTGGCGAAGATATGGTTGTTCTTGGCTAATCCCAAGTTGATGTGACGCGGTCATACCGCGTCATAAAAACAATTTTATATTTATGAAAGGGGAACAAATATGGAGGCTTTTGCTGTTGCGATACAATCCGTTATTAATGATAGCGGTTTTCTCGCATTTGAACTAGGCAATGCTATAATGATCCTTGTTGGGTTAATTCTACTATATTTAGCATTTGCAAAAGAGTTTGAACCATTATTGTTGGGTCCGATTGCTTTTGGTTGTTTGCTTGCAAACATTCCTCGTAACGGTTTTGAAGAAGGCGTTATGGCACTTATCAGTGCGGGTATTTCCCAAGAAATCTTCCCACCACTAATTTTTCTTGGCGTAGGTGCCATGACTGACTTCGGTCCGTTAATTGCGAACCCTAAAACATTGTTATTAGGTGCTGCCGCACAAATCGGTGTATTCGTAGCTCTTGGTGGCGCAATGACTTTGGGCTTTACCGTACAAGAAGCTGCCGCTATCGGTATCATCGGTGGTGCAGACGGTCCTACATCTATCTATTTGGCTGCTAAATTAGCGCCACATTTATTAGGTGCTATCGCGGTTGCAGCATATTCCTATATGTCCTTGGTACCGTTGATTCAACCTCCGGTAATGAAATTATTTACTACTAAAAAAGAACGTGAAATTGTGATGGAACAATTGCGTGAAGTAACGCGATTTGAAAAAATCGTATTTCCAATTGTTGCGACGATTTTCATTTCTTTATTGCTTCCTTCCATTACATCCTTGTTAGGCATGTTGATGTTAGGTAACTTGTTCCGTGAATCCGGTGTAACGGATCGTTTGTCCGATACATCTCAAAATGCGTTGATCAATACCGTTACCATTTTCTTGGCAACAGGTACTGGGTTAACGATGAGTGCGGAACACTTCTTAAGTACTCAAACAATCTTGATTATTGGCTTAGGTCTGGTTGCATTTATCGGCGGTACTGCTGGTGGCGTATTGTTTGGTAAATTGATGAGCTTAGTCGATGGCGGTAAAACAAACCCACTTATTGGTTCGGCCGGTGTATCCGCAGTTCCAATGGCGGCTCGCGTATCCCAAGTAGTTGGTGCTAAAGCTAATCCTGCAAATTTCTTGCTCATGCATGCTATGGGGCCGAACGTAGCAGGTGTTATCGGTACAGCTGTAGCGGCAGGTACAATGCTTGCTATGTTGTCCACTCATTAATAATTTAATAATTATTCACCAAGGTGTGCCTACTCAGGTACACCTATTGGTGAATTAAAATTAGCCTGATTGTATGTAAACATACAATATTTTGGTATACGGCAATAAATGCTATCGTCAGATCGGTCATTAAGTGGTGAACAAGAACTCACAAAATAACCTTCCGGTGCTTTTTATATAGTAGAGGTGGTCATCTTGTTATCTGTAGAATTGAAAATACTGATTTGTTTTGTATGGGCGTTTATTGTTTTTTTTATTACTGCACTGATCATCGGTGCTGAAGGCAAAGCTAAATGGTTTCAGCGGAGAACTAAATATTCTTGGTTTAATCGCCGCGGTTTTCTTGGCGAAACTTTATTCTTTGGGTATCCTAAAACACGAGAGGGGTGTGGGATTACTTTTTTGATGGCCTCTGTCATTGGTGTCGTAGGTTATATTTTATATCTCTTATAATTATGTCAGTGCATTTCTCTGAAGGGAGATGATGATGTATGGGTACTGCAGAACAAACCTTAATCGTCCTTGCAGTTATGGCTGTCTTATTCGTTACGGAAATTATTCCACTGGCGATTACTTCTTTAGGCGGTGCAATTACTTTAGGCCTTATGGGTATTATTACTCCTAAGGTTGTATTTTCTGGTTTATCTGATAGTACAGTTGTGTTGTTTGCAGGTATGTTTGTTGTTGGTGCTGCATTATTCTACACTGGTTTGGCTCAAAAAATTGGGGAAACCGTAGTATCTCATGCAGGTACTAGCGAAAATGGCTTAATGCTTGCTATCATGCTTGTAACAGCTACCATGTCCGCATTCTTATCTAATACAGGTACAACAGCTGCATTACTTCCTGTAGTTGTCGGTATCTGTGCTGTTGCTAAGATTCCTGCATCTCGCCAGTTGATGCCGTTAGCATTCGCTGCAGGCATTGGTGGTATCATTACAATGGTTGGTACACCACCTAATATCATTGTAAGTGGTACATTATCTAAATTTGGCATTGAACCATTTGGTTTCTTTGAGTTTGCTTGGATTGGTATTCCTTTGACTATTGCTACTATCGTATTCATGATGCTTATTGGTAAACATTTATTACCTAAACATGAAATTACTGATGCCGGTGATGTAGAACAAGAAGTAGCTGCTGAAGATATTTCTAACGATCCTAAGAAACAATTGTTCTCCGGACTTATTCTTTTAGGTGTAATCCTTGCCATGATTTTAGGCGAACCATTGAAAGAACACTTTGGTATTAACTTACCGTTGAGCATGGTTGCCGTTATCGGTGCAATGCTTTGCGTATTAACTGGTTGTTTGAATGAAAAACAAGCTTACACATCTATTGATTGGGTAACAATTTTCTTGTTTGCCGGTATGATGCCAGTGGCAACTGCACTTGATCAATCTGGTGCAGGTAAAATGATTGCTGATGCAGTAATTGGCGTTATGGGTTCCGATCCTAGTCCATACTTTGCAACAGGCGTATTGTTTATTTTGTCTTGTGTTATGACGCAATTTATGTCTAATACCGCATCTTGTGCATTATTGGCTCCTATCGGTATCTCCATTGCTCAAGGTATGGGTGCTGATCCTCATGCTGTATTGATGGCTATCGGCGTTGCCGCATCCTGCGCATTCGGTACACCTGTAGGTACACCTCCAAATACATTAGTACTTGGTCCTGGTCAATACAAATTTACTGACTATGTAAAAGCCGGCGTTCCATTGATTTTAGTTTGCTTCGTAGTAAGCTTAATTATTATTCCAATGGTATGGCCTTTCTTCCCTGGTAAATAAGGGAATTGTTATTCTACTATATGAGCACATACGAGGTCGAATCGTGAGATTTGACCTCGTTTTTATATGTAAATTTCTATTTTTAATTTAAAAATATTGCTTTTGATCTTATTAATATGATAATGAATATTGATAGTTATATTCCTATTAATATGATTCGTATTTTGATTAAATGATAATAAATGAATTCTCAATTACTCTGTTTCTATTTGAAAAATATAATTGAAAAAATATATCAATATAAAGATTGTGCTAGTTCTTATATGATAAAAATGAAAGGCGAGTATGTATAAAAAGATTTTGATTTATCTCATTTTCATTTGACTTTCAATTATTATTGTGTGATAATGAGAATATAAGTAAGGCAAGTGCCTTTTTAAATGATAATAAAAGTTTTAATCTATATTTTTTATGGAGGTCTTAATCATGAGAGTTATTGCTGATGGTTGCATTAAATGTGGTTCTTGCGCATCTGTTTGCCCGGTTTCCGCTATTTCTGAAGGCGAAACTAAATATGAAATCAACGATACTTGCATCGACTGCGGTTCTTGCGAATCCGTTTGCCCAGTATCCGTAATTTCCGCTGAGTAATCACAAATGAACTGGCCCCTCGTAGAGGGGCTTTTTTATTTTGCCTAAAATAGAGTAACTTAGTATAATATGACTATTAAGATATATTGATTATTTAAATGTATTGATGAATTATAAAGTTATTGTAAGGGAGTCGACCTTTGTTTTATATTGTATTTATTCTTTGGCTTGCATTGGATCAATGGAGCAAATCTTATGTGATGAATCATTTTTTATTAGGTGAATCTCTGTCGGTAATACCTAATGTATTTCACTTGACTTTTATTATTAATCGCGGGGCCGCTTTTGGGATGTTGGCGAATCAACGTTGGTTCTTTCTGTTGGTAGCCATTGTGTTGGTAGCCGTGTGTATGTATTATTGGAAACGTTTATCTAAAGGGCCGTTGGCATTACGTGTAGGTGCCGCTTTATTGACGTCTGGTGCTGTTGGCAACGGTATAGATCGATATGTGCTGCATGGGGTGGTTGACTTTTTTGATTTTCGCGTGTGGCCTATTTTTAATGTTGCGGACATCGGAATTTGCATAGGTGTCATTCTGGTTTTATATTATCTAATAACAACTCATACAGAGGAGTAATATATGAACGAATTTATTGTAACTGCCGAACAGGAAGGCATGCGATTAGATGTATTTTTGACGGAACGCTTGGAAGGCTCTCGCAGTTATATTCAGAATCTTATCAAATCCGGACATGTGACGGTAGGTGATAAGCTGGGAAAAGCAAATTTACGTCTTTCAGCTGATGCCGTGATATATGTAGAGATACCTGAGCCGGAATCTGTTGAGGTGAAACCTGAGGATATCCCGGTGGATTATCTTTATGAGGATCATGATATTATTATCATCAACAAGCCGAGAGGCATGGTGGTTCATCCGGCCGTAGGTAATTATTCAGGCACGTTGGTGAATGCGTTACTCTTTCACTGCAAAGATTTATCCGGTATTAATGGTGAAATCAGACCGGGCATCGTACATCGTTTAGATAAAGATACATCCGGTGTTATGATGGCTGCTAAAAATGATGCCGCACATATTGGTTTAGCGGAACAGGTGAAAGCTCATTCGGCAAAGAGAACTTACTTGGCTTTGGTGCAGGGGAATATTGTAGAAGAGAAGGGGACAATTAAAGCCCCCATAGGGCGACACCCGAAGGATCGTATGAAGATGGCCGTTGTGTTTGAAAACAGTAAGGATGCGGTGACGCATTTTAGAGTGTTGGAGCGATATGGTCATCAGACCTTGGTGGAATGCAATTTGGAAACGGGGCGGACTCATCAGATTCGCGTTCATTTTGCACATATTGGGCACCCGGTGGTAAATGATCCGTTTTACGGATATCGTCGTATGGACTTTCCTATTAATGGACAGGCGTTACATTCCCGTACTCTGGATATTAAACATCCAATTACCGGTGCACCCATGCATTTTGAGGCACCTGTGCCGGAAGATTTTGCGGCTTGCTTGGAATTTGCAAAGACTTATCGTGAAAGTAAATTTAAATAGTTGAAATAGATATAAGTGCTGCAGTGCAGCTAAGATGTACTTTCAAATACTTTGTATAATGAATAGCAGGATGTAGAATTTTAATAGCGGAATTTGATTTTGATAGAATAGATGAATTTTATAGAATAGATGACAGTTAGTTAATGTGGGGTGCTGTGTATGGAAAAGAAACGGTTATTGATGGACCAGGATGCCATTATGCGTGCCGTCCGTCGAATCAGTCATGAGATTCTTGAGAGAAATAAGGGGCTGTCTAATGCTCTTATTGTAGGTATCGAGCGTCGTGGCGTTATCTTGGCGAAGCGCTTGCAAGAGGAAATCGAACGCATTGAAGGCGTTCATATCGATTGTGAGTCTCTCAATGTGGCAATTTATCGTGATGACCGAGATGCACGACGCAAGGAGGGTGAACCCTGTACCATTGATACGACGGAAAAAACCATCATTCTCGTAGATGATGTGCTGTATACGGGGCGCACCATACGGGCCGCGTTAAATGCGCTTATGACGGCCGGGCGACCTAGGTCGATTCAGTTGGCTGTCCTCGTCGATCGGGGTCATCGGGAATTACCTGTACGCGCTGATTATGTGGGAAAAAATATTCCTACATCTCATCTTGAAAGCGTTCGTGTTGCCGTAAAGGAACTGGATGGTGAAGAAGGGGTCACAATACAGGAATAACCTGTATTGTGACCCCTTTTTAGATAATAGTTTCCGGTAATATTTCTTAATGTTAATTGTATTTAGTATTATTTGATTTAATAGTCATATAATTTGGTATATATCATTTATCGGATATACTGCGGTGTGTACGTGTAGTCCGTATGCCCCTTACGCATTGACGGATTATGGAAACATAGACTCTGCATGTCTGTCGCAATCGTATCGATGTGATGCATTGCTCTTCCGAAATCTGAAAGTAGGGCGGGCGCTTTGGCCCATTTTTGAATGATTGGAATGGTATATTCCTGTTGCAGCCATTGGCGCCCTCTGTCGTTGAATGCTAATAGGCGGGCGTATTGCGGGCCTTGTTTCTGGCTTTCACGAAGTAATGGTTTAGTTATCCCCAGTGCAAGGTAAGCGCCCATTCGTTGGAGACGGGCATAGGTATAGCGTTTGGATTTTATTGTATCGATACTTTCTTTCCACGTCGGTTGGAGTGCCGCTCTGGCCCAGAGGGATTCAATTCCTTCGCTAAAGTCGCCGAAGGCGGAGAGTGCTTCCGGTGTCATGCGGCGACTCAATGTATGGAGCATGTCTTCGTAACGTGTATAGTCTACGTAATGCCCTTGTTGAATCTGTTGCTGTATATCGCCGGATATAGTCGCCGGTATGTGGTTTATAATGGACTCGCCTTCGGTAACAGCTCGTCGTAAAGCCGTTCCGGACGGGAGGTTTTGATTTATCGACGTTGCATGATGATCGGAGGTTCGTAAAATCGGAAGATACTGAAGGCCTTTATGGTAGGTGAGCGCCGCACGTATATATTCGAGCCCTAATACGGCATTGGGTGAACTGATTATATCGTCGATATATGTATTTTGATATTGCATCAATGCTTTTCGCAGAGCCGAGCTGTAGGATAAACCCTTTTGCATATAGGTGTGCAGAGATGTTTGTGTGCTTTCAGAGTCAATACGTTGTGCCGTCTCCTGAAAGGCCGCAAGATTCGTCGTTTCCGCACCGAATGAGAGGGTATCGATAGCAAGTGCCTTTACCATGCGGATGGCACCGGTCGCAAAATATTGCGCACTGCCGAGAGAAAATAGAGCAGGGAGTTCAATGACAACATCGGCGCCGTTACAAACGGCCCAGCGGGCACGGTCGAATTTTGAAAATAGAGCCGGTTCACCGCGTTGAACAAAGGCACCGCTCATGATACAGATGAGCAATGATTGAGGCGACTGTTTTGTCAGTATATGCAGTTGATGCGCATGTCCATTGTGAAACGGATTATATTCGCAGATGATGCCGATTGTATTCATAGGGACTCCTTTCATTAGTGTTAGTGTAGCAAAGGGAAGAGGTGCTGTAAATAGGGGGAATCTGCAAGTTTAGTATAGATTTTATTTGTCTGATAAGCTATAATTAACTGTAAATGCTGAATTGATGTGAGGTATATGATGAAAGAACAATGGAAACGTACATTACGGGGTGCCTTATTGGGTGCTGCGCTATTGGCGATGGCCGGCTGTGGCTCCACAAATGTGATGGATACTTATAGTTTTGGTCATCAAGTTATCCGCGCAGGTCAGTCTGAGATTACAATTGCTCTGCCTTATGAAATGGGTAAAAGCACAAAAAATATGACTGATGATGGATACCCTATCGATATTTACGGTTCCGTAACGGAACATATGGTCATAGAGGTTGAAGCATTGCGTGCCGGAGTGAATAAGCCTTTGCCTACGGTGGATGAACAAATCAACCGCAGCAAGACGGAATTTGCTAATTTAGGCGCCACAATCAAGGAAGAGTCCGTACAGCTGGAAGGTGCGACAGCGAAGAAGCTGGATGTCACTTACTCGGCACAGGGACAAACATTTAGTTTTTCTCAATACGTATTCATGGATCATGACGTATTGTGGAATATTGTCTACCAGTATCCTGCTCAGGATCAGGTAGGGGCTGATATCAGCAAAGAAATTAAAGATAAGATTCAAGTTACGCAACAGAAAGAGGGTTAATCGATGAACGTATTAGTAGTTAACTGCGGTAGTTCTTCTTTAAAGTATCAATTACTTGATATGAGCACTGAAACGGAATTGGCAAAGGGGCTATTTGAAAAAATTGGCGATCAGGACGCTATTTTTACTCATAAACGTCCTAATGCGGACAAATTGGAACGCGTTGAACCGATTTTGAACCATAAAGAAGCACTTCGCATTTTGCTAGATATTTTAGTTGATGCTGAATATGGTGTTATTTCTTCCATGGATGAAATCGATGCTGTAGGTCACCGTGTAGTACACGGCGGTGAAAAATTTGCGGATTCCGTATTGATTACACCGGCAGTAATGGAAGCGTTGGAAGAATGTGCTTCTCTTGCACCGTTGCATAACCCGCCAAACATTCAAGGTATTGAAGCTTGTGAAGCTATCATGCCGAATGTACCTCAAGTTGCTGTATTCGATACGGCATTCCATCAAACGATGCCAAAAGAAGCATATATGTATGCGCTTCCTTACTCTTATTATGAAGATTACGGCATTCGTCGTTACGGCTTTCATGGTACATCCCATAAATATGTGGCACAACGTTGTGCGGAATTAATGGGTAAACATATGACCGATCTTCGTATCATCACATGTCACTTGGGTAACGGTTCCTCCGTGGCTGCTATTAAAGGCGGTCGTTCCATCGACACTACAATGGGCTTCACTCCATTGTCCGGTTTGATCATGGGTACTCGTACAGGTGATATTGACCCTGCTATCGTTCCGTTCTTGATGGAAAAAACAGGCATGACCTATGAAGAAATCGATAGAGTTATGAATAAAGAATCCGGTGTATTGGGCATTTCCGGTGTGTCCAATGACTTCCGCGTTATCGAAGAAGCGGCTGCTAACGGTAATAAACGCGCACAATTGGCATTGAACATGTTCCACTACAAAGTTCGTCGTGTAATCGGTGCCTTTGCTGCTGTTATGGGCGGTGTAGATGCTATCATCTTTACTGCAGGTATCGGGGAAAACGGTATCGGTAACCGCGATGCGATCTGTAACGGTTTGGAATACTTAGGTACTCGTATTGATTCTGAACGCAATAATGTTCGCGGTAAAGAACAGGAAATCAGTGCTGAAGGTTCCAAGGTAAAAATCTTCGTAATTCCTACAAACGAAGAAATCATGATTGCCCGTGATACTCAATGTATTACGGCGGCATTGAAAAAATAATATTAGTGCAGTGCGCAAAAAATAATATTATTTCGCATCTGGACTAGGTGACTATTAGTGTCAATAGAAACCCGTTTATATCTTTGATATAGACGGGTTTTTGTAGTTTTTATACATAGAATACCTTATAATAGTATCTATAGTCAGACGATATTGATTTACACATAAGGGGTTAACTATGAAAGTTTTATATGAAGAGCGATCACAGCGTGCTAAGAGTGCGGAGTTACTGGTAACATTATTTGTTTTTCTATTGGTGTGTGCCATGGCGTATACCACATATCGCAGTATTACTTTGCACACGGTTCTGATAGCGGAGTATTTTATTGAGATTGCGGCCATCATCGTTATGGTAAAGCAGGCGATCAGCCGATATACATATATTTTGACGGATTCCAAATTGATTATTGATGAATCGTCTATATTCAGAAAGCGCCATTTTGAAGTGGAGTACGATATGATTGACGGTGTGTTCAAATTTGAACGGGAATTATTGACGAACTTGAGGTATCGTTATAAATATAGAAAATGCTCCACCTCGGATCCTCGTCCAATCTGGTCATTGGTGTACTCTATCGTAAATGGTAAGAAGGTGCAATATGGACGGCTTCTGCTCAAGGCGGATGACCGTTTTTTTGAGATATTAAGCGAATACGTGGCCGGTCGAGTGCGGGTGCCGCAGGAGGATGTTGTTTTTTATGCGACTGTACGGGCTGATGCGGTTAAGCATGGCGAAGACGTACAGGAATATTATAAAAAATTAATTGCACCTGAAGAGTGATGAAAACAGCGTTATAGAGAGGTCTGTATGGCAGAATTATATTTAGCGAGTCAATCGCCGCGAAGAACGGAATTGTTGACACAGGTCGGCATTGATCACATTGTGGTATCCAGCACCTATGAGGAACCTAATGAGGGCTATGAGAATCCTACGGAGATGGTAAAAGCGCAGGCCCTTGGTAAGGCCCGTTGTGCAGTCGATGTTCCTGATGACGGCTTCGTGCTCGGAGCGGACACAATCGTCGTTCTCGATGGCGATGTACTGGGTAAGCCTCACAATGAGGATGAGGCGCGGCTCATGTTGCAACGACTGTCGGGGAGAGTTCACTCCGTCATAACCGGTGTGGCATTGCTGGTGAAAGGAAAAGAGCGGGTCTTTCACAATGAGACCAAGGTGTATTTTAAAAGTTTAGCCCCTTTTGAAATTGAATCCTATATTGCCAGTGGGGAGCCCATGGATAAGGCCGGTGCATACGGCATTCAGGGAAAGGGCGCTCTGTGGGTGGAAAAGATTGAAGGTTCATATACGAATGTAGTCGGCCTGCCTGTGGAGCAGGTATACAATGTATTATGCGAGATGCTTGGCGCGAAATAAGGTAGGTATTATCTATGAGAATGGAGAGAGTTTATGGAAGTACCAACGGTAAGTGTTAAGGATATGTTACCCTTTCAACGGCCTCGAGAAAAGTTTTTAACTCTTGGACCGTCGCATATGGATATTGAGGAATTATTAGCCATTTTACTGAGGTCCGGTGTGAAAGGGCAGTCGGCTCTTACATTGGCTCACGATATTGTGGAGTCCTTTGATGACGGTATTTACGGATTGAATCGCATGACCGTAAAGAACCTGATGAAGATTAAAGGCATCGGAGCGGATAAGGCTGTCACCATTTGTGCCGCATTGGAGCTGGGACGACGGTTAGGCGAATTGAAAATCAAGGCTACGTACGAAGATTTTTCTCAGCCCTTTGTCATTGCTCAATATGTGATGGAACGCCTTCGCCATGAGGAGGAGGAACATGTGTGGGCGGCCATGTTGACGTCGCGCAATAAACTCATTCAGCTTGAGCGGATTTCTAACGGAGGCCTGGCGTCGAGCCTTGTAGAACAGCGAACCGTATTCCGCAAGGCGATTGCCTGTAATGCGGCGGCGATCATTTTGATTCACAACCATCCGTCCGGTGACAGTCGCCCCAGCGATGATGATATACGGCTGACGAAATTATTTATCAGCGCAGGTCAATTTATGGGGATTCCCGTACTGGATCATATTGTCATCGGAGATAATGAGTTTACGAGCCTCAGCGAAATCGGTAAACTCAGCTAGGATAAGTTATGTCCTTAGAGCGCCTACACATCTGTGTAGGCGTTTTATGTTTCCTCCCAATTAGTGGCTTATCATTCCTCTGTATAGGTGTTTTGTGTTTCCCTAATCTGCTGTTGATATGGTAAAATGTAATGATGATGTAATGAAGGAGAATAAGCATTATGAGTTCCATTTTACCTTCTCTGGGAAGAGACGTAAGTATAGATATAGGTAGCATCCAGACGCGTTTAATGGGCGGAACCCGTGAGTCTGTCATCAGTGAGCCTTCCATTGTGGCTACAGATGCAAAACAGCAGAAAATCGTAGCCGTCGGGGATGAGGCGGACCGTATCGTGCGACGTATGCCCGATATGTGGAGACCGTTGACGCCTCTGAAAGACGGCTTTATCGTCGATTATCGTGTTATGCATACGATGTTAAAGTATTTTCTCCATAAAGTTTCCAACACCTTGCGGTTGTCCCGTGTTCTCGTCGGCGTACCGTGCGGCATGACGGACGTAGAGCAACGGGCCATGATGGATGCGGTTATGCAAGCAGGGGCGCGAGAGGTGTTTCTCATTGAACGTCCTGTAGCGGCCGCTATCGGTTGTGGATTACCGATTTTTGACGCCCGCGGTTCCATGGTGATAGATATCGGTGGCGGCACCACGGATATCGGCATCATGTCGCTGGGGGGCATCGTGAACAGCAAGACGATTCGCTTCGGCGGTTCAGATATCAATACAGCTTTGTTGCGATATATCCGTCAGTGCTTTGGCGTCATGGTATCCGATGAAACCATTATGGATCTTAAACATTCTATCGGGACGGCTATTGCGCCGCTGGAGGATTCGGAATATGTCTTTCAGGGCCGTGACATGATGAACGGCTTGGGTCGTCGTTGTGTGATTCATCAATCCGAGGTATATCAGGTAATTAATGATTCCTTGCAAGGTCTTTTAGATGAAATCAAGCAGATTATCCGTCAGGCGGCACCTGAAATCGTAGCGGATATCATGCAATATGGTCTTTGGCTTACCGGAGGAACCGCACAGCTGGAGGGACTTTCACAACGAATCGGAACGGAATTGGGCGTGCCCGTTCATGTGCCTGAATTACCGGAAGTAAAGGTTGTTACGGGATTGCACGGCGCCACATCCGATTTAGTAGGTGTGTCGCGTTTTATTGTAAATTCAAAGAATAGAAAGGGCCGGGACTAGTATGATACAGTCGGATCGTAAGTTAATTATCGTCGTAGTTATCAGCTGTATTCTCTTGGCTTTATTGGGATTTGCATGGAAGCAGCGAACCAGTATTCCCTTTGTTACCGTTACCTTAGAGGGGATTACCACTCCGTTCGCGTATGGTTCTGCTCGAATGCTGGCGGGCATACAGACTGGCATCCAGGTTATCGATGATGCTATACATTCGACCTCTGAAAGTGAGGAGGAGGCTGCGCGCAAGGCCGCTTTAGAGCAAAAGGTGGTCAATTACGATGAAGTGGTTGCGGAAAATATCCGCCTTCGACAGTTGCTTGATTATAAGAGCAGTCATTCCGAATTCACCATGACTTTAGCGGGAATCATTACGAAGGATTATGGTACGTGGACCAATACTTTCACCATCGATAAAGGTAGTGAGGACGGTATAGACGTGAATATGGCCGTGGTTGTGCCGAGCGGTGTCGTAGGGTTCATTACCGATGTCTATCCTCATTCGGCAAGGGTTCAGACGATTTTGGATCCGCGCAGTGCCATCGGTATTCTCGTGCAGAGACCGGAGTCTCGATTGTCGGGTGTTGTAAAAGGTAACGGTAACGCACCGGGAACGCCGACGATGGTCAATATTGCGCGCGACGGAGACGTGTTGGTAGGCGATAAGCTCGTTACCTCCGGTTATGGCGGCATTTATCCGAAAGGATTGCCGGTAGGCAATGTGATGTCCATAGAAAACGATTCGGAAGGATTTGTTAAAAATGCGGTCATCAGTCCGAGTGTGGATTTTCATCGTTTAGAGGAGGTATTCATCATCACTTCGTCATCTGTGAGCGCACCTACAAAGCCGGGCTTAGAGACTAAATTAGTGCCTCAGACTCAGCGCGATCAGGTGGAAGGGGCAAAGGGGGCTATTAAACCATGATCCGGTTAGCCTTACTGTTAAGTGGATTTTTAATATATTTTATTCAGGCTCAGTTGTTGCCGGCTATATTTCATACGAACTGGCTGCCGAATCTCATTTTGACAACCGTCGTTATGATTACGCTATTTAAAGGACGACGCATGGGGCTTGTATCCGCCGTTGTTGGCGGGCTGGTGCATGATGTGCTGATTTCCAATTTTTTTGGACTTCATTTATTTCCCTATGTCATCGTCGTGTATATATTGTCTTTTGTGAAGCATCGTCTGTATGAAGAACGTTGGTACTGGTCCAGCTGTATTGTAGCTGTCTGTACAGTCCTGGACGGACTGATTCGATTCTTTATGATTTGGGGCAGCGGTGGAGATATTTATTTCTGGTCATACTTGTGGCATATGATTATTCCGACTCTTCCTTGGAATGCTTTGATGGCGGCTGCTTTGCATGCATTCTTGCGTCCTAAGGAGGAACAGCAGGATTATATTTGGTGATGAGGGGGTGAAAGAGTGCTTGAAGGCCTCTATAAACGGAAAAAAACGAGTCGCTTTGATGTACTCTTTTACATCATAACCGGTATATTTATCATATTGGGACTGCGACTGCTGGATTTACAGATTTTGGAGGGCGGCTATTATCAGGCGAAGGCGGAAGGCAACCGGCTTCGTATGGTGCCCATGACTGCCGCACGGGGCTTGATGTATGATCGAAACGGTCAGATCCTTGTCGGCTCAAGACCGGCCTACACCATATCCATTATGCCTACTGGTAAGGCTCTTGATGATGGAGAAGTGGCGCGATTAGCCGCCTTACTCAATAAAAATCCTGAGGAAATCAAGAAGAAAGTTAATGATCATAAATCCGGTTACGAACCGATCAGAATCGCCAGCGATATATCTATGGATGTAGTTACCACCATTGAAGAGCATCGTCATGAATTGCCGGGCGTTACCATTGATGTAGAGCCGCTTCGCTATTATCCGTATGAGACGATGGCGGCCCAGCTGTTCGGCTACGTAGGTGAGGTCAGTGAAGAGGAACTGGACGAATTGAAGGCGAAAGATCCGAATTCTTCCGTTACGAGCGGTACTATATTGGGGCGTTCGGGGTTGGAAAAACTGTACGATAATATCCTGCGCGGGACCGATGGCGGAAAGCAGCTGGAGGTCGATGCGACAGGACGGCCTGTTGCAGAGGTCGATCGGAAACATACGGTACCGGGCTCCAATATTCACCTCACCATTGATGTGAATCTGCAGAAGGCTGCAGAGGAAGCCGTTAATAATCAGTTGGCACAGCTGCAGGCGCAGGGAATTCCGGCTCAGGGGGCTGCTGTGGTTGCCCTAGATCCCAATACGGGCGCCGTACTGGCTATGGTAAGTAATCCGGAATTCAATCCGAACTGGTTTGCCAAGGGGATCACATCCGCCCAATGGAATCAGTTGAATAGTGATAAGAAACATCCTTTTGATAATAAGGTTATATCCGGCGAGTATCCGCCGGGGTCTCCTTTCAAAATCATTACGGGGGCGGCCGCATTGGATCTGAAGAAGGTTACACCGGATGAGATGATTTTTGACAGCGGGCGCCATTGGCTCATCGATAAGCGCAATGCGGAAGGTGAGGCTCTGGGGTGGTTAAACTTTAATAATGCTCTTGCAAAATCGGATAATGTGTATTTCTATGAAATGGGTAATCGCGTCGGTATTGAAAATCTTGATAAATATGCTCGTTATTTCGGCTTAGGTGAGAAAACGGGCATAAATCTGGTCGGTGAAGCGGCCGGCAATATGGCTAATCCGGAATATAAGCGGAAGGTATTTGACCAGGACTGGTACTTGGGGGAAACCTTTGACGCCGCTATCGGACAATCGTTTACCTTGGTAACTCCGTTACAGATGGCGGTAGTTATGAGCGAGGTCGCAAACGGAGGTATTCGTTATCGGCCGTATGTAGTGAGTCGTATCGATAATTCGGACGGTACGCCGAAGGAGGTTTTCGGACCGGAAAAATTGGGCGTATTACCGATTCAGAAAAATGTTATGGATCTCATTCGCGAAGGCCTTCGGGATGTTACTAATGAAGGCGGTACGGCGGGTGCCTTATTTAAAGGTTTTCCTGTGGACGTAGCGGGCAAGACGGGGACGGCGGAAAATGCTCATGGCCGAGATCATGGCTGGTTTGTCGCTTATGCACCGTATGATAAGCCTCGTATCGTCGTGGTGGCGCTTGTGGAGCAAGGCAGTTTCGGTGCCGGTTCTGCAGGGCCTATCGTGCGAGATATATTGGCGGCATACTTTCACGTAAACTTGAATAATACATCTAATGATGGAAATAAGAAAAATACGTCTCAAGAACAGAATCGTTTAAATACTGTAAATACTATACAACCAAGAAAGGAATAATATGGGCGAAATCATCGGTGTCGTATCCGGCAAAGGCGGCGTTGGGAAAACGACCGTTACCGCCTGTCTGGGTGCGGCTTTAAGTAATGCAGGGCATCGCGTACTGCTCTGCGATGGAGATTTTGGATTACGCGATTTGGATCTCGTATTAGGCGTGGCGGATGAAGTGTTTTATGACGCTTTGGATGCGAGTGAACATAAGGAATATGCAGATGACGCCATATTACCTATCGGTGATAATCTGGATTTTCTGCCGGCCAGTCAAAAACTTCGCTGGGAAGATATGGGACGAAAGAAGTATAAGAAACTCATTAAATATTTAGCTGACAGATATGATTATGTCCTCATTGATGCGCCTGCCGGAATCGGTAAGGGAATTGAGTCGATTCTCGAGTTGGTGAATCGCTGTATTGTAGTGACTCATCCGTTATGGGTGTCGTTGCGCAATGGAGCGCGCATGATTCAAGTTTGTGAGGAAGCTAATATCCGGGACCATGTAGTCGTATTTAATTCGGTGCCTACGGATGATGCGGACATTAATCTGTACGATATGTTGGATGTGATCCGGTCCGAATATGTAGGGGCTATGATTCCGTATGATGAAAAGGTCTTGCGGTATACACAGAATGGAACATTATTTGATCTGCTTCGTACGGATGCGGCCGATTTATTAAAACCTTTGGTGGATTATGTTATTTCAGGAAATACCTGGGATGAACAGGATATACTGGACCGATTTAATGCATATGCTGAAAAACGGAGAAGAGCTAAAGAGCTCACGCCTATGTCGACGTTGGCATCTTCCGGCAATACCATTTTTGAAGGTAATCGGCCGGTTCGCTATATTAATCGCAACGGTTGGACTACGCAGCGCCTTGTTTTAGACGCCAAACAAAGCTTGTGGCGCCGAATTAAGCTCAAATAGGTGATACGATGTGGCAAAAAATTTGGACTCATAGCGACTGGACAATCATAATTTGTACGGTTCTGCTTGTAAGCATCGGTTTGACCGCTGTAGGCAGTGCTACCCATGTCAATCAGGAGGCGCTCAGTTTTAACAGTCTTGTGGTAAAGCAACTGCTTTTCTTCGTGGCAAATGTGGCTGTAGTTATAGGAATGCAGTTTTTTGATTATCATCGTCTTAAAAACTGGGGCAATATGATTTATGCCTTCACGCTCATTATGCTGCTGGCCGTAATGATCGCCGGTACATCGGCGTTAGGGGCGCAGCGGTGGATTCAGATCGGGCCTATAACCTTGCAACCGTCGGAATTTTCTAAATTACTCATGATTATCTGTATGGCCAAGATGCTGGAGCCTCGTATTAATCATTTAAATACCTTTAAATCGCTGCTGGTTCCCGTGATATATGTAGGGATTCCCATTTTCCTCGTATTCTTACAACCTGACCTGGGAACATCACTCGTATATATCGCTATTTTCGGAGGCATGCTTTTTATTGCGGGAATTCGAGTTCGGCTCATTCAAATTATCGTCGGATTAGGCGTACTGTTGCTGCCTTTGGTCTGGTTTATTCTGAAAGATTACCAAAAACAGCGTATCCTCGTGTTTTTTAATCCCGATATAGATCCTTTCGGATCCGGTTATCATATAATCCAATCGAAGATAGCCATCGGGTCCGGCATGATTTTAGGCAAGGGTGTCTTTAACGGGACCCAAAGTCAATTGAACTTTCTGCCGGAAAATCATACGGATTTTATTTTTTCCGTTATCGGCGAGGAATTCGGATTTGTAGGATGTATCATTGTTTTGGCGTTATTATTCATGCTCATTTATCGCAGTATACGCATCGCGTATACCTGCAATGATACATTTGGAATGTTACTGGCGACAGGCATCGGCGCTATGTTGAGCTTTGAGGTTCTCGTCAACGTGGGGATGACTATCGGCATTATGCCTGTAACTGGCATTCCTTTACCGTTCCTCAGCTACGGTGTCAGTGCGCTGACCACTAATATGTTGAGTATAGGTTTGTTGCTGAATATCTCCATGCAGCGAACTAAATATATATTTTAATTGAAAGAAGGCTTTCAGCCGGAGGATGTATGATTGAATTAGATACGTCATGGCTGCAGCACGTACAGAAACCGGCTCGATATACGGGCGGTGAGTATAACAGTATCGTGAAAGATCACAGTACGGTAGCTGTAACCATGGCACTGGCATTTCCTGATGTTTACGAAGTGGCCATGAGCCATTTGGGAATAAAAATTTTATACGGTCTCGTGAATCGTCGTGAAGACGCCGTAGCGGAGCGTGTATTCGCTCCGTGGCATGATATGGAGGAAGAAATGCGCAAGCGCAATATTCCTCTATTTTCATTGGAAACGAGGACACCGATCAGGGATTTTGATGTGTTAGGATTTACACTTCAATACGAGATGAGCTTCACCAATATTCTTAATATGTTGGATTTGGCGGGAATTCCGATGTATGCCAAAGATCGTGACATGGATTTTCCGTTGCTTGTTACGGGAGGTCCATGTGCTTTTAACGTGGAACCGTTGGCGGATTTCTTTGATATTGTCTCGTTAGGTGAATCGGAAGAGTGGAGCGATGAATTTATTGACCTCTTTAAGTCCGAAAAAGCGAAAGGCTTTCCTGGCGGTAAGGAGGCATTCCTCAGAAAGGTTGCAAAAATTCCCGGTACGTATTGTCCCGCACTGTATAAGGTGGACTATACGGAATCCGGTGATTTTAAGTCGATTACACCGCGCTTTGATGACGTGCCCGCAACCATTGAAAAACGGATTATTGAAGATGTGGAACACGTATTTTATCCGACGAAACCGGTGGTACCGTTCCTCGATATCGTTCATGACCGAGCTGTACTGGAACTGTTTCGCGGCTGTACGCGCGGCTGTCGCTTCTGCCAGGCGGGGATGCTGTATCGACCTGTGCGTGAAAAAACGCCGGAGCGGTTATTGGAAATCGCAAAGGAAACAATTGCCAACACAGGTTATAATGAAGTTTCCCTGATGAGTTTGAGTTCCGCCGATTACTCTAAATTGCCGGAACTCGTGGATATGCTCATGGAGGAATTTAAGGATAAACAGGTGAGCGTCAGCTTACCGTCGTTGCGCATCGACAGCTTTTCCATAGATATCGCCAAAAAGGTGCAGCAGGTCCGCAAGAGCGGTCTCACCTTTGCACCGGAAGCGGGTACTCAGCGCATGCGTGATGTTATCAATAAAGGTGTCAGTGAGGAAGATCTCCTGGCGGCCTGTACGAATGCTTTCAAATCGGGCTGGAATACGGTTAAACTGTATTTCATGATGGGATTGCCTACTGAAACTGACGAAGATTTAGCGGGCATCGCCGATCTTGCATATAAGGTCCTCGATCTGCACCGCGATATTACGGGTAAACGCAACGGTTCCGTAACGGTCAGCGTTTCCTTCTTCGTGCCGAAGACGCATTCGCCGTACCAATGGTATGGACAACAGGATGTGGAGGAAATTCATCGCAAGCAGCGTTATCTGAAATCTCTCATCAATAATCGCAATATCTCCTATCACTACCATGACGGTTATACCGGTTATATGGAGGCCGCATTTGCCCGCGGGGATAGACGACTGTCCGGCGTCCTCGTGGAAGCGTGGAAATTAGGGTGTAAATTTGACGGATGGACGGAATTTTTCAATTATGAAACATGGTTGAAAGCTTTCGAAAACTGCGGCCTTGATCCGGCATACTATGCACGTCGTACCCGTGACTTTGATGAAGCTTTGCCGTGGGATCATCTGGACTCCACCGTGAGCAAGGCGTTCTTGAAGCGTGAATGGGAACAGGCTGTTGATGCGAAGTTGACCGGCGATTGTCGTCGTGCTCCGTGCAGGGGCTGTAATGTATGTCCTGAATTAAATACGGCGATTATTGATTATAAGGAGGGTGGCAGAGTTGAAAAAGTTACGTTTGGCCTTACATAAAGGTGAAGAATTACGATTTTTGTCACATCTCGACTATGCTCAGGCTGTTGAGCGCATGATTCGTCGCGCCGAAATCAAGATGGCCTATTCGGAAGGGTTTAATCCGCATATGAAAATCAGCTTTTCCTCCGCTCTGGCACTAGGTGTGACCGCTACAGCGGAATACATCGACATGGATGTACTTGAGGATGACAGTCTGAATTCTATTATGGAACGATTAAACCGCGTGGCGCCTCCGGGCCTTGAGGTATTGGACGGTAAAGAAATGCCTGACAAGGTTAAGAAGATGATGGCTATCTGTAATTACGCCGTTTATGAAGTTACGGGTCCAGTAACGGATGTATATGCGGATTGGGATACATTGCTCAAACCTTTTAACGAGGCCGCTGAAATTTCTTATGAAAAGGTGACGCCTAAGAAAACCCGTACTATTGACGTAAAACATTTTGTGAAAGAGCCGATTACGGCCGTGATGAACGGTGACCAGGTGACCCTGCGCATGGGTATCGGCGTATATCCGGAAGGCACTATCAAGCCGAGTGAGGTGTGGAACCTCGGTAAGGATCAATTCAACTGGCCTATTACGACGGGATATGAAATCCATAGAAAAGCAATTATGGTGGAAAATGATGAGGGGCGCTTTACGCCGTTGGAGATCAATTACTGAATTTCTGACTAATAGTCATATAGTTTTTATTAATAGTATTTTTAGATCATGGTTTGAAAAAACATAATCGTAATGACAATAGGAAAGGAGGGATAAGATGCATAAAATTCTGGTTAATGTGATGCGTGAAGAGGTGCGTATGGCCGTTGTGGACGAAGAGGGGCGGCTGGTAGACTTTGCATTGGAACGTTTCGATGAAACTCATATAGCAAATCACATGTACAAGGGAACCGTAAAAAATGTATTGCCCGGCATGCAGGCCGCTTTTATTGACATCGGCGGCTCTCAGAATGCATATCTGAATCTGCAGCAGGGGAAGGAACAGAAGATCTTACCTCGATTGTCCGTGGGACAGCAGGTCCTGGTACAAGTGGTGAAGGAAGAAATGCTCGGCAAAGGTGCACGTGTTACGGCCGATGTGAGCCTTGCAGGCCGCTTTATGGTGCTGTTGCCATATTCGGAAGGCATGCATATTTCAAAGAAAATCACCGATGAAACCGTGCGCAGTCAATTACAGGAACTGGCGAAGCCCTATGTGCAGGAAGGCTGCGGATTTATCATCCGTACGGCGGCGGCTAAGGCGAGTGCCGAGGAAATTGCCCGTGATATGGACTACTTATGGCGCACATGGCAGCACGTATTAAAGCGTTTTAAAGTTGCCAAGAGCGGTACGGATCTGTACAGCGATGCGGACTTTTGGTTCCGCCTCGTGCGGGATTACGCCCATCGCAATGTAGAGGAAATCATCGTCGACTCCGATATGGCCGAATCTCGCTTGACAGATTTACTGGGACATGGTCCGACGTCACAATCCATAAAGGTTACACGTCATCGGGACAGCACGCCTATTTTCAAGGCAAATCACATTGAACCTCAATTGGAAAATCTTATCTCTCGCGATATCGATTTGCCGTCCGGCGGCTCTATCCGTATCGATCACACGGAGGCCCTTACCGTGTTCGACGTGAACTCCGCACATTATACGGGCCGGTCCGATAAGCTGGAGGATCTGGCTTTCACAGTGAATAAAGAGGCGGCGAAAGAAATCTGCCGGCAATTGCGCCTGCGGGATATCGGCGGCATTATTGTAGTCGATTTTATCGATATGAAGGATAAAGAGCACCAGCAGGAATTATTAAATCTCTTGGCATCGCAGGCTAAACTGGACAAGATGAAGACCGTTGTGTGCGGCATCAGTTCGTTAGGGCTTGTTGAGATGACGCGGAAGCGGGCCCGTCAGGGGTTACAGACCCTGATGTTTGATACGTGCCCTCAGTGCGGCGGAACCGGATATATGTTGTCCGGACGCACTGTATATATGCAGATCATTCGGCGTATACGGGAACTGTTTAAATCGGGCCGCATTAGGACCGATTTAGAAATCGAAGTTCACCCGGAAGTGGCACAATATTTGTCAAAGCATGTTTTGGCAGATCTCGGTGAGTCTATAGGCCGCAAGATTTCCGTTGTGGTGAACCCTAATATCAGTCGCGAAGGGTATTCGTTGATGGCCGTGTCCGAGTAAGTAGGTAGTTTATTAATAGGTGGTAGTGTGTCGTTAATTGAAATCGTATTAATCAGCATAGGTCTTGCGATGGATGCTTTTGGCGTGTCCATCGGAAAGGGGTTGACTATCCCCGTCGGATCTAATGGTCGTAAAATTACATTAGCCTTTTTATTTGGTCTCTTTCAGTTTATTATGCCTGTTATCGGGTGGCTTATCGGTCGCCAGTTCATAGATATAATTTCTGATTGGGATCATTGGATTATCTTCGGCCTTCTCGGTTATTTAGGCATCGCCATGATTCGCGACGGTTTGAGCGATGAGCATGATGACGATGATAAACCGTTTCTCGGTGTATGGGAAATGCTCATGCTTTCCGTCGCTACGAGCCTCGATGCGATGGCGGTAGGGCTTACATTCGCATTTTTGCCTATCAACGTATGGGAAGCTTCGGCCATTATAGGGCTGATTACATTTGGAATCTCCTTAATCGGTATATACCTGGGGAAATTTATGGGCCGCTTTGTGGGTAAATATGCGGGCATTCTCGGAGGCGGTGTATTGATCCTCATCGGGACTAAGATTTTATTACAGCATTTGGGCCTTATCGGTTGATGTGAACGAGTCTATCTGTGAAAGTATCAAATACAGCGGAATAACCTTGATTTACGTTTGACAACAGGGTGGAAACAAGGTATACTGTATCAGTATTAGTTCGGTTTTCTGAACTTTGCAATCCGCATGAAGCAGGTTCAAACGCCCGGCTCCGGGTCGGGATACCTTATTCAGCGAGTTCGATAACAAGGAGGTGTTCTCATGTACGCAATTATTAAAACCGGTGGTAAGCAATATCGCGTTGCTGAAGGCGATGTAATTACTATCGAAAAATTGGAAGCAGCTGCTAACGATTCCGTTACATTCGAAGAAGTTTTGACTGTAGTGAATGACGGTGACGTTAAAGTTGGCGCTCCTCTTGTAAACGGTGCAAAGGTTACAGGTACGGTGCTTGAGCAAGGTAAAGGTAAAAAGATCTTAGTTTTCAAATACAAAGCTAAATCCAACTACCGTCGTCGCCAAGGCCATCGCCAACCGTTCACAAAAGTTCGTATTGAATCTATCCAAGCTTAATTATGGTTTCCATTGGGATCCAGCGGAACAGTGACGGTCAAGTAACTGGTTGTCACATGTCCGGTCATGCAGGATATGATGAGCATGGCTTCGATATTGTATGCGCCGCATTGTCCGCCTTATCGGCGACGGCGATGTTAGGTTTAACCCGCATTGCCAAGCAAGAAGGGGAGTATACCAATAGCGAAGGTCGATGTGATATGGTTCTCTCCGGTACGATTAACCGGAGTGGACAGGATATTTTGGAGACTATGATTCTCGGCTTCGAGGAAATCAGTCGTCAGTATCCGGAGTTTGTCCAAATACACGAAATATAGGAGGTGAACTTAATGTTTACTTTTGATTTGCAATTGTTCGCACATAAAAAAGGTGTGTCCAGTACTCGTAACGGTCGTGACAGTGAATCTAAACGCCTTGGTGTTAAATGCCATGACGGTTCCATCGTAAAGAGCGGTAACATCATCGTTCGTCAACGTGGTACTCACTTCCACCCTGGTACTAACGTAGGTATCGGTAAAGATGACACTTTATTCGCCCTTGTGCCTGGTAAAGTGGCTTTTGAACGTGCCGGTCGTTATAACCGTAAAGTTAGTGTATACCCTGTAGAAGCTTAATTTTACAAGATTATTAATCCCTAGTGGTTTCCACTAGGGATTTTTTGTTTATTATGGTGTAAGTTGTATTGGTATAATATAATATAGTTTAATGTGATTATTAAATATATCATAGAGTCTTGAAATATAATCGGAGGCATTATGGCACTATTAGAGTTATCTAATATATCTTATGTTGTAAAAGAAAAGTCTATTATCCGTGATGTATCTCTATCTGTAAATGAAGGAGAGTATCTCACTGTTGTAGGCCCTTCTGGTAGTGGTAAAAGCACGCTTTTAAAATTATGCAGTGATTTGATTAGTCCCACCTCAGGGCTTATTACTTATAATGGACGTGATTTAGCCACTATGGATCCTGAAAGTTATCGAAAAGAGGGTGGCTATTGCTTTCAAAGACCTTACTTATTTGCGAAAACGGTGCGTCGTAATATTTTCTTCCCTTATGATATTCGCGGTATGGAACCTGATATGATTCGTATCAAATATCTTTTCGATTTACTTCATATGCCTATTGAATATCTTGAGCGTCGTAATGATGAACTATCTGGTGGAGAAATGCAACGGATTTGTCTCATTCGAAGCCTTATTTTTGAACCTAAAGTATTACTTCTAGACGAGGTAACCTCTGCATTAGACTCTGTTAATACCGCTATCGTAGAACGAGTAATTGATGAGCTTCATAAAAATGGAATGACCATCATATCAATTACACATAGTGAGGAACAAAGTTTACGTTTGGCTAATCGCCGCATTACAATTGTAGATGGATCATTAGCTAAAGAGGAGGTATTACGATGAGTCAGTTTCACGCTATTTCAGCCACGTCATTATGCCTTGCATCCATATTAGTTATTATTAGCATGTTCATATCCTATCGGCAGGAGTTGAAGTTAGAGAAGGATATTTTTATAAGTGCTTTGCGGGCTACCATACAGTTATTTGCCATCGGTTTCATTCTAGCTTATATTTTTAGTACTGAAAGTCCTATATTCATAATCGGATTATTAGGTTTTATGGCTATTAATGCTGCCTATAATTCTTCTAAACGCGGCAAGGGAATACCTTATGCATTGTGGATTTCTTGGTTTGCCATAACCGTAGGTGCAAGCATTACCTTATTGATTTTGCTCCTAACAGGCGTGCTTAACTTTACTGCTTATCAAGTGATTCCTGTTGGAGGAATGATTATTAGTGGTGCTATGGTGGCGATTGGGCTTTGTTATCGCCAAATGCTATCAAATTTTGAGTTACGTCAACAAGAGGTAGAAATTAAACTAGCGTTAGGAAGTACACCTAAGCAAGCTTCAAAGGCCATCGTACGAGATGTTATAAAGACTGGATTGCAGCCAACTGTAGATAGTGCTAAGACATTAGGAATAGTGGCCTTGCCGGGAATGATGACAGGTCTTATTTTAGCGGGAATGCCTCCACTTGAAGCTGTAAAATATCAAATGATTGTGACATTTATGAGTTTATCTACCATATCGATTGCCTGCTTTATTACTTGTCAATTAGCGTATAGAACATTTTTTAATAGTCGAAATCAATTAAATAGGTAAACTTAGTATTTTAAATATATCTTTACAGTGCATCAAATTAGAATATCTACTCAAAACTTAGAGTGGTAACATTAAGGTTACTACTCTTTTTTTATTGTAAAAATGTTTATATATACTTATAGGAATGTAAAATGTTGGATATAATTCTGTATAGTTATAAAAGTTTACTTATATTGTTTTTAATATTGCATTATTGCTATAAATGATATTGAGACTTATTATTGAAAAAAGATAGAGCATTATTGATATAATGTATCAGTAAATTCTATAGTATTTTGTATTGTAAGGAGTTTTTATGAGTAATAATGATGTAGAAACAAGGGGAGGGCGTGCAGCTAGAAATACACTATTATGTATATTTGCCTTAGCGATTTTAATTGCTACATCTCTTGGGGCACTCTTTATTGGGATACGCTACATTAGCTTAGATGATATTATTCTATCCTTTACCAACTATGATCCTAATAGCATTGGACAGATGATCGTCCAAACATTGCGCTTACCACGTATGATAGCAGGTATCGTTGTAGGTATCAGCTTTGCCGTATCAGGTGCACTGATGCAAGGTGTTACCAATAATCCTATGGCGAGTCCATCTATTTTAGGGATTAATGCAGGTGCCAGTTTTGGTTTAGCTGTTGGGATGATTTTATTTCCTTATTTGACCATAAATGGAAGTATTCTGTTTTCCTTTGCTGGGGCTGCATTGGCAACACTATTTATTTTAGCACTTGCTAAACGTGTAGGTGGTAAAGCTACTCCTGTATATCTTGCTCTTGCTGGTACTGCTATTAGTGCTGTATTTGTAGCTGTTACACATATGCTTGTTGTGTACTTCCAAGTAGCACAAGAGTTAAGCTTCTGGACTGCAGGCGGTATTAGTGGCATTCGTATGGAACAAGTTTTATTGGTATTGCCTTGGACGCTTATTGGTATTTTTATCGCTATGTATGTATCTAAATCTGTTACGCTCTTAAGTTTTGGCGAAGAAGTAGCTGTTGGTCTTGGCAGTAATTTAAATCGTGTACGCGTATTATCTGGTTTGACTGTACTTATTCTTAGCGGTTCTGCTGTTGCTCTAGCCGGTCCGATCGGCTTTGTAGGTCTCGTTATTCCACATATAACACGTAAACTTGTGGGCATCGATTATCGTTTTGTAATTCCATTCTCTGCACTCTTTGGCGCAGTTCTCGTTATGATTGCTGACGTTGTAGCTCGTATCGTAAATCCTCCATTTGAAACACCATTAGGTGCCATTACTGCTCTTGTAGGTGTTCCATTCTTTATTTATTTAGCAAATCGTAAGGGAGAAAAATAAGATGAAAAAACGCTTTTTTACCTACTCTTTCGTTATGACACTCATATTGTTAGGTGCTATGTATGGACATCTTCATACAGGCTTTAGTGATATGTCTACATCTGATCTTATTCGCATTCTCTTTGGCGGTGGTAATGATGTAGAAAATCTCACAGTTTTTGATTTTCGTTTAGTTCGTACTATCTTGGCTGTATTTATTGGTATGGGCCTTGCTATGTCTGGTGCAATTTTCCAAACTATATCTCGTAATGAATTGGCTAGCCCAAGCTTGTTAGGCGTAAATGCTGGTGCTGGTTTAGGTGTAGTTCTTTTAGTATATTTTGCAGGTTCTACAACTGCGTGGGGGATTTGGACATTACCAACTGTTGCGGTAGCTGGTGCTGTTGTGTCAGCGCTTTTAATTTATTTTCTATCTTGTCGCGGTCGTGATATTGTTTCGCCATATCGTTTAATCTTAACAGGTATTTCTATGAGTGCAGGATTCCATGAATTACAAGTCTTACTCGTAACGCGTTTGGACCCTAATAAATTTTATTTAGTTAATACTTGGACAATCGGTACTATTTCGGGTAATACCTGGGAACATGTATGGGTACTTGCTCCAGTGGTTGTCTTATTATCTCTTATTCTCTATGCTCGCTATATGGAACTAAATCTGCTGAGTTTAGCAGATGAAACCGCAATAGGTCTTGGTGTACATATAAATCGCTCTAGATTCGTATACCTAATTATTGCAGTTCTTTTATCTGGGTTCTGTGTAGCTATCGGTGGCAGTATAGGTTTTGTAGGGCTTATTTCCCCTCACATTGCACGTCGTTTAGTCGGTGCTGATTCATGCCTATTTCTTGCCCTTAACAGGTCTAATTGGAGCTGTTTTAGTGGTCACTGCCGACTGGATTGGTCGAGCCATTATTGCACCTGACGAAATCCTTTTAGGAATTATTGTAGCCTTGATCGGGGCACCATACTTCTTGTATATTTTAGCGAAAACAAAAGCGTAAAAGGGGAGATATAAATGAAATTAGAAGTTAAAAACCTAACTACTGGTTACGGTGATACAAAAATTATAGAGAACTTAAATCTTACGATTCCAGAAGGTAAGGTAACAGCATTAATTGGTGCTAATGGTTGTGGTAAATCCACTTTACTAAAAACTATTTGTCGTATTATTCGACCAATGGATGGCGATGTCTTGCTAGATGGTAAATCTATCAATTCTTATGGTAGTAAAGAGCTAGCAAAAAAGGTTGCTATTTTGCCTCAAAATCCAACGGCACCTGGTGAAATTACAGTGCGTGAACTTGTTATGTACGGTCGTGCACCGCATCAAGGCAGCTTATTTGCCCGTACTACAAAAGAGGATAAAGAAATTGTAGAGTGGGCTTTGAAGGAGACTGAATTACTTCAGTTTGCAGATCGTGGTATTACAAATATGTCTGGGGGGGCAACGGCAACGCGTATGGATTGCCATGGCTATCGCTCAAAATACAGACATTCTATTCCTTGATGAGCCTACGAGCTTCCTTGATGTATCTCACCAGATGGATGTATTACATCTAGTAGAGCATTTGAATAAAGCTTATAATAAAACGATTGTCATGGTTATTCACGAACTTAATGAAGCAGCTCGTTTTGCCGATTATTTAGTAGCTATGAAGAATGGAAAAATCCAGTATGAAGGTACATCTCATGATATTTTCCATTATGAAATGCTAAAGGATGTATTCGGTGTAGACTCCACAATTATGAATGATCCTAAGACTGATCGTCCGTTCTGCATTCCTTATTCTATGAAGAATTGTGGACATACGGCACGTGAGGTGTAGTATGAAGCGTTTGTTATTTTCAGGTCTTTTAGGGGCTTGTGTGCTCATGGGAATTGCAGGATGTGGTTCACAGGAAAATGGTATGACCCATGAGGCCATCTATGCTAATCTTGATGATAAGGTAAAAACAGCTCTTGAACGGTCAAATGATCCAAAGGACATTGACAAAGAGTTTAAGAAACGATTAACCGCTATCCAAAAGGCAGCAGATAAAATCGTTACTGTTGAAGGAGATAAGATTATTGTCACTCATAAGCTCGGGACAACAGTTATGCCCAAAGAACATAAACGTATCGTGGTTGTTCGGACAGAAGATCCTATGATTGCATTAGATGAATCTTTTATAGGGGCAAATTATAATGAAAACAGCTATTTATATAAAGAGTTAAAAGATCGTAATATTGAAAATTTCAGTATTAATGATGAAACAAAGACTATCAACTATGAGCAGATTCAGGCTTTAAAACCGGATTTGATTATTATGCGTGACTCTTATGGTAAAGCGGCATATAATGCACTTTCTAAAATTGCTCCAACTATTTCTGTCAACGTAAATAAGGAAGAAGTTGCACTACTAACTATTGCTAAAGCACTTGGCGTTCCTGAAAAAGGGGAAGCTCGTTTGAAAGAGTATTATTCACAGGCGAAGAAAACACGGATAGCTTTATCTGAGCATATGCAAGGGGAAACGGTAGCTTTCTTACGAATTTTAAATAAAGAAATTCGTTTATATCCATATATGAAAAGTGATATGAACGTCTTTATGGCTGAATTGCTTAATATTAAGCCACCTGATATGGTATTGGAAACAGAACTTAATCCTACTAATAACGCGATTTCTCTAGAACGATTACCCGATCTTGATGCAGGCTACTTAATTGTTTCTGCTGGTTATGGTGCTTCTAGTGCTAATAATCAAGGTATAGCAGACCAACGATTGGCAAATCTTAAAAAAGATGAGTTGTGGAAAAAATTGCCTGCTGTAAAAGCTGATCATGTATTGCAAGTGGATAGTACTTTGTGGATGGCTCATGGTATTATTGCGAAAGAACGTGCTATGAAAAACCTGTATGATACATGGGGGAAATAGGACTAAATACATTTGTAATATATAGTTAGTAATATTATGTAAGGGTTTATCTAGTGTAAAAATACATACATACATTTTAGTCATGTTCGATATAGATAATCGATATAGATTAGAAACTCCCATGATATAAAGGTTGATTCCTCTTATGAGGCGGCAACCTTTTTTTGTGCGAAATTCCAATGCATTTTAGTAGGAATAGTGGTATACTATGTAAAGTATCAGTGAAATACCAGAGAACTGGTTGTCATATACTTTCATAAACCTAAAGAGGGGTGGCGTGACCACTGGAAAGATTTGAGGTAAGTACTATGTATGATGTAAAATCTCCAAAGGCGGAGGAATTTATTTCCCATCAGGAAATTCTTGATACTCTTGCTTATGCAGAGAAAAATAAGGAAAATCGGGAGTTGTTGGATGAGATTTTAGCAAAGGCTGCAACGTTCAAGGGGTTAAACCATCGAGAAGCAGCGGTGCTGTTAGAATGTCCTTTACCTGAATATAAGGAAAAGCTGTTTGCTTTAGCTAAAGAGATTAAGAAAACCATTTATGGGGATCGTATCGTTCTGTTTGCTCCACTGTATTTGTCCAACTATTGTATCAATGGCTGCGTTTATTGTCCGTACCATTCTAAAAATCGCGACATTAAACGAAAAAAATTGACGCAGGAACAGATTAAGGAAGAGGTTATCGCCTTAGAAGCGATGGGGCATAAACGTATCGTTATCGAGTCCGGTGAAGACCCTCTCAATAATCCTCTCGAATATATTCTGGAATCCATTAAAACCATTTACAGCATTAAGAATAAAAATGGTGAGATTCGTCGGGTTAATGTCAATATTGCGGCGTGCTCCGTAGAGGATTATAAAAAATTGCATGATGTCGGCATCGGGACATATACATTGTTCCAAGAGACATACAATAAGGAGAACTATGAAGCGCTACATCCTACAGGCCCTAAAAGTGACTACGCCTACCATACGGAGGCGATGGACCGCGCTATGCAGGGCGGAATCGATGATGTAGGCATCGGTGTTCTTTACGGTTTGGAGCATTATAAATACGATTTTGTAGGACTCTTGATGCATGCGGAGCATTTGGAAGCGGTATTCGGGGTAGGTCCACATACAATTTCAGTGCCTCGTATTTGCCCGGCGGATGATATCGATGTAGATGATTTCAGCAATGCCGTGCCGGATGATATTTTTGAAAAAATCGTCGCTCTCATTCGCGTATCTACGCCGTATACGGGCATGATCATGTCCACGCGGGAAACGCAGGAAATGCGTGAACGGGGATTGGCGTTGGGCATCTCGCAAATCAGCGGCGGATCCCGTACCAGTGTAGGCGGATACAAAGAAGAAGAAAAACCGGAGGATAACTCCGCCCAATTCGATCGTAGTGATACGCGTACATTGGATGAAATCGTGGATTGGCTTCTGGATCTCGGCTATGTGCCTAGTTTCTGTACAGCATGTTATCGTGCTGGTCGTACAGGGGACCGCTTTATGGCATTGGCTAAATCCGGACAAATTCATAATTGTTGTCAGCCGAATGCGTTGATGACGTTGAATGAATACATTATGGATTATGGTAATGAAAAGACTAAGGCTCACGGGGCAAAGGTTATTGAAAGCCAGTTGGAAAATATTAAGAATGATTTAGTTAAAGACAAAGCGAAAGCGTATATTGCGCAGATGAAGGATGGTGAACGGGACTTCCGGTTCTAAGTGGATCACTGATATAGAATCTCCTATTGATAATGGGAGATTCTTTTTTGTTGAGAAGAACTTAACCATTAATTGAGAATAAAATATATAAATTATTTTATTTTAAAGGCATTTTATTGTATAATAGATAATAATGATAATGATAATACGTTAAATCAGAGAATGATATTGATTATAAATTGTTGAGGCATGTGATGATTAGAAAGAAACGTTGGAGACTCTCGTCGGGGGATACAGAACAAGAGAATATCTTAATCCGTGAACTTGGTGTAAATCCTATCGTAGCAAAGCTAATGGTGAATCGTCACATCGATGTCAATGAAGGACGCCGTTTTTTAACGGGTAATTTAGCTGATTTATTGGATCCGTTTACGTTGAAGGATATGGATATCGCCGTTGCGTTGATCCAGAAGACGTTAGAGAACAATAAGCCCATCGTGATTTATGGTGATTACGATGTGGACGGCATTACGGCGACATCTCTGTTATATCGTTTTTTTGGGCGTTTACATGCCAATGTGAGTTATTATATACCGGAACGACAAAGTGAAGGTTATGGTTTAAATTTAGAGGCTCTTGAGCATCTCGTGGAGCAGGGAACGGCGCTTGTTATTACCGTTGACTGCGGTATCAGCTCATATGATATCGTGGAGGCCGTTCGCGACCGGCTCGATATAATTATTACGGATCATCATACGGCGCCGGATAGAATTCCTCGTGCCAAGGCGGTGATCAATCATAAGCAGAAGGATTGCCCTTATGCGGATAAGAATTTATCCGGCGTAGGTGTGGCTTTTAAATTATGTCAGGCCTTATGGCTCACGCAGCATGGCGAATGGTATCTGGATGATCTCGACATCGTGGCTCTGGGAACCGTTGCCGATGTGGTGCCTCTTGTCGGGGAAAATCGGGTCATCGTGAAAGCCGGTCTTGAGAAGATGAATGAGCATCCTAATCTGGGCATTCATAAACTCATTGATGTGGCGGGGTTGCATGAAAAAAATATCACGTCCGGTCATATCGGTTTTACGTTGGCACCGCGTTTAAATGCAGCGGGACGTGTCACACACGCCACACGCGCCGTAGAATTATTGGTGACTGATGATAGCGACGTGGCCGAAGCGATTGCAGAGGAATTAAATGAGACGAATCGGGAACGGCAAGAGTTGGAGCGTAATATTTATGAACAGGCTCGTATCGACGTGTTGAATCAAGGCCATGAGGCTGATTATGTAACCGTCGTAGCCGGTGAGGCGTGGCATCCGGGCGTGATAGGAATTGTGGCTTCCCGATTGGTGGAGGAATTTTACAAGCCTACATTGGTCATCAGCATTCATGACGGTGTAGGAAAGGGGTCCTGCCGCAGTATTGACGGTTTTAATATTTACGATGCGTTGAAATCCTGCGAGGATATACTCATTCAGTTCGGCGGTCATGCGGCTGCCGCGGGGTTCAGCATCGATGCGAATCGCATCGATGAATTGCGCAGTCGTCTGACGGAATACTGTAAGCGTACGATAGATGATGACGAATATGTTCCGGTTGTCTCCATTGATGCGGAACTGCCTGTGGATGACATCGATGTGGACATCATAGACAGCATATCCGCGTTGGAACCGTACGGAATGGCGAACAGCACACCTGTTTTTGCCGTTATGGAAGCCGTTGTACAGGATATTATGCTTATGGGGCAACTGAAGACTCACTGCAAAGTGATTTTGGAGACCTCCAGGGGTACTTTGGATGCCATTGCCTGGAATCGACCTGAATTATTTAAATTGATATTTGTAGGGACAAAGGTGAAAGTAGCCTTTTCACTGCAGAAAAATGAATGGCAAGGTACCGTGTCCCCGCAACTTATGATTCAGGATATAGAACCGATCACGGAGGAACCTATCAGCCTGACCGCCGAAGGCCTGCGTCAAATGTACGTTATCGTGAAGCATTCCATGCGCGGGAACAGCCAATCTGTTTATCATGTGGAACAGGCTATTTTACGCCGTAAGCCGGCAGAACAGAATAATCGCAGTGCCTTGGCCTCTTTAGATGTATTTAAAGAACTCGGCATTATTAAGGAATATACAAGTGATGATGGTCAACTTATGTTGCGATGGAATACCGTCGAAGGAAAATTAGATCTTGTCACATCCGTAACATTTCTCACCTATAGTAGATAGGGGGTGACATTATGACAATTGTAAATGAAGAAGGCAAAGTGCTGGTGGAACCGGGAACCTTTAATAAGGAAAAAGCTTTGTCTGAATTTATGGATTATATTCATACATATTTATCCGATGATGAGTGTAAATTCGTCATGAAGGCCTTTGAATTGGCGGATAAAGCTCATGAAGGTCAGTTCAGAGCTTCCGGAGAACCGTATATCATGCATCCGTTGGCGGTGGCCAATATCCTGGCACATCTGCAAATCGATCATGTTACATTGATGGCGGCCCTCATGCATGATGTGGTGGAGGATACGTCGTATACGAAGGAAGATGTGGAGGAACTGTTCGGCTCCGAAGTAGCCTTTCTAGTGGATGGCGTAACGAAGTTAAACCAATTCCAGTACGAGACAAAAGAAGATCGGCAGATGGAAAATTATCGGAAGATGATTTTGGCCATGGCAAAAGACGTGCGTGTCGTTGTTATCAAATTGGGGGACCGATTGCATAATATGCGCACATTGAAGCACATGCGCAGCGACAAGCAGAAACGCATTGCCCGGGAAACGCTTGAAATTTTTGCGCCCCTCGCACATCGATTGGGGATTTTCAATGTGAAGTGGGAGTTGGAAGATCTATCTTTCCGCTATTTGGAACCTGAAAAGTATTATGATCTGGTAGATCAGATGAAGCAGAAACGACAGGCCCGTGAAGATATCGTAAACGACACGATGAATCAGCTCACGAAGGCCCTCGGCGAAGCGCATATCAAGGCGGATATTAAAGGTCGTCCAAAGCACTTTTACAGTATCTATAAAAAAATGAAGAAAGATAATCGCGATTTGTCTCAAATCTATGATTTGCTGGCGGTTCGGGTTATCGTCGACAGCATTCCCGATTGCTATGCGGTGCTCGGCATCGCTCACAGCTTGTGGAAGCCGTTGCCGTATCGCTTCAAAGATTATATTTCCATGCCGAAATCGAATATGTATCAATCGTTACATACTACGGTTATCGGTACGATGGGGCAACCCGTGGAAATCCAGATCCGTACGTGGGAAATGCATCGCGTTTCGGAATACGGTGTGGCCGCTCATTGGCGCTATAAAGAGGGCAACAAGGGTGGTGACAAGGATTTCGATCAGAAGGTCGCCTGGTTAAGACAAGTCCTCGAGTGGCAGGATACGAGTAATCCGAAAGAACTCGTCAATGCATTGAAACTCGATGTATTCTCCGGTGAAGTGTTCGTATTTACGCCGAAGGGCGATGTAGTAAAACTGCCGATCGGTTCCGTACCGCTTGACTTTGCGTATCGAGTTCATACCGATGTAGGACATCGCTGCGTAGGGGCCAAGGTAAACGGTAAGATTGTGCCTCTCGATTACACATTGCAAAACGGGGATATCGTCGATATTATCACGTCGAAAACGGGTAAACCGAGCCTTGACTGGCTTAATATTGTAGGCTCCTCTGAAAGTAAGAGTAAAATCCGCAATTGGTTCAAGCGCGAAAATAAAGAAGAAAATATTGAGAAGGGGCTGGAAGCTCTCGAACGGGAGGCGAAGCGCCTCAATTATAACTGGAAGGAACTCTGTGCGGACAATCGCATTCAACAGGTCGTTAAACAGTTGAAATCGGGAACCGAGGAGGAACTGTTTGCTGCCTGCGGTTATGGAGGCATGCCGGTAAGCACCGTTTTGCTTCGCCTCGTGGAACTATATAAAAAATCCAAAGAGGTGGAAAATTCCAAACGCAGTACGGAGCAAATCATCGAGAAGCTTAAATCGCACAGTCCGAAAAAATCGAAGAACGGTACGGGCGTTCTCGTAAAAGGCGAATCGGGTCTCATGGTCAGAATGGCGAAGTGCTGTAATCCCGTACCGGGTGATGATATCATCGGTTATATTACGCGGGGCAGGGGGATTTCCGTTCACCGTTCCGATTGTACGAGCATCGGTCATACGCCTGAAGATCTGGAACGTATGATTGAAGTGTCGTGGGATGAATCGTCCGGTGAATCCTTTCATGTCGGTATCGAAATTCATGCTTATGACAGAACCGGTATACTTATGGAGGTTATGGCAGTACTTTCAGAATTGAAAATCACCATAACCAATATGAATGCTAAGGTTCAGGAATCTACAAAAAATGTAACCATAAATCTCGTTGTAGATATTAGAGATATTTCACAGCTCGATTTTGTTATGACCAAGTTGCGTCGCATTCGGGAAGTGTATACGGTGCAACGCAGTAAAGGAGGTGCTTGATGGGAGAACAGAATTTAGTACTCATGCGCATGCCATTAGGTTCGTTCGGGACAAACTGCTATGTTATCGGTGATAAGTCGATAGATGAAGCTTTCGTCATAGATCCCGGTACCTCGCAGGTGATGGAGGCGCTAAAAAAACATGATTTGAAACCGAAGGCGATTCTCCTCACACATGGTCATGGTGATCATATCGGAGGGGTACAGGCTATTGTCGATGCTTATCATGTTCCCGTGTATATACATGCGGCGGACGTTCCGTATCTATCGGATCCCGAGCTTAATTTAAGCGTTTACAGTAATCCGACACCTATCATTGTAAAAGCGGATATCATTGAAGTGCACCAAGGTGATCATATCGAGTGCGGTGATATCAATCTTGAGGTATTGGAGACACCGGGACATACACCGGGCGGTGTATGCTATTATATGGACGGCATTGTTTTCGCAGGGGATACGCTCTTTAAAGACTCCGTAGGTCGTACGGATTTTCCGAACGGATCGTATGAGATATTGATGGAATCGATCAGAGCTCAACTGTATAAACTGCCTGACAATACGATTGTCTATCCGGGCCATGGGCCTGAAACTACCGTGGCCTATGAAAAACAATACAATCCGTTCGTCGGTGAGTAGGGCCGATGAATTGTATTCTGATTTTTAATGAGTAAAAGGGGTAATTAGAATGAACACGACATTAGAAAAATTAAAAGAACGCATCAAAGACAAAAAGTACAAATTGACGACACAACGTCAGACGATTTTACAAGCTTTTATCGATGCTGAAGAAAATCATTTGAGCGCAGAGGACGTGTATGTATTGGTCAAAGAAGTGGCACCTGACATCGGACTGGCTACAATTTACAGAACGTTGGATCTCTTTACGGAACTCGACTTGTTAAAACGCCTCGATTTCGGCGACGGTCGCAACCGTTATGAATTGAACGACGAAGAATTTGCGCATTTCCACCATCATTTGATTTGTGTAAAATGCGGCAAGGTATCCGAGTTTGAAGATGATATGCTCGAAACATTGGAATCCATCATCGCAAAGAAATTGAATTTCCGCACCATTGACCATCAATTGAAGGTTTACGGATACTGCAGTGATTGTCAGGCTCATATGACTGAGGCGGAACTTGAAAAGCTTGACCGTATGACTCATCATGCTTAACGGATATCTATATACGGGGCCTTTGCCATTAGGCTCCGTGGTAGCCCACAACTGTGGTGCGGCCGGTCTTTTTTCGAACAGAGACAATCCGGACGTGCGACTTGAAGGTCGCGAGGATGGTCAACGATATGTGTTGACTGTTTCTATCGATGACCGTATCGAGTCCTTTGAAGGTCCTCTTACATCGATGGGACGTCGTCATATCGGTCAAGCCCTGCTTCGTTTTCTACGTGAATACCAAGGTTTGCCTGTGGAAGCACCGTGGGGTACCATGGTAGGTGTACGACCTACCAAGCTTTTGCATAAATATATAGATACATATAAATCCATTCACACAGCGACTCGTCACATCAGGGACGAGTTTTCTGTGTCTATGGAAAAGCTCAAAACACTGGCGGCTATCGGTGCTTATCAACGTCCCTTTTTAGAATCTGCCGACGATAAAACGGTAAGTGTGTACTGCGGTATTCCCTTTTGTGATACCCGCTGTGTATACTGTTCGTTCCCCTTTGGCATCTATCAGGAATACAGGGATAAGTCTGCTTTTTTGCGCGCATTGCATCTTGATATGAAGGATATGAAATCGATTGTTGACGAGTACGGACTTACCGTGGATTCTCTGTATATGGGCGGCGGTACGCCGACGGTACTGGGAAATGAAGACTTTCACCATGTGTTACGGCAATTGACAATCCTCGTTCCGGACGGTCATGAGTTTACCGTTGAGGCGGGGCGTCCCGATTCGGTAACGCCGGAAAAATTAAAGACCATGCTCTCTGCCGGTGTAAATCGAATCAGCATTAATCCGCAGACCATGCAGGATGATATCTTGCGATATATCGGGCGCGGGCATACGACTCAGGATATCGATGATTTGCTGCAATATGTGAAAGTACATACACCATTTGCGGTCAATATGGATTTTATCGCCGGTTTGCCGGGCCAGAGGATGGAGCATATGATGGAGAATATGGATTATGTATGTCAAAATTTGCCGGAAAATGTTACAATTCATACATTAGCATTAAAGCGTGGCAGTCCTTTATATGATTTGAATATGCAAGACCGGATTCCTCATGAGGATGTAGTGGCTGAAATGGTGCAATACGGTAAGGAGCGTCTCGAAGCGGCCGGATATGTTCCGTATTATCTATATCGCCAGCAATATATGAGGGGACAGTTGGAAAATATCGGCTATACATTACCGGGTAAGGCCTGCAGGTATAATATTCAAATCATGGAGGAGCGACAGTGTATTTTATCCATCGGACCGGGCAGCTCGTCCAAGTGGATGCGGGCCCCGGCGTATCGACAGTTGAAGCAGCATATGCCGAAGAATGTGGATGCGTACTGCGACACCATTGATGCGTTATTGGAAAAACGTCATAAGATTTGTGAAAAATTTTGGGAGGTTGTGTAATGGCTATTAAGAAACCGAGAGGTACACAAGATTTCTTGCCGGAGCAGATGAAGAACTGGCACTATATTGAACAACGTATGCGCGATATTTGTAAAGTGTACGGGTTCAATGAAATCCGCACACCTGCCTTTGAAGATACGAAATTATTCTTGCGCGGCATCGGGGAAACGACGGACGTGGTGCAAAAGGAAATGTATACCTTTACCACCGGTGATGACGGCGGCTCCAGCTTTACGCTGCGACCTGAAAATACGGCATCCGCTGTACGCGCATACTTGGAAAATAAGGTGTACGGAAAAGAGGGCCTGACGAAGTGGTACTATATGGGACCCATGTTCCGCCATGATAAACCGCAAGCAGGCCGGTATCGCCAGTTCCACCAGTTCGGTGCGGAGGTACTGGGTTCTCAATCGCCTGTGGTGGACAGCGAAGTTATCTGTATGGTTGTTCAGTTATTGAAAGATTTCGGTCTTAAAGACCTGAATGTAGAGGTTAACTCCGTAGGCTGCCCTAACTGTCGACCTGCGTATCGTGAGAAATTAATAGCTTTCTTTGAACCGAAGAAAGATCAATTATGCAGCGACTGTCAGGATCGTCTATATAAAAATCCGTTGCGCATCTTGGATTGTAAAAATGAAACCTGCAAAGCTCTGTCCGTAGGAGCTCCGGAAATTCATGAGCACTTATGTGCTGAATGTCATGATCATTTTGAGGAACTGAAGACGTATCTGAGTGCCGCCGATGTGCAGTATACATTGAATCCACGCCTGGTACGCGGCCTTGATTACTATACGAAAACCGCTTTTGAGGTGCAGTATACGCCACTTGGGGCTCAGAGTGCCGTTGCCGGCGGTGGTCGTTACGACGGACTCGTGGAGGAACTTGACGGTCCTCACACACCGGCTATCGGGTTTGCGATGGGGATGGAACGATTGCTGCTGGCCCTTGAAAAGCAGAACTTATTACCGGAGCCTGAATTGGAACCGTCCGTATTCGTTGTGGCTCTCGGCGATGCGGCGAAGGTGGAGGCTTTCAAAATTTGTCAGGAACTGCACGATAAATATGTGACGGTTGAGATGGACGGACAGGGCAAGAGCATGAAGGCTCAATTAAAATACGCTAACAAAATTAATGCGAAATATGTTATTATATTGGGTGATGATGAATTGGCGCGTGGGGAGGCCATTATCCGATTCATGGATACAAGTGAACAGGAAACTGTGCCGCTCGATACAGTTTCTGAACGTATAACTTCTTTGGTGAAAGGATGACAATTAGAATGGAAACAATGCAAGGCTTACACCGTACACACGGTTGTGGCACTATTTCCGAAGCGGAGGTAGGTAAAGAGGTCGTATTATGTGGTTGGGTGGAACGTCGTCGTGACCACGGCGGATTGATTTTCTTGGATTTACGCGATCGTTCCGGTGTAGTACAAGTAGTCGCATCTCCTGATCATAATGTGGAATCGTTCCACAAAGCGGAGGATGTTCGCAATGAATATGTGTTATGTGTGCGCGGTAAAATCACAAAACGCGATGCGGATGCGGTAAATCCGAACCTTCCGACGGGGGCATACGAAATGTTCTGCGAGGAGTTGCGCGTGTTGAATTCCTCTAAAACGCCTCCTTTCTATATTCAAGATGATATCGACGTGGATGAAAATATCCGTTTGAAATACCGTTATCTCGACTTGCGCCGTCCTGAAATGCAACGCAATCTGATTTTGCGTCATAAGGTGACAAAGGCGATGCGTGATTTCTTCGACAGTCGTGATTTCTTGGAAATTGAAACACCGATGCTTACCAAGTCCACACCGGAGGGGGCTCGTGATTATCTCGTGCCGTCCCGTGTAAATGCAGGTACATTCTATGCTTTGCCTCAGTCCCCACAGATTTTTAAACAAATCCTGATGGTGGCGGGGTATGAAAAATATTTCCAAATCGTTCGCTGCTTCCGCGATGAAGATTTGCGTGCGGACCGTCAACCTGAGTTTACTCAGCTGGACTTGGAAATGTCCTTTGTTGATGAAGAAGATATTTATGCATTGCTCGAAGAGATGATCGCTCATGTATTTAAAACGGCGTTAGGTAAAGAAATCTCCTTGCCTATGCCTCGTATTACGTGGGATGAAGCGATGGATAAATACGGTTCCGATAAGCCGGACCTTCGCTTTGATATGGCTTTTACGGATGTTACCGAATTGGTGAAAGATACCGAGTTTAAAGTATTCCGCTCCGTAATCGATAACGGTGGTATCGTAAAAGGTATCGTCGTGCCTGGTGATGCGGGGATTCCTCGCCGTGAACTTGACGATCTTGTTGAATATGTAAATCGTTATGGCGCTAAAGGCCTTGCATGGGCATGTTTTAACGAAGACGGTTCCATCAAATCTCAGATCATGAAATTCCTAGGTGAAGATACGATTCGCAGCATCGGTGAGAAAATGGGCGCTAAGGGTGGCGACCTCGTATTGATGATCGCCGATAAACCTGCCACGGTAGCTCGTGCATTGGGTGAATTACGCCTTGAAATGGCTCGTCGCATGAACATGATTGACGAAGATAAACTGGCTTTCACATGGGTGACGGATTTCCCTATGTTCGAATATAATGAAGATGAAAAACGTTACGTTGCAATGCACCATCCGTTCACGATGCCTCGCCATGAAGACCTTGATAAATTACAGTCCGATCCGGGCAGCGTGAAAGCTATCGCATATGATATGGTATTGAACGGCGTCGAAATCGGTGGCGGTTCCTTACGTATTTATCAATCCGATGTACAGGAAAAAGTATTTGCCGCTATCGGTTTGTCCTCAGAGGAAGCGAAATCCAAATTCGGTTTCATGCTTGACGCATTCCAATACGGTGCACCGCCTCATGCGGGATGTGCATTCGGTCTCGACCGCTTGGTAATGTTGATGGCTAAACGTCAATCCATTCGCGACGTAATTGCATTCCCTAAGACACAAAGTGCGAGCGATATCATGAGTCAGGCACCGTCCGAAGTGGAATTGAAACAATTAAAAGAATTACATATTAAAACAGATTTAGGTGAAGAAAAATTAGTGTAAAAATATAGGCAAGAATTACATGAATTTGAAATGTCAAGACTTGTAAATGCCTAATCTTTCTGATACTATTTATGTATAAGATATCCCTGCCATGTGCGTGTGATATCGCAGTTTTGAGCCAACACATTTACTTTGGGAGTCTAAGCTCTCGTCCGAACGTTACGCCCAGTCGGGACAACTGCAGGATGAGGAGGACACCCACCTGCCCTTGCAGGATCAAAACGCGGTACATTACGGCATGGTGGGGCTTTTTTTGATTTGAAATTCTGTGTGACAAAGTGAGGTGATATGATGGACAGTTTATTTGATACGCCGCAAACGAATGTGTACGAACCGTTACCGGTGCGCATGCGCCCGACTGAATTGGATCATTTATATGGTCAGGAAAAGGCGGTAGGAAAGGGTACTTTTTTGCGCGCTATGGTAGAAAAGGATACGATTCCGTCTATGCTTTTTTATGGACCGTGCGGTACGGGTAAGACTACATTGGCGGGAATCATCGCGAAGGTGAGTCACAGTTACTTTGTCAATTTAAATGCTACAAATGCGGGCATTGCGGAGTTGCGCAACATCATAGAGGATGCCCGTAAACGCGTAAGGTCATTGCAGCAGCGAACAATTTTATTTCTCGATGAAATTCATCGTTTTAATAAAAGTCAACAAGACGTATTATTACCGTGTGTAGAGGATGGCACGATTATCCTTATCGGGGCCACCACGGAAAATCCTTTTTTTGAAGTCAATCGTCCATTATTATCAAGATTGCGTCTTATCACGCTGGAGGCTCTTACTCCGCAAGCTATACGGCAGATATTGCGACGTGCCGTTACCGATGAAACGGTAGGCCTTGGAAAACGTAGGCTCAATGTAACGGATGCGGTATTGGAGGATATAGGCATTTTCGTGAACGGAGACGGACGGATGGCGCTTAACATATTGGAGCAGGCCGCCGCCATGGTACCCGATGAAGGGGATATTACCATTGAGGTTCTTGAAAAGGTCGTCGGTCGACGTATTTATACATATGATAAGAAGGGCGACAGTCATTATGATACGATTTCCGCCTTTATTAAAAGTATGCGCGGCTCGGATGTACAGGCGACATTACACTATTTAGCACGCATGATTGAGGCCGGAGAAGATCCTAATTTTATCGCTCGCCGTATCGTTATCTGCGCTGCAGAGGATGTCGGCCTGGCTGATCCTCAGGCGCTCGTCCTTGCAAATGCAGCGGCGCAAGCTTCGCATATGGTAGGCTTCCCGGAGGCTCGCATCATTTTATCTGAAGCGGCCTGTTATGTGGCGCTGGCGCCAAAGAGTAACTCCGCCTATATGGGAATTGATGCGGCGATTTCCGATGTGCGTCATAAGGATTGCGGTCAAGTGCCTGATCATTTAAAGGATAGTCATTATAGCGGCGCCGGTAAGCTCGGTCATGGACAGTCTTATAAATACGCTCATAATTACCCTAACGGTTATGTGCAGCAACAATATTTGCCGACACCGTTAAAAAATGCCGTGTATTATGAAGGCATTAAACGCGGTAAAGAAGCGGAGTTGATTCAGGACTGGGAAGAACGTCGCAGGAATTAAATAAATACTTCGATATATGGTATAATATAATGATAGTTTATTCATCAGTAATATTATATAAGTAAGGGGTTTGTATAGATTTATGGCAGAAGAAAATACTTCCACCAGAAAAAAGCGTACTGCACAGCGCAAGCGAACAACATCAAAGCAGAACTCGGCGGGCTTTTCAGTTCGCAATGAGGTGAAGGGCCTAATTGTGATAGCCTTTGCCGTTATTTCCTTGTTGGGCTTTTTCGGTGCGGAACTCGGTGTAGTCGGGGACATCGTAACGGGAATATTTAAATATGGTTTCGGTTTAGGCGGTATCGTACCATGTCTATGCGTACTCTGGATTGGGTGGCGACTATTGTATCACGGTACCTTTGTATCCGTTACAAAGCGCGGCATTGCGATGGCCTTATTTTTCTTGTTTCTATTGGCACTTGTTCCGTTATGGCGCGTGCCTGAGGGACAGGAATTGTTGACCACGCAATTAGCGGATCAAGGCGGTGTTGTAGGTGGTGCTATTGCGACCTTCTTGCGTACCCTTCTGGGCAATGTGGGGGCCATCATCATGGATGCGGTTCTTCTATTGTGCTTCGGTCTCATCGTTACGCGATTGTCGTTGCGCAACGGCCTGCAAAAAGCGGTAGATAAAACACAGGTCGGCCTTGATGTGGCGAAGGAAGTGGCTGCTGAAAAAGTGGCTGTTGCGAAAGAAGTCTTCGACGACTGGAATGAACAACGCAAGGATGCGGCTCAACGAAAAGCATATAATCGGGAGAAGGATATGCGATTTTCCGCGGCCGCGGATCAGGCGTTGCACGGCCTGGAAGAACGCGGTGTAACAACTCCGTCAGAGGTTGAGGAGTATCCGTTTGAAGATGATTTTGAAGCCGCTATACCAACAGATGAAATAGCGTCCGCTACATCAGGTCAACCTTCTTCATGGAAGGAATTAGCTGAATTGGAGGCGCGAAATCGCGCCGCTGAAACCTTGGCGGATATATCGGTAGCCTACGGTGATGCACAGCATGGTGAAGCTGTTGATCCATCGGACGATAATGATTATATATATACCCCTGATGAGGAATATGAATATGTACCTGATGAAGAATTTGATGATGAATCTTCTGCGGTGAATGTTGTTTCCGCTGTACCGGGTACAGGTGCCGCAGTCAGCTCGGTCAGTGCCGGTGCAGGAATGTCCGGTATGACTCTGAATGTGCCGTCCATCGCAAGTACTACGGAGGATACGGCACAAGTGGCGGTGTCTAAGGAGGGACATATCCACCGTACTTATGATCGGCCATATCACTTCCCTAGTCTTGATATCTTATCGAAAGGGAAGGGGAGTCAAACTAGCGGTGATGAAGTGGCTCATAATGCGATGTTGCTTGAAAACGTCTTGAGCAGTTTCGGCATTACGGCTAAGGTGGTCAATGCCACTCAGGGACCGACGGTAACACGTTATGAAATTGAACCGGCTCAAGGTGTTAAGGTGAGTCGTATCGTCAATTTGACCGATGATATCGCCTTAAATCTTGCGGCTCAACATATCCGTATGGAGGCTCCGATTCCTGGTAAATCCGCTATCGGTATAGAGGTGCCGAATAAGACGACAGAGGCTGTTCATTTGCGGGACGTACTGGACTGTAGCGACTTTAAGGACGCCCGAGGAGGTATTCCTGTAGGGCTTGGTAAGGACATTGCGGGTAAGCCGGTCATTACGGATTTGGCAAAAATGCCTCACTTACTGGTGGCCGGGACAACGGGTTCCGGTAAATCCGTTTGTGTAAACACGCTCATTTCCAGTATTCTTTTCAGCCGTAAACCGGAAGAGGTTAAACTGATTCTCATTGACCCTAAAATGGTCGAATTGTCCGTATATAATGGTATTCCTCATTTGATGGCACCGGTCGTGACGGACATGAAAAAGGCGGCCGCCGTATTGCGCTGGGCCGTACGAGAAATGGAAGCGCGGTATAAAACATTTGCGGCTACCGGTGTACGAGATATTAAACGGTATAATGAGCTTCATCCGAAGACGGCCATGCCGTTGGTCGTTATCATTATCGACGAGTTAGCGGATCTTATGATGACGGCGCCGGATGATATAGAGGAATCTATCAGCCGTTTGGCACAGATGGCACGTGCTGCAGGGCTACACATGGTTCTCGCCACACAACGTCCATCCGTCAATGTTATTACCGGTTCTATCAAGGCGAATGTGCCGAGCCGTATTTCCTTTGCCGTAGGATCTCAAATTGACTCCCGTACCATTCTTGATATGGCGGGTGCTGAAAAGCTGCTCGGTAAAGGGGATATGCTCTTTGCGCCGATCGGTGCGAACAAACCGATTCGTATACAGGGGGCATTTATCTCAGATGATGAGGTAGAGAAATTAGTAGAATTTGTGAAAGCACAACGTGAACCTGAATACGATGAAACTGTGACACAGGAGGCGGAAAAGGACTCCGATAATCAATCGTCCGACGGCGAGGATATATATCGCGATGAACTATTGGAACGCGCCGTAAATCTCGTTATGGAGTCGGGACAAGCATCGGTATCGATGCTGCAACGTAGATTCCGTATCGGATATACGCGGGCGGCCCGACTTGTGGATACGATGGAGGATCTTAAGATTGTAGGTCCTAGCATGGGCAGTAAAGCAAGAGAGATATTGATGAGTCCTGAACAGGCGAAAGCTCGATATTTCTCGGATGACCATTCGGAAGAATAGATTGTTGTTTGTGATAAATGATTTAAATCGTTCTTTTTATAGTTCTTTTAATGGATAATGGAATTATGCTTTCATATGATCTTTGATTAGGAAGTGTATCGACTACATAGATTCGGAAAGGATGGAGTATGGCTGAATTAGGCGAAGAATTACGCCGGGAACGGGTGCGACGTAATTTAACTTTTAAAGATGTAGAACAGGCGCTACATATTAAAACTACCTATTTAGAGGCTATCGAAGACGGAAATTATGATGTGATTCCCGGACGGGTCTATGTAAAAGGTTTTATACGAAATTACGGGAATTATCTGGATTTAGATGGTGATCGACTGGTAACGGCCTATCAAAATCAGGTTGGTGATATAGATACGTTTTCTGTACGTCCCGTGTCGAGATATAAGGTACAGTCGAAGCCTACACTGGTACAGAGTGAATATGCGGAATACCAGACGACTAAAAAGCGCATGTCATTGGAAACGCGTCAGCGTAAACGACAGCGCTCTATCGTACAGGAGCGCATTATTTTAGGCGTGATTCTGCTCTGTATGGCTGTATTTTTATTATGGTTATTTTTATTCTGAACATGGTTGAGGAATAATAGAAAGGCATTTGCGTAATCAATGGGTAGATTTTTGGTAACAGAGCCTTCTGAAATGCAGGAACGGGGATGGGCTGAGTTGGATTTTGTCCTCATCAGCGGGGACGCATATGTAGACCATCCGTCTTTTGCTCCGGCGGTTATAGGCCGATACCTGGAGTCTAAAGGTTATCGCGTAGGCATTATAGCTCAACCTGACTGGAATGATGTATCAGCTTTCAAAAAGCTGGGAAAGCCGCGTCTGGCATCCCTTGTGACCGCAGGTAATCTGGATTCGATGCTCAATAAATTCACGGCGGCAAAGAAGGTGCGTCGCGAAGATGATTATTCTCCGGGAGGAGAGCCGGGCCATCGACCTGACAGAGCTACCTTGGTATATGCGAATCGCATGAAGGAAGCCTTTAGTGATGTGCCGCTTATAATCGGTGGTATTGAGGCATCGTTGCGACGTTTTGCTCATTATGACTACTGGTCTGATACAGTGCGCCGGTCCATTCTGGTAGATTCCAAGGCGGATGTGCTTGTGTATGGCATGGGGGAACTACAGGTTGCGGAACTTGCCGATGCACTTGACAAGGGACAGTTCAAAAAATCCCTAGCATCTATTCGAGGTATCTGTTATATGTCCAAGGATATTCCCATGCTGGAGTATGTAGAATGTCCTTCGTTTGAATCTGTGAAAGCCGATAAAATGGCTTTTACCGATGCATTCCGGATTCAATATGATGAACAGGATCCGTTTTACGGACAGACGGTAGTGCAGAAGCATGGAGACCGCTATCTCATTCAGAATACACCGGCTTTACCGTTAACGCAGGAGCAAATGGATAGTGTTTATAACCTGCCATACACCCGTAAATGGCATCCTAAATACGATGATAAGGGCGGCGTGCCGGCGTTGAGTGAAGTACAGTTCAGTCTCGTCAGTCATCGCGGCTGTTTTGGTAGCTGTTCATTCTGTGCCATTACAAATCATCAGGGGCGAATTATTCAGAATCGCAGTCATGAGTCCTTAATCAATGAGGCTCATACGATTATTAACATGGATAACTTCAAGGGATATATTCATGATGTGGGTGGGCCGACCGCAAATTTCAGACATCTGGCATGTGATAAACAGGCCGTGTTCGGTGCTTGTAAAGGACGTACCTGTGCTGCTCCCGAACCTTGTGAAAATTTGAATACCAATCACGATGATTACATTTCATTATTGCGCAAATTGCGCAAGCTGAAAGGCGTTAAAAAGGTATTTGTCCGATCCGGACTACGTTATGATTATGTATTGGCGGACAATAATAAGGATTTCGTACGGGAACTTTGCGAGTTTCATGTGAGCGGACAGCTGAAAGTGGCCCCTGAACACGTATCAAAACGCGTGACGACAATGATGGGCAAGGCCGGCAAAGAAGAGTTTTTACTCTTTAAGTCCTGGTTTGAAGAAGCTAATCAAAAACTCGGTAAAAAGCAGTATTTAGTTCCTTATTTTATGAGCTCTCATCCGGGATGCTCTCTGGAGGATGCTATTGAGTTAGCCGAGTTTTTACGAGATCACCATATGTATCCGGAACAGGTGCAGGATTTTATTCCTACACCGGGGAGTTTGTCTACGTGTATGTATTATACGGAAATAAACCCTCTTGACGGAAAACCTGTATATGTGGCGAAAAAAGGTCGGGATAAGGCGAAACAACGAGCATTAATGCAGTTCAAGAATGTTGAAAACTATGATTTGGTGAAGGAAGCTTTGATCGAAGCCAATCGTCGCGATCTGATAGGATTCGGTCCCGAATGTTTAATACCGCCTAGACCGATTGGACGAAATAATGAGCGTCGTAATGGTCAACATAATTCCGGAGGACGTTTTAATCATAAGATGAAATCTAATGTAAAAAAATGCGACAGAGCGACCGGACGGAACAGTAACAGCTCCGGACAGAATACACGTACAGGAGCTAAACGAAAGAGTAGATAATTTATGTCTTAGGGGAGGCATATATGAAACGATGGATTGCACCGGGGATATTGGCCCTATTTGTGATTGCCATGTTAGGTTATGGTGGATATTATTATCATCAGGAACAACTGGAGCAGGCGAAACAGCCCGTTCGCGGAGAAATCACCGTATATACGGATCTTCCTAATAGTTTAACGAGCTTGTTGGCCGAAAAATATCAGGAAGAACAAAATGTTAAGGTGACGATTCTGCCTCTTACGGAGGAACAAATGGCGCAACGTACAGCATCACCATTGGCGGATACGTCCGGAGATGTGGTGTTGACGTCTGAAGATAATCTTGTTATCGGTACCAACAACGGGAAATATGTACCTATCGTAAATGAACATAGTGATGAGGTCAGAGATAATCTGAAGGATCCTAACGGTTATTGGGTCGGCCTTTGGTATGATCCTGTCGTATTTGTACAAAATGAAAGCTTTTACAATGGTATAGGTAAATATATTACCACTTGGGATACATTGGCGAAACAAGGTGACTGGTCCGTGATTATGACGGACTTTGTGGCGTCTCAAAATGCGGCTAATCTGCTTTACAATATGGTTGAGTATAAAGGTGAGCCGGAAACATTGGCGTATTTATACAGTTTGAAACCCCATGTGGTGCAACATGCTAAATTCCTGTCTACACCTATCAGATTAACGGCTTTAGGTGAAACAAATATCGGTATCGGGAATCTTTCCGATGCGACTCAATATGTACATCAAGGCTATCCTATAAAGGTTATCTATCCCGTAGACGGTACGTCCTATTATGTGACAGGCGGGGCCGTGCTGAAGAATTCTAAGCATAAGAACGACAGTGTTGAATTTATTAATTGGCTATTATCCACAAAAACTGCGAAGTTTATGGTGGATAATAATTTCACTTATATGTTTACGAATCCGGAACTCATCGAGCCGAAGGATTCTCTTGAACATGACCTTGTTTTATGGCCTGTAAATGGCGGTTATACCATGGAAGGTAAAAAGTTACTATTAAATCATTGGGTCAGTCAGGTTCGATTCCGTAAGGAATAACTAGTGTAAAACAGTATGGGATAATTGAGAGATTGCTGTTAGTATAGTAGTCACTTTTATTTCGTGTGGAATGATGTAAGACATGATCTGAATGTAAAAGGTGGAAAGAATATAGATGAGTAAATTGCTAGGGTATGTCAGCCTGGGTTGTGCTAAAAATTTAGTGGATACAGAGGTAATGCTGGGTCTGTTGAAGGATAATGGATACACGATTACGGAGGATTTGAGCGAAGCGGATCTGATTGTTGTCAATACATGTACTTTCATCGAAAAAGCGAAGGCGGAATCTATTAACACGATTCTTGAAGTGGCTCAATACAAGCAGGATGGGGCCTGTAAGGGCCTCATCGTAGCCGGATGTCTCAGTCAACAATATCAGGACGAACTGTTTCAGGAAATCCCCGAAATTGATGCCCTCATCGGTACGGGGGCTTGGGATCAGGTGATGATTGCGGTTAATGCTATTGAGCATGGTAATCGCAGTTGTATCATGGAAAATATTACTAATATCTATGATGAACGCATGCCTCGTATACAGACGACACCGCGTTACAGTGCATATGTTAAAATTGCCGAAGGCTGTAACAACGGTTGTACATTCTGTATTATTCCGAAGGTGCGCGGCGCCTTTCGTAGCCGCACGATACAATCTATTAAGACCGAGGTTGAAAGACTGGCCGCCGCAGGGGTTAAGGAAATCGTTCTCATCGCTCAAGATACAACCAGTTATGGCATCGATTTAAACGATGGAAAACCGTTGTTGACGAATCTGCTGAAAGAATTGACTATGGTGGACGGTATTGAATGGATTCGTATGCTTTACCTGTATCCGACATTCTTTTCCGATGAACTTCTGGACCTTATTGTCAATGAACCGAAACTTTGTAAGTATGTAGATATTCCGTTACAACATGTGAATAATGATATCCTGAAACAGATGAATCGTCGTGATGATCGCAGTGATATCGAGCGCTTATTGAAGAAAATCAGAAATGCACCGATACATATTACTTTGCGCACATCCATTATCGTCGGTTTCCCGGGGGAAACGGATGAGCAATTTGAAGAATTGTGCGATTTTGTGAAAGATATCAAGTTTGATAATATGGGCGTGTTTACATATTCCCAGGAAGAAGGAACACCGGCCGGTGCTCGAGAAGATCAAGTGCCGGAGGATATTAAGGAAGAACGATATCATACACTCATGTCCATTCAGGCGGCTATTTCAGAGGAAAACAATCGAAATCTGGAAGGTTCCGTTGATTACGCGATGATTGAGGAAATCGAAGAGGGTGAACACAATACCTTACTCGCTAAGGGGCGTTTGAAATCGCAGGCTCCCGATGTGGATGGAAATATGTACATCGAGGACTGCGGCGATCAAATAAAACCCGGGGATATCCTCAAGGTGCAGGTGGAACAGGGCTTTGCCTATGATGTGGTGGCTACAGTTGTAGAGTAATTATATCTATTGTTAGCAGTATATAAGATTTATTGTTAGTAGAATATATGATATCTTTTAAGTTTGATAGAGATTCATAGGAACTTATGGAGACTTATGAGGCCTTATAGGAGCTCGTGGGCCTTTATAGAAATTATGGAGACTTACAGAAACAACTAGAGCTTTAGAGATTCTAATATGGAGTTATATAGGTTTATATAAATTCATATAGACTCATATAGATATTAATTGATACACAGTTCGATAGATTCGAATGTGGAGGTGATTTCTGATGATTGTAGAACTTATATCTACAGGCTCAGAGTTATTGCTGGGGGATACGGTGAACACCAATGTATCCTGGTTGGCTCAAGAATTAAATAAACTAGGCTATACCATTGCTTATCAGTCCGTTGTAGGTGATAATCCGAAGCGTATGGCGGAGGTCTTTCAAAATGCCGCACATCGCGCCGATATAGTTATCAGTACGGGCGGATTGGGACCGACTCAGGGGGATATTACGCGCAATGTCTTGGCCGATTCCATCGGTCGTCCTGTTGTGTTTAATTCGGAAGCGATGGCGGAGGTACAAGATTTTTTTAAGCGGGTGAACCGTGCTGTACCCGATGCAAGTCGTCGCGAAGCACAACTGCCGGAAAGGGCCGAGGTTCTTCATAATCCTGTAGGCGTGGCGCCCGGGGTTGTGGTGGAGGATGGAGATACGACTTATTTCTTATTACCGGGACCGCCGGGTGAGATGAAAGGAATGTTCCGGGAAAGTGTCATTCCATATTTGGAACGGCGTTTCGGTTCCCAAGGCGTGGTGACATCGTATCGTTATGGCGTATATGATATTCGAGAAATCGATTTGGAAAAGGCCTTGATGGACCTCATCAAGAGTCAATCTAATCCGACCATTGCGCTACTTATTAAAAAGGGCTATATCGAGGTCCGCATTACCGCAAAAGCGGAAACAATGGAAAAGGCGCAGCTTTTACTTAATCCGTGGGATGCGATTATACGAGAACGGTTAGGTAATCGTATCGGTCGGAATTTATCGGTATCCATGGAGGAAACTTTAGGCAAAACTTTGCTTGATGAAGGTGCTACAATCAGTACGGCTGAATCCTGTACCGCCGGATTAGTCGGTAAACTATTAACTAATGTAAGCGGTAGCAGTGAATACTATATGGGGGGGATAATCTCCTATAGTAATGATGTAAAGCATCGTGTTTTGGGCGTATCTGAGGATATGTTGAAGACATACGGTGCGGTCAGTGAAGAAGTGGCAAAGGCCATGGCTGAGGGCGCGCGCTCTGTAGGTCAGACGATATATGCCGTGTCCACTACGGGTATTGCAGGCCCCGGTGGCGGCAGTCCCGAAAAGCCTGTAGGTCTTGTATGGTTCGGCATATCCGGTCCGTACGGTACGGTGGCGCATAAGGCGAATTTGATCGGAAATCGTGAAGATATCAGACAGAGTGCGGCAGAACTTGCATTATATTATGCTTATATTTATATCACAGAAAAGGGGAAATAGAATGGCTGTTGACGGCAGACAAGCAGCGTTGGATAACGCGTTAAAACAAATTGAAAAAGATTTCGGTAAAGGGGCGATTATGCGCCTTGGCGAAGCGGCGGATCGAATGAATGTAGAGGTGATTTCGTCCGGGTCCCTAGCTATTGATATCGCAGTCGGCGTAGGCGGATTCCCTCGTGGCCGTGTCATTGAGATTTACGGTCCTGAATCATCCGGTAAAACAACGGTTGCGCTTCATGCCGTAGCAGAGGCGCAAAAGCAGGGCGGTATTGCCGCTTTCATCGATGCGGAACATGCGATGGATCCCGTATATGCGCGTAATTTAGGTGTGGATATCAATAATTTGTTGATTTCTCAACCGGATAATGGTGAACAGGCCCTTGAAATCACCGAGGCTCTCGTTCGCAGCGGTGCCGTAGATATCGTCGTTGTCGACTCCGTTGCAGCGCTAGTGCCGAAAGCGGAAATCGACGGTGAGATGGGGGATGCTCATGTAGGCTTGCAGGCTCGTCTGATGAGTAAAGCATTGCGTAAGTTAACCGGTATTATCAGCAAGTCTAAAACGGTTGTTATCTTTATTAACCAGTTGCGTGAAAAGGTCGGCGTTATGTTCGGCAATCCTGAAACGACAACGGGCGGTCGTGCTTTGAAATTCTATTCCTCCGTGCGTTTAGATGTGCGTAAGGGCGAGCTTATCAAAGCAAATAATGAAAATGTAGGGGCTCGTACAAAGGTTAAGGTCGTTAAAAATAAAGTGGCACCTCCGTTCAAAACAGCTGAATTTGATTTGATGTACGGTGAAGGCATCTCCAAGACGGGAACACTTATTGATATCGGTACGAACATGGAAATCATCAATAAATCCGGGGCATGGTATTCCTATAACGGCGAACGCATGGGTCAAGGCAAGGAAGCGGCAAAACAATATTTGGCTGAGAATCCTCAAATTGCTGATGAAATCGATCGTATCATCCGTGATACCTTAGCCGTTGGTACTGAGGAACTCGATGTAATCGGTGAAGACACGACCGAAGAAGTATAACCGCTATGAGTGATGAAACATTACAGGCCGCCATGGATCAGGCTTATCGATTTTTGGCACAGCGATTTTTGAGTTCTTATGAACTGACTCAAAAAATGCGGCGCAAACAAATCTCGGATGATGTCATCGAATGTGTGTTAGAGCGTCTGCGAAATTATGATTATATTAACGATGAACGCTTGTCGGAACAGGTGTTGACGTATTTGATGAAAGAAGAAAAATACGGTGTTTATATGATTAAGCAGAAGATGAAACTTCGTGGGCTTGATATACCGCAGGATATAGCATCTTATGATGAGGTAAAGGCGGCCTATCGCGTAGTGGAGAAAAAATTCGGTTCTGTTTTAAAAGAGGATGTCACACCTCGGGTAAAAGTTTTTAATTTTCTCAAATACAGAGGTTTTGCGACACATACGATTCGTATTATATGTGATGATTTTTATGACTGAAAAAGGCTTTTACAGACGTCCGCTCAAGCCTGTTAAACCTTGACAGAATGGGCATTCAAGTCTAAAATTAATATAGCCTTATTTGTATTATTTATGGTAAGGTTTATAGACAATTTAATGCATAAACGGCATAAAAGGAGCATGAAAGCTCAAGTATTGAGAATTTAGGAGGTGAGTCTGATTTTAGAGTATAGTCTGATTGCAGTGGTGATGGTACTGATTGGACTAGGGGTAGGCTATTTTTTACGTAAAAATATTGCTGAAGGAAAACTGAATCAAGCTGAACAAGAGGCTGAACGCATCATTGCAAACGGTGTGCGTACAGCAGAGTCTAAAAAGAAGGAAGCTTTATTAGAAGCGAAGGAAGAAATTCATAAGCTCCGTTCCGATGTGGAACGAGAAAATAAAGACCGTCGTTCCGAATTACAGCGTATGGAACGTCGTATTCTTCAAAAAGAAGAATCTTTGGATAAAAAATTAGACAACATTGAACACAAAGAGGAAGCTTTACATCGCAAAGAAGCTGACTTAGCCCACAGTCGTGAAAAGGTCGAAGCTCTATATGAGAAACAGATGGCGGAACTGGAACGCATTTCCGGCATGACCTTTGAAGAGGCAAAGAATATCTTGTTAACTAACGTGGAACAGGAAATTCGTCATGAAACGGCTATTATGGTTAAGGAAATGGAACAGCAAGCTAAGGATGAAGCGGAGAAAAAGGCGAAAGAAATTATCTCCTCCGCAATCCAACGTTGTGCTGCTGACCATGTAGCGGAAACTACCGTATCCGTAGTGGCATTGCCGAATGATGAAATGAAGGGACGTATTATCGGTCGTGAAGGTCGTAATATTCGCGCTCTTGAAACATTAACCGGTATTGATTTGATTATCGACGATACTCCGGAAGCAGTTATTTTATCCGGTTTCGATCCTATTCGTCGCGAAGTGGCTCGTATAGCATTGGAAAAATTGATTGTCGATGGTCGTATTCATCCGGCTCGCATTGAAGAAATGGTTGGTAAGGCTCGTAAAGAGGTGGACCAAACTATTAAAGAAGCCGGCGAACAGGCAACTTTTGAGGCTGATGTTCATGGCTTACATCCTGAAATCGTCAAGATTTTGGGTCGATTGAAATACCGTACCAGCTACGGTCAAAATGTATTGAAACATTCTATTGAGGTCTCTCATTTGGCAGGGTTGATGGCAGCTGAACTGGGCTGTGACGTGACACTGGCTAAACGAGGTGGCTTAATCCATGATATTGGTAAAGCTTTGGACCGGGAGCTTGAAGGTTCTCATGTTCAAATCGGTGTCGATGTGGCACGTAAATATCGTGAAAGTGCAGCAGTTATTAACTGTATCGGGGCTCATCATGGTGATGAAGAGTTCCAAACTGTAGAGGCTGTATTAGTAGCCGCTGCAGATGCAATCTCCGCAGCTCGTCCTGGAGCACGCAGAGAAACATTAGAAAACTATTTGAAACGTTTATCTAAATTGGAAGAAATCGCAGAATCCTTCGAAGGCGTTGAAAAATGTTTTGCTATTCAAGCCGGTCGAGAGATTCGCGTTGTAGTAAAGCCGGATAAGATTGATGAAGCCGATTCAACATTACTTGTTCGGAATATTGTAAAACGCATCGAGTCTGAACTTGAATATCCCGGCCAAATTAAGGTTGTGGTTATTCGTGAAACTCGCGTTGTGGATTACGCAAAATAATAGGCGCTTCGGCGTTATAGATAGGCTGCAATGCTCGCATTGCAGCCTATTATTATCCTTATGGATATTGTCGATAATAAATAATTGTTACAATTAATATGGAAAGAAAAGAGGAATTTTCCTCTTTATATAGAATATATTATATATGGGTCTAAAGGAGGTTCGGTTATGAGTCGGTATTTTGAAAATGAATTAATTGAGCAGATAAAAGATGCCAATGACATTGTATCGGTCATATCCGAACATGTGGCCTTAAAGAAACGGGGTAAGAACTATTGGGGTTGCTGCCCTTTTCATAATGAAAAGACGCCTTCCTTTAGTGTAGCTCCGGATAAGGGGTTTTATTATTGTTTCGGCTGCCACGCATCGGGCAATGCCATTAAATTCCTCATGGAGCTTGATCATCTCACCTTTGTGGAGGCATTGGAGCGATTAGCGAATCGAGCGAATATTCCCTTGCCGGAGGCAAAATTGTCGCCGGAACAGCGGGCCCGTGATGAAAGGCGTAAAAAACTATATGAAGCTTGTGATTTAGCGGCCACGTTTTTTCATAATTGTTTGACCCAGACCTCCATGGGAAAGCCCGGGCTTGATTATCTAAAAAAGAGAGGCCTTACAAAGGAAACGATAGAAAAATTTAAGCTCGGCTTTGCACCTGACGGCTGGGATAAACTGTATCATGCTTTTCATGAGCGAGGTATAGAGGATTCGATTCTGCTGGAGTTGAATTTGGTTCGGAAGAATCAAAAGGGTCAGTTTTACGACTTCTTCAGAAATAGAGTCATGTTTCCGATTATGGACGGAAAAGGTCGTGTAGTCGCCTTCGGGGGTCGTGTTATGGATGACAGCACTCCGAAGTATTTAAACTCTCCCGAATCCCCAATCTTTGAGAAGGGAAAAATCCTGTTCGCTTTTGATAAAGCCTATAAATCGATCCGTCAGGAAAAGCAGGCTATTCTTGTAGAAGGGTATATGGATGTTATTTCCGCTCATAATCAGGGGGTGACGAATGTGGTGGCCTCTTTAGGTACCGCATATACCAAGGATCACGGATATATCCTGATGCGTCAGGCCGATGAAATCGTCCTCGCCTATGATATGGACGGGGCCGGGCGTCAGGCGGCGACACGGGCGATTGAATTATTGCAGAATACGGATTTTAAGGTACGTGTTCTCGCCATGCCGGATGGGAAAGATCCGGACGATTATGTGCGGAATCACGGGGCGAAAGCCTTTAAAGAGCTTATTGCTCAGGCGGTAAAGCCTCTCGACTATCTTTTAAGTGAATCGCTAATCAAGCATGATACGAATGATACGGAAGGCAAGCAGGCGGTATTGGCGGACGTATTTCCGTATATCGCGAATATCCACAGTCAGACGCAGCGCGATGATGCGCTCAAGGCGTTGGCTTTGCCGTTGTGGCTTGATAACAGCAGTATCTTCAGATACTTTAGAGATTACGTAAAAAAGGGACAGATTGAACTTGTCGATATGGCCTCTGTACCATTGCCTAACAAGGAATTGGTGAAAGGCGATGAAGAGCGGTTACTGTCATTAGCTTTTACGGATGGAGACGTCTTGCAAGAGGTGATGAACTATCTGCCTCTGGAAGACTTTCAAAAAAATGAATATCGAGTTATAATAGAAAAGATTTACACCTTATTTATGAAAGAGCATCGTTTAGATGAATCGAGCATTCAAAGTGTTTTGACGGCGCAGGAGTATGATATATATTCAAGATTGTTAGTGATGTGTGATGATGACGATAAGGTGCAAGTGCCCGGATTAATCCGTAAGATTAGGCTTCATTCGTTGCGTGAACAGTATAAAACGCATTCAATTATGGCGGATCAATTAAAACGGGCAGGAGATTCGACGTTTATTAGCGAATTACATAAGTGTCAGGATATACAGAATTTGATCAGAGAATGGTCCAAGTAAGTCAATAAATTATAAAGGAGAGCGCTGTGGCTAAGAAAGTACAAAAAAGTCAAATTGAGGAGATTGTGGAACAACTTCTTGAAAAAGGCCGGAAGACCGGTGTGTTGACGCAATCAGAGATTTCAGATGCTCTTCACGAGCAATCGGATCTCACTGCAGAACAATTAGATGACATTTATACTACTCTGGGTAAGCTTAATATTGATATCGTATCCGATGTGGATGCGGACGATGATCATGAAGATGATAATCCGATTGAGCCGGATGATGGTGAGGATGATGAGGAAAACGGTGCGAGTGAAAAACATATTTCCATCGATCTCAGCGTGGATTCCGGTGTAAATATCGATGATCCGGTGCGTATGTACCTCAAGGAAATCGGGCGTGTTCCATTGTTATCGGCCGACGAAGAAATCGTGTTGGCGAAGCAGATTGAAGCCGGTGCCGAGGAAGATGCCACCTATAAGGAAATTCAACTCAGTAAAAAGGCTAAGAAGAAGTTGGTTGATGCGAACTTGCGTCTCGTTGTGAGTATCGCGAAACGTTATGTGGGTCGAGGCATGTTGTTCCTGGATTTGATTCAGGAAGGTAATCTCGGTCTTATTAAAGCGGTGGATAAATTTGATTATACGAAGGGGTATAAGTTCTCCACCTATGCTACATGGTGGATTCGTCAAGCCATTACGCGTGCCATTGCGGATCAGGCTCGCACTATTCGTATTCCGGTGCATATGGTGGAAACCATCAATAAATTGATTCGTATTTCCAGACAGTTACTCCAGGATAAGGGCCGTGAGCCGTTGCCTGAGGAAATTGCGGAAGGCATGGGCATTACCGTAGAGCGCGTGCGTGAAATTCAGAAGATCGCACAGGAACCGGTATCGTTGGAAACGCCGATCGGTGAAGAGGAAGACTCCCATTTAGGGGACTTCATCGAGGATCAGGATGCGATTGCTCCGGATGATGCGGCAAGCTACATTTTGTTGCAGGAGCAGATAGAAGACGTATTCACATGCTTAACGGATCGGGAACAGCAGGTGTTGATTCTGCGTTTCGGGTTGAAGGATGGTAAACCTCGGACTCTTGAAGAAGTGGGACAACATTTCAATGTTACGAGAGAACGCATTCGTCAGATTGAAGGCAAGGCATTAACGAAGTTACGAAACCGCGGAAAACGCGATAAGATTAAAGACTTCTTATAAGAACAAAATAGAGTCTCTCTCAAGCCTTTTGTGGAGTTGTTTGAGAGGGACTCTATTTTTCGTGTTATAATGAATGTGATTTATATGTGTAGACTAAAGGAGTTTCGATGTTTACAGTTTGCAAGCGTTTAGAGGTGAGCGCATCTCATCAGTTAAAACTCGATTATCCCAGCAAGTGTCAGCAGTTGCATGGACATAACTGGATTATTACCGTATATGCCCGTTCAGAAGAGCTCGATCATAACGGTATGGTCATAGACTTTACGATTATAAAGGAAAAGATTCACGGACGTCTGGACCATCATCATATTAATGATGTGCTGGGTGATATCAACCCCACTGCGGAAAATATGGCGAAGTGGATTGCCGATGAATTGGGACCGAAATGTTTCAAGGTAGAGGTACAGGAATCGGAAGGAAATGTTGCGATTTATGAACGTGATTGAAATCTTTTCCTCTATCGACGGCGAAGGCAGTCGTCAAGGTTTCTTAACGACGTTTCTGCGGTTGTATGAATGTAATATTCGCTGCTCCTATTGCGATACAACGTATAGCTATGGACCGGACAGTGTGTATAAACAGATGTCCGTTCAAGAGGTAGCCGATACCATTGAAAGTTTAGGTAATCATCGCATCACCATTACCGGTGGCGAGCCTTTACTGCAGGAACGAGAAGTTATTGCGCTCATTGATGAGCTGACACGTCGCAGTGAATCTTCCGAATATTGTGTATCAGAGCGTGAGGATGAAACTTCTTCACATGATACGATGCCATATGATTTCAATATCGAGACGAACGGTACTATCGTACCGAGCTTTCAACGGGATAATGTATGGTTCACCTATGATTACAAGACGCCGTCGTCTTTGGCGGAGGAGTCTATGAATCGCGATATGTTCAAGGGGGCTACCGAGCGGGATCTCATCAAATTTGTGGTCGGCACCGTTGAGGATTTGGAGTGTATGCGCCATATTCTCGAAACGCAGACGACAAAGGCACACATTTATGTGTCGCCCGTTTGGGGACGGATTGAGGCGGCCACTATCATTGAGTATATGAAAGCACATAATTTGCAGAATGTGAAATTTCAGCTGCAAATTCATAAGTTCATCTGGGATCCTGATGCGAAGGGGGTGTAATATGGATACGGAAAAAATCGAATCATTAGTGTATCAGCTCTTGAAAGCATTGGGAGAAGATCCCGATCGTGCGGGGCTGGTAGAAACGCCGAAACGCGTTGCTCAGATGATGGCGGAGGTATATGAAGGCATTCGGTATACCAATGCGGAAATTGCCGAAATGTATGGAAAAACCTTTCCCGTAGATACGGAGCAGATGGTGGTTGTTAAGAATATTACGTGTTTCTCTCACTGTGAACACCATATGGCGCTTATGTATGATATGAGCATCAGCATAGGATATATTCCGAAAGGCCGCGTTATCGGTTTGTCTAAGGTACCGCGTATTGCGGAAATGTGCTGTAAACGATTACAGTTGCAGGAAAAAATCGGTGAGGATATCGCCGAGGTCATCTCTATGGCGACGGGCTCCGGGGACGTTATCGTTCATATTACGTCATCGCATAGTTGTATGAGTGCCCGCGGTATTAAATCGACGGACAGTAAAACGACGACATTGGCTACGAAGGGCGTATTTAATGAGGACGGTATGATTCAACGCTTTATGCTGATGAAAGAGTCCTGATTAAGTCCGCTTGACGGATACTTATGGGATTCGGTATAATTAGTAAGCTAGAAATTAACTGTGGGCCTATAGCTCAGGGGTAGAGCAACCGGCTCATAACCGGTCGGTCCCTGGTTCGATCCCAGGTGGGCCCACCACTTATGACATGTACCGTCCTTGAGACTTCAGGGGCGGTTATTTTTATATATGAACATAATTTATATAGTTGATATATATACGATGATTTTAAAATAGCGCGATGTAAATAAAGCGATATATTTAAAATGCGATGTAAAATAACGCGACATATTTAAAATCGTGCGACGTATTTGAATCATACGGTGCATTTAAAATACAAGTTTTATAGACTTGAACCGGTAGAGTTGTTATTTATTGATAATAAGGAAAATATATGGAACCTAGACCAATGATGGACCGTTTGGAAGCGGTGTTTTCTATCGTTCCGAAGGCACGGGCTATAGCTGATATCGGAACCGATCACGGTTATTTGGCGGTGGAGCTGATTAATCGTAATCGGGCGGATTTTGTCATTGCCGGAGATGTTAATAAGGGGCCTCTTGCTTCGGCCAAGGCTTATGTAGAGTCGTGTAATCTGCAAGGACGTATTGATTGTCGTCTGGGCGATGGTTTGAAAGTAACGAAACGGGGAGAATTGACGGGGGCCATCTGTTGCGGTATGGGAGGCTTTCTGATCCGGGATATCGTGGATGCGGGGCCGGAACCGTTGGAGTTTTATGTGCTGCAGCCGCAAAACGGTCAAAAAGAATTGCGCCAATATATGGTGCAAAAAGGATATAGAATTGTTCTTGAAGTCATCGTAGAGGATAAAGGCAAATTATATACGGCGTTTCTAGCTGTTCGCGATGATTGTATCGAGTCCTATACAGGTATAGCCGAGTATCCAGATATATATGCGGAGCTTTCAGAGGATTCCCTGCTGTGGTCTATCGGAGCGCTGCTTGAACAAGAGCGGCCACCGCTATGGAATACTTATATAGAATATCTGATATATCAACGACAATGTGCGTTGAACGGAATGACGGATGCGTTGAGTCATACGGATAAATATAAAGAACTCGCCGGGGAAATCACATACTTAAGGACATTGTTGTAAACAGTTTGGAATTTCTGTACAGCTCAAAAAATGTACAACTCAAAAAATGTACAGGTGTCCATTTATGGTTTTAAAACTGTATTCATTAACATCATATAGTATTTTGTTAAAATTAAATATAATTAGTAAATCCAGAGAAAGGTGTGATTATAATGACGACTGTTCAACATGTTATAGATGTGATGGAACGGCTGGCACCTCGGTCTTGTGCGGAGTCATGGGATAATGTAGGCCTTATGGTAGGCAATCGGAAGACGGTTGTTAAAGGTATTCTTACGACATTGGACGTGACGACGGAGGCGATCGAGTATGCGGTAGAACATAATTGCAATCTTATCGTCAGTCACCATCCGTTAATCTTTAAAGGTCTCAAACAGGTGTCTTCGGATACGGCGCTGGGACGGATGATTGAAATGTTGATTACCAATCAAATCGCAGTATATAGCGCTCACACAAATCTTGATATCGCACGGGGCGGATTGAATGATATGCTGGCGGAACGGTTAGGACTCATAGATGTACAAGGGTTCATTAAAACCGGAGAAGAGGTACTGTATAAGGTATCCACCTTCGTACCCGAAGATGCAGCTGATGCGGTACGTATCGCTATGGGAGCGGCCGGTGCCGGTCGCATCGGAAATTATGATTATTGCAGTTTCAGCGTGAACGGAGAAGGACGATTCAGAGGAAATGATCAGTCTCATCCCGTTATCGGCGAAGCGGGGACGATGACTGTTGTGCCGGAGGTACAAATCAATGCAATTGCGGATGCTACGAATTTCAATGCTGTTTTGTCGGCGATGAAAGAGGCGCATCCTTATGAAGAGGTGGCTTATGAAGTTGTATCTCTGGTTGAACCGAACGGACCGACTCAGCATTTAGGTCGTATCGGCAGATTGCCGAACGCATTAAAGATGGATACATTCCGCGAATGGGTGCAGGAAGCTTTACCTGATGCAAATATTCGCTTTTGCGGTGTAGTGCCGGAGAAAATTCAGACCGTTGCACTTTGTTCCGGTGCCGGGGCCGAGTTTATCAAGGATGCGGCTCGACATAAGGTCGATGCCTACGTGACGGGCGATGTAAAGTATCATGATGCACAACTGGCGAAAGAATTGGGAATCCTTGTTGTAGACGCAGGTCATTTCGGTACGGAATCCATCGTGGCTTACGGCTTACGTGAGTATTTAGAGGCCGCTTCATTGGAGGTTCCTGTTTACGCTTATGGAGAACAACAGGACTTTTTCTTTTTATAATGTGAGAACATATCTTCTTTGAGACTTTCACAGGCCCCTTGTTCTTGCGTGATATAGTACTACTATGATAAACTGAAGTGAAGCAAGTATGAAAGACGGTTGCGAGTCCATTGGATTCGAGGAAAGTCCGAGCTCCATAGGGCAGGATGCCAGATAACGTCTGGCGAGGGTGACCTTAGGGAAAGTGCCATAGAAACGGAAACCGCCACATCAGTGGTAAGGGTGGAAAGGTGAGGTAAGAGCTCACCAGCAGTCTGGTAACAGGCTGGCTCGGTAAACCCCATCCGGAGCAAGACCGAATAGAAAAGGGTTAAGGGTGGTCCCGCCTACCTTTCGGGTTGTGTCGCTCGAGCGTACAGGCGACTGTGCGCCTAGAAAGATAATCGTCACCGCGCAAGCGGAACAGAACTCGGCTTATTGATTGCTTGCTTCATTATCAGAAAACGAATTATTGTATATATGATTTAAGACTTTGTTAGGAGAACTTCATGGCAATTACAGCGATTACTAGTGTACAAGAATTTGATGAAAAAGTACTTGGATCCAAAGGTTTGACTATTGTTGATTTCTGGGCAGGTTGGTGTGAACCTTGTATCGTTATGCGTCCCGAGGTGGAGACGGTAGCCGAAAAATTAAAAGGTGAAGTGCAGTTTTTCACCGTTGATGCGGAGGATAAAAATCTTCGGGGCATTTTGCTGAAAGAAGATATCGACGGTATCCCATCCTTGGTATTTTTCAGGGACGGTAAAATGCTCGATTCTCTTGTGGGCTATAAGAAAGCTGACATCCTTGAAGAGCTCATCAGAGAAGCAATCAAATAATTTAATAACTGAAGGTTTTTGTAAAACCAGATGATACGGAACTGTATGCAGGATATATCATTACTCTTGTATACAGTTCTTTCTTTATGCTATGAGGCTTTTTACTGTTTAAAATAGTGAGGAGATGTTATAATAGCAATATAAATGCAAGAATAGTTGTAGTTTATTAAGTAATATATACATTGCGCAAAGTTGTTGTAAGGAGGCTATATTCCGTGAAGAATCGTGTAAACAGTTTATGGACACTCTTCCAGGAGCGACGCTTGAGTCGACGTACATTTATGAAATCCTGTGTAGCGCTCACTGCTATTTTAGGATTGCCGCCAACGATGCTGGACACCGTTGTAAAAGCGGCTGAAACGACAGAATTACCTACGGTAATCTGGTTGCATGGGCATGAATGTACAGGTTGTAGTGAAGCTTTCATCCGTTCGTCGTCACCGTTTGCATCGGATGTTATCTTGAATATGATTTCTCTCGAATATGATGATACATTAGCGGCCGCATCCGGGGCACCTTTAGAGGAGCATTTGGAGAAACTGATTACGGAGAAGGCCGGTAAATACATTTTAGCTGTCGAAGGCGGTGTCCCTCTTGATGAAGACGGCGTCTACTGTACCGTAGGTGGTCGTACATTTAAACAGTCTTTATTGGAATGTGCTAAAGGGGCTGCGGCGATTATCGAATACGGATCCTGTGCATCCTGGGGCGGCATTCAAGCGGCTAAACCGAATCCGACAAATACGGTATCCGTGTCTTCCGTCGTATCGGGAAAACCGATTATCAAGGTGCCGGGGTGCCCTCCGATTCCTGAGGTTATGACAGGTGTAGTTATGCATTATGCATTGTTCGGACAAATTCCGCCGCTTGATTCCCAGGGGCGTCCTAAACAATTCTACGGTAATCGTATCCATGATACATGCTATCGTCGTGCTTTTTTTGACTCCGGTCTCTTTGTGGAAAAGTTTGACGATGATGCATCTAAAGCTGGCTGGTGCCTATATAAGGTAGGCTGCCGTGGACCGCAGACATACAACTCCTGTGGTAATTTGCGCTGGTGGAACGGTCTGTCCTATCCGATTCAATCCGGTCATGGCTGTATCGGCTGTTCTGAAAAGGGTTTCTGGGATAATGATGTATTCTATAAACGCCTGCCGGATATTCCGTTGGCGAACACCATTACAACGGCCGATACAATCGGCACGGTAGCCGCTGTCGGTGCTACCGCTGCGGTTATTGTACACGGTGCGGCAACCCTTGCCCGTAATAAGTACAATGATATCCAAGAGGAAAAACGCTTGAAAGAAAGCGGCAAGTGGGATGAAGAAAAGCACAATAATGGAGGAAGTCACTAATGAAACGCGTAGTAGTAGATCCGATTTCCCGTATTGAAGGTCATTTGCGGGTGGAGATAAAGGTAGATGAAGGTAGCGGTAAGGTAGAGGACGCATTATCCTCGGGGACGGCTTGGCGTGGTATCGAACTTGTTGCTAAAGATCGCGACCCTCGTGATCTTTGGGCTTTCGTACAACGTATTTGCGGTGTATGCACAAGTACGCATGCACTGGCTGCCTTGCGGGCCGTAGAGGATGCGGTGGGCATTTCCATTCCTAAAAATGCGAACTATATCCGTAATATCATGCACAGCTGCTTAGATGTGCATGACCATATCGTGCATTTTTATCATTTGCATGCTCTGGATTGGGTCAGCCCTGTAGCGGCGCTCAATGCGGATCCGGCCAAAACGGCTCAATTACAGAATGATGTGTTGGCTACGTATAATATAGGAGGACTTGCTCCGGCTGAAACGGCGTCAAAGGATTCCGCATATCCTAAGGAATTCCCTAAAGCGACTACCGCTTACTATACAGCGGTGCAACAAAAGATTAAAAAAATCGTTGAATCCGGGCAGTTAGGTATTTTCTCCGCTCAATGGTGGGACCATCCGGACTATAACTTATTGCCTCCTGAAGTACATTTAATGGGGATAGCTCATTATTTGAATATTTTGGATCGTCAACGGGATATCGTTATTCCTCATGTTGTATTCGGCGGTAAGAATCCGCATCCGCATTACATCGTAGGCGGTATGCCGTGCGCCATTTCCATGAACGATATGAATGCCCCTATTAACACACAACGCCTTGCGGCGGTGGAACAATCCATCTCCTTGACGAAGGATTTGGTGGATAATTTCTATGTGCCTGATCTGTTGGCCATCGGCAAAATTTACGTGGAAAAAGGTATGATTGACGGTGGCGGTCTTGCTAAAAAACGCGTTATGTCTTATGGTGACTATCCTGATGAATCCTATAGCGGCATTTCTGACGGCGATTATCATAAAAAATGTATCGTCCGCTCCAATGGTGTGGTGGAAAACTTCGGCCTCGGTGTCGATAAAGCGACTTTTATCAACTTGGAAGGTCAGGATTTCATGGATCCTCAATATCTCAGTGAAGAGGTGGATCATTCCTGGTTTACGTATCCGAATGGTGAAAGCTCTCTTCATCCTATTGACGGTGTCACGGATCCTAAGTTTACAGGTCCTAAATCGGGGACGAAAGAAAAATGGGAATTTCTCGACGAAGATAAAAAATATTCCTGGATCAAATCGCCTACTTTCAAAGGTAAGACGGCAGAGGTGGGCCCATTAGCTAAATATATCGTCGTATATACAAAGGTAAAACAAGGTATCATCAAGGATCCGACCTGGGCGGAATCCATGATAGTCCGTCAAATAGATACCGTATCTCAGGTATTGGGCGTACCTGCACATGTATGGATGACGACCATGGTAGGTCGTACAGCATGTCGTGGCCTCGATGCGCAAGTAGCGGCAAATATGAGCCAATATTTCTTTAATAAGCTCGTTGCAAATATCAAGAACGGTGATACCGCCGTAGCGGATATGACTAAATTCGATCCTAATACATGGGCACCGGATGCGAAGGGCGTTGGTCTTGTAGATGCACCGCGTGGCGGCTTGGGTCACTGGATTCACATCAAGGACGGTCGCTCCGCGAATTATCAATGTATCGTGCCGTCCACATGGAATGCATGCCCTAAGACGGCGGCTAATGAACATGGTGCATACGAAGACGCCATGATAGACACGAAGGTAAAAATTGCGGATAAACCGTTGGAAATTCTGAAGGTAATTCACTCCTTCGACCCATGTTTAGCATGTGCTACTCATTTATACAATAAAAAAGGTGAGAAAATTGTTTCCGTTAATACCGATGCATTGTGTAAATAAGGGGTGGCATTATGTTAATACATACTGACAAAAAAGCGTATGTCGTATTCAGTTTATGGCTGCGCATATTCCACTGGACTATGGTGCTCAGTGTAACCGCATTGTTCTGGACCGGTCTTTATATAGGTGATCCGGGCTTTGCGGCGATTACAGGTAATCCGGAGCCGACCTTCGCTATCGACGGTTGGTTTTCAATGGAAACGATGCGTCGCATCCATTTCATTGCCGGAGTTATTCTGACATTTTCCTTCATATTCCGATTTGCCGGTGCGATTTGGAATCGTGGAGACAGATTGTTGCCGAAGTTCAGACAGAAACGATACTGGTACGGCTTGCGGGAAACAACATTGCACTATTTGATGATTCCTCAGAAGCACGAACATCATTGGCTAAGAAACTCATTGGCCCGTACGGCATATTTAGCGGTGTATATTTTGTTTTTCTTTGAAATCCTGACGGGATTTGCCATGTACAGCATGATTAATCCTAACAGTATCTTAGGCGGTGCACTGGCTCCGGTTATCACGCTGTTTGGCGGTGAATATAAGGTTCATATCATCCATCATTACATAGCATGGTGTTTCTTGTTCTTTACTATTATTCACGTGTATATGGCGTTCCGTGAAGATGTGATGGAGGAATCCGGCGAAGTGTCCGCTATGGTATCGGGTATGAAATATTACGCTCATGATCCGATTGATATTGAAGATTTGAACGGTAAACGTCGCCGTGGTGAAAGAATCGATAAACCGTCCTTTACGACATATCGCCCTAGCGATCCTAACGATCCTAGAGAAAGAGAATTACAAGATGACTGATACAAGTACTGAATATATCAGAGGCTTGAAAGAATACGCGGACTCGGAGGGTCCGCGTATTGATTTAAACAGCCTTTACGATGACGGTAATAATGAAATCGTCCTCCTCGGGGTCGGTAATATTCTGCTGACCGATGAAGGCCTCGGTGTGCATGTTGTGAAAGAGTTACAACATGCATATTCCTTTACACCTGCTGTAAGCATCATCGATGGCGGTACGATGGGGATGGAGCTGTTGACGTATATGCGGGGCATGAAAAAAATACTCCTTGTCGATGCCATTAATGGTGGTGAAGCGCCCGGTACTGTTTACGAGTTCCCTCATAAGGAATTGGAGCAATACTTTACGGAACATATTTCGGTTCATGAAGTCGGAATGCAGGATATTCTTCGCATTCGAGCGATTCAGGAGCAGCCCTTGGAGGATGCTGTCGTAATCGGCGTCGAGCCCGAGTCTCTCGAAATCGGCTTTGAACCGAGTGAAGTTGTACAGCGCGCCTTGCCGGAGGTAAAGAAGAGGGTTTTACAGGTTCTGGCTCGTTGGGGGGTAACTGCAGAACCGAAATAATTCATGAAGATGTATTTGTAATAGGAGATTATATGATTGAAAATTACAATAATGTACGTGCCGTTTTAAATGAGTTGCGCGCTGCGTTAAAGCAACTGCGTGAAACAGGTGAGACCTATTCTGTTTATATAGAAAAAACAGGACTTACCGAGGAGGAACAGGTGGAAGTACTGGAAACGTTGGGACGTGGTCATATTACAATTTCCTTTAATGAAACGGATCAACCGGTGGAGTGGTATGAATCCCAATTTTCCGGCATCTGGATCGGTATCTATAAAAACGGTCGCGATGATTCTATTCTGCATACCGTAGAGGTTTCCAGATACCCAGTAGTGGCCGGAGCTTATGATGAAGATATGGAAACGGCGGAAGAAGATTTACAGACTTGGATTGACGCGGCCGGATTATAAGCGGCGAAATCCTGTTGCAATAGCGGTCATTGTAGGTTCATTTTTGTGTTTTCTTCATCGGTTTTATATAAACGATTTCATAATTAAAAATAAATAGATTTTTTATTTATTCGGATTACTAATATATAAAAAAGATGAAGATGAAATTTGGTTATAAGTGAATAACCCTTGTATTTACTGGGTTTATTCGGATAATTGGCCTTATTGTTAACCTTTGACATTTGCCTTAATTTACTATTTCACATAAAATAGGTGAGTAAAGTACTTTGGAGGATTTATGTTACTTTCTATTGTAGTGCCTGTATATAACGAAGAGGATAATATAGCTACTTTTTATAAAGCTGTAACTGATGTTATGTCAGGTCTTACATATGATTATGAATTAATCTATGTAGATGATGGATCTAATGATTCGTCGGCTATCATACTGCGTGAAATTGCTAGCGATGATAAACATGTTAAAGTGTTATTGCTGGCTCGCAACTTCGGGCATCAGACGGCATTGACCTGCGGTCTTGATTACGCTCATGGTGATGCAGTTATTACAATGGATGGTGACATGCAGCATCCGCCTGCTTTGATTCCCGAACTCGTTCGGTTATGGGAATCCGGGTATGATGTGGTGCGCACCATACGGGACTCGACAGAGGACGCCAGCTGGGCTAAATCTTTCACGTCAAAGTATTATTACAAGCTAATGAATAAGATGGCCGATGTTCCTATCGTGGAGGGCGGATCCGATTTTCGCCTCATGAATAGCAAAGCATTGGGCACCTTGAAACGCTTTCGGGAACATGGACGTTTCTTGCGCGGCATTGTCGGGGCCTTAGGATATCGACAGGCGGAATTACATTTCGTGGCACCTCCGAGATATGCAGGGGTTTCCAAATTCAGCGTACGCAAGATGATTCGCTTTGCTCTAGATGGGGTTACAGCATTTTCCAGAGTTCCGTTGCGAGCGGCTCTCTATGTAGGTGTACTCTGCGGGGGATTGAGTTTTTTACTTATCCTGCATCTCCTTTATGTGTACCTTACGGGACAAGCTCTTAACGGCTGGACGACAATAGGCGTATCCATTTTATTTATTGGTGGAATTCAACTCGTCGGATTAGGTATTATAGGCGAGTATGTAGGTCGTATTTTTGAAGAGGTGAAGCAACGACCTTTGTATTGGGTTAAGTCCGCAATAAACTTCGAGGGCCATGAAGAGGTACCTGTGATGGGACCTAGCAGTGCCGATGTGTTTATCGCGTCGGAGACTTATACCGACCAAAGCAAGGAAGACTAGCTGTATTTGTGAATGCAAATAAATAGACGGTTAGTATATTTTGAATAAGTAACTTACTTTAAGTTTTTTTGGAAAGGAAGCATATGAAGTCAAAATATAGTAAGGCGAAAATAACGGCATTAACATTAACTTTTGTGTGTGCCAGTACTGCCATAGTTGGCGCAACAACATTGCAATATGGTGATAAAGGCAAAAGTGTTACAGCGGTTCAACAGCAACTGATTAAACACGGCTATAATGCAACAGATAAAAACGGTGTATACGGTAAGGAAACAAAATGGGCGGTTCGCTTGTTCCAACAAGATCGCGGACTTCCTGTAGACGGTATTGTAGGTCCTGCAACGTATAATGCCTTAATGGGGGCCCCTCGTTCTACTAAGGCGGCGCTAACGCATAATGCGGCAACAAAAGCAGTGGCGACGAAGTCTGCTTTCACAAACAGTAATGCCACATCCCGTCGTATTGCCGGTCAATCGATTAACGGGAAGCATGTCAGATTAAACAACATTACAAAAAGCGAAACACCTAGCAGTATTCATGCTATTTTGGCGGAAGCCAACAAATACCGCGGCGTACCGTATGTATTTGGCGGTACTACACCAAGCGGCTTTGACTGCTCCGGTTATGTTAAATACGTATTCGCGCAACAGGGTATTTCCTTGCCTCGTTTAGCGGATGAGCAATATAACGTGGGTGTTGAAGTATCTCGTGCTAATTTGAAGGCAGGGGACTTGGTATTCTTTGAAACCTATGAACCGGGCCCATCTCACTCCGGTATTTATATCGGCGACGGTCAATTCATCAGTGCTACATCCAGCAGCGGTGTTGCTGTAGCAAGCTTGGATTCCGGCTACTGGGGCGAACGCTATATCGGTGCGAAACGCGTCGTACGCTAAAACTCTATACTAGCTCAAAAGAGGCTATACGAATCAATTATGTACTTGTTGATCCGTATAACCTCTTTTTTTATATGGTGAAAGTCCACGAATTATGCGGGCTTATCATGGTTTTTGATAGATTTTCTATATTATTTACGGTATAATTAGGAGTAAATAATTTTAGGAGGAATATACACATGAAGGGTAATGAGCTGCGTCAAGCGTACTTGCAGTTTTTTGAAAGTAAAGGGCATTTAAAGTTAGATAGTTTTTCTCTTATACCGGAAAACGATCCATCCCTATTATTGATCGGGGCGGGGATGGCGCCGTTAAAGCCTTTCTTCACCGGTAAACTGGTACCTCCTTGTCATCGTATTACAACAAGTCAGAAATGTATGCGTACAGGGGACCTTGAAAACGTGGGTCGCACCGCGCGTCATCATACATTCTTTGAAATGCTCGGCAATTTCTCCTTCGGCGACTACTTCAAGAAGGAAGCCATTCATTGGGCATGGGAATTTTTGACGGAAGTCATCAAACTCGATAAAAATAGACTCTATGTCACTGTATATCCGGATGATCAGGAGGCTTATGATACCTGGCATAACGATTGCGGTGTAGAAGAAAGCCATATCTCCCGTTTGGAGGATAACTTCTGGGAAATCGGTGAAGGTCCATGCGGTCCGGACAGTGAAATTTTCTTTGATCAGGGCCCTGAACACGGCTGTGACGATCCAAATTGCGCACCCGGCTGCGACTGCGACCGGTATCTTGAAATTTGGAATCTCGTGTTCACTCAATTCAATAAGATGCCGGACGGTTCCTATGAGCCGTTGGAACATAAAAATATCGATACCGGCGCCGGTCTTGAACGATTGGCATCCGTATTGCAACATTGTAAAACGAACTTTGAAACAGATTTGATTTTCCCGATTATCGAGGCGACGGCAAAACGTGCAGGCGTTTCGTATAACGATAATGAAAGCACCGATGTATCCTTGAAGGTTATTGCGGACCATGCTCGCGCCGTAACGGCATTGATTTCCGACGGTGTATTGCCGTCTAATGAGGGGCGCGGTTACGTATTGCGCCGTATCTTGCGCCGTGCCGTGCGCCATGGTCGCTTACTCGGTATTGACGGTGTTTTCTTAACACCTCTTATCGACGTAGTCGTAGATATTCTAGGACCGGGAATCAAGTCCATCGCTGAGAAAAAAGACTTCGTAAAACGGGTCGTTCAAAACGAAGAAGAACGATTCAATCAGACGTTGGAACAAGGCCTTGAATTATTGAACTCCTTAATCGATACATTGGCTGCCGGGAAAGCGACTGTCGTACCGGGCGTAGAAGTATTTAAATTGTATGATACATACGGATTTCCTTGGGAATTAACAGAGGAAATTGCGTCTGAGCGTGGCTTTACAATCGATCGTGACGGTTTCGATGCGGCGATGAAGGAGCAACGTGAACGCGCCCGTGAAGCCCGTGTTAAAGAAGATGCAAAGGTGGCAACACCTGATATTACATTCCTTAAGGATGAAGAACTTCTTGAAGATGAAGCTGTAACGGTATCTTCCGTTCTTATGATCGGTAAAGGTTCCGAACGCTTGCAAACGGCCGCTGACGGTGATGAAATCACCATTATCGTTGGTACGACTCCGTTCCACGCTGAAGGGGGCGGACAATTAGGTGATACGGGCTTTATCGTCGGACCGATGGGCAAGGTGGAGGTTCATAATACGAAACGTTTGCCTGAAGGTACGGTTTATCATATCGGTACCGTTGTGGAAGGTTCTATTTCCGAAGGTGATGATGTGACGCTTGAAGTGGATACGGACCGCCGTGCCGCGATGGCTCGCAATCATACGGCAACACATTTATTGCATGCGGCCTTGAAACAAGTGTTAGGCGAACATGTGAATCAGGCGGGCTCTTTGGTAACGCCGGATTATTTGCGTTTCGATTTTACGCATTTCTCCCCTGTAACACAGGAGGAACTTGAAAAAATAGAGGCTCTCGTAAATGAAGAGATACTCAAAGCAACGGATCTTGCTATCGCTGAAATGTCTATGGATGAAGCGAAAGCAAAAGGAGCGATGGCACTTTTCGGCGATAAATACGGCGATGTTGTACGCGTGGTAGAGGTACCAGGATTCTCCGTTGAATTGTGCGGCGGCTCTCACGTGGGCAATACGGCATTCATCGGTTCGTTCCGTTTGACATCCGAATCCGGTATCGGATCCGGTGTGCGTCGTATCGAAGCGATTACGGGGCGCGCAGCTATTGAGGCGGCACAACAGGATCGCTTGACTATTGAGCGTCTGGCAGGAGAGCTTAAGACGAAACCTGCGCAGGTAGAGGAATGTTTGCATCAGGTATTGGCCGAAGCGAAAGCGGTTGAACACGAGCTCAATGAAATCCGCAAGGAAATCACCGCCAGCGGTGCTGCTGATATCGTATCCGCTAAGGTGAGTATTAACGGTGTCGACGCCATCTTCGCATCCGTTAGGGTTAATACGATGGATGAACTTCGAGATTATGCGGATCAGGCCCTCGATGTACTCGGCGGATCCGGTGTGGTTCTCCTAGGTTCCGTTATAGGTGATGATAAGGTAAGCTTTGCATGTAAGGTATCTAAAGATATCGTAAGTAAAGGTGCTCATGCAGGTAATATCGTAAAAGCTGCCGCTCAGGTAACGGGCGGTAATGGTGGCGGTCGTCCTGACATGGCGCAAGCGGGCGGCAAGGAACCGGATAAATTACCGGATGCACTTAAAGCAGGTGGAGATGCTTTGTCATCTATGTTACAATAATATATATAATTGTATAATTATTATTGATATATACTATTTAATACTATGCAGTTATATACGTAACCTAAGCTAAGATTAACTGCCCGAGTCGGACGGTTAGCATACGAGGCTGAGTCTCGTCTTTCACAAGGACGGGCCTCGCCTGATGTACTGAAAAGGAGGGATATGCATGAAGGTTTCCGATGAAACTATGTTATTCCGTAAAGTTGAAGATGAACCGGTAACAGCTGAAGAGGTACTTACTCGCGTTTATCAATCGATTCAAGAAAAAGGGTATAATCCGATCAATCAAATTCTGGGATATCTTATCTCCGGTGATCCTGCGTATATCACAAGTTATAATAATGCACGATCCGACATTCGCCGTTTAGAGCGGGATGATTTGATTGAAGAATTATTAAAAGAATACGCAAAGGCTAAGAAACTGTAATGAGGATTATGTCATTGGACGTAGGCAGCCGAACTATCGGCATCGCCTGCAGTGATGCATTGCTCATGACGGCGCAAGGCATAGAAACCATTCGCAGAACATCCCTTGAAAAGGACTTTCACAGACTGCAGGAACTCATCACCGAATACGAGGTGCATGAGCTGGTCGTGGGAATGCCGAAAAATATGAACGGCACCAAAGGGGATAGGGCTGTAAAGACGGAGGAATTCGTCGCCAAGATGAAAGAAGTCATCGATTTACCTGTTACTTATTGGGATGAGAGGTTATCCACCGTCATGGCGGAGCGCCAACTCATCGCAGCTGATGTAAGTCGTAAAAAACGCAAATCTGTGATCGACAAGATGGCAGCGGTTGTAATTTTGCAAGGATATTTAGATCGCTTGCAGTTTAATAAATAAGTATTTAAAAGGAGGGTTTCCAATGGTTGACCAAAATTTTGAAGGCGAAGTGTATTACTTGGAATTCGAAGACGAAAACGGTAAGAAACAGTACTTCACGGAAGACGTTGTTTTGAATCATGAAGGCCAAGAATACGCCGTTCTTGTACATGTGCAGGAGGAAGAGGCTGACCATGAAGGTCAAGATGATACATATATGATCTTGGCCCGTATCGAAACAAATGAAGAAGGCGTAGAGGAATATGTGCCTTTGGATGAAGATGATGAACATTTCGAAGCTCTGGTAAAATTGTATGAGGATATGGATGACGACGAGTAATCCATTGTAAATGTAGCGTATTGCCATTGGGTGATGCGCTATTTTTATGTCCTGAACTTCATAGGGGAAATATAGAGTTTATGGTATAATAGAGTGACAATTGACGCTTATTTGATAGAAAGGAACTCAATATCGTGAGAAAACCCTTAAAATATATTTGTATTATTATTATCGTAGGAATCTTGGTTATCGTAGGCGGCCTCAGTGCATTGTACTATATGCCGAATACATTTGCCCAGGATGATGGATCTCAAGTGGTGGTCATCGATAAGAATCAAACAGGATCTGAAATTGCGGACATGCTTTATGAAAAAGGCCTCATCCGCTCCACTCAGGGCTTTAAGCTGTGGCTGTTGTTGAGCGGTACCGGTGATAAGCTTCAAACGGGGCATTATCAGATTCCGAATAAGGTGTCTGTGAAAGAACTCATTTCCCTGTTGCAGGAGGGTCATGTAAAATCAATTTGTCTGACTATTCCGGAAGGTTACACGGTAGGCGATATCGCGATTGAGCTCGAGAAGAATAAGATCATGAAGTCGAAGGACTTTTTAGAGGAAGCGAAGACCTTTGTACCTTATCCGTATATGAAGGGGACAAAGCCTGAAACATATCCGGTAGAGGGGTTTTTATTTCCAAGCACATATGAGATCCCTGTAGATGCGACGCCGCGTGACGTGATTCAAATGATGGCGGATGAAATGAATCGCTATCTGACTCCGGCCGTAAAAAAGCAGATCCAGGCTCAACATATGAGTATTCACGACTTTGTGACATTGGCGTCTATTGTTGAACGTGAATCTCTGTTTGATGCGGATCGTCCGACTATTGCAGGTGTATTTAAAAAACGGTTGGCCCATGGTATTCCATTGCAGTCCGATGCGACGATTTCCTATGTACTCGGTTATGCGAAGGAACATGTAACATTAGGGGATACTCAATTACAGAGCCCTTATAATACATATGTGAGCAAAGGCTTACCGCCGGGACCGATTGCAAATCCCGGTAAAAAATCCCTTGATGCGGTACTTCATTCCGAAAATACGGATTATTTGTACTTCGTGGCGGATAAAGAAGGCCATAATCACTTCTCTAAAACCTATGAGGAACATTTAGCGGCGGTTCATAAGATCTACGGCAGTGATTCCACGCCGTCCGGTAATGAATCCGCGGCGCAGGCGGCAGGGCCTAACTATGACGTGGCTGCGGCTACTACTGAGCCTAATTATAATTACAGTTCGGCGGAAGCGGTGGAAGCGGATTCTCAATATGTTGATGTAGAACCGACTACTAAGTATACGCCGACAACGATTCCTGTCACGACGGCACCGGAAGCTGCACAGAGTGCACCGGCGGCAACACCGAATGCCGACTCCGGCAGTAACTATGTACCGACGACGATTCCTGTTACAACGCCACCGGAATCGATGCAGAACGTGATTCCGAATTCATCGCAGTCGAATGTGCCGCCTATTCAGGTACAGCGACCGCAACCCGTGAATCCGTCCGGCGGGACAAGTTCCAATCAATACAATTATCGATAATGTAGGAGAATCTATCTACTTTCATGACATTAAATGATATTTTAAATGAACAGCGTATTTATGCGATGCTTAATGATGTACCGATTTTGCGAGAATCGGAGGTACATCTGTTTGAAGAATTAATAGGATTATATCGGCCCACCTCCGTGTTGGAGGTGGGCACCGCCATTGGATATTCCGCACTGCTGATGGCTCCTTTGCTCGATGAGGGAGGCCATATTACATCCATAGAACTGGATGAGGTGCGTCATAAAATGGCGAAATATTATATTGATCAATCCGCCTATGCGGATGCGATTACCTTAATTCAAGGTGATGCGTCTCAGGTGTTAACGAACCTTGTCGGTGAATATGATCTCGTCTTTCTGGATGGACCGAAAGGTCAGTATTTAAAACAATTGGAACTGATTTTGCCGCATGTGAAAGAAGGCGGCGTTATCCTCGCGGATAATGTCCTTTTCAGAGGTTACGTGCGCGGCGAAAAAGAAGCGCCGAAGCGCTTTAAGACAATCGTTAAACGATTACAGGAATATTTGAACTTTGTAGAAAATAAAGAATTATTTAATACCACGATTTACCCTATGGGGGACGGTATGAGTGTGAGTGTGTGGAAAGGACACAACAAATAATGGCAGAACATTTTATGGAATTACTTTGCCCGGCGGGCAATATGGATAAATTGAAGATGGCGATTCGCTATGGTGCGGATGCCGTCTATTGCGCGGGAAAGCGCTTCGGACTTCGCGCGGGAAATTCGAACTTCTCCGATGAGGAACTGAAGGAAGCGGTGGAATTTGTTCATTCTCATGGCAAGAAGATCCACGTCACCTGTAATATCATTCCTCATAATGAGGATTTTGAAGGCCTGGAGGATTATTTGAAATTTCTTGAAAGCATCGGTGTCGATGCTATCATTGTGGCGGATATGGGGATTTTCAGCCTTGCAAAACGCGTGGCTCCGGGGCTTGAGTTACATGTGAGTACGCAAGCGTCCACTACAAACTGGCATACCGTGCAGATGTGGAAAGAATTGGGTGCCGCCCGTGTCGTGGCGGCTCGCGAAGTATCGCTGGCGGATCTTAAAGAAATGAAGGACCATGTAGATATCGAAATCGAGTCCTTCGTTCATGGCTCCATGTGTATCTCTTACTCGGGCCGTTGCCTTCTATCGAACTATATGACGGGAAATCGCGATGCGAATCGCGGTCAATGTTCTCAATCCTGCCGCTGGAAATACTCTCTTGTGGAGTCCAATCGTCCCGGCGAATATTATCCCATCGAAGAGGATGAACATGGTACCTATATTTTTAACTCCAAGGACTTGTGTCTGATTCATCGCATTCCTGACCTTTATGAGGCCGGCATAGACAGCCTTAAAATCGAAGGCCGTATGAAATCCGTTCACTACGTTGCGACGGTGGCCAAGGTGTACCGTACGGCTATCGATACATATTTGAAAGAAGGCAAGGACTGGTATGTACGTCCTGAATGGATCGAGGAATTGGAAAAAATCTCTCATCGTCCGTATACTGACGGCTTTGCCGAAGGTCGCCCTGATGAAAGCGCACAAAACTACGGCAAATCCACGAATACGCAGAGTCACGACTTCATCGGTTTAGTTCTGGGCTATAACGAAGAAGAAAAATATGTGGATCTTGAACAACGCAATAATTTCAAGGTCGGTGATAAGGTTGAATTCTGTCAGCCGAAAGGTGATTTAGTCGAAGCCGTTATCGAGAAGATGACGGACGAGGACGGCAATCCTATCGATGTGGCACCGCATGCGCAAATGAGAGTCCGCCTTTACATGGATACGCCTCTTGAGCCGTATTCCATGATGCGCCGCGAGTGTAAGCAGAAGGAAGACTGATATGAGCGGTATTCGATTAGAGACGAATCATTCGGAAATTTCGGAGCTATCGAATCGGAATCAAGCGGTTCTGTCCGATGATCCGTTGGTGCCGAGCCGCTCCATAGGGGCTTTTGAAGAGGCTCCTGATGAGTCTGACTCCGGTGAAGAAGCATATGTGTACTTTCATATCGATCCGAAGCATACGAATTTCGTCAATCGTATCATCGAAGGCTATGAGTACGTCGGCGTGATGACCTCTGTTGATAATGAGGGCCTATGTATGGTGCGCTGCACGCCATCGACCAGGTCTCTGGCTATTGATATTTTGCAAAGTCTGCCCGAATATGTAACAATAGAAGGGTAACATGGTGTCATTGCTCAGTGTATTTGTAATGATGCCGAATTTTGGTGTATAGCTTATCAGGCTATAGTGAAATAATAGAGAAATGAGAGTAAATCTATGAAACAGTCTATCTTGAAACGTGCTTTATTAACAGCTTGTCTCGGTGTGTCTATGGCAGGCGTCGCTATGGCGGGTCCTGTAGGCCCCGTTGTTATCCCTCAAGCGGGAGAAGTGGTTGTGATTAACCATGGACCTGATCTTACGTTTACAGGGAATATCAATTTTGATGTGGAAAGCCAGGAAAACAATAATTTAAAGGTCGGATCCAACGTGATTCCGAATGTATTGTATGGTGCGGCTTTCAATAAAGCCGGTGCACCGGATACGATTATCCCTGCTCAGACCTATGTTTATGTGGGTACGAAGGACGGTGCGAATGCTTTCACCGAACCGAGTGACGGGGATAAAAAAGGTGCGAAATGGAATGTGGAAACCCTGAAGAAAACCAAAGAGGGCGAAGTGCAATTAGCGAGTCGCGGTGTGCCTGAAAAGCCGTTGGCGAACCAAGTGTTCACCATCAAGGATTCCATTATGCTGAGCGCCGTGGATATCAGTAAAACTGAAGTGGGTCGTAACAGCAAAGGCGTTCTGTATATGAACGTACCTAAGGAGTTGAAACTCACTGCCGATACGGGTATTCCTGATGATGTGCGCGAAACGATGCCGGCCATGTTCCGCGGTAAGCAGGGGGATTCCCTCATGGTGAATCTCATGCCTCTAAATGATGAGGAGCGTCAACAATTGGCGGCGAATCCGCATAATGCAAATGCAATCGTGTTCAATCGCGGCATGAATATCGCAAAAATGATCGGTTCCTCCGCACGTACCAGCAAGGTATACACATACATGAAGGACCATTATCTGAACCTCGTTATCGTTGCGAAGGATTACGATGATAACGGTGCACGAGGTAGCGGCGTTATGATGGTGTCCAAGCAGGATAATTCCAACGATATTCTGTTGACCCTTTATAAAGGTCCGGATCTTTCCAGCAGTAAACTGGAAAAGGTAATCGGCGCGATGTTGTCTACGAATTTCAAACGATAAATAATACTATAAACACTAACATAGGCTCGAGGTTAATCTCGGGCCTATACGTTTTATAAATATCTCCATATAAATGAAGAGAAGCTTTACATTTTTTGTCTTTTATAAAAATTACGGCTTATAGTTTTTATGAAATTTACAGTTAAACTGTATTGAATTTTTTAGTCCTCTATGATACTATAATCTAGTAAAAGTTATGCAAAGGACATGATTCTCATATCCCTGTGTGTCAGAGAGAGGCGGATGCTGGAAATGCCTTACACATATATCGGAATTACCCCCTTTAAACTGATTTGTCGAACCTGAGTAGGCAAATACGGCCGCCACCGTTATCGGGCTTAATGAAGTGAATTAACTATATCGTTCGGTATAGGTAGTTAACTAGGGTGGAACCGCGAATGATCTTCGTCCCTTGTTGGTAGGGATAGAAGGTCTTTTTTTATTACCCGGTTTACCAAAACATTTACTCGATGCATATGTATTGTGTGGTATGTGGGCATAATGGGTGAAAGTAGTGACAGAATCTATCCTAGTTTATAAATTGGAGGAAATAGAAATGGCAGATGTAAAAATCATTTTACCTGATGGTAGCGCAAAGGCATATCCTGCAGGCACTACTCTCGGGGAAGCAGTAAAACAACTCTCTAACAGCTTGGCGAAAAAAGTTCTCGCTGCAAATGTAAACGGTGAATTGACTGACCTTCGCGAGGAACTTGTCGACGGTTCTGAAGTATCATTCCTGACATTTGAAGATGACGGAGGTAAACATACTTTGCGCCACACAGCTTCTCATATCTTGGCTCAAGCTGTTAAACGTTTATGGCCTGAAGCTAAATTGGCTATTGGACCCGCTATCGATAAAGGTTTCTACTATGATATCGATATGGAACATACTTTGACTCCTGAAGATTTAGGTAAAATCGAAAAGGAAATGAGCCGCATCGTAAAAGAAAACTTACCGATTACTAAAACTGTTATGCCTCGTCAAGAAGCTATCGAGTTCTTCAAATCTAAAAACGAAGACTACAAGGTGGAATTGATTCAAGACCTTCCTGAAGATGCTGTGATCTCCTGTTACTCTCAAGGCGATTTCATCGACCTTTGTGCAGGACCTCACGTGGCATCCACTGGTAAAGTGAAAGCTTTCAAATTACAAAGCATTGCAGGCGCTTACTGGCGCGGCGATGAAAAGAATAAAATGTTGCAACGTATTTATGGTACAGCATTCGAGAAAAAAGAAGAACTAGATGCATACCTTCACATGCTTGAAGAAGCGGCTAAACGTGACCACCGTAAACTCGGTAAAGAACTCGGCTTGTTCGTTATCAAAGAAGAAGGTCCTGGTTTCCCATTCTTCTTACCGAAAGGCATGGCTCTTCGCAACGAATTGGAAAATTTCTGGCGCGAAGTTCATCATGATTTTGACTATGAAGAAATTCGTACGCCGATTATCCTGAATAAACATTTATGGGAAACATCCGGTCACTGGGATCATTACCGTGAAAATATGTATACTACAATCATTGATGATGAAGAATATGCAATTAAACCGATGAACTGTCCGGGCGGTATCTTGGTTTACCAGAACGAAATGCATTCCTATCGCGATTTGCCGTTGCGCTATGCGGAACTCGGTTTAGTACACCGTCACGAATTATCCGGCGCGTTACACGGTTTATTCCGCGTTCGTGCTTTCACACAGGACGATGCTCACGTATTCATGTTGCCAGATCAAATGCAATCTGAGTTGATGAAAGTTATCGAATTGTTCGATCGCATTTATAGCCAATTCGGTTTGAAATACCATGTGGAATTATCCACAAAACCGGATAATGCGATGGGCGACGATGCTATTTGGGAACAGGCGACGGATGCATTACGCAATGCTATCGAAGCTAAGGGTATTGATTACGTAATCAATCCTGGTGACGGCGCTTTCTACGGACCTAAGCTCGACTACCATATCGAAGATTCCTTAGGTCGTACATGGCAATGCGGTACTATCCAATTGGATATGAACCTTCCTGAACGATTCCAGATGGAATATATCGGTGAAGACGGTCAAAAACATCAACCTATCATGATTCACCGTGCGTGCTTCGGCTCCATGGAACGTTTCATCGGTATCTTGACTGAGCACTATGCAGGTGCATTCCCTACATGGATGGCCCCTGTACAAGTTAAAATCTTGCCTATCTCCGAAAAACATGTTGAATACGCTAAGCAATTGGCTAAACAAATGCATCACGACTATGTACGTGTAGAAGTGGATGACCGCAGCGAAAAAATCGGCTATAAAATCCGTCAGGCACAAATGGCGAAGGTACCGTACATGCTCGTTGTAGGAGATAAGGAAGTGGAAGAAGGCACAGTTAACGTGCGTAAACACGGCGGCGATGAATTGGGCTCCGTTCCATTCGATGAATTCTTCAATGCTGTTAAAATTGAAATTAAAGAACGTAATTAATTATTTACTATTTTAGTATTTCCAATGTTTTAAACTTCCCCTCATATTTTGTACAATTACGATTAGGTTGTATAATTTAATGGTGATGAGATTATATAGAGGGGGAGTTTCTTATGTTCTCTTTAATTGTTACCTGTGAGTAGCGAAAGGAAATTCAAATGAAAGATGTAAATTCATATGGCTGGAAAGCCGTTATCGGTTCCTCTATCGGTTATGCTATGGATGGTTTCGACCTCCTGATTTTAGGCTTTATGTTGAGCCTGATTTCGGGTGATCTAGGATTGTCTACGGGGCAGGCGGGTTCTCTCGTAACGTGGACCTTGATAGGGGCCGTAGTCGGCGGGTTTGTATTCGGTACCTTATCGGATAAGTTCGGTCGTGTTCGCGTGTTGACATGGACAATTGTGCTCTTTGCTGTTTTTACCGGCCTTTGTGCTTTTGCACAAGGGTATTGGGATCTTCTTATATACCGTACTATCGCCGGCATTGGTCTAGGCGGTGAGTTCGGTATCGGTATGGCTTTGGCCGCCGAGGCGTGGCCGGCTAAGCATCGCGCTAAGGCGACCAGCTATGTGGCCATCGGTTGGCAATTAGGTGTATTGGCAGCGGCTCTCTTAACACCTGTCCTAATTCCTGTTATCGGATGGCGCGGTATGTTTATGGTGGGGATCATCCCTGCATTTGTGGCATGGATTTTCCGTTCTAAACTACATGAGCCGGACATCTTTGTGCAGAGCAAGGAAACTAATGAGCATTCTCATAAGCAATCGTTCAAACTTCTCGTTAAAGATGTTAAAACCGCAAAAACGTCTATCGGTGTAGCCGTTCTTACATCTGTACAGAATTTCGGTTATTACGGTATCATGATCTGGTTGCCGAACTTCCTGAGTAAGCAATTAGGTTTTTCCCTTACAAAGTCCGGTCTGTGGACCGCTGTTACCGTATGCGGTATGATGGTCGGCATTTGGTTATTCGGACGACTAGCCGACAAGCTTGGTCGTAAACCGACATTTGTTTTATTCCAGGCCTGTGCGGTTGTTTCCATTTTAGTTTACTCTCAGTTATCTGATCCAACCGCTATGTTATTTGCCGGTGCCATTTTAGGTGCCTCTGTAAATGGTATGATGGGCGGTTACGGTGCCTTGATGGCTGAAGCCTACCCGACGAGTGCCCGTGCGACGGCTCAAAATGTATTGTTTAACATCGGCCGTGCGGTCGGCGGCTTTAGCCCGATGGTAGTGGGTATGATTATTTCATTGTACTCTTACCAAGTGGCAATCGCTTTCCTTGCGATTATCTATGTAATCGATATTTTAGCAACAATATTCTTAATTCCTGAACTAAAAGGTAAGGAACTGGAATAAATAGTTCTTTGAAAGTTTTACATTGAAAAGAATATAATAGTTTTATATTGGAATGTATATAAAAGGCTCTGTCGTAAGTGATATGTACCCACGGGGGGATATATCATAAGACAGAGCCTTTTATAGTATGTTTTATTTAAAATATTTAGGATATATAGAGATTTATGCAATCCCGATCCAGTGCCAGTATGTTAATGCAAATATGAGTATCATCACATAGCCGATGATGGTCAACGGAATACCGGTAGACATAAATGTTTTTACATCGAATGTGTCCGTACCGTAGGCCACCATACCTTGAGGTGAGTTTACAGGTAATACTAGACCGAAGCAGATAGCGTATTGCATGAGCATGGTCACGCCTAGCGGATTGAGGCCGTCCGCGCTGTGACCCATAACGATAGAGATAACAATAGGAATCATCGCGGATGAGAGGGCTGTTGCCGAGGCAAATCCTAAATGGATAACGATGAGAAATGCCGCCATGATGGCGATAAGCAAAAATACGCTGGCCGTTTCGAGGGAAAAAGCATTTACGAATACTTGAGCAAGCCAGGTTGCCGCTTTTGTTTTTAGCAATACGGAGCCTAGGCCGATGCCGGCGCCGAACATAACGATGGAGCCCCAGTCTATATGCTGTTGTGCGAATTTCCAATCCATGATCCCGATTCCCGGAAAGAAGAATAGAGCAATCGCGATGATGGTTGTAGTCGTCGTATCGATGGTATGTAACTTACCGCCTGTTGCCCATAATGCAAGGAGTCCAAGGGAAATACATAATAGTTTCTTTTCATCCAAGGACATGGGACCGATTTCCTGTCGCATTTTGGCAAGCTGTACATCGCCGCCGACGAGTTCTTTAAACTCCGGTTTAATTAATGCCTGTGTTACAAAATAAGTGATGATAACCATTATGATGGAAAACGGTGCAGCGGCTGTGAGCCAGTCAATCCAGCTGACGGTGGTATTCATCTGAGTTTGCATGAAGCCTACCGCGACGAGGTTTTGAGCCGCTGCCGTTTGAATCATGATGTTCCAGAATGTATCCGCCTGTACGGCGCCTACCATGAGAAGAGCCGCGACGCGGCTTTTACGTTCAATACCTAAATTTTCAACAATGCCGATGATAATCGGAGCCAAGCAGGCGATACGAGCCGTTGCACTCGGTACGAAGAAGGCGAGAATGAGCCCTGTAATGATAACGCCCAGATAAATACGGCTCACTTTGGTGCCGACACTGGAGAGAACGAGCATGGCGATACGACGATCAAGACCTGTTTTACGCATGGCTACGGAAATAAACATGGCGGCGCCTACGAGTATCATCGCCGGTGATGAGTAACCGGAAATGATGAGCTTTAAGGCATTGGTCGTACCTAAAGCCTTGGCAGGTGTTTCGGGATTAGGAGCGAATCCTAATAATAATGCAGTAAGGGCCGTAATCATGGTGGCACTTACCGGATACGATACGGCGGATGTCATCCATAAAATAATGGCAAAGGCGAGAACGCCGATCATGCGATGTCCGCCGGTGGATAAGGTTTCCGGTGTCGGTAATAATAAAATACCGCCCAGCACGATAAAAGCGAGTAGCAGTCCCATGTTCTGGATCGTAGTACGCGCTTTAGCGGGAGATGAATTGAGAGGAGCAGTTGTACTCATGATAAAACCTCTTTCTTCAGGTAGACAAATGGTTCTTTAGGTAGACAAATGGTTGTACTTTATTGTATCATAAAAACCATAGCAAATAGCAGGCATATAGTTCTTGACTTTCATCATGGTATTTGTTATTATAGTTAAGTAATTTATGAAGCAGAGGCCATCCGCCACTCACCTGATATCGAGAAGTATGAGGTTATATATAGAGAACTCTATTCGGATGGTGTTTGCCATCCGTTTTTTTATTTCTCTTGGAGGTGAACGCTATTAGCAAGGATACACCACGTATTAATGAAGAGATTCGTGCCCGCGAACTTCGTGTCGTAGGTCCTGAAAATGAACAAATCGGTATTATGTCCGGCCGTGAGGCGTTGGCATTAGCCGAAGAACAGCATCTTGATCTTGTTGAAATTGCACCTAACGCTAAACCGCCGGTAGCTCGTATTATGAACTACGGTAAATATCGTTATGAACAGCAAAAACGCGAGAAAGAAGCGAAGAAAAAACAAAAAATCGTAACTTTGAAAGAAGTCAAATTACGTCCACATATTGAAGACCATGACTTTTACGTTAAAATGAAAAATGCATCCAAATTCTTGGCGGAAGGCAATAAGGTAAAAGTAACCATCATGTTCCGCGGTCGTGAGCTTTCACACCCTGAACTCGGCATGGCGGTATTGACGCGTTTTGCTGATGAACTCAAAGAAACGGCGTCTATTGAAAAAGCAGCTAAGTTAGAAGGTCGTAACATGACCATGATTTTAGTAAGTAAGTAATGTATTGGGAGGATTATTATGCCAAAGATTAAAACTCGTCGCGCAGCGGCTAAACGTTTCGCAGTAACAGGTACTGGTGAATTCAAGCGTGCAAAAGCTTTCAAAAGCCACATTCTTGAAAAGAAATCTCCAGCTCGTAAACGCAATTTACGCAAAGCTACATTGGTTGCAAAAGCTGATTACAAACGCGTAGTTAAATGTTTACCATACGCTTAATCGTTAACAGTTAATCGATACTATCGTAATTTAGGAGGAATATACAATGGCAAGAGTGAAAAAGGGCGTTACAGCTCATGCACGTCATAAAAAGATTTTAAAATTAGCTAAAGGTTACCGCGGTACACGTTCCCGTTTGTTCAAAAAAGCTAACGAAACAGTAATGAAAGCGTTGTACTACGCTCGTCGTGACCGTCGTGCGAAAAAACGCGAATTCCGTCAATTGTGGATCGCTCGTATCAACGCAGCGGCTCGCATCAACGGCACAACTTACAGCCGTTTCATAGCCGGTTTGACTAAAGCAGGCGTTGAAGTGAACCGTAAAATGTTGGCTGACCTTGCAGTTAACGATGCAACAGCATTCGCTAAACTTGTTGATGTAGCTAAAAACGCTTAATAGCATAACAATACATAGTAAGGACTCTCTGATGAGGGTCCTTTTTTGTATGGTGAAAGCAGTACTCATAAGATGAATTAATCTGCTTAATAATGTATAATATATCTATTATGTAAATTTATTTTATGAGGAGTGAACTTTATGACAGGACAAATGGAATCTCGATTTGAAGGCTCTGTATTCGGATATATCGGGTACACTCTGGCAGCTTTTCTGATTACGGTATGTACCTTCGGCATTGCATTCCCTTGGGCGGAGGTTATGTTCCGAAGCTGGATTTGCCGTAATACGATTATCAATGGTAAACGACTTTACTTTGATGGAACCGGGGCACAACTATTTGGCAGTTATATTAAATGGTGGTTCTTCACCTTTATTACTTTCGGTATTTATAGCCTTTGGTTGTTTAATAAAATGACACATTGGCGCGTTAAGCATACACACTTTATGGAGTAATAGTATAAGAAATATATTTTAAGTATTAAGGCCTATAGTACACATTCAGTACTATAGGCCTTTGTCTGTCGTATCCGTTATATTATTTTCTATATCCGCCGCATCCTCTTGTATTAGAGTTTGGGCCACAATAACTTTGGCTATTATTGTTACAAGTTGTATAGCTATTGTTATTACAGTTGTACTGAGCATTAGTATTACAATTTGTTTGAGAGCCATTGCATACATAATCATATGCAAATCCTGTAGATACAGCAGCAGTCACGGCTAAAAAGGTCATGACGAGTATACGTTTTGTAAATCTCATATGTATCATCTCCTTAATTCTATAATTATATTGTACTACTATAGGTCAAATAAAATATGATATTCTATACATATATAATATTTAAGAATCATTATGTGAAAGGATGAGAGTCTATTATGAAACGTGTGTTGATGGCTGCACTATGTTTAAGTTGTATTACGTTGGGAAGTCATGCGATTGATATTAATATACCAGGTGGAGATTCTGCAATTCCAAAGGATGCATATCAGAACTATCGTAAGATTGATGTAGATGCGCAACAGATGGAACGCGAAGTTGAAGCAGAGATAAAACATTATATGCCCAAAGCTGTGGTAGGTAATGGTGATATAGATTTAGATGAGGTAATTTATTCAAATCGTGAGTTAAACCATTCGTTAGATTTTTCCTCAACAGTATTTATTTTAAAAGAGGATGGAGCAAATATAAAATTTACTATGCCATATCCAAGTAGGTATGGCAATACTGAAAAAATTTCAGATGGCACCTCTGCTTTCAAACAGGCAATGATCATGAGTCCTAATGGGATTATGGCCTATGAATTACGACACCAACCAGCTGGAAATAATTGGGAAGATAGTAAGATTCCATATAACAAGTTGACTATTGATGATATGAAAGCTATTGCAGAGAAGACAGCTGGAGTATATAAAGCACCTAATCCTTCATTATATGCCGGTAAATTTACGTATCCTACTATAGAAAAAGCTACATGGGATGTAGTATATGCTAAGGGGAGCCCGATGGTAGGAAGTATTAATTTTACAATGAAGGATACACCTACAATTTCCTATCATATAGGTTACAATTTGACACCTAAAAAACAGTTGAATTCATTGAAGGAACAAGGTGTAGATAAGACTAAAGAAATTATAATGTCACCTTTGGCAAATTATGTACTACCATCTATTGAGCCTGCTAAAGATATCCTTTCTAAAAGTAAGTCATTAAAAGTCAATGATTTTACTTTCTTAACATTAAAAACAAGCAAGATGGTACGGGTAGATAGAAGCAATTCGTATATGTATATACATGATAGTGATAAATATAAAGAAGGAATTATTGTGATGCCGATAGCTGATACTGATATGCAGCATTTAGAAAATATATTCCCAAAAGTTGTACGAAGTATCATTATGTCTGATAAATATTCGATGCGACAACCAATTCAATTTGCTACTGTATGGAATGATGCTATGCCATCGGTATATTTGCAAATTAAGCGCCCTAAAACAACTTTGTATATGTTAATATCTCACGATAAACAATATGTATATATGCACTTTATTATGTCTAATAATAGTAATCTATTGGAAAAAGATTTTCGTGATATTGTGCAATATGTGGATACTAATAACAATAAGGACTATTATCATACATTCCAAATTGGACTGGGGGCTAAGATGCCAAAAGAAATGGTTACTTATGATATTAAGAATACCAAGTAGACGCTATTTATGAGTTGAATAATAATTAAAAATGAGCCTGTAGCACTATACTATTATAGTGCTACAGGCTCATTTTACTATATCAAGTTATTAAAACCCTATTTTGTTATATTGGAATTTATTTTATCAGCCGCTAGTGGTTGTTCTGCTAGAACAACTTGAGGTTCGCTGTAAGTATAGCTTAACTGATGATTATAGGCTAATTTGAAGTAATTGGCTAATTTTTTATCTGTACAGTAGATGTAGCAACCTTTTTGACCACGTGTCATTAATGTACGGTATGTATTTTTTACAATTTCATTTGCAATACGATGTCCTTCCTCAGGGTTTTCTTTTAAAAGTTTTTTGATACCTTTGATAGACTGATCTGTTTTAGCACGTTTATTAATATCTACGATGAGTTTGCCATTTTCATAACGTAAATCATCACCGATAATAACACCTACGTATTCAAATTCAAGGCCTTGAGTGGTATGAATACAGCCCGCTTCATTAATGGAATCTGGATCTATTGAATATGTAGTAGAATTTCCCAAGTTCCAGCTGATTCCAAAATTATGTTCCGGTATTTGAATATCTTTTACAAGAGAAGTTGTTCGACCTTCCTTTGGCCAATCCCAACAATAGCCTGCTAAAACTCGAGATTTATTGTTTATCTTATTTTTTGCTTTTATAGCAGAATACATTGTATTAGGATCATCAAAAATTCTGAAGTCATAATCTCCTTCAAAACCATCATAGTTTGCTGTTTCAGCAATTTGAAGAACGTTGTCTAACCAAGCTAAATAGCCGTCAGAGCCATTGCAACGGAACTGAGATTCTAGTGCACCTTCATAAACAAGAGCCCTTTGCTCAGTACTAAACTTTAATATTTTATCAATAGTACCTGCATCTTTAAAGGTAACACGTTGATTTCGATCAATAAAGAAAACACTAAAGAGGGAGGCATTAATGATTTCTTTGATTTGGTCTTCACCTTCATTTTGGTACATTCCAGATTTTTCACGTAGTCTATGTGCTTCATCGACAATTGCAATTTGAAGTGCATTTTTAGAGCGTGTATGGAAAGTACCACTACTTTGGAATAATGCTTTAATCTCTGTTTTCTTAAATCCTTTTTGTAACATGGTGCTATATACATTACGCGGCGCAGCGTTTGAAGTAATATATTGTGCCATATAGCCATTATGGATACATTCAGCTAATAAGTTTATTGCTACAACACTTTTACCAGTGCCGGGACCACCACGAACAATATATACCGTTTTTTGATTGTTCTTAATAGCATCTAGGGCAGCTTTTTTTATACGTTCGAACTCAACCTTTTGGTCATCAATAAGAACAAACTCTTTATTGCCCTTCAACATACTTAGAATCGAATCCTGAAGAGCTTTAGATGGTCTGAGCTTACCATGCTCGATAGACTCCATGATATTTGTTGTGTCAGGTTTTGGAATATATGCTTTAATGAAGCTCCGTAAGTTATTCATCTGACCTAATGTAAACATAGGGGATACGTCTAAAATAGCACTATAGATTGGATCTCGTAGCTCGGTTGAGATGCTTTCATCAAAGTTATGTAAAAACGCACATGGATGTAATTCGATAGGTCTCGTCTGTACATCTTCATTGAAGTTTTCAATAAGGCTACAGTAGGACCAGGCTTGGTAGGATGGGTGCGTGACCTCACGAAATCCGCCACCGAGATAGGTAGATACAATATTATCCTTATCTTCCACTTTGAAAGCTTCGCCCCATTGTTTTAATTCGACGATAATAACATGTTCTTTATTATGTTGGTCAAGGCCGGTAATTATAAAATCGACACGCTTTTGGGTGTTCGGAACGATATATTCAATGGCAACACCGGCCAAGTCCGGTATAGCGATATCACGCATGACATTAGCCATATAGGATAATGAGGTCTGCCATGAATGAATTTCAGATTCGCCTACACGACGATATTTCTCTGTTAATGTTTGATGTAATTTTTTGACCAAGATACCTTGCTCGAAATCTTGGATGAAAGCTTGTTTTGTGGATGAATAGATAATCATTTTGTAATCCTAATTTTAAAAAATGAAGGAAATTTCATGAAGGATGTTGAATAATACTATTATAACATTTTAAATAAAAAGATATTTAATACCTTTAAATATATGAAGTATTTGTATATGAAATTTATCTATTCAAAACTCATGATAGTAATTAATTTAATGGAGGGTTAAATGAGATTTTCTTCGATTAGAATTAAGAATTTTAGGAATTTTGAAGATATTGATATTAAGTTATCAAACAAAAATATTATTTTTGGACTTAATGATGTTGGGAAAACAAATTTCTTATATGCGTTAAGATTTTTATTTGATCGTAATATTAGAAAAAATGGCTTTATAGATAGCGATTTTTATCAAAAAAATACTGAAAATGATATTGAAATTGTTGTTGAAGTTGATTTATCAGATATAGAAAATGATGCATCTAAACTAATTAGATCTATAGTAAAAGGGGCATTGCGTAGTGGTGATGGGTCACTATATATAAAACTAAAGGCTAGTTATAATTACCAACTCCAATATGGAGAGCCACAATTAATGTGGGCGGGAAATGAAATGAATTATGAGAGTGTAAAGCAGATAGGGTCATTTACTGATTTAGATAAAATTTTTAATGTTATATATATAGATGCGTATGTTAATTTACAAGAATTGTTTAGTCGTAGCTTACGCTACATATTACCGGATGCTTCTGAGGCGGATGCTGATATTCAAAAATTAATTGATGGAGATATTAAATCACTAAATGAGCATATTTCATCGCTTTCTAATATAAAAAGTATTGAAGAAGAGTTAACGCCCCTATTTAATTCATATCAAGGAAAGGAACATAAGATTTCTTTAAAATCTGAAGTTTCAGTTAATGGATACTATTCAAATCTTACTCCATATATAGAAGGGGCTGATAGTAATGGGGTATATCCAACTGCTGGAGAGGGACGACGTAAGCTTCTTGCGTATGCATTATATAAATTGTTGATGAAAAAAGATGAAGGGAAAAAAATAAATTTATTCCTTTTAGAAGAGCCAGAGAATCACCTACATAAAGGAATGCAACTATCATTATCGAGTGTAATTTTTAATGATAATACATATGAATATCTTTTTGTTACAACTCATAGCCCTTTTATTCTTTATGAAATGAATAATGTGAACTTGGTTAGAATTTATAACTTAGGTAATATCAGTAGCAAAAGTTTTATTTATAAAGTTCCTACTGAATTTGAAAAGTCGAGAAAGCTTTTAAATAGCTATTTAGCTGAGGCTATATTTGCTAATAGAGTATTATTGGTTGAAGGGCCCTCAGAAGAATTACTTTTTAATAAAGTTTTATTAAGTGTTAAGCCAAATTATGAAGCCTTAGGACTATATATTCTTTCAATTCGAGGAATCTATTTTAATAAATTTATAGATGTTCTACAGCCACTGGGAATAATATGTATTATTAAAACAGATAATGATATTAATGCAATAAAAAATAAGAAGAGTCAGTATATGCCAGCCGGTTTTAAGAGATGTAATAAATTATTGAAAAAGACGCTTTTACCTGAAGAAACACTATCGAGTAAAAGTATTAACCAACGAAAAAAATTATATAGAGATAATATAGATAAAATAAAGGAAATGAATAATTTAAATATATTTATATCTGAGGTTGATTTAGAACATGATTTACAAGCTACTTTAAAACTTAAACATTTTAAAGAATTAGTTGGTCATAAAAATCCAGTTAAATATTTACAAGAGAAGAAACAAACTTATATGGTTGATTTTATTCATAGATTAGAAGAGGAAGATTGTAAGAAAATATTAAAGTCATCATATTTTTCATGTTTAAAGGCCCTGTTAAATGAATAATCATAAATGGACAGAAGAACAAAAAGAAATAATAATAGATAAAAATACGTTAATAGTATCTGCGAGTGCTGGTACAGGAAAAACATTTGTTATTACACAAAAAATTGAATATGAGATCCAGTTAAATCGAAGCTTTAAAAAATTAGCTGCATTGACCTTTACAAATAAGGCTGCTGATGAACTTAATAGTCGATTAAAAAAAAATAATGATGGAAATTTTATAGGTACTATTCATAACTTTGTGCTTCATGAAATTATCAATCCTTTTTTTAAAGACTTATATGACTTAAAGTATGAAGGAGAAGTTTCATATGGTACTACTTTAAAGTTTCATACAATTAAGGATGGAATAAACAAACTTTCTGAATTGGGTCAAGTAGGAAATTATTATGATAATAAAAAATCCTTTATATTTGAATTAGCATTGTCAATTATAAAGAGTTCAGAAGCTTGCCAACTATTTTTGAAGTCGAAATATTATAAAATTTTTATTGATGAGTATCAAGATTGTGATGTTAGTATGCATAATCTTTTCTTGTATATATTAGAAAATTTTGATATTCCATTGATTATTGTTGGTGATGAAAAACAATCCATATATAGTTGGCGAGGTGCCGACCCCACATTATTCCAATCGCTTTTAACTTCAGATAAATTTGAAAAATACAGGTTGTCTACCAATTTTAGATCTGATGCTTCAATTCAAAACTATGCAAATTTAATATTCGGATATAGAGTAAATTCTTATAAAGAAGCTGAGAGTAATAAGGTTTTATTTTTGGTAGCAGATAAGTCTAATAATGTTATTTTAAATGTTCTAGATTATATTGATAATAAAGCCTCACTAGCCATTTTAACTCGTAAAAATGATATAGTAAAAAAAATTGGTAGTATTCTTAATGAAAATGGCAAAAAGTGTGCTATAATTCAAAAATCTCCAATTGAGAATATTCAAAATAAGGATAGCAACATATATTTATCAATTGCAAAATACATAATTATTAAAGGATATTCAGAATATGACTTTTCTAGAGATGTTGATTTAGAAAATAAATTTAAAGAAGTATCTCTTGAAGAGTTAAAAATGCATTTAAATAAATTTAATGAAATAGTTGACAAATCGTATAAGGACGTGGTCTGCTCAATAGTAAAGTTATTTAAATTAGATTTTAACGAAGTATTATATTCAATGTTAGAAGAAACTATAAATAATAATATATTCCATTATGGTTTTAATATCGACCAATATCAAAATGTTGTCATGACAATTCATGCTGCCAAGGGGTTAGAATATGAGCAAATTATATTATTTGCAGATGATTTTGACTTTACTAGTCCTGAAAATAGAGAATTACATTATGTTGCCTCAACAAGAGCTAAGTCAAAATTAATTATTATTGCCTATAATGATTGGAATAGTTATAAATTCTGGACGTATTTAAAAAGTCGAGCTGAAATAGAAGGAGTTGAATTAGATAAGATAATAAAAAGGGTTAATTTGAATCTAAAAAGGTAATTTTAATTATATAATGCGTTAATTATGATCTTTTTACAGATATATTTTTAATTAAGTATAATCTAATTCAACTTAAAGTGATACATAAATGGTGTGATGTTTTATTATGAAGACTAATGTATTAGAAGCTAAAGTCTCAACTGGTAATGTATCTTACTGGGTGTAAATCTTAGAGTTCTTGTAAATGCGTATGAAAGTTATAGAAAAAGTGGTTAACCAAAAGAGGCTACTCTTGTTTTGGTTCATGATAGCAAAAATGACTTTAAATTCACTACACCTAATCACAGTTCAGGCGATGAATTTAAGTAAGATAAGGGGCAACATAATAGTGGATTTGAAACCACAGTATTTAAAATTTTCAGAATTTTTAAACTTAATGAGAAACATTAAGTATTCTTGATTTTGTAAAGCATTGAAAAAACAGTCTGACTTTATAATTGGACTGTTTTTTGCTTTCATGAAATCTCTTTCTTCTACCTGTATAATGTTTTCATTAGTCTAATGAGAGGGTAGATATAGATGAAAGATATTGCTAAGCAAATTATAAATTATTGGTATTCACTTGAATGTTTGCAACCGAAAGAGGTTCCTAAGTATAAAGCAATTCCTAAGAAGTATGTAAAAGAGCTCGTATTTACTACTGAGAATGATACAACGACTATTTATCAACAGTCTATAATAAAACCCTATTGGAAAAGAACAAATTCACGTGTTTCTACGTATGTAGTACCGTTACCAAATTATCCTTATAATTACTCTATTACTGATGAGATTAAATATTTTAAGGATGAAAAGGGCTATGTTTTAGATGATGAACATGCTGTTCTGTTATGTGTGGTTAAAGGGACTGAAGTATTAGAGGCCTTTATTGATAAATTAGAAATTGAATATCCTGAAAAACCATATTTAGGGAATGTGTATAGTGCATCATTTATCGTTGATGCAGAGGGATACTATAAAGAGGGCAGTCTACAAATTGCTCCGTTTATTTGGGTGATTCATCAAATGATGCTTCAGCCTGATGTGGAGTTCAAAGATATTAAGTTAGATGGCTGGGATGAAGTTGTTAAAGAAATCGAGGATGGTTTTAATCTTCCTGAGGAAAAGATATCCCTTGATGAGGCTGCACATGTGATCAATGTGTATATACAAAAGCATATCTTGGAGCCTATGGGCGTTACCATGTTCCGTGCTGGCGATGTTTATGGCTATTGTAGCTTTACGGCCGAAGAGATTCAGCTTGTTAAAGCTGATACAATGCCTGTAAATGATTTAAAATCTAGCTTTTTCCTTGATGATTTGCAGTTGGTCTTACAGCACATTGATACATTAAAGGATGATGATAAGGTATTATCTTATATCAATAGTCTTAATCAGGATATTGAGCATTATGATTTGTTGAAAGATACTGAGAAGATGCGTAAATGGTATAATACGAAGGTGTTACCATACGGTAGATGGCCATCTGAGTTTAATTTGTCATTTATGCAGCAAATTGCTGTTAATATTGCTAAGGCGAATCCTAAGGATATCTTTTCTGTTAATGGGCCTCCTGGTACAGGCAAAACTACGTTATTGAAGGATATCATTGCTAGTAATATTGTTGAACGTGCTGTTAAGTTTTGTGAAAGTAATAATGTAAACGATATCTTTAAGAAAGTTATGGGCAGGGATGGGACATCTTTTTACTATGATATACCCAGTGATATTGCAGTATATGGCATGCTAGTACTTTCATCAAATAACAAGGCTGTCGAAAATATTACATTAGAATTACCTAATATTTCCTCTATAAAAGCGGGAACGAATGGGTCTACATTGTTTAATCCAGAGTTCGCAGATCAACAGGTTGATTTATCTTGTTTTGCTAAGGATAAGAATTATGAATACGTTAAATCGAGAGAGGTATATTTTACCTTTTTAGCTGATCGTTTAGCAGAGAGTAATAAACAATGGGGCCTAATTTCTGCGAGACTTGGTAAGAAGTCTAATATAAACACATTTATGTCAGTATTAGATGTATTATCCTCAGATATGCCCTCTATTATGCGTATGCCTAGTGCTCAAGATACTTTTGAAAGTGCCAAGAAACAGTTTCAGGCTCAATATAATCTTGTAAAAGCATTATTTACTTATATAACAGCATATGAAGAGAATATTCATTTGATTCAAGAATTAAAGTTTAAAACCGATAAATTAAAAGAGGCAGTTCTTGTAATCGATGAACAATTAAGTAAGTATGATGATTTAGATGATAATTTGTTGAAGTTGATAGCGCGTAAAAATAGTATTGAGTCTAAATTAATAGAGTTGAACCGCAAACGTTCTATTATTGATAAGATTTGGAGTGCTACTAACTGGTCTATTTTAAAAGCCATGAGTAATACTGCATTGTTATCAGTTATTGAAGAGGAGACTACAAATCTTAAAAAAGTTAAAGGTGAATTAGATGCATTACATCAGTTGGTCAATGAGCGTGAATCTATAATCAATACGAAAGATGGTCTATTATCTGATATTAAAGAACTTGATGGTACTGTTCAAAAAGCAGAAAATACACAGCAAGATATCCTAGGTATATTAAAAACTAGTGATAAAGATTTTATATATTGCTTTGATGATATAGAATCAAAGTTAATGTCATCTGATGAGGAGCGTGCACAGGCCCATACAGCTTTCTTATATGTGTGTAATTATTTGAATGAATGTAGAGATCGTTTGTTATACGATGCCTTACAATTACAAAAAGCTGTAGTTATGAGTGATGCTTTCAGAAAAAACATGCAATTACTTAGTCAATATTGGGGCTCATTAAGTGATAGGAAAAAATTGCAGAAAAACTTTGATCTTAGCATTATTTTCCCTGCACTACTTAATTCCTTGATGATTGCAGTGCCTGTTATTTCCTCCACCTTTGCTGCTGTGGAGAGGTTCTTGATTAACTGTAAATCTGAAAGTGTGTTAGGTACCATTATTATTGATGAGGCAGGACAGGCGTCACCTCATATGCTTGTAGGGGCATTGTTCCGTGCGCAAAAGGCAATAGTAGTTGGCGATCCAAAACAGATTGAACCTGTACAAACTGTGCAAGATTTATTTGTCGAAAAAATTGGTGGCGAAGGTATTGGTAAATATCGGAGTAAAGAGCTATCTGTGCAAAGCTTAGCTGATGCACAAAATCCATTTGCAGGCATTATCAAAAATCTTGATGGCTCCGAATATTGGGTCGGTTGTCCACTCGTTATTCATAGACGCTGTAAAGATCCAATGTTTACAGTCGCTAATGAGTTATCTTATGGTGGTTTTATGATTAATAAGACTATCAATTCTAAAGAGCCTATTGAACCATGCAAAGAGAGCTGTTGGATAACGTATGATGCAAGTAATATTGAATCTACTACGGGTAAAGATAGATATATACAAGTACAAGGCCAAATTGCTTTTGAACTGATACAAAAGTTACGAGCAAGAAATACCAAATTTAAAGATATTTTTATCATTACACCATTTACCAGTGTGGCATATGGTTTTAAAAAGTATATGGCATCCCTCAATAATGATATTGCGAATTGGACTAAAGAGGATAATAAGAAAGATTGGTTAGATGATAATATAGGGACTGTACATACCTTCCAAGGTAAAGAGGCTAAAGTCGTTATTTATATGTTAGGCTGTCAAAGTGATGGCACTGCTAATGGGGCTATTAAATGGGTTAACGCTAATAATGTAAATGTAGCCTTTACAAGAGCAAGGGAGTATATCTATGTTATTGGTGACGCTACCAAATGGGCAGAACTCAATAAAAATCTTGCATTCGCACAAAGATACTTGCCTATCTATACTTTAGAGGATTTCTAAGTTAATAAATTGCAACGACTATAGTAGATTGCTAGATTATAAGGCATAGGTTACTATAGATGCTTTTATAAAGAATTTATATATACAAAAAAGGTCTATAAAAGAAAACAAGGAAAGAAACGATTCGATTTCTTTCCTTGTTTAGATATGATATAATTTATATCAAAGTGAGGCATAAATGGTTTGGTCGCCAGACTTCGCTTCTAGTATTTGAAATTGAAGAAACGGTCTGACTTCTATGTCGGGCCTTTTTTCATGCCACGATTAGAAAGCTAGCTTTTAGCTAGAGGTCAATCACTTTGCTGCTATGATAATGGTCGCCACAAGTATGCCAAAGGAAATCATTAAGGATAACACTTTGAATATACTCATATTGATCACCGCCAATCTCTAGAAGATTAGCAAAGGCTGGACCCATTTAGAGGTCTCAAGTTCAATATAGTGCTGTTAATTATAAAAGTAAATAGAAAAGAGGTTCCTAACAGTTACATGGGTGATTAATAGGAACCTCTTTTGTTTTGTACTCATTTTCATAAATGTGTTCCATTTATGTTACAATATACAGAAAATAGTTAGTGCTTCTTGAGGAGAGATTATGTTTAGAAAATTTCTGGCGTTTACTGGCCTTATTGCGGTAATGTGTCTAAGCGGCTGTGGTAATCTAGGTGATACGTATAAGGGGAAAGTTGATTTTATTTAAGAGGATATATTCATGTTAAGAAATATTGTATTGGCTATCGCCGTAAGTGTATTTATCGTATCGCCTGTATATGCCCTTGATATTGATTTACCGGGGGCTGATAGCAGTGTGCCGGCAAATGCTTATATGAATTATAATTATACAGATAAAGCCCTGGAGACCGCACTTTCAGAGAAGGAAGCTGTCGTTACAGAGAGGTTAGATCGTTTACATTACCGTCAACAGGAGAAAGAAAAACGGATTCAGTATAGTACGAATACATTACGCGGTATAAAAGGGCACAGCACTGTGATTCGACTGCACTCGGGTGGTGACAGTATGCGATTATCCATGCCTTTCGCCAGTCAGTTCGGTACATATGATACAGATAAAGAAAGTCAAATGTTGGTGATAGATAATGATCAAGCTAGTTTTTCTATAACTGAAGATGATACACGTAAATTAATTAGGTCTATCAAGGACAATACAGTTGACAATAGTGAAAGTAAATGTTTTTCCTATCAATCGTTACAAAATGCTTTGTGGTTTAAGGAGATAAAACGAACAGAAACGGGTAAAGATATTCATACGACAGGGATTCTGATTACAAATCCAAAGAATCGTGCAAAGGCGTATAGATTAACATTTACCGATGATGGTTCAAGTAAGGCGAGCACTTTCACAGAACACAGTGTAGAGCATTTACTTGCTAATTATATTGTGCCATCTATTCAATTCTTGCCTGATGAAGATGTATACTCTGAAAATAAAGAGTTAAACGGATTTACTTATAAAGCGCCAAAAGGGATACATCAAGACATAAGTTATGATATGAACGATGAAGCAATTCATGTATATACATCAGATGGTTATGGACAAACGGTTACTGTTGATGAGAAGAGTCTCGCCGATAATAGCCTGACCGGACAGTATACTAAAATGCTAGAGTTTATGACAGAGTATAGCATAAACTTAGGTATTGCAAATCCGGAATACGCCGTTGTCTGGAATGATGGAGTACCATCTGTACTGATTGATGCATATAATCCTAATGGTTCATCCCTGTTAGTCATATTTACATATGATGGAAAACGTATGCTTATGAATTGGATTGCCTATGATGTGACTAAAATTAAACTTAGCCATGAGGAAATACGAAACATGGCGGAGTTTGTAAAAGTAAAAAATATGGATTCATATATAAATACAAAGTGGCAACCTCTTTCTGAAGAGTATATGCTTATTTAATCGCACTATTTTTTAATAGTTTTGCGATAGTGTCTTTCGCCATAATTTTGCAGTACAATTTATCGAATATTATATATGGACTCAATTGTCCCGTTTTATGGTTTTTTGTACTTCTGGCGGGATCTATGATTTCTGATAATGAAATTCTAATAGTGGGAACCCCACATATTTCCCAGAATTTATCACGATCTTTGTCCTTTAATTTTTGTATGTGCATTTCTTTTGATGGTGTCGTGTCATCCGGAGCATGACTTTTACCATCCAGTTCTATGATAAACAATGTGTATCCATAGTTATTGACGATAGCGTAGTCGACGCGTTTTTGGGAAATTCTTTGAAAGTTAATAGAGTCGAAATTTTTGTTCTTTTTCCCTGAAACGATGCAGGCGAAGGAAACTTGTGGAAATACATGTACGTTATACGGGGATAGAATATTCAAGAGTGCGAAAAATACATTTTTTTCGCTAAGTGTCTGAATATGGTGAGGCTTATAATACTTAGCGTATTCAGAAATCGGTGCATATGATTCTTGTTCAGTAGACATATTACAAGCTGTATTAGTAGAATCTTTAGCTGTATACGGATCTACGTTAGGTGATACATTTGTTTTGCCAAATATTTTGTAGCACCAATCCAAGATTGCGGGACTTTTGGCGTATGGATTGGATTTCCAGTGAAAGTAAAGATTTAGGTATAAACCTATTGCGATAATAATGAGCAAAATAGAAATAATCGTCATGAATCCCTCTCCTTTATTAATGAATTAAAATCAGTTTGTCAGAGAGAGTTGAAATTTACATGAATTATTGATCCTATTTTTATTGGACAGTAAATGATTAATGCGATGTTGGATATAAATTAAGTAGATGCGCATGAGTAGAATTGCGGTAAGAAATATTATCGATTTAATTCTTCAATAATAGTTATAATATCCTCAGTCTTACGCGCGATATATTGTACGCCTAGTTCATGGTGCAGTGTTTCATCTCGAAAGCCCCAGGTAACGCCGATGCAGAGGAGTCCCGAATTGTTAGCGGTTGCCACATCTACTTCGGAGTCACCGATATAAATGGATTCTTCCGGGGTGGAGTCTAATTCCTTTAGTGCTTGTAATACCATATCCGGCGCAGGTTTGCGCTTTAGGCCGGGACGTTCGCCGATGGCGACGGGTAAACGATCACCAAAATATTCTTTAATTAAGGGGGTTATGCCTTCCTGGATTTTATTTGAAACTACAGCCAGTTTATATCCTTTGGTGCGTAATGTATCCAGCATATCAAGTATGCCCGGGTAGGGGGCTGTGTAATCTTGCAGATGTTCTCCGTAATAGGTTTTGAATTTGTCCAGATAAGTATTGAATTCATCATCTGTCACGGAATCCGGTAAAGATTCGCGCATCAGGTGGGCTACGCCGTTACCGAGGGACGCTTTCACTTGGGAAACCGACCGTTCGGGAAATTTATGTAAGCGCAGTACATGGTTTACGGCATTGCGTAAATCGGTTAATGTATCAAGTAATGTGCCGTCACAATCGAAAACGATAGTTGTATATTTCATAGGAACCTCCGATCTTGAATTTCGTATGTACATAATTATATGATGAATCTATAGAAAATCAAGGTTATTGACCCGTTAAGCGTGTAATTTATGTTACAATAATAAACGGAAATTATTACTGATATGAGGTGTGCTATGACTGAAATACAAGCGCTTTTATTGTTGAAAGCCTCTTTAGAATCCGCTGATATCCATGGTGTTGAATCTATATTGTCCGATGATTGCGAGTATATGTCCACCGGTCGCGGAATTATCGGCCGAAATCGGAGTGAGACGATTGATTTTCTGTCGTCGATGATGGAATCCATCAAGGCGGACCGGGTGCCTGTGAACTGTAATGTGATGCATATTACCGATGTGTATGAAGAGGGGGCATTGTTTGCAACGGGGCGTCATGGTTTATCCGTTTCTTATGAAAGCGGAGATACTTACGTATATATGTTGTTTATAGATGTGAATGACGAAGGTCTGGTTGACCGTATCGTGTCCAGCCAGGAAAATTACAGTATTGCTTATGATACCCTTCGTTTGAATGATGATGAACCGGAATATGCTTTCACCACGGCGCCGACGACGGTGAAAGACTGGATTACGGCCCTCAGCATATGGCTTGAAACGGATAATGTTGATATCGATGATTTTTACCGATATATCGATGAAGATACGCGCGTCGTATTTCAGAAGGGCGATGCTGAATCGATTACACTTGAAAACGGTCTCGATGTGGAGGATTATTTTGATCAGTTGATGAATCAACACTTTGATGCGGTGCCGCATATTATTCGTGACGACGATGATAACCTCATTTTGACATACGGACCGATGAGCCTCATTGCCACACTTAATGAGGACGGTGCATTGGCGTTGATCAGCATTTATATCGATATACGTGACGAAGATGTGAGTGACGAGGTGGGCTATATTGAGGAAGATATAACGGAAATAATCTATGACGACGAAGATATAACAGAAGTAGCCCATGATGACTTCGAATGACTGCATTTAATGAATTGTCATTTATAATACGTATGTCCATAAAGAAAAATACATATGTCTATAAAGAAAAACTACCGGTTGAAATTTTAACTGATGCTGTTCAGCTTATTAGTTAAAATATTCATCTGGTAGTTTTTTTAGGATTAATTTTTAGCGGTAATAGCGCGAGTTTATTGAATAAGTAATTACTGAATAAGCGATTTAGGCTATAACTCTGTTTTCTCTTTGATGAGACCCGCTTTTTTCTTGCGCCAGTAGGAGAGATAGAGCGGCAAGATAACGATACAGCCGCCTAAGCCCCAGAGTAATTGGTTGGTTTGGGCCTGGGCCAACATCCAGATAGATGTGCCTATGGCGATGAACGGAATGATGTAGCCGCCCGGAATGGTGTAAGAGCGAGGCTTATCGGCCCATTTACGGCGGAATACGATAACGGCGATACAAGTCGGTAAGTATTGAGTAAATCTCGATACGGCGCTGATAGCGGCAAGGGTAGTAAAGCTACCGCTCCAAGCTAACAGTACACTGGCGATAGCCGTTACGATAGCTGCCACATATGGTGCATTGTAACGGTTCCGTTTTGCTAATGCAGACGGCAGCATTCCATCTTCCGCCATGGATGTAGCGACACGCGGTGCATAATAGGCTTCCGCAAAGTTAATGCCGCCCATGGAGATGAGTGTACCGATTAATACGACGTACATACCGACCGGTCCGACGATGACGTTGAAAGCATCCTGAACAGGGGCTTTTGTGTTGGCAAGGTCAGTACCTAATACACCGATAGAGACAGCGAGGATCGCCATGTATAATACGGATACAATCAGCATGACCGTAATAATGGCGCGAGGCAGATTCTTTTTCGGATTTTTCATATCCTCTGCAGCGATAGCGATAACTTCAAAGCCCGTGTAGGCAAAGAATAAAAGAACTGCCGCTTGTGCAAAGGAGCCGTCTATATAGGTGTCATTAGGAAATACCGGTGTGAAGTTATCTCCATTGATAAAGAAAATACCGATGGCGATAAACAGAACAAGAGGCACCAGTTTAGAGATGGTAATTAAGTTGTTTACAACCTTAGAAACGGTAACCCCGAAGATATTAACGATAGTAAGTCCAACGATTAAGATAAAAGAAATAGCGTCTTTGGCGAAGTCCCCGCTCAATATTGGAAAGGCTGCGCCGAGTGCTGTTGCAAATCCTACGGCCATAGCTGCCCATGCGATAACGGTAACGACCCATTTTAAAACGCCGACTTCAAAGGCCCAAAAGTCGCCCAGCGCATGCTTGGCGTAAAGGTAAGGGCCACCATTACGCGTGAAAAGGCTGGCCGCCTCCGCGAAGCAAAGTGCGATACAGCCGGCGATAACGGCATCGAATAAGAGGACCCCTAAACTGGCGGAGCCGATGATGGAATAGGCCTTGTTCGGTAGTAGGAAAATACCTGTTCCTACGATTCCGTTTATGCCGAGGAGCACGATGCTCCAAAAACCGAATTTATCGGATGAATTTGACATTTTATTTTATCTCCTTTGCAGCGTTTACGAAAGAGGCGAATACAGCCTTTGCGTGGGAATCTTTTACATGCATCATTTCAGGATGGAACTGCACAGCCATAAACCAAGGTCGAGTCATATCTGTTATCGCCTCGACAGTGCCATCCTTAGCACGACCGATAACGGTCAAGTCATGTCCCACATCCTTCACTGTTTGGTGATGGTGCGAGTTCGTAATCCATGTGGTTGTATCGATGATATCAGCCAGTTTTGAGTGTGGCTCAAGTGTTACGGTATGTGTCGGCAATGAAGGCGTCTGTCCCTGACTATGCTTGATCGTACAGTTCTGATCGTATGATAAATCCTGATATAATGTGCCGCCGCGATGGACATTCATGATTTGACAGCCTCGACATATAGCGAACACAGGAATATTTCTTTCTTCCGCTGCGGAGAGAAGTGCAAAATCAAACTGGTCTCGTGCGGGGAATACGTCGCCGATCTTCTGTAGCGGTTCTTCACCGTAATGGAGCGGATACACATCGTGTCCACCGGTGAGAAGAAGGCCGTCGATGAGCCCCACTGTTTCTTTTGCTACGTTTAAGTCCTCTGTGAAAGGAATGATAATAGGAATACCTCCGGCTTCTTCAACGGAGCGAATGTAATCTTCGTTGACGTAGGAACGAATCAGATCAACATAAGGACCGCTGTTATCACGCATTGTATTACCGGAGATACCGATTAATGGTTTTCTCATAGTTTACCTCGTACAAATAAATATATAAATTTAAGATATTTATAGTATACTGCAAGAACTCCAAATAATCTATAACATATTGTTGAAGTAGGGATTATTTTTATCTTTGGATTTATTAAAAAAAATGGTATGGTATATTACATACAGAATTTGGGAGGTTATCATGGTTTTTCTGACATCGTTACAGAGTATAGTCCCTATTGTATTACTCATATCGTTAGGATATATATTGAAGGGGCGTGGCATGTTTAATCCGTCTTTCAGCGGAAATTTGTCGCGATTTATCATGTCCGTTATTTTGCCGGCAGGCGTGTTCGTATCCGTATTGCATCATTTGCGGACTTCGGATTTATGGGATCTGCGTTACGGGCTCCTGGTTGTAGGTATTACGTATGCCATATCGTACGTCATTGCGTATGTGATGATGAAAGTGCTGAAAGTACCGCCCGGACGACGTGGTATTTTTATCAATATGGTCGTTAATGATAACTGTCTGTTTATCGGATTACCGGTACAGATTGCACTGTTCGGACAAGATGCATTACCGTACTTTTTACTATATTATATCGGCAATACCATATCGGTATGGATGGTGGGGGTATTCCTTATTGAAACGGATCCTTTGCCGGATGTAACGAAAGATGCTTACAGTATCACATCTCCCGACCAATTTAGAAGCACATCCGGGCAGAATGTTCCGTCATCCCGTATTAATGCAGGAAAGGTGCCATCGAAGCGTAAGTTTTCGTGGCGACAATTATTACCGCCTCCGTTGCTGGGGTTCTTTGCGGCTCTGCTATTTTTATTCTTCGATATTCCTTTAGCCCCGATTTTACATAATACGCTAAATTATTTAGGGGACATGGTGACGCCTTTGTCTTTAATTTATATCGGTATCGTATTACATGATGCGGGATTAAAGAGTATGAAGCTGAACAAAGATGCATTGGGCGGTATCGCGGGACGATTTGTCGTATCTCCGTTAATCATGTTCGGTGTCATTTTTTGTCTTACTCATTGGGGCGGTGTAGTAATGACACCCATTGAAATTATTACTTTTGTAGTGCAGTCGGCGGGGCCCGTTATAGCTGTACTGCCAATTGTAGCGAATGAATCCGGAGCGGACGTTCCCTTTGCGACAGGTCTTGTAACCATCAGTACCGTTCTGTTCGTTATCGTTATACCGGTTATCATGGAAATACTGACTATGATAGGCATAGTGGCATGATGGAAAACGTATATTTTATACCATAAAACTATTACATCCTGTTATAGTATAAATTGATTCTCCTGTAAGATTCGTGATCCATTTGCAAAATAAAATTGACCCTCTAATGTCAGAGTTATTTGTCTGACATTAGAGGGTCAATTTATATTATGAAGTTTTATCCTATAATCCGAAGTTTTATATAAATAGTTATCTGAAGAATCTACCGATGAGCGGCATGCCGGCACCGTCGTCTTTATTGAGTCCTTTTAAGAGAACCATGATAATGACGTAAAGGACTAAGCCTTCGATACCGGTGAGTAAGAAATTTACCCACATCGGTAAGATCGCAGATAGGGCCTGGTAGCTCATGTAGATGAGTACGCCCATGATACCGGCACTGACTATGTTTTTCCATAAAATGGAGAAATCGAGGAAGTAGCCCGTATATTTTTTGATATAAATCAAGTTAAGTAAGGCGGCAAAGCCGATATCCGCTACGGTTGCCCATGCGGCACCGCCAATACCCAGTTCAGGGATAGCCGTTAAGTTCCAGTTCAGGATTACCTTGATAATGATGGCGATAGCCATATTGACTACCGGGATTCTCGGCTTTCCGAGCCCCTGTAAAATGCCGGTCGTCACCTGATGAATACCGAGGAAGAAGATGGCGAGCGCTACGATTTGTGTCGCCATGGCAGCCTTCGGTGCATTGTAAATCAAAGTAACCGTTGGTACGGCTAATACATATAACATGACCGTAAACGGTACGGTCGCCATAAAGGATAAACGCATGGAACCGGCGGTTCTGTTGTAAATCCCTTCATGGTCATGCTTTGCAAATGCGTGAGATATGGACGGGACGATACTCGTCGCAAGGGCTGCCGTAATAATCGTAGCCAAGTTGATAAGCGGTACGGCCATACCCGTCAGATAACCGAAGAGCTCCGTTGCTTCATTCATCGTAAAGCCCGCCGCTAATAGTCGGCGAGGTACGATAATCAGATCGAGGTTTGCCGTCAACGGCAACATGATGCTCGCCAGCGATATAGGTAGTGCAAGCCAGATGAGTCTCATCAGGATTTCCTTTGATGATTCCCGCTCTCCCTGATAGCTTTCACCGGTGTCAGGAGCTTTAGGCAATTTATAGTAATAATATAACAGTACCAGGAAGGCACCGAAAGCACCGATTCCGGCACCTAAGCTAGCACCGCCGGCCGCTTCGGGTAAACCGTACGGCAAGAGAATCGATGCTGCACCCAACATCACCACAACCCGTAGTAATTGCTCTACAATTTGGCTAACCGCCGTCGGCGTCATCAATTCGTAGCCCTGAATATAACCGCGGAAGCAGGAAATCCAGGTAACGAAGAAGATAGCCGGCGCCAGCGCGATGATGGAGTAGTAGGCACGGCTTTCCTGAATGATGCCGCTCGAGATGAGCCAATCGGCGCCGAAGTACATGGCGAGACTGGCGATGAGCCCCGTAATGGTGAGCATCGTAAAGGAAAGGTTAAATACTCGCTTAGCCCCCGTATAATCGTTGAGGGCTAACCGTTCTGCCGTCAAAATGGAGATGGCAATAGGCACACCTGCGCTTGAAACTTGTAATAGCAAAAGATAAATAGGAAAAGCCATCTGGTAGATTCCGATACCTTCACCGCCCAAAATGCGGGAGAGGAGAATCCAGTTGATGCTGCCAATGGCTTTCACAACGAAACCGGCAATGGTGAGGATTAATGTTCCTTTTAAAAATCCACTAGCCATAGATTATAGTTTATGAGAGGAACCTAACACGTTCTTGATTTTGTGTGCTACCATGCCTTTAATAGCGTCACGAGCAGGTCCTAAATATTTACGAGGGTCGAATTCGGAAGGATTTTTCGCCAGGTATTCGCGAATGGATGCGGTCATAGCCAAGCGAAGGTCCGTATCGATATTGATTTTGCAAACGGACATGGTTGCCGCTTTGCGAAGCATATCTTCCGGCACACCTTGCGCACCGGGGATGTTGCCGCCGAATTCATTACATTTGGCAACGAATTCAGGTAATACGGTGGAGGCACCGTGCAATACGATAGGGAAGTTAGGCAATAATTCGCCTACTTTTTTCAAACGGTCGAAATCAAGGTATGGGTCGCCTTTAAATTTGTAAGCCCCGTGGCTTGTACCGATGGCGATTGCCAGGGAGTCAACGCCTGTGAGTGCTACGAATTCAGCGGCCTGTTCAGGATCCGTGAAACGAGCATCCTTGTCTGCTACGTTTACGTCGTCCTCAACGCCTGCTAAACGTCCCAATTCCGCTTCCACTACAACGCCGTGAGCATGAGCATATTCGACAACTTGTTTCGTAATCTTAACGTTTTCATCAAAATCGTGATGGGATGCGTCGATCATAACGGATGTGAAGCCGCCGTCTACGCAGTCCTTACAGATTTCAAAGGAATCGCCGTGGTCAAGGTGAAGGGCAATCGGTAAATTGCTGTCCTCCAAAGCCGCTTCAACGAGTTTTACGAGGTAAATGTGTTTCGCGTACTTGCGGGCCCCTGCGGATACCTGCAAGATGAGAGGGGATTGTTCCTCTTTTGCGGCATCCACGATACCCTGTACGATTTCCATATTATTTACGTTGAAAGCACCAATAGCGTAGCCGCCTTCATAGGCTTTTTTAAACATTTCTGTAGTCGTTACTAATGGCATGATATCCTCCTTGGCCGTAGGCCTGCATGTGAATTTCATTAATAGTGTGTACATAATGGCCACACATATTAATTGAATTTGATTATGAAAATGCACCTGACATTCTATATCAATCAAATTTAGTATATCAAGAATTATACTAAAGGGACAACAGTTTTTGCATAACTTATGCATTAACTTTGTATTATTTCGGGTTGAACAGCTGTTTCAATCAGTTGCCCCGATCAGTTGCTTCATATCGGCCGGAACCGGCGTATGTAATTCCAGCCACTCATTCGTTAAGGGATGGTGAAAGCTGACGCACGATGCATGCAGCGCCTGTCGTTTAATGCAGTATAAGTGCCCGCCGTATAAATCATCCCCTGCCAGCGGAAAACCCAAATGTGACAGATGTACGCGAATCTGATGGGTTCGGCCCGTGTATAGCAGACAGCGTACATGGGTATGTGACTGAAGCCGGGGAGCGCCCGTTGTGATACGGTTTATCACTGTTATATCCGTTCGCGCCGGTTTTCCCGACAGTGTACATTGTCGTTCGATGATGCTGCCCGGCTTTCTGCCGATGGGCCATCGAATCGACATATAATCGGTAAAGACAGAACCTTCTACGACGGCGTCATAGGTCTTGAGAAAGTCTATATGCTTTCTGTCGAATTCATTCTGAACCACCGAAGTTTTGGCGATGATGACGATGCCCGAAGTGTCCTTGTCGAGACGGTGCACCGGATGAAAGTCGTAATGCTGGTTGCTTTCACTATAATAGTGTAGGACTCCGTTGGCGAGAGTGCCGTCCCTAACCGTTGATGTGGGATGCATGAGTACCCCCGGCGCTTTGTTGATGACCAATATATATTCGTCTTCGTAAACGATGTCCAACGGCATCGGCGTGAGATTAAAACTCTGCTGCGGCTCAATCTCCATTACGAGATGATCACCGCCGTGAACGAGCGTGTCCCAGGTGGACGGTTTGCCGTTTACCGTGATGATACCGTCATTTCTCAACTTGCGTCGCATGCGCTGTGAGATATGCTGTTGTTTGATGATGTGATTCATAGACTGCGTATGCACGTTGTCGTCTACAATTAAATCGATAATCGTTGCTTTACTCATATATGTATTATAGCAGAATTCGCTTGTTATAATAGAAAAATTTATGAAGACTTAACATATATTGATAATGCTTTCAGTTGTCAGCTTAAAATTACATATTGTATAATATTATTATTTTATAGTGTCATTCTATAGTTATATAGATTATCTGTGTGATTATTTTGTAAAAGGAGAGGTTTATGAAACTCAATAAAAAATCACTACTGGTCGCTTGTGTCTTGGCGACTATGTCTGCAAGTGCACTGGCAGAAACAACTACGACTACTACGGTTACAAATAGTAAAACAAAAACGACATCGGATAGTAATACAGTGTCTAATTCAAGTAGTCAGACTGACTCTACCGGTCATGTTACTGTAACTAATCAAGATACGCCGAATTCCACGATGACTCGTATAACGCGTGAGCAAAATAGTACAACTGTGTCTCGTTCTAGCAGTACAACAGTAGGTAAGACCTCTAGCAAGACTGTATCTAAATCTGTAAGTACAACTACGAAGGAACCTTCTGGTCGTACAAAGAATACATCTGTAGGTGTTGGTGTAGGTATTGGTCGACTTGATACATTTCGGCCGATTTCCGGTGCTGTAAAACAACCGCCGACAGCTGTAAAAAAAGCGATGAAGGTTTTAAAAGATGATTCTCTTATAAAACAAGGTTATCTGGGTCTTGTAAAAGAAAAAGGTAAATGGGGGATTGTAGGTACTGATGGTCAGGTTGTACTCGTACCGACTTATAAAACTATAGATGCATCCGGTAAGAAAGATGGTACATTTTTCGCTGAAGAAAGCAAAAATAAAATAGTTCATATAAAGGCTGATGGGACCGTATTACAATCAGGTAAAGAAGCTCAAGAGGCTTTATATAATGACAAAAAGGAAAAATCTGCTGCGGTTAAAGAATTAAACGATTTTGATCCTAATGACATTCGTCAAGCATACCCAAGTGATTCCTATGTATCTTTTACTGAAAAAGGGAAATTAGGATTTAAAGATGCCGGCGGTAATGTAGTGATTCAGCCACAATTTAAAGCTATTCCAAATGTGAATCCTAAGTTTAGCGAAGATCGTGCTTTTGTAAAAGCTAATGGCAAGGTTGTAGCTATTGATGGTAAAGGTAATGTGGTATTTGCGGCTCCGTCTAATGAAGTATATCCTTATAAAAATGGTTTGGCTGAATATCGTCGCAAGGTAAGTCACTTTGGCTTAGGTGGTATTTTGGGACTTGTTGGTATGGGCTACCTATATAATCATGGTGGTGTATACCTTGATGGTCTTGGCGGTCTTGTAGATGATGGTATGAAACGTGGCTACATTGATCGCAATGGTGTTATTGTTATCGATAGTAAAAATGACTATGTATATCCTATGGAAGAACATGGTACATTGGTTCGTAATGAAGGTAAACTGGGCTTTATGAACCGCAAGGGTCAATATATAATCCAACCCGGTAATTATGAAGCCGGTACTATAGATATGAATAATGTCTTGTTGACGCTAAAAAATAAAGATACAAATAAGTATGGTATTTTTGATATGGAAACAGGAAAACAAGAAGTGCCGTTTAAATATGATACGATTGACTTTATCGGTGAACACCAGATGTCCGTTACAAATGATACAAATCGTTACGTTGTAGATATGTCTGATGGACGTATTATCTATAAAGGCGATAAATCTATGAATGTAAAATCTTTCATAGGTGACACGTATACTTGGGTATATAATAAGGACGGTAATTATAAAATCTTGTCTCTTGACGGTACACTCACAGAAACTCCGATTATGCATGATATTTCCGGTACCGATAGCTTCTCGCACGGTTACAGTCCTGTAAAAATCAAAGGTAAGTGGGGCGTTATTAATGCTAAAGGTGAACTAGTTGTTCAACCTATATATGATGAGGTTACAATTTTATAATCTGAAATAAAAGACTGCATTCGAAAGAGTGCAGTTTTTTATTTCAAGTTATAATAGGAAGATTTATTAAAAACAGTGCACTAGAATAGTTATAAATTTGAGAGTCCATTAAAAATTCATGATATGATATACTGAATTTATAATGTATAGTTATATGTTTTGTTTGTTTTTGGAGGTAAATATGAAATCTTCTAAAGCAGTTCTAAAATTTCTTGTTGTAGGGTGTATTAGTGTAGGGTGTTTGACTCCTTCGGCTATTCATGGTGAAAGTATTACTGGGCAAACTATGACTGATAATTCTCTCATTAAAACAGAAATGCCATCTGGAGTAAAAAGAATTCAACTTTTAAAGAATGATGATCAATCGGGAACAGTGCGTGCAACCTCAGTTATTAATGGACATGCTTACATTCCTAAGGATACAAAAATTGAATTAGAATTAGTTACTCCTATTAGTTCTAAACGAAGTAAAGAGGGGAATACATTTAGATTAAAAACCTTAGAAAATCTTCTGATTAATGATGTTGTTGTAATTCCTTCTAATCAAGAAGTATTAGGTACGATTACTAAAGCTAGAAAGAATGGGATGTTTGGACGCAAGGGGAGATTAGAATTTACTATTAATGAAATTAAGACTGTTAATGGTGTATCTGTACCTTTAGATGCTGAAGTAAAAGGTAAGGGGCATTCCGATAATGGAGCTGTTGCAGTAGCAGCTGCAGTTAGCTTAGTGGGTGGATTGTTTATGAAGGGGACTAATATATATTATGAACCAGGCCAAAAGTTTGTGGCTGTTGTAGCCGCTGATACCGATTTGAACACAACTGTAGAAGACTTGCCTAATGCTATGAATCCAAATAAGCCTTCAGGTAACAATATTATTTTACCAACAAAATGATATAAGAAAAAATATATTAATAAATTATGCATACCCGTAAATAATAGGTTATATATTATTTACGGGTATTATATTTGTTTTATTATTTCCAGTATAAGATTTGTTGATTTAAAGTATATAAATTAGCTTTTAAAATTTCATGTTAAAAACATCGATAAGACAATCAAAAAAATCGATTTACCTAGAAAATATAGGTGTTTTACGTTATAATTATAAAGACGTATTCTGCATTGGTGAGACTATATTTATTGTATTGAAAATGTTTTTGACTGGTACTATAGTTTTAATATTTTCTTTCTATCAAGTTTGATGATTTATATAAATAGGGCTTTCACAGAGAATACAAGGATGATGAAAGTAATGCTATGAACCTTATGTCCAACGGGTTCAGGTGTAGGAGGTATAAAATGGCTAAAGATTGTTCCTTTGATGTGGTGTCCGAAGTGGATATGCAGGAAGTGGATAACGCGGTAAATCAGGCGAAGAAGGAAATCGGTACTCGTTATGATTTCCGCGGTTCCAAGGCGGAAATCAGTCTTGAAGGCGACACCATTAAAATTGTCGGTGATGACGAATACAAATTGAATGCCATTATCGATGTATTAAAAGGCAAGATGGTTAAGCGTAACGTTGCGATTAAGAATCTTGATTACGGCAAGGTGGAACCGGCTGCGGGCGCTACCGTTCGCCAAGTGATTACCATTAAAAAGGGTATTACCAAAGAAAATGCCAAAGAAGTGGTAAAATCGATTAAAAATATAAAATTGAAGGTACAGGCATCTATTCAAGAGGATCAGGTACGTGTATCCGGCAAGGATAAAGATGATTTGCAAGCGGTTATTCAAATGTTGAAACAGTTGGATATTCCTGTTGAACTGCAATTCGTAAATTTCCGTTCCTAATTACATGTGTCCATGATAGGGCGTGCTCGATTCTTTTGATCTGCTAACCCTATCGGTGTAGGAGGCCTTATGAGAGTAGAGGACATGAAAGGTGGGTATACCACGGGTTCGTGCGCTACGGCAGGTATGAAAGCTGGTTTATTGGCCCTCTTAGATAACAATATTGTGGAACAGGTGGTCATTGAAAATCCGCAAGGCCAGTATATTCAGGTGCCTATTAAAGCAGTAGAGGTTTTATCAGATACATCTGCCAAGGTAACCGTAATGAAAGACGGCGGTGATGATCCTGATGTGACCCATGGTAATGATGTGGAAACGACGGTAATCCTTGATGATTCCGGCGAGTTACAATTTCGTGCCGGCTTTGGTGTCGGCACCGTAACGAAGCCGGGTCTTGCTATGCCTCCCGGTGAACCGGCCATCAATCCTGGGCCGCGGGCGATGATGAAAATCGTCTTTGATGAACTGTGTGTGCGTGGTCAGGGTGTGACCGTTACGGTCAGCGTTCCAAACGGAATTGTTCTTGCGAAGAAAACACTCAATCACACCCTAGGTATTGAGGGCGGTATTTCTATCATCGGTACGACGGGTATCGTTAAACCTATGAGCGAAGAGGGATTCAAGAATTCTTTAGTTCCTCAGTTAAAGGTTATGAAAGCGAACGGCTGTGAAACGGCGGTTCTCGTGCCGGGACGAATCGGACAGGACTTAGCGGAGCAGGTGCTGGGAATTCATAAGAATCAAATGGCGGAAACCAGTAATTTTATCGGCTTTATGCTGGAACAGGCTGTACATATCGGCTTTAAACGCATCCTGATTATCGGGCATATCGGTAAGCTAATCAAGCTTGCAAGCGGTAGTTTCCATACACATAACCGCATGAGTGATGGCCGTATGGAAAGTATCGTGGCTTATGCTGCGCTGGAAGGGGCATCACAAGCGGTATGCGAAGAACTGTTCAATTGTCAAACGACGGAGTCCACGTTCCCTATACTGGAGCGGGAAGGTCTTACCGGAGTTTACCAACGCGTGGTGGACCGGGCGTCTTTGCGCAGTGAGCGTTACATAGCGAACGAAGCTGAGGTGGGCATCATTATTACTACCTTGAAAGGGGAAATTCTGGCGATGGATAAGCATGCCAAAGAGATAGGAGAGCTTGAACAATGGCACATACCTTGTATATCGTAGGCATTGGACCGGGCAATCCTGATTATGTGGTGCCTAAGGGTCTTAATTTAATTAAACATGCTACGGTTCTGGTGGGCAGTGAACGGTCTTTAGAGGACTTTCAGGAGCCGGGACAAATTACATATCCCGTAACGGGAAAACTCAGTTTACTGTCTGAACAAATTGAGCATGAGCTCAATGACCATGATGTGGTCGTGATGGTCAGCGGTGATACGGGTTATTACAGCCTGTTGCCATATTTAAAGAAAAAATTTACCGCTAATCCGATTGAGGTCGTACCGGGCATCAGTTCGATGACATTTGCCTTTGCGCGGCTCAATGAGATGTGGCATGATGCGGATCTGATGAGCTTTCACGGGCGCCAGCCGGCACCGGAACAGCTCGTCTACAAAGCAGGGAAAAAGATGGGATTTTTGACGGATCCCGAATATAATCCGGCGCATATTGCGCGTATTTTAATTGATGGGGGATGGCCGCCTGAAACGCGTGCAGCGGCCCTTGAGCGATTGAGCTACGACGATGAAAGAATCGTAGACTCCACGCTGGAGGTTTTAACTGAGCTGGAAGGCTTCGGTCATTCTGTTATGGTGGTACTGGGATGAGACATTTTTTTGGAATTCCTGATGAGGAATTTATTCGCGGCGATGTGCCCATGACGAAGTGCGAGATTCGCAAAGCCGTTATGAATGAGGCGCGCATCGAGGAAGATAGCATCGTGCTTGATGTAGGGGCAGGGACCGGATCGATTTCTATCGAAGCGGCTTTAGCTGCACCGAAGGGGCATGTTTACGCTATTGAGCGATTTGATAAAGGCATCGAGCTGATTCATGAGAACATGAAGAAGTTCAATGTGAATAATATGACCGTCATTAAGGCGAAAGCCCCTGAAGGCATGGAGGATTTACCGGAACTTGATGCGGTTATTATCGGCGGCAGTGCCGGCGGCATGGGCGCTATTGTGGATGAGGCACAGCGCTTATTGAAGGTTGGCGGTCGTCTTGTTGTGACGGCGGTAACGATGGAAACCGGTTACACCATTTTGAAGGAACTGAAAGGACGTCCTTTTACCTACGAAGGGTACCAGATGTCTATCAGTCGCTATCGCAAGGCGGGTCCGTATCATTTGCTTGATCCGTTGAGTCCGATTTTTATCGTGTCAGCGACGCGTATCGCAGAAGGAGAGTAATATGGTTGATGTACATATCGTCGGTGCAGGACCCGGAGATCCGGAGTTAATCACGCGCAAAGGGTATCGTTTGGTTCAGGAGGCGGACGTTGTCATTTACGCAGGCTCCTTGGTAAATCCTGCTATTTTAGAGGCTTGTAAACCGACATGCGAAATTCATAACAGTGCTACTATGAATCTTGATGAGGTATTGGCCGTGATGAAAGCAGCTGTCGAGGCAGGAAAAAGCGTGGTTCGCCTTCATACGGGTGACCCTGCTATTTACGGCGCTATTCAGGAACAGATGGATGCCTTGGCCGGCATGGGTATTACCTATGAAGTCGTGCCCGGCGTAAGCTCATTCCTTGCAACGGCGGCGGCATTAAAACAGGAATATACATTGCCGAATGTATCTCAAACGGTTATTATTACGCGCATGGAAGGCCGTACACCGATGCCTCCGAAGGAAAAATTACGCATGCTTGCCGCCCATGAAGCGACTATGTGTATTTTCCTCAGCGTACAGATGCTCGATAAGGTCGTGGAGGAACTCATTGAGGGCGGCTATGACAAGACGACGCCTGTGGCTATCGTGGTGAAAGCATCCTGGCCGGATCAGCGTATTATTCGCGGTACCTTGGAAACCATCGCGGAAATCGTGGCTAAGGAAGGTGTATTGCGTCAGGCTATGATCGTGGTAAGTCACGTGCTGGATAGTGAATATGAACTATCTAAACTGTATGATAAAGGCTTCGCTCATATGTACCGGAGCGCAAAAGACTGATGAAAAGCAAAGCTTTTGTATCCGATATGAGTCCGGGTGAAACAAAAACTATACAGCAAACCGGATTGGCAGATATATCCATGAATGGTAAGCATCAAATGAAGACGGCGATTTTGTCCGTTTCGGAGCGCGGCGCTCTGTTGGGGCAACGCATTAGGTCTTTGGTGGCACCTCATGCGGATTGTTATGAAAAATCGAATCGTGCTTCCGGCGGAGAGGCAATCTATTTTGATTCCCTGAAAAATCATATCGGGCGGATTTTCAAGGATTACGATCAGGTGCTATGCATTATGGCCCTTGGCATCGTAGTGCGTATGATTGCCCCTTATATTGAGCACAAATCTAAGGATCCCGCTATTGTTGTGATGGACGAGGCGGGACATCATGTAATCAGCTTGCTGTCGGGGCATCTTGGCGGTGCGAATGAATGGGCACAGGCCATTTCATTAGCTATCGATGCGGATCCTGTTATCACAACCGCAACGGATGTAAACGGGTTGCCGGCACCTGATGTGTTGGCACGCCATGAACATCTGTTGGTGGATGACTTTCAAACGCTTATCAATGTAAATTCCGCCATTGTCGGTGGAACGCAAGTCGATTACTATATCGATAGCGGTTTAGTCGATGCCGAGCATTTGAAAGACTCCACACAACAACATATCGGTAACCATGGCGTGGTGTATTTGGTGACCGTCGAACAGTTGATGGATAGCATAAACGGGTTTAATTTCCGCGTTGTCATAACCGATAAGGTTATCCCCGAGCATCCGGATCAACTGATTCTACGTCCTCGAACCTATACGATGGGCATCGGATGTCGTCGAGATACGCCGAAGGAGCTCATTTTAGACGCCATTCATTCTTCATTGGAGGAACACCAGCTTTCACCAAAGAGCATCGTAACAGCCGCATCTGTTATCGTAAAACAAGATGAAATCGGCCTGTTGGAGGCCGTTAAGGAGTTAGGGTGGCCCATTGTATTCTATACACAGGATGAGATGGCACCGCTCATTGAAGAACAGGAATTAATTGAATCAACATTTGTAAAAGGAACAATAGGAGTAGGAAACGTATGCGAAACAACAGCACTACTGGCGGCCAGGAGCCGAACATTAATACAACACAAAACGGTGTATCCCAAAACAACAATAGCCATTGCACAGGTAACATCAAGGTAATAGGCATCGGTCCGGGCAATGCGGAGTTCATGACGCCACAGGCGCGTGAAGCCATTCTGGCATCAGACCGCGTGGTAGGTTACTTGACATATCTCGATTTGATTGAGGACTTAATCAAAGGCAAGGAAACTGTGGGAACGGCGATGATGCAAGAGGTGGACCGTTGTCAACAAGCGGTTGATCTCGCTGTAGAAGGGCATCAGGTTGTGGTAGTATCCTCCGGTGACTCCGGCGTATACGGCATGGCGGGGCTTGTGTTGGAATTGGCTAATAAAGTGCCTGCAGACAAACGCCCTTCCGTAGATATCGTACCGGGTCTCAGTGCTGTAAACGTAGCGGCATCTGTATTGGGTGCGCCGTTGATGCATGACTTTGCGGTGATCTCCCTAAGTGATTTGATGACTCCGTGGGATCTCATCAAAAAACGTGCTGACCTCTGTGCACAAGGGGATATGGTTATTTCCCTGTACAATCCGCGCAGTAAAAAACGCGTAACACATCTTGATGAAGTTCGCGATATCGTTCTTAAATATCGTGATCCTAAGACACCGGTCGGCATCGTGCAAAAAGCGGGGCGTGCCGGTCAACATATGATTATTTCCGATCTTGAAAACTTTACAAATGAAGAAGTGGATATGCAGACTCTCGTTATCATCGGCAACAGCCAAACATATGTTGAAAATGGCCGCATGATTACACCTCGAGGCTACAAATTATGATATGGGTCATCGCCGGGACTTTGGATGGACGTACTTTAGCGGTAGACATTCAGGAGCGGACCGGTGAAGATGTACTGGTTACCGTGGTGAGTCAATATGGGGCGGAATTAGCCGCCCATAAAGGCATTACAGTTCACACGGGACGCCTTGATCAACAGGCTATGCAGAATTTAATCGCGGAACACGATGTGCGTTTATTGATTGATGCCAGCCATCCTTATGCGGCTATCGTAACGTTAACGGCTCAGGATGCGGCGAAGGCGATGGATATTCCGTTCGTTCGTTTTGAGCGCAAAGAGGTGCCGTTACCGGATTACGATAAGTTGCATATCGTAGCGGATGAAGTGGAAGCGGCAAACCTGGCAGGCCGATTGGCAAAAGAAAATAACGGTCATGTGTATCTGACGACCGGCAGTAAGACGATGCATATCTTTGCCAAGTCTGAAGCTTTACAGGATTGTGAAGTATGGACTCGAATTTTACCGACTGCAGAGGTGCTAACCATGATGGAGGACCTCAAGGTGAGCCCGAAGCGCATTGTTGCCGTACAGGGCCCGTTTTCGTACGATATGAATCGCATCATGTTCCATGATACGAAGGCGAGCGTGGTGGTGATGAAAAACTCCGGTCTCGTCGGTGGAGCGGATACGAAACTGCAGGCCGCCATGGACCTTAATATCCACGTTATTGTTATCGACAGGCCGCGTGTGACCATCGAAGGTCCTATGATTTCGTCGAATGAAGAATTTTTTAATTTATGGGAGGACACTAATGGATTACGTAAAAAATCCTAAAGCCATTGAAGATAAAAGTATGGAAATCATTTACGATTATGTGAAGGATTTGGGGCTAAGCGATGATGAGATTCGCGTTGTATCCAGAACGGTTCACGCTTCCGGTGACGTGGAATATGCGCAACTCGTTAAAATGAGCCCTGATGCAGTACAAAAGGGCATCGAAGCGTTAGATAAGGGTGCTGATATTTATACTGATGTGGAAATGGTACGCACCGGTATCTCCAAACCGGCTCTTAAGCTTCGCGGTAATGAAGTACATTGCCTCATCAAGGATGAAAATGTGGCTAAGATGGCGAAAGAATTAGGTGTTACGCGTTCTATCGCCGCTATGCGTACATTCGGTAAGCAATTAGAAGGCCAAATCGTCGCTATCGGTAATGCACCGACTGCACTTTACGAAGTATTGCGCCTCGCTCTCGAGGAAGGGGTAAAACCGGCTCTTATCATCGGTATTCCTGTAGGCTTTGTGGGGGCGGCTGAATCCAAAGATTACCTTATGGAGGTGTCCCCTGTACCGTATATTACCGTAAAAGGCAACAAGGGCGGCAGTCCTATTGCTGCATCCGTTTGTAATGCATTGCTTTATACAGATGTGAAGCGCAATGACATGCTCTTTGTAGAAGGTAAACAAGAGAAGTAAACTATGGGCACTGTAACTAATCGTAAAGCATTTCGTATGCTTGTTATGATTATTCTGCTGGTTGCCGTCGTATCCAGCATGATTTTTTCGCTATTGTACGGTTCCACATATGTGTCGCTACAGGATATTTGGCAAGCCCTTACATCTTCGGAGCTGACATCAACTTCATCTCAAATCATTTGGAATATACGGCTTCCTCGTAATATTGTGGCCGCCTTTGTAGGCGCGTCTCTCGCCGTATCCGGTGCTATTTTACAGGCGGTCATGAAGAATCCTCTGGCAGATCCTCAGATCGTAGGGGTATCATCGGGGGCGGGTCTTGCGGGCGTTATCGTTCTGATATTATTCCCCGGCTATGATTATATCGTTCCTTTAGTAGCCTTTCTGGGTGCTATGGGGGCGGCGCTTATGGTCTACGCATTGGCCTGGAAAAACGGCATCAGACCGAGTCGAATCATTTTGGCCGGCGTGGCCGTAGCCGCTTTCTTAGGTTCCGGTATTTCGGCGCTCCTCGTATTTTATGGAGACCGTGTACAAGGCGCATTGCTTTGGATGGTAGGTGGCTTATCGGCTCGCAGCTGGCCTCAGGTAGAGGTATTATTCCCGTATGCCACGGTGGGTCTCATCTTGGCCTGCTTAGGTGCAAAGCGTCTCACTATATTGAGCTTAGGGGATGAAACGGCGAAGGGGCTGGGCCTTAAGGTTGAGCAAACACGGTTTGTGATGACCGCCGTGGCCGCTCTTTTAGCTGCCGGTGCGGTGAGTATTGCGGGGCTTATCGGTTTTGTCGGCCTTGTGGTACCTCACATGTTGCGCCTGATTATCGGCAATGATTACGCATACTTGTTACCGGGATCTGCCTTGCTTGGGGCTCTTGTATTAGTCGTGAGCGACACGGTAGGGCGCGTTATCGCCAGTCCTATTGAAATTCCCGTAGGCATCATCATGGCTTTTTTCGGGGCACCGTTCTTCTTGTATTTGTTGAGGAGGGATAGATGATGAATCATAACGGTGCTGCGATCAGTGTGGAACGATTAAATATTATTCTAGGCGGTCGCCATATATTACATGATATTTCTTTCGCTATTCCGAATCATGAGATTACAGCCCTCATAGGTCCCAACGGTTGTGGTAAAAGTACGCTTTTACGGTCTATTATCGGTCATGTGAAAGCCGATTCCGGTAACGTATTGATTAATGGGAAAGTGCTCGGAGACTATTCACAGAAGGAATTATCAACGTACATGGCATTTTTACCGCAGGTACCGGATATGCCGCGCGATATGACCGTTGAGGAACTCGTTTATTGCGGTCGCTATCCCTATCAGTCGTGGTGGAAGAATACGGCAAGGGAGGATCGTCTTGCTGTGGATCGGGCACTGGAGATTACGAAGACATCCCATCTGAGACACCAAATGATGCCGTCCTTGTCGGGCGGGGAGCGGCAACGCGTGTGGATTGCGATGGCCCTTGCACAGGAACCGCAGTTGCTCGTTCTGGATGAACCGACGACCTATTTGGATATCAATCATCAATTGGAAATCATGGAATTATTAAAACGGCTCAACCGTGAACAGCATATGACGGTCCTTATGGTGCTGCATGATTTGACGCAAGCCGCACAATACGCCGATTATATGGCGGTTATCAAGGAAGGGCATCTCGTAGTCGATGGAGTTCCGCAGGATATCATGACGGAACAGTTGCTGTTAGACGTCTTTAAGGTGCGTGCTGTCATCGAAGATAGTACGGATAAGCCTTATGTAAAAATCCAAGGATTGGCATAAGGATAAAAGTAAAGATTGTTCTTATACCTTATAGGACAAAATGTGTTGTTTTTAATGCCGATGCAGTTAGTAAATAACTATGTGCATCGGCATTTTATCTTTTGAATCAATTGTAAAAATCGGGTTATAGGACAAAACGTGTTGCAAATTTAATCCCATGAATTGAAAAAGATCAGGCAAGATATGTTGCAAAAAAGGTGATAGTGAAATAATACATATTTCACTACCACCTTTTTATTTAGTGTCAGAGTGTATAGAATTGATTTGCTTTAAAATGTTACATCTATCCCGTAGGCTTCTTTTACAAGCTTAGCCATTGCTTCCGGTGTATTGAGTCCCGGATTTAATAGGAATAGTTTAGACGGTAAGTATACAACGCGATTATTTTGTACCGCTTTCAGATTATTCCATGCAGGGTTGCCTGTCATGGCCTGTTGCATCGCCTTTGTAATTTCCTCTTCCTTGCCCATGGTTACGACAAAGATAATGTCCGGGTCATCTTCCGCCAATGTTTCCAACGAGTAAGGAACGGTTTTATCAGTGGTAGCCTTATCAAGATGAGCGGAAACGACATTTGTCATACCCAAATCTTTGACCATAGAGGCGGTAATGGCTGCATCTGTTTCTGCCGTAACACCTTTACCGGTAGCGCGTAATACGGCTACGCGTGCAGGTGTCTGATCTTTGACGGCATCCTTAACGCGTTGAATGTTACTTTCATAAGTCGCAACTAATGCATCGGCCTTATCCTGGTGATTGGTGAGGTTACCAAGGAATTTGATAAGAGGTACATTGTCCTTGATACCTTCGTAACTAACGAGTACCGTCGGAATATGATTGCTGTTTAAGACGGATTCGTATTTTTTATGCTGTGATTCGAGGCCCAATACAAAATCAGGGTGCAGGCTGAGCAGTTGCTCTATATTAATATTGGCCGTCTGACCTAATACGGGCAATGCTTCTAATTCCGGAGGCAATGGATCCGTTGTGCTGACACGGCTGATGGCTTTACCGTCTACCGCATATAGCATTGAAAGCAAAGAGTTCGATAGAACCGCAATTTTTTCCGGATGTGCCGGTACGGTATAGGTTGTGCTGTCTAAAGTAATATCACGTGTATCTGCGGATGGTGCCGTAGAGGTCTTTGTACATCCGCCCAGTACCATGAGTAAACTTAATAATACTGTAGCGGCAATCCAAATGCGTTTCATAATAACTCCTTATTAACTATTTTTGTAATGCGTCCCAAGCTTCGTTAGCGCGTTCTACGAAAATTTTACGGATATTTTGGTTTTCCCCGAGACCGTGAAGGTATGTATCAACCTTGAAGCCTTCTTTTGTAAGGATAGATTTGTGGGAATCAGGTTCATCACCGGCCATATCATTATTAGCATGGTCGCCGGCTACCATCATGAACGGCATCAATGTAACGTGTTTAATGCCTTTAGCTTTTAATTGAGGAATTACCTGTTCAAGATTTGGAGTACCTTCAACCGTGTAGATAAATGTATTTTTAAGACCTAGGGAGTCGATGCGATCCTGGATAACCGCATAGTAGGCGTTGGATGGATCCGGAGTACCGTGAGCCATGATAAGCACTGCATCATCTTTACCCAATTTAGGGAATTGAGATGTTACTGCCTTCAATGTTTCTACTACTTCGTCAGTTTGATTTTCTTGGCCCATCCAGTACATGAGTGGAGTACCAAGAGTCATTTTTTTGAAGTTGTTTTTATATAAGTTGAATACAGCTACGTCATAATTGTATTCCATACCGGGGATAACATCTAGTGTTGTAAGTGCAACGCGTGTATAACCGGCTGCTTTTAACTGATCCAATGCTTCTTCAGGTGTTGGGTATGTAATGCCTTCTTTCGCTTGGATACGGTCGCGGATGATATGGCTTGTGAAAGCTGTTACTACTTTTGTATTAGGATGTGCTGCTTGAATAGCGGCTACAGTAGCGTCGATAGTTTTAGCGCGTGTTTCTTTGTAAGTAGTACCGAAACTCATAACAACGATAGCATCTTTGTTTTCTTGATTTTTAAGCTCTTTAGTTTCATGAGTGCGAACACCGATAGAAGATGCTTCCAATAATGCAGGTGTAGGATTTTTAACCTCTTCATTCAGTTGATATGCTGCGTCAGATACAACCGGTGTACCGAAAGATACGGCAAGACCTAATAGAGCGGATGCTAATGTTAATTCTTTTTTCATTTTAAAACTCCTATCTATAACTACAATTACACATATATACAGTTGCCGTAGTAGACGTATATTGAGAACTATAGATTTACTGTATATATATAACCTTAATGTCATCGTAGCAAAGGCGTATGGGAGTGTCAATAAACCCTATACCTGTAATAGTATGAAGAAACAGACATTTGTTGCATAAAAATTAATGATAAATATAGGGCAAAGCTTAAGAAGTACTGAAGTATTCTTATTGGTTATAGGGGTATGAATATCGGATTGTTAATTCCTTATATAAACATAAATGTAATTTATTTATTGTTTGGAAAAGGTTCCTGGCGGTATGTCACTGGTTCTATTGAATAGGTTAGTGGAAAACTAGTGATAAAAGTGCTTTTATGCAAAATTTATGTATATAAAGAAAAAGAGAGAAAAGAACAGGGGTTAAATAAATGATACAAAATTTAGCGATGTATAAAATTGTAGTACCGATTGCTCTTTTCGGTTATTTTTGGTTCAAAGTATATAAGGCGTATATTGGATCCGAAAAAAATTTATTGTGAATTAAATTTAAGACTTTATATAAAATATTTGTTGTTCTGGGATGTGTTGTAAGTAGTTTATATGTTGTAAATACATTCTTTGTAAAAGAATTTTTTGATGATTTATTGATCGTTTATATAAATGTATGTAATTTTTATTTTGTTGAATTGATAGGACATTATAAATTAAAAGAAGCTCCAGATTATGACAATTCAAATGTTTATTGTATTTTCTTAATATTTCTTGATAATGTTAGTATGGCTTGTATTGCACTGATACACTATCTAATTTTCTACACATTACTAATTGATAAAATTTCTCATTGACTTCCGAACACTAATCATGTACTATTATTACATGGTAGTTGATAACAATTTTCATTTATGAATATTGTTTCATGTATGAGGAATATGGAGGTCACATATGAAAGGTATCATTATTGCATCCTTTGGATCAATTTATCAAGATGCGGTGGAAAAATCCATTGGCAGTATAGAACAAAAAGTGCGCACCATGTATGCTGATATGGAGGTACGTCGCGTATTCTTATCCGATGCACTGGTTGAAAAGTGGAACGAGAAATATGATGATAAAATTTCTTCTTTTACAGATGTCATGCAGGACTTTGCACGTATCGGAGTGGATGAGGTGTATATTCAACCTGTTACATTGGTATCGGATCAATGTTATCAGTTGATGCGTAAACAGGCTTTAAAATTTCTACATAGTAACGATTACGGATTTTCGCAGGTGAATATCGGAAAACCGCTTCTTACGTCGTTAGGTGTAAAAAATTATGCGGATGACTATGAAGCTACGTTAGAAGGTATTATTCGTCACGTGAATACAAAAGCGTTGAATAAATCTGTTGTATTGATGGCGAATGGTCAGAATCAGTTGGAATTCAGTACGTTGCAGCTGAAAGCGATGTATGGTGCGGCTCCTAATATTGCGGTATTTACGACGAACGGTTTCCCTACATTTAAGCAAGCCTTAACATTGCTTGATCGTATGGGACATAAAGACGTTCTTGTGGTACCGTTGGCACTCATCGGTTCTACGCATCTTATGGATTATCTCGGCGGCGAACGTTCCGATTCGATTTATGCGTTGCTTGCGGAAGAAGGCTATAATGTATCTATCTGGAATGAAGGGCTTGGGGAAAATCCATATGTTCAGGATTTATTTTTGAAGCATTTAGGCCAGGCGATTCGCATGTCTGACCGTAGACGCAGTACGCCCAGAGAATCCGTGAAACCGGTTATGACCTCCTCTTCTCGTGTTGAAGTACAAGGCTTGATTTCCTAAGGGGTGTTATATTACTTTGAATTTAATAATCCTCTCTATAAATCCTCTCTATTAGATAACTAGTAGAGAGGATTTTTATATGAGGCGTATGATTTTTTGAATATGATGCGTGTATATTTTACCGGGATTATCGTGACGTGTCAGTGATACTTTCACTATGAAAAATATTTATAATCGCCATTTTATACGTACTATGGTATGACGGCTGCGAAATCTCTATGGTATGATTAACATATAATAATGATTAAATAAGGAGATTTTCATGAAACAAGCGATTTTAGTGGTAGCCTTCGGCTCCACGGTTGACAGTGCTCGTGAACAGAATATTGATTCCGTCGTGAAATACATTAGTCAATCCTTTCCCGATTATACGGTAAAGCTTGCCTTTTCATCTCGTATTATCGTGAAACGATTACGCGAGCGGGGCATTACCATTCCTACTGAGCAGGGAGCGCTGGAACAGCTCATTCAGGACGGGTATACTCATGTGTATGTACAGCCGTTACATTTTACGGGCGGTGAAGAGTTTGATAAGTTGAAACATAATATTCTGGCTCATGAAGGGGAAGGTCAGCTTGAAGTGTTGCGTGTTGGTAGACCTCTCGTGTACTATATGGCACAGGAGGAACATCCGGATGACTATCAAATTTTAATCGATCGCTTTATCAGGTCTTTGAATATTTCTGATGAGGACGGTTTACTGCTGGTCGGTCATGGCGGTCTCGGTTCGGGAAATTCCTCATATGGTAATTTACAGTTTAAATTGATTCGTGCGGGTCTCACCAATGTCCGTGTAGCTGTTCTCGAAAATGCGCCATATATTACGGATGTGGCATTGCCTTGGGAATGGCTGGATGGGAAACGGCCGAAACGAATTTATGTACATCCTTTATTGCTTGTATTAGGTGATCATGCACAGAATGATCTTTTCGGTGATGGAGATGACAGTGCAATCAACGAAATCGCTGCGGCCGGTTATGAGGTTGAACCGATTCATAGCGCCCTTGGCGAATATGATGTGATTCACGATATTTTCCGTCAACATGTACAGGATTGCATCGACGATATATATGGTAAGCGCAGTTCCCATCGGCCTGCTATCCCGAATATTAAATAGATTTTTGTATATGTTGCATAAATTGGTTATAATAGAAGTCAGATTGTAAAAATATAAATCTATATTTAAAACTGTTTGAATAGGAGATATACCATGAAAGGTAAGTTATATGGCATTGGCGTAGGCCCTGGCGATTCTGAATTGATGACTGTGAAAGCTGCGCGTATCGTAGGTGAAGCGGATATTATTATTACACCGAAAACGGAAAAGAAAGACGGATCTGTAGCACTGAATATTGCACAACCGTACATTCAGGAGCATACGGAAATCGTTCCCGTTGTATTCCCGATGGTGTTGGATGATGCGACTCAACAGGAAGGCTGGGAAGAGGCAAAACGGATTATCCTGTCCTATTTGGATCAAGGGAAGAGTGTCGTATTTTTAATACTTGGCGACCCTATGTTCTACAGCACATATATGTATGTATATCGTTTGATTGAAAATACGGGCCATGAAATCGAAACAATTCCGGGCATTACGGCCTTTTGTGCCATCGGTTCGCACTTGGGATATCCTATCGTAGAGAAGGAAGAGGTTCTTGCTATTGTTCCTGCTACAGCGCCGAAGGAAAAAATCGATGCCGTACTGGCCGTCGCGGATGATGCGGTTATCATGAAAGTATATAAGAACTTTGACGAAGTGCAAGAGGTGCTGTTAAAGCATAATATGGCGGATGATGCGGTGATGATCAGCCGCGTCGGTTTGCCTGATGAACAGGTTTTTGTAGGTCTTGATAATATGCCTAAAGATTCAAAACTTAACTATTTATCTACGATTCTTGCAAAGCGCAAGGACCGTTAACAAACACGTCGTAATTACGAGGTAATATCTATGAACACAGTACAGACTCCACGTGTTGTCATCGCCGGTACCAATTCAGGTGTAGGTAAGACGACTATTGTAGCAGGCCTATTGGCGGCTTATGCAGGGGAAGGACGTACGGTGCAATCTTTTAAAGTAGGCCCGGATTATATTGATCCGGGCTTTCATAAAATTGCATCCGGTCGAGACAGTTATAATTTAGATACGTGGCTGGTACCGCCTCATAAGTTGAATCCTTTTTTTGCATCGATGGCGAACGGCGTAGACCTCGCTATTATCGAAGGTGTGATGGGGCTTTACGACGGTGGACGAGAGGGCGTGAGCAGTACGGCTCAAATTGCCAAGCAATTACAGGCACCGGTTGTGCTCGTTATCGACTGTAAGGCTATGGGTGAAAGCGCCGCCGCTATCGCTAAAGGGTTTAGAGACTATGATCCGGAGGTTAATTTTGGAGGTGTTATCTTAAACCGTTTAGGATCGGTTAACCATGAGCGCATGATTCGTGAAGGCATGGATAAAATAGGTGTTCCCGTAATCGGAGCTATTTATCGTGATGACCGTATGCATTCACCGGAACGCCATCTCGGGTTGACTCCGGTAACAGAGTCGGATCCGACGGAAGCCATTGCAACGATCCGTAGCGCTGTGGAAAAGATGGTGGATTTAGAGCGGTTGCTTTCTATTGCATCGAGTGCGCCGGCAATTGACTTGCCGGAAGCGACCGATACAAAGCATATGCAGAAAAAAGCGAAAATAGGTGTCGCCTATGATGAAGCTTTTTCTTTTTACTATCCGGCCAGCCTTGCGGCATTAGAGGAACAGGGGGCTGAGCTTGTATATTTCAGTCCTCTCAATGATGTTGAAATTCCTTCTGTTGACGGGCTCATTTTTGGCGGCGGATTTCCGGAGATGTTTTTGCATCAGCTATCCGCCAATGAAGCTATGAAGTCATCGATTCGTGAAGCCAGCGAACAGGGAATGCCAATTTATGCGGAATGTGGCGGCCTCATGTATTTATGCGAAACGATTCATGATTTTGAAGGTACTGTGTACGATACAGTTGGTATTGTGCCCGCTAATTGCATGATGCAGCAAAATCTGCAAAAGGTAGGTTATGTGACGGCTACGGCTAAACGGGATACTTTGTTGGGCGATACAGGAACGAGCTTACGCGGTCATGAATTCCATTTTTCCACGATGGAGCCTACCATTGAAGATTTTCCTTGGGCCTTTTACCTGGAGGGCGGGCGTAAACCTCAATCCTATGATGGGGGGTATGCATCGGATAATGTGTTGGCATCGTATCTGCATTTGAACTTTGCCGGCACCGATGAAGGGGCTCAGCATTTCGTAAATCGATGTGAGGCATTTAAAAATAATCGATAATAAGGAGTTGCTTATGAGTGATCGTGGTTTAATTTTGGTCAATACCGGCAACGGTAAAGGGAAAACGACAGCTGCTTTAGGTGTAGCGTTACGTGCTGCAGGGCAAGGTTTTAAGGTTTTGATTTTACAGTTTATAAAAAGCGGTAACGGCTATGGTGAATTGGCAGGCCTTGCAAAGTTGGGGGATAATGTAGAGATTCGCTCCATGGGGAAGGGCTTTATCTATTATAAGAGAGATGAAATATCTCCGGCGGAATTGGATCGACATAGGAAGGCCGCTCAGGAGGCATGGCGTACTTTGGTTGATGAGGTTAATTCAGATAGATGGGATCTCATTATCATGGATGAAATTAATAATGCCATTAACTATGAACTTATCGATGTGCAATCTGTAGTAGATATGCTACAACATAAGCCGGAACGCCTTCATGTCATTTTGACGGGACGTTATGCAAAGCCTGAGATTATCGAGCTGGCGGATACGGTAACGGAAATGAAGGTTGTAAAGCACGCTTATGAAAAGGGAATCAAGGCGGCAAAAGGCATAGAATTTTAGCCGTTCCTTAGAGAAAAATTACCAAGTATTCTCAGTTGAAAATAAATCTAAATTTTTCGAAAAGGTCCTTGCGTAAACTATATCGAAAATGTATAATATAGACATAAGCACAGTTTGTGCATGAGATTTATAAACATTAAGTATGTATATAAGAATTAACCAGGAGGTTATTATGGCTGTTCATGACTACATTAAATCCGGCGATTTCGCAACTGAAAAACACGTTCCTGTAATTGAAACTGTGGATACTGTAAAAGCAGGTGAAACTTTTCACGTAACATTGTCCGTAGGTAAGGACATTGCACATCCAAATACGGTAGAACATCATATCGATTGGATTAAATTGTACTTCGTAGCGGAAGGCACTCAATTACCTTATGAAATCGGTGCTATCGATTTCAACGTACATGGTGACGGTGCAACTGCTAATGAAGGTCCTGTAGTGGCTGTTTCTGAAGGTACTCTCGCAGTAGCTTTGAAGAAATCCGGCAAATTGATTGCTGTTTCTTACTGCAACATCCACGGTTTGTGGGAATCTGAAAAAGATATCGTTGTTGCTTAATTGCAACTTTAATACCAGCTTTCGGGCTGGTATTTTTTTGCGCATTTTTGTCCTCTTGAAAAAGATTAAAGTTTTTTACTGGTGGAAAATATGCTGCCATCACCTTTACAGTGCGGTTCATTTTGTGGTAAAGTAAATGCATATTCATTTTTAGTAAGTTACGTTAAATGAGGGATTATTGTGGCCTTAATCGTTAAAAAATTTGGCGGCAGTTCTGTAGCAACGCCGGAAAAAATATTCAATATCGTCGATCGCGTTATTAGAGAGAAGCAGTCTGACGATCAGATTGTTGTCGTTGTTTCCGCGATGGGTGACACTACTGATGATTTGGTAGCCTTAGCAAAGCAAGTGACATCGAAACCATATGGTCGTGAAATGGACCGGTTATTATGTACCGGGGAACAGGTTACAATCGCGTTAATGGCTATGGCTTTCAGTGAGCGTGGACAAAAGGCTATTTCCATGACAGGGGCTCAAGCGGGTATCACAAGTTCCGACAATTTTAATAAAGGTCGTATTCTTGAGATTGATCCGAACCGTGTGTTTACAGCCCTTAATGAAGGTAATATCGTTGTCGTTGCGGGATTTCAGGGGATTACCGATATTGGCGATATGGTTACCCTCGGTCGCGGCGGTTCCGATACGACTGCGGTAGCTCTGGCAGGTGCGATGGAAGCGGATGTATGTGAAATCTTTACTGATGTTGACGGCGTGTATTCGACGGATCCTCGCGTGGCGAAGGAAGCTTTCAAATTGGAAGAGGTTACCTACGGTGAAATGCTTGAAATGGCACGCCTCGGTGCAGGGGTAATGCAACCTCGCGCCGTAGAAATGGGTTTTCGATATGGCGTACCTATTCATGTGCGTTCTACATTCAGTGATACAACAGGTACAATTATTCGGGAGGATTATACAGTGGAAGCAAATAAACACGTTATTACCGGCGTTGCAGATGATACAAATACGGCAAAAGTGGCCCTTGTAGGTGTTGAGAATAAGCCGGGCATCGCGGCAACCGTATTTAAAGCATTGGCAGAGAAAAATGTGGATGTGGATATGATTGTTCAATCTATCCGTTCTAAAAATGAGCCTAAGACGGACCTTATTTTTACAATTGCTTTGGATGATGTGGTATTGGCACGTGAAGTATTGGCGCAACTACAACAGTCTATCGACATTGAAGCTGTCAATATCGATGAAAAAATGGCGAAAGTATCCATCATCGGTGCGGGCATGTTAGGTCAACCGGGCGTTGCGGCTCAAATGTTCGATATCCTCAGTAAAGAGGGAATCAATATTGAAATCATTTCGACCTCTGAAATCAGTATCTCCTGCCTCGTTGCGGAGGACCGTGTGAAAGATGCGGTACGCGTAATCCATAATGGTTTGATATTAGACAAACGAGGTTAATTCCACATGGATAGTCTCGGTAGTTTTATGGATGAAATGCTCAATGATCAAGGTCGGAAGGAAGGCTTTATCAGCGATCTGCTCGGTAACTTGAAAAATCAGCCGATTCCAACCTTGGAGCAGGCTCAGACGGGATATACGACGATGAGCAATCTGCATGGTATTTTCTACGATTATGATAAATCGGAAGTGACCATAGCCTATAAGGTTGTTCCGGATATGTATGCGCCGTATACATTGAGTTTCGTACAATTTGAAGCTGTCTTGGAAGGTCTGTTGACCTTGCGCCGTAATAATAAGTGGCAGATGCAACATAATAAATAAGTTTACACCCTATGGGACATCGTCTACGACGATGTATCCGTAGGGTGTTTTATATATAGCATATTATACAGCATATATTTGATAGTGATTCTTGTCCTGTATATTTAGATGCCGTGTCGTGATATAATAATATATTAAGATAATTAATTATATGTATATAGAAAGAAGGGATGGCATGGAGGTAAATAAAGTTTATTCTGGCTTTCGCCTTAATCGTATTGAGCGTATCGAGGAGATTAACGGTACCGCTTATGAAATGAAACATGAAAAATCAGGGGCTCGTTTGATTTATATCGATTCTCCCGATTCAAATAAAGTATTTAATATTGCATTCAGAACTACACCGCACAACAGTACCGGGGTAGCTCATATCATGGAACACTCCGTACTTTGCGGATCCCGCAAGTTCCCGTTAAAAGAACCTTTCGTAGAACTTGTGAAAGGGTCTCTAAATACATTTTTGAATGCTATGACCTATCCGGATAAGACCATGTATCCTGTGGCGAGCAAGAATGATAAGGATTTTCGGAATTTGATGGACGTGTACCTGGATGCGGTATTTTATCCCCGCGTTCGTGAAGATGCGGAAATCGTCATGCAGGAGGGCTGGCATTATGAGCTTGATCATGCAGATGATGAACTGACGTATAAAGGGGTCGTGTTCAATGAAATGAAAGGTGTTTACTCATCTCCTGACTCCGTTCTTGAACGGCAGATGATGCGTGAACTTTTCCCTGATACGACATATGGGGTGGACTCCGGCGGAGATCCTGATCATATTACGGATTTGACATATGAAGAGTTCCGGAATTTTTACAATGTTCATTATCATCCGTCAAACAGTTATATTTTTCTGTACGGTGAAATGAACATCGAGGATCAGTTACGGTTTTTGAATGATGAATACTTGAGCCATTTTGATACCATTGATATTCATACTGAGGTTACCCTGCAAACTCCGTTTAAGGAGGGGAAGGTTGTCAGTTATCCGTACAGTGTAGGTTCCGATGAATCTACGGATAACCGTACATTGCACTCCTATGCGTATGTATTGCCGTCCGTAACCCCTGAGCAGAGTCTCGCCTTTGAAATCTTGACGCATGCTCTATTGACATCCCCTGCGGCTCCGTTGAAACAGGCCTTGGTGAAAGCCGGTATCGGATCTGACGTCAGCGGATATTACTTGGACAGTATTCGTCAGCCAATCTGGACAATTCAGGCATCGGGTTCGGATATGAGTAAGCAGGCTGAATTGCAATGTATTGTGGAGTCCACACTACAGGAATTATGCGATAAAGGAATCGATAAGGAACTGTTGGAAGCCTCTCTTAACAGCATCGAGTTTGCTCTCCGTGAAGGCGACTTCGGCGGTCGTCCGATCGGTCTGGCCTATATTATTCGCATGATGGATAACTGGCTTTATGATCAGGATCCGATTGAATTGCTGCACTATGAAGAGGCGTTAGCTAGTATTCGTCACGGCTTACGTGGCTCATATTTTGAGGATCTGATTCGTCGGTCCATTCTGGATAATCAGCATAAAGCATTGGTATCCATCTATCCGGAACGAGGCTTACAGGAACGAAAGGACGCAGAAGTTAAGGCATATTTGGCTAATGTGAAAGCCAATATGGATAAGGCCGAAATTGAAGGTATCGTTGAACAGACGAAACGTCTAAAAATACGTCAGGAAACTCCGGATAGTGATGAAGCGCTAGCTTCTATTCCGCTGCTTGAATTATCTGATTTAACACCTGAAATGGAAGCTGTTGAACGTTATGAAAGTAAAATCGGATCCACTACGGTTCATTTTGTGCCTACTTTCACAAAAGGAATCAATTATGTGGCGTTCTATTTCAACTTGAGCTGTCTCACTGAGGAAGAGCTGTTCTATGCAGATATTTTGAGTGATATCATCGGTCGTATAGATACAAAATATCGTTCCTATAAGGAACTGGCTAATGATATCAATTTGAATCTTGGCGGCTTGAGTTCCGATATTACGGCTATCTGCAAGGATGGTAAACGCGATGAATTCGTACCGCTCATGATTGTGCGTAGTAAAGCGTTGAATTCCAAGTTATTGGATTTATGTCGTCTTATCAATGAAGTCGTACAATACGCGGATTACAGCAATGAAGGACGCTTGACGGAACTCGTTCAGGAAAGTAAGTCTATTTGGGATAATGAAGCATTCCGCAGAGGTAATTCGATTGTGAGTCAACGCGTTATGGCTCGGGTATCTGCGGTCGGTAAATTCCGTGATGACGGAAATCTCGGATATTATCAAAAGATTAGTGAACTTTCATCAAATCCTGCTGCATTACCGTTATTGCCTGAAAAATTGGCTGATGTTGCCAGAAAGATCTTTCGTGCAAATAATGTGGATATTATGTTTGTCGGTAAAGACGGTGAATTGGATACCTTTAAAAACCTTATGGAGCCGTTGTTAATGACGTGGAGTACGGAAGCGTTGCCTAATGATACATTACAAATCAAGCGTGCCGAAGGCAATGAAGGGATCGTCACGGCCGGAAAGGTTCAATACGTGGCTCAAGGCGGCAACTTTATCGATCATGGTTTCAAGCATATCGGGCCTATGAGTGTGTTGGAGACCATTTTGCGCTATGAATACCTCTGGATCCGCATTCGCGTACAAGGTGGCGCATATGGTGCATTTGCCAATTTCTACGATGATGGCAATATGATTTTCTGCAGCTATCGTGATCCTAATTTGGTGGAAACATTGAATGTATATAAGGAGTTGCCGGATTATCTTCGCAATTTCACATTGACGGATCGAGAAATGCGTAAATATATTATCGGTACCATGAGTGCCTTGGATTTGCCGATGACACCGGCATTGCGAGGTCCTCGTGCAATGGGTATGTATTTTAGCGGTGCAAAACTCGAGGATAAAGTGGAATTCCGCAAACAAGTTATCGCGTGTCAACCGGAGGATATTGTAGCTTTGGCCGATGTGGTAGAACCTGTATTAAAGGACAACCATATTTGTACTATGGGTAACGAGCAAAAGATTAAGGATGCAGGGGCTATTTTTGATCATATTATATCCTTAGGGTAAAAGACTTATTAAATGTATTAAACAGATATGGAGTTTAACATGAAAGGACGATTTGCACCGAGCCCAACAGGGTATATCCACCTGGGCAACGTGTGGATCGCCCTTTTGTCGTATATATCGACGAGACAGCAACAGGGCGAATATGTGGTGCGCATGGAGGATATTGATCTACAACGCTCGAAGCGTGAATTGGGGGAGACTCTTCTTGATGATCTGGAATGGCTCGGGTTTGATTGGGATGAAGGTCCCCGTGTGGGCGGTCCCTTATCATCTTATTGGCAGAGCGAACGTCAAGGGTATTACGCTGCCGTTTTAGACCGGCTAGCCTTGGACCGGCGAGTCTACCCGTGTTTTTGTAATCGTACACGGTTGCAATCAATTGCATCGGCACCTCATTTAGGTGAAACCGTTCATCGTTATGATGGACATTGTCGTCATCTCAGCTCGGAGAAAATAGACTTATTGCGAGTCGACAAGAAACCGTCCTTACGGCTTGGCGTGGATACTTGTGAAATGCATATTATGGATCGTTGGCAAGGATCTCAAAACATCCGTCTAGTTGGTGAACTGGATGATTATGTGTTGCGTCGAGGCGATGGCATGTATGCGTATAATTTGGCCGTTGTTCTCGATGATATTGCCATGGGAATATCAGAAGTTATTCGCGGTAATGATTTATTGGATACAACGGGGCAACAATTATATTTATATAAAACATTGAAAGAGTCCTATCAATTTGATTTCAAAGAATTAGTACAACACTTTGGTATACGATCGGATAATCTTAAAACTTCTGATATGGCATATGATACATCTCCTATCGTGATTCCTTCTTATGGACATGCTCCTTTATTAATTGATAAGAATGGGTATCGTTTATCTAAGCGACAGAAAAGTATTACCGTTCGCGAATTGCGCCAGCAGGAATGGTCTCCTGAACGCATACTGGGAGAACTTGTTGTGCAATGTGGACTTTTGTCAGAGACATCGTTACCATCTCGCAAAATATCGTTAAAGCAGCTGCTCAATATTGACTTGGATATATCTGCATTATGCAGGAAGACTGTTGTCGTAGATTGTGTTGGTTGAGCGTATATAGTGAAGAATTATAAGATTATAAAAGTTATATCATAAAATTCGATATAATATATTGACAATGTTCGATATTCTATTATAATGATATATAAGAGGTGATCAAATGACAATTGAAACAGCTTTAAAGCAAAATGTGTGGGCCGTTATCGGAGCCACTCATAAGACCGATAAGTTCGGATATAAAATTTACAAATGTCTTAAAGATCACGGATATGAAGTATATCCAGTTAATCCCAATATTACCGAAATCGATGGAGATACATGTTATCCAAATCTTTCTGCATTACCGGTCGTGCCGGCCGTAGTGGATTTTGTAGTTCCTGAGGCTGTAGGCCTGGCTGCATTAGATGAGTGTCATCGATTGGGAATCTCTACCGTATGGTTGCAACCCGGTGCAGATAAACCGTCTGTTGTTGAAAAGGCGAAAGTATTGGGATTGCATGTCATTCAGGATTGCGTATTAGTTCAATTACCGTAGGAGGGTACAATGAGCGAATTAAAAGAATTAAAAACTGCTGAGTATCAAGATTTAGTAAACCAAGGCGGTGTGACCGTTATTGATTTCTGGGCTCCATGGTGCGGATATTGCATACGTATGATGCCGATTATTGAAGAAATCGCCGGTGAATTACAAGGTAAAGCAAACTTTGTAAAGGTTAATGCCGATGAAGAACCTGAATTGGCACGTTCCTTGCAAGTTGAAGTGTTGCCTACATTTGTAATTTTGAAAGATGGCGAAGTGGTGGACCGTAAAATCGGATTCTTGCCAAAAGGCGATCTTCAAGGTGCAATCGAATCTAAATTCTAATATATTCTAATATAGTATTAAATAGAATATAAGTATAATAGAATGCTAGAGGTAAAGCCTCCATTGATGTATTGATTACATTGATGGAGGTTTCTTTTTTATTGTTAAAATCGAACATATGTATTTAAGAAAAATGGAGATAAATGGAGTTTAAAGTAGAAAAATCAAAAAAAGTGGTAAAAAAACAGATTTTTTGTTGTGGAAGGTGGGGAATTGTGGTAGAATTTACCATATAGTGGTGGATAAGGAAGTGTTAGGCGGTGATAAGCATGTTCATAGGCGAATATAATCACACCATTGATACAAAAGGGCGGATGATTATACCTGCTAAAATACGTGAACAATTAGGGGAACTTTGTATTGTTACAAAGGGCCTTGATAACTGCTTAGCTATTTACACACAAGAAGCATGGGATAAGATTTCCATGGCACTACAATCACAATCCTCCACTAAAGCTAGCGTACGTGCTTTAAAACGGTTCGTTTTCGGCAGTGCGGCAGAGCTTGAATATGATAAGCAAGGTCGTGTTCTTATTCCCGTACCGTTACGAGAATATGCGAGTTTAGATAAACAAGCTGTTATTGTCGGAGCCGGGGATCACGTCGAAATCTGGAGTCGTGAAAAATACGATTATTATGATGAGCAAATAGCTGAAAGTATGGAAGAGTTAGCGGAAGGTCTTGAAGGGATCATGTTATAGGAGGCTGTTATGGAATTTAATCATACCAGCGTATTATTACGTGAAACCGTTGATGCCGTCGTAACTAATCCTGCAGGTGTCTATGTGGATTGCACATTGGGTGGCGCAGGCCATGCCCATGCGGTGGGCGAGATGTTGGCGCCGGAAGGCATGATTATCGGACTGGATCAGGACGAGGATGCTTTAAAGGTTGCTAGAGAACGCTTGTCGGATCTTACCTGTCGGGTTTTGACGATTCCTACTAATTTTTCAAATTTAAAAAATGCCCTACAGGAACAGGGGATTTACGAAGTAGATGGTTTTATTTTTGATCTTGGCGTATCCAGTTATCAGTTGGATACACCTGAACGGGGCTTTTCGTATATGAACGATGGGCCTTTAGATATGCGTATGGATAAGACTTCACCGTTGACGGCGGAGGATATTATTAACGATTATGATGCATCGGAATTATTGCGAATCATACGCGATTATGGTGAAGAACGTTGGGCGAAGCGCATTGTTGAATTTATCGTTGCGGCTCGCCAGGAAAAACGTATTACCACTACAGGTGAATTAGTAAAAATCATAAAACAGGCGATTCCGGCGAAGGCGCGTCAAGACGGACCACATCCGGCGAAACGCACATTTCAAGCCATTCGTATTGAAGTGAATAGAGAATTAGCCATCTTACATGATAGTTTTGTAGACGCTGTGAGTATGTTAAGACCACAAGGAAAAATTGGGGTTATTACATTTCACTCTTTAGAAGATCGTATTACAAAACAAACTTTCAGAGAATTGAGTACAGCCTGCATATGTCCTCCGGAATTACCGGTGTGCACATGCAATCACAAGGCTGTTGTAAAAGCAAAAAATAAGGCTATAGAGCCTAGTATAGGGGAGATTGAGTTAAATCCGAGAGCGAGAAGCGCAAAATTGCGCATCGCTGTCAAGTTGTAGTATTGGAAGGGGTTAGAGTATTTATGTTAGCGAGAAAGGCCGTTGCAGGGCAAATTAAAAGTGATGTGTTGGTTGTTGCACAAGGGGGAAAGCGCACCACAAGTGTGGCTCTTGATTTGAGTCCTATGATGAAACAAGTTGTACGAGCTGTTGCTGTGCTGGTAGGTTTCTTATTGATCATTATGGTTATGAACGCTTACAGCACAAAATTGGGCTATGAAGTGGTTAAAACACAACAGGCTGTAGTACAATTGACAAAAGACAATGATACACTAGATGTAGAGGTAGCTTCCTTAAAATCTCCTGTTCGTATCCAACAAATTGCGGAGGAAGAACTAGGGATGGTTTTGCCTGACTCTTTTGTTTACAGTACAAAAAGCACTGTTACCGAACGTAATGTGCAAGAGAAACAGCAAATTATAGACTAGCAGGCAAAGCAGCTCATACGGGCTGCTTTCCTTTGCGTGTAAAGGAGAGTATAAATGAAACGATTACAAGATATATTAACGACATTACCTACGGCTCATGTAGCGGGTAATACATCTGTAACTATCAATGATATTACGGCTGATTCTCGTGCCGTAAAAGAAGGTAGTCTGTTTATCGCTCTTGATGGGGCCACTGTTGATGGTCATAACTATATCGATAAAGCCGTCGCAGCAGGTGCAATAGCTGTTCTTGTATCGAAATCCGTTTCAGTGAGTGATGATATATGTGTTATTACCGTTGATGACACGCGTCAGGCAATGATGGCTTGCGTACCGTATTTTTTTGATTATCCTGCTGATTCGATGCGTATGATCGGCGTTACGGGTACTAACGGTAAGACGACGACGACGCATATGATTCGTCATATTTTGAAATCTCAAGGCCACAAGGTGGGTGTTATCGGTACCGTACATATCATGATCGGTGACACGTCGTATCCGATTCATAATACGACACCTGATGTGGTGGATTTACAGCATATTTTACATCAAATGGTGATGGAAGGGGTTACGCATTGCGTGATGGAGGTTTCTTCTCACGCACTGGCTCTCGGACGTGTGGCCGGCGTTGAATTTGATACAGCGATATTTACTAATTTAACGCAGGATCATTTGGACTTTCACAAAACATTTGAAAATTATCTGGCTGCGAAATGTAAACTGTTTGAGCAGGTTAGTGAAAGTAATCAGAAGAAACGCGGCAAAGGTGCCGTTATCAATATCGATGATGCATATGGTCATCGCGTAATAGAAAAAACAAAGGCTCCCACAATTACCTATAGTATTGACGGAAAAGGCACATTAAATGCTCATGATGTGGAAATGACACCGAAATCGAGTCGCTATAAGGTGTCTTATGATGGACATGAATTTACGGTGGCTATGAATACGACCGGTTTATTTAATGTATATAATACATTGGCGGCTATGGGTGCATGTTTATTGGAAGGTATTTCCATGGATGACATTGATAAAGCCCTTAAAACATTCAGCGCCGTTCCGGGTCGTTTTGAACTCATCGAGGAAGGACAACCGTTTGCGGTTGTGGTGGATTATGCACATACACCGGATGGTTTAGAGAACATCTTGCAAACCGCAAAGGCGATTCAGGAAAATCGCATCATCGTCGTGTTTGGTTGCGGTGGTGATCGCGATGCTACAAAGCGTCCTATTATGGGCCGTATTGCAGCACAATACGGTGATGTAGTATATGTGACATCCGATAATCCGCGCACCGAAGATCCTGTACAGATTGTGAAAGATGTAGAGGTAGGCGTTAAAGAAGGCCTTCGTGAAGGTGCTCATTATGAAGTCATCGTTGATCGTAGAGAGGCGATTCAGCATGCTATTCGCAGTGCAAAGCCGGGTGATATTGTATTAATCGCCGGTAAAGGTCATGAAGATTATCAAATTCTAAAGGATAAGACGATTCATTTTGATGATCGTGAAGAAGCGCGAGCCGCTCTTAAGGAGATCTAATATGGCAAAGTTTACATTGTCTCAAGTTCTGGAAGCAACAGGCGGGACGAGTACACATACAAAAACGATTACATTTTCAGATGTATCTACGGATACACGTATCATTGAAGCTGGCTTTTTGTTTGTCGCTTTGAAGGGTGATACCTTTGACGGTCATGATTTTATCGGGAACGCTATTGAAAAGGGCGCTACCGGTGCTGTCGTGGAAAAGGGCCGTACTGTTGACGGTATCGTTTGTATTGAAGTGGATAATACATTGACCGCATATCAACAGTTGGCTCGATATCATCGCCGTCGATTCGATATTCCTGTCGTGGCGATTACGGGATCCTCCGGTAAGACTACGACAAAGGAAATGGTGGCTGCTGTTTTAAGTACGGAATTTAATGTATTGAAAACAGAAAAAAACTTTAATAATGAAATCGGTTTGCCGAAAACGTTGTTGCGTTTGACAGCGGAACATGAAGCCTGTGTCGTTGAAATGGGCATGCGCGGACTTGGTCAGATTGAAGAATTGGCACTCATTGCGGAGCCTACCATGGGGATTATTACCAATGTCGGTACGAGTCATATTGAACTGTTAGGTTCTCGCGAGGCCATTGCCGAAGCTAAGAGTGAATTAATTCGCTGTCTGCCTGAGGACAGCATAGCCGTTCTCAATGAAGATGACCCGTATGTAAAAGCGATGGATTCATTGGCTAAGGGGAAGACGATTACCTACGGTATTGAAAGTAATGCTACCTGCATCGGCAGTCATCTGCAATATAAAAAGGACGGTATCAAGTTCACCTGCAAGTGTTATGACGAGGTGTTCGATATATTTCTTCCCATGATCGGTGTACATAATGTTTATGATGCGTTGGCGGCAATTGTGGCCGGTCGCGCATTGGGGATTAAATCCAATACGATTCGTAAAGGCTTAGGCGAATTTACGGGCACACCGATGCGTCAGGAAATCGTATCGTTTCCGGATATTGTCATTTTGAATGATGCGTATAATGCCAATCCTTCATCTATGGCTGAAGCTATTAAGGCTTTGGGACAGTTGGAAGGTAAACGCAAGATTGCTATGCTCGGCGATATGCTGGAATTGGGTGATTTCACGGAGGAAGAGCATCGCAATATCGGAAAATTGCTCGCTGAAGAGGGCTACAGCGTCGTATTTACCTTTGGCGACGCAGCGACTTTTATTGCGAAAGAGGCTAAAAAAGCGGGATTGATTACCTATCGTTGCAAGAGTCATCTAGAAATGGCCAACTTATATGAAGATATTCGGGAAAAAGGGGACGTGATCCTCGTGAAGGGCTCTCGCGGACTTCGCATGGAACGTGTTGTTGAGGAATTAAAGGAACGGGAATAATAATTAACGGCTAGCCGAGTCTAGCCGTATTATCCTTTTATTAATAAGTAGGGGATGTATATGATTTATGATATTTTACTGGCATTTATAATAACCTTTGTAATTACCGTGATACTCGGTAAAATTGCTATTCCTATGTTGCGTTCGTTACATGCGCAGCAAAGTATCCGTGAAGAAGGGCCGGAAAGTCATCAGGCTAAGGCCGGTACTCCTACAATGGGCGGTGCCTTTATGATGGTCGCTCTCGTTATCGGTGTGGCTATTTTTGCGCCGTGGAACGTAGGAACGGGAATGCTCTTGTTTTTAACATTAGGACATGCTTTGCTCGGCTTTTTTGATGATTTTGTAAAAGCTGTGAAAAAACGTAATCTCGGTTTGACGGCTAAACAAAAATTATTGGGTCAATTCGTATTAGCAGCCGTATTCTGCTATTGCATTACGGAGATTATGGTGGTGCCTACCACCTTGTGGATTCCTGTGGTGGATCTTCACATCCAAATGGGGTGGGCTTATTATGTATTGGCGTTCATCATTATTATTGGAGCTACTAATGCGGTAAATTTGACGGATGGTCTTGACGGTCTGGCCAGCGGCACTTCTGCGGTTGCGGCTATTGCATTTTCTGTTATCGGTCTTATCGTGACATCTACGACTAATTCTATGGTTGCTGAAAGTGTGGCTTATTTTGGCGCCATAGTAGCGGCTGTTTGCCTTGGCTTTCTCGTATATAATGTGAATCCTGCGAAGGTATTTATGGGGGATACCGGCTCTTTAGCTCTAGGCGGAGCATTTGCGGCTATGGCGATTTTAACTAAAACAGAATTGCTGCTTATTATTATCGGCGGTATTTTTGTAATGGAAGCGTTATCCGTTATTATTCAAGTTATTTCTTTTAAAACACGCGGTGTGCGAGTATTCAAGATGAGTCCTATACATCACCATTTTGAATTATCGGGCTGGCCGGAACAAACCGTGGTAAACAGATTCTGGTTCGGCGGGGCACTCCTTGCGGTTATCGGTGTAGCATTGGCGACTGTTACATTATAATCATTGTTACATGTGTTTAGGTTAACTTTCAGAACGTGTAGTCGGATCTATAATATTCATAATAAATTTATGGCTATTTATAAGGGAAATACTTAACGGAAGCGATAAATAATGGTATGCTTATAAAATAAGAATATTATATTTGTTATTAATTTGGGTGATATAGATGGAATATGGAGATAAACAGATACTTGTGCTTGGTGCCGGTGCCAGCGGTATAGGCGCCTCCTGGGTACTGGCTCAGTTAGGTGCTCATGTGGTATTGAATGATTATAAGCCGGTTGCACTGCCGCAACGTGATGAAGAGCGTTTGGTTGCTGCCGGTGTCACTATCATTACGGGGCATCAAGATGAATCCCTCCTCGACGGAGTGGATGTTATCGTTATATCTCCGGGAATTTCCTTAGACATTCCCATCGTGAAAGCGGCGAAAAAGCGCCGTATCGATGTGATAAGTGAGGTTGAAGTCGCTTATGAAGTTTCCAAATCACCTATTGTGGCTGTAACAGGTACGAACGGTAAGACGACGACCACTACATTATTGACAAGAGTACTTGAGAAAACGGGGCAACCCGTAAAGGTGGGCGGAAATATAGGCGACTCGCTTAGTGAGGTGGCCTACTCTATGCCGGCCGGCGGTTATTTGGTGGCGGAATTGTCCAGTTATCAGTTGGAAACAGTTAAGCACTTTAGACCGTTAGGGGCAATTGTGCTCAACATTACACCGGATCATTTGGCTCGTCACAAGACGATGGAAAAATACATCGCCGCAAAGGAACGCATTTTTGAAAATCAAATCAGTTCCGATTTTCTCGTGTTGAATGTAGATGATCCCGTTGTAGCTAATATGGCTGAACGAGCATCGAGTCATATTCTTGAAATCAGCCAACAAAAGCCTGTTAAAAATGGTGCGTATTACGCTGATGGTTGCTGTTATGCCGTATCGGATGGTACCCCTGTGGCGATAATAGGTACAGAGGATATCCATATTCCCGGGAGCCATAATATTGAAAACATTTTGGCCGTTATCGCTTTAACATATGCGTTGGGCATGTCTGCGGATAGTATTTGTGGTGTTGTCAGCAATTTTCATGGTGTGGAGCATCGCCTGGAACGTGTGAAAACCATTTCCGGCGTAACTTTTTATAATGACTCAAAAGCGACCAATGTAGATTCTGTTGTGAAGGCGTTAGAATCTTTTGAACAACCTGTGATCTTACTGGCCGGTGGGCATGATAAAATGACATCGTTAGAAGATTTTATGGAGCTCGTTAAGAAACGGACAAAGTCCGTTATTTTCATGGGTGCAGCGGCGGAGCGCTTTGAAGCGGCCGCTAAAGATGCCGGTGTGGCGCATATATATCGCGCAGACTCCATGAAAGATGCGGTACGTCAGGCCTATGAATTGGCGGGTGACGGCGATATCGTGTTACTATCACCGGCGTGTGCCAGTTTTGATTGGTACAGTTGTTTTGAAGAGCGTGGAGACGATTTTAAAAGGTGTGTTCAGATGTTGGAAGAGGGAGGACACCATTAATGAAACGCATCATTATTTCAGGTGGTGGAACCGGCGGACATATATATCCGGCGATTACTATATATAAGGAGATTATGAAACAATGTCCTGATGCACAGGTTTTATATGTGGGGACTGAAAAAGGTTTGGAAGCGACGTTAGTACCTAAAGAAGGTATTGAGTTCACCACCTTGCCGGTGCAGGGCTTGCAGAGGCGTTTATCCTTAGGTATGCTTGTGACCTTGGGAAAAACCGTATTATCTCTTGTGAAAGCACATTGTATTATTTCCAGATTCAAACCGGATGTGGTTATCGGTACCGGCGGTTATGTGTGCGGCCCTATTTTGATGGCCGCAGCATTGCGTAAGATTCCTACTCTTATTCAGGAACAGAATGTCATTGCAGGAATTACCAATAAAATATTAAGTCGCTTTGTGGATGTCGTAGCGATGGGATATAAGGATGCGGGGCCATCATTTGCAAAAGCTAAACGGATCGTCTATACGGGAAATCCTGTGAGACCGGATGTATTAGTGGATATGAGAGAAGACGGACGAAAGCATTTTGGTTTAGATGACGATACTTTTACAGTTCTTATCGCCGGCGGTTCCCGTGGTGCACGTACCATTAATAATGCCATGATAGAAGTACATAAACATTTTAAAGGGCAAGAAGGTATCAAGCTAATTCATATTACGGGGAATGGTGAGTACAAATCCGTTTTATCTCAATTGGGGATTACGGATGGAAACGGTTTGGGTGAATCTTCACTGATTTTACCGTATTTACATGATATGCCGAAGGCGTTGGCTGCTGCTGATTTAGCGGTATTCCGGGCCGGTGCTATCGGATTGGCGGAACTCGCCGTACGCGGTATTCCTTCCGTACTGGTGCCGTATCCGTATGCGGCGGAGGATCATCAGACATATAATGCGCGCATTTTTGTCCAAGAAGGGGCTGCTCATATGATTGTGGATAAGATGTTGCGTTCTCATGATTTAATTGGGGAAATTGAAATGTTTATGGCCAATCGAGATCTATTGGCACAAATGGGGAAGCGAGCTTTGCAGTTGGGGAAACCGAATGCAGCTCGTGATATTGCAAAATTGGCATTGTCGATTGCTAAGTGATAAGGAGAGGTTTTATGTTAGACGGTATTCATAAGATTCACCTCATCGGTATCGGTGGATCTGGTATGCGTGCTATAGCGAATATTTTGATTCAAAAGGGCTTTGACGTATCCGGTTCGGATGTGGCGGAGTCCGCAGTTATTACAAAGTTTAAAAATATGGGTGCTACCGTTCATATCGGTCATGATAAATCATATGTTAACGGTGCGGATGCGGTGGTTCGTTCTACCGCTATTCGTGAGGATAACCCGGAAATTGTGGCGGCCAAGGAACAGAATATCCCTATTTTGCATCGTTCCGATATTGTAAAAGCCGTACTGGATGTTACCGACGGTATTGCCGTGGCCGGTGCTCACGGTAAAACATCGACTACGTCCATGATCGGTCAAATTCTGGTAGAGTCTGGTGCTGATCCTACGGTTATTATCGGCGGTGAAGTAGATTATCTTAAAGGCAGCAGTTGCTTAGGCAAAGGGCGTTTTTCCGTCGTTGAGGCGGATGAAAGCGACGGCTCATTCCTGAAATTGCGCCCTCATACCGTTGTGATTACCAATATTGAGGATGATCACATGGATCATTACAAGACAATGGATAATCTGCTTAAAGCATTTTGTGAATTTGTAGAAACGCTACCTACTGACGGTACGGCTGTCGTGTGTGGGGATAATGAAAATATTCGCTATGTCATGAATCAGGTGAAACGCAATTTTATCACTTACGGTTTTGATGAATCCAACGATTATGTGGCTAAGAATATCCATTATGTAGATTCTTCATTGGTGTATGATGTGTATCATAAGGGCATTAATATCAGTCGTATCGGCTTGCGCGTGCCCGGAGAACATAATGTACTGAATTCATTGGCGGCCTTTATTGTAGCCCATGAATGTTGCGGTGTAGAGAATCGCTTTATTATAAAAGGGCTGTCTAAATTTATCGGTGCAAAACGACGTTTTGAAACGAAAGGTCATGTTGCCGGCGTGTGGGTTGTCGATGATTATGCTCATCACCCCACAGAAATTAAAGCGACCTTAAAAGCGGCAAAAGAGCTTGAAAAACATCGTGTCATCTGTGTATTTCAACCTCATCGGTATTCTCGTACAAGCTTGTTGAAGGATGAATTTGCCACAGCCTTTACAAGTGCTGATGAAATCTATATGACAGATATTTACAGCTCCGGTGAAGATCCGATTGCGGGAATTGACGGACGCACCATTCCTGATGCCGTTGAAGCTGCTACACATAAGGTTGTACATTATGTACCGTCCGTTGACGATATGCCGGCCGTGTTGGCGAAAATTGTGCGACCTAATGATTTGGTCATCACCATGGGTGCCGGCTCCATTAATCAATATGGACCGAAGTTATTAGCGCTATTGGAAGAAGGTTTATGATGAAAGATAAACAGATAATCGTATTGATGGGCGGCCCTTCAAAGGAAGCGGATGTGTCCAGACGTACAGGTGCCGCTATTGCAGAGGCTCTTGTTAGTAAAGGTTATAAAGCTAAAACCTTGGAGTTGAACCCGCGTACATTGTTACAAGACATTGAGTCATTAGGCGGTGAAATCGTATTTAATGCGATTCATGGCCGTTACGGTGAGGATGGAGCGTTACAGGGGTTATTGGAAATGGCTGAAATCCCGTATACCGGATCCGGCATCATGGCTCATGCGGTGGGCATGAATAAAAAAGTCAGCAAGGATGTATTTAAAGGGGCCGGTATTCCGACCGCAACTTTTGAATCGTATAATGGTAATATTGAGTCAGATAAAGCCATTATTCAACATATTCGTGAGACTTTCACCATCCCTGTAGTAGTAAAATCTGCAACGCAAGGTTCAAGTATCGGTGTTACCATTGTTCGTGATGAAATTCAGTTGGCGGATGCCGTAACGGAAGCGCTTAAGTATGACCCAATCCTCGTGGTAGAACAGTTCCTGGATGGACGTGAATTCACCGTTTCCGTCCTGGATGGTCAAGCTTTACCGGTCATTGAAATTCGTCCGCATTCCGGTGAATATGATTATGAAAGTAAGTATACGGCTGGCGCTACAGATTATCTCGTACCTGCACCGATCAGCGATGATATGACGGCTGCGATGCAGAGCATTGGGGAACGAGTATATCGGGAAGTGCAAGGGAGCGGCGCTATTCGTGTTGATATCATGACGGATCATGATGACAATTTATATGTTCTGGAATATAATACGATACCGGGAATGACGTCGACATCCCTGGTACCAAAAGCGGCTAAAGAAACGGGAATGGATTTTCCCACATTATGTGAAAAGATTCTGTTAACGGCCGGTTTGGGGAAATTTTGAGAGTTGAATAGAATGTAAGGAGTTTTTTATGGATGATAATCATAAACATCCATCCAACTCTGGGGAGATGTATTCTGCTGCACCCGCTCGTGATGAACGGGCTGTATTTAGAAAACGAGTGTTAAAAATCGGTGGTGTACTTATTCTCGTGTTGGTGGCATTGTTTACGCTACCTATTCCTTTCGGATCATTAAAAATTATTGGCTCCGATAAGGTGACCGTACAAGATGTGATGGTGGCCGGGGATATTCGTGAACCCGTCAATATTTTACAGATCAGTACGGAAAAATTGAAATCCCGTTTATCCAAGGACCTCCGAGTGGAGGAGGCACAAGTGAGTTATGAGTTGCCTTTAACCATGGTTGTTCGCATTGTAGAAAGGAAGGCTGTGGCCGTCATACCGGCTCAGTTCGGATACTTGACATTAGATGCGAAAGGTCAGGTCATCGCTTCGGAAAGTGCTATCGAAGATACTTCGGTACCCATGATTTCAGGGGTGAAAGCGGGAAATATATTACTCGGTGATACCGTGGTGGATCAGCCGATCTTATCGGCCATTGAATATCTTAACGCACTTGATGAGAGCACATTTAAAAATATTGCGGAAATCAATATAGGTGATCCTGAATCCATCATGGCCTATACGGTATCCGGTATACAGATTCGCATAGGTGATGGCAAGGATTTGGCAAAAAAAGCGGAACTCACACAGTCGATGTTACAGGACATTAAAAAGACGAACGGCAATGTTCAATACATTGATGTAAATATTTCATCGCCGTATATCAAAACCGATGTTATGCCTGAAGGAAAACCATATCATAACAGGGCAACGACCAAGGATGCTTCATCTACTAAGAAAGATGATATAAAGAAAGACGATACAAAAACAGATGATGCAAAGAAAGATAATCAAGGTCATGTTGAAAATAAAAGGTAGATGATTTCCGTGAGACACGAACGTTGGGCAATTGCCATAGTCAGCTTTATATTGGGCTTTATGGTGGTGAGCCAATATAAAATGACTCAAGATAATATTGAAGAAAATATTCGATTGCAACGTGCCGGTGATTTGGCGGTACAGTTGAAAGAAGCACAACAAGAGCGGGACGCTCTGTTAAAACATATCGAAACTTTAAAGAAATCCGGTGCCGGCGGCGATGCTAAAGCGGATGAGCAGCTGATGATGAAAGCGGCGCTGACGAATGTGAAAGGTCCCGGAGTGAGCGTGTTGATCGAGGATAGTTCAAAGCCTATTCAAGGGGGAGAAAATCCAAATCTGTATGTTATTCATGATGAAGATATTTTGCGTATCGTCAATGAGTTGCGTGCGGGAGGAGCGGAAGCCATCGCCATTAATGATCAACGACTTATCGGGACATCTGAAATTCGCTGCTCCGGACCTACTATTACCGTAAACGGCAAAGTATTCGGTGCCCCTTTTGTGGTTAAGGCCATCGGAGATCCTAAAACATTAAATTCCGCATTGACTATGCGCGGAGGCGTGGTTGACTCTTTGAAACATTGGGGGATTAAGGTCACTATTAAACAAGAGGATTCCGTGGCTGTACCTGCTTTTACAGGCACATTTAGGGAAGAACACATGATGCCCAATGAGTTAGGAGGTAAAGAATGAATATTTACATCTTTGCTATTCTCGGCTTATTACTAGGTTCGCTTCTGGGATGGGTAGCTCCGTTACACATTCCGTCGAGCTATGCGAACTATACATCGGTAGCGGTTCTTGCGGCGCTCGATGCCGTATTTGGAGGCAGTCGTGCCGCATTAGAAAGAACATTTGATTTGAGAAATTTTATATCGGGGTTCTTTTCCAATGTAGTCATAGCCGTTATCTTGGTGTATATTGGCGATCTCATAGGAATCAATCTGTACTATGTGGCGCTCATCGGATTTGGGCTACGCGTTTTCATTAATATTGGCGCTATTCGTAAGAATATTATGACAAAACGTTTTTAACTTAATCCGTCTCTATGTAGTAGTGGAAAGTTTTTAAATTATAGTGTAAAATAAATGTAATTGTTATAATTTAATCAGTATATTCATCAATAAACTTGGAATTTATATTGATACAATAAATAACGATAAGAGGAGGAAGTTCAATGTCTGATTTTGCAAATATTAAAGTTATCGGTGTAGGTGGCGGCGGTAATAATGCTGTTAATCGCATGGTAGATAGCGATCTTAAAGGTGTACAGTTCTTGTCCGCTAACACAGAAAGCCAAGTGCTTGAATTATCTAAGGCGGATGTGACAATTCAAATTGGTGAAAAAGTAACTAAAGGTCTAGGTGCCGGTGCAAATCCTCAAATCGGTGAGGAAGCTGCACAGGAAAGCCGTGAAGATATCATTAAAGCGCTTGAAGGTGCTGATATGGTATTCGTAACTGCCGGCATGGGCGGCGGTACAGGTACAGGTGCTGCACCGATCGTTGCTGAATGTGCTAAAGAAATCGGTGCATTGACAGTAGGCGTCGTTACTAAACCGTTCGCTTTTGAAGGTAAACGCCGTCGTGCACAAGCGGAAAAAGGCATTGAATTCTTGACTCAAAAAGTAGATACTATTATCGTTATTCCTAATGATAAATTGTTGCAAGTTGTAGATAAAAAATGCTCCTTAAGCGATGCATTCCGTACAGCTGATGATGTACTTCGCCAAGGTATCAAGGGCATTTCCGACTTGATTCAGGTTCCGGGATTGATTAATCTTGACTTTGCCGATGTAAAAACTATTATGACCGAACAAGGGGAAGCATTGATGGGTATCGGTGTTGGTGAAGGTGAAAACCGTGCTGCCGATGCTGCGAAAATGGCAATTAACAGCCCGTTATTGGAAACATCTATCGATGGTGCAAAGGGCATCTTGCTCAATATCTCCGGTAGTGCTAATTTGAGCTTGTTTGAAATCAATGAAGCTGCCGAAATTATTTCTGAAGCAGCGGATCCTGATGCAAATATTATCTTCGGTTCCGTTATCGATGAAAGCTTGGGCGATACAGTTCAAATTACTGTTGTGGCAACCGGGTTTAATTCAAATACTAAGAATGTACCTGAATTCGGTAAAACAACGACCACATCCCGTCCAGCATCCAGTACAAATAGTAACAGCGGAATTCCGGATATTCCTGTATTCATGAAACGCTAATTTTACGGGTGTATATTATATAACATCTGTTATAACTAACGGTAACTTAGTAAGACACACGAGAAGTGTGTGTATAGGAGGTACGTATGAAAAAATTAGTATTATTAACTCTAGCGGCAACTGTCGTAACAGGTAGTGCATTTGCATCAGCTGTTCCTGTAACTAAAATTAGTGATGGATCTACTAAGGTTCAAGCTGATTATGCGTTCAAACAACATGTGTCTAAAGGTGGCGGCAATAGCAATGACGGCTTTGGCATATCCTTACAACATGATTTGAGCGATAAAACTGCATTGCAATATTCTTATGATAAACTTAATGCTAAAAATGGTGACATTAAAGATCATCAATTGGCTTTAGTTTATAAAGTACATCCAAACATTAATCTATATGGTGCGGGTACTGCTATTCGTACTCATGACACTGAGTTTGGTGTTCAAGCAGGTGTTATCGGTCATGTACCTTTGACTAATAAGGTTAACGGTTTTGCAAAAGCCGGTTGGGGTAATGACATTAAGCAAACTTATCAAGTTGGTGCACAATATGAAGTTCGTCCTGATGTTGACTTGAATGTATACTATGGCTATGATAAATATAGCGTAGACAGTAATGACAAAACTGCAAAAGGCTTGCATGCCGGTGTAGGCTACTCCTTCTAAACAATATAAGACCACTCGAAAGAGTGGTCTTTTTTGTATACTCTTATTCTACTCTTATTCTACTCTTATTCTACTCTTATTCTAATATGTTTATGTATACAATATATTAGTTCAATACACGTTGTATAAATACAAAACATTAGGTATGATAAGAATATATCAATACTTTTTAGATAGGATGGTGTAGGCGATGACAAGTGTTGCAGCAAAACATGCAAAAGGTAAAAAACTTAAAGATGTAATCTTTGTAACCGCTGGACAAGCACAGGCAGACGTTAAGGAAAATGGTCGTGAGAATGTCATTAATGGTACATTGGGGGCCATTTATGATGAAGAGGGAAAACTTGTATTTCTAAAAACTGTAAAAGAAGAATATTTAAGTTTGCCTGACTCGGAATATATAGGATATGCACCTATTGCAGGTATTCCGGAATTTCTGGCAGCTGCCGAAAAAGAATGCTTTGGTGATTTCAGACCGGATGGTTACATTCGCAGTATTGCTACTACCGGTGGTACCGGCGGCATTCATCATTTAGTTCATAATTATACTGAACCCGGTGATGAAGTGTTGACTGCCGATTGGTACTGGGGTGCATATCGTGCGATTTGCAGTGACAACGGTCGCACTCTTGTAACATATTCACTATTTGACGAGCATAATAACTTTAATCATGAAGCATTTCAAAATCGTGTTAAAGAATTAGCCGCAAAACAAACTAACGTGCTTATTATATTCAATACACCGGGGAATAATCCGACAGGATACTCTATAGAAGATAAGGACTGGGATTCCATCATTAACTTTTTGAAGGAACTTGTCGTTATCGGTCGAAATAATATTATTATGGGCATCGATGTGGCATATCTTGATTATTCGGGTGAGAAGGAGGCGGTACGTGCCTTCTTCAGTAAATTCAGTCATTTGCCTAAAGAAATTCTTACTTGTGTTTGTTACAGCTTATCTAAAGGTTTTACCATGTATGGGCAACGTGTAGGCGCTATGATCGGTCTTTCTGTAGACGAAGAAATTACAGATGAATTCTTCGAAATCAATAAATCTACAAGTCGTGCTACATGGTCTAATATCTGTCGTCCTGCGATGCGTACAATGGCTAATATTGTGGCTGACCCTGCAAAATTCAAAGCTTATGAGGATGAACGGAACTGTTACTATCAGTTGATTCGTGATAGAGCGGATATATTCAAACAGGAGGCTGCACAAATAGGCCTTCCAATGTTACCGTATCGTGGCGGTTTCTTTATTACTATACCTACTGATTCCGGAACAGCCATCTGTGAAGAACTAAAAAAAGAACATGTTTATGTCATTGCCTTAGCAAATGGTATTCGCATAGCAGCTTGCGGAATTCCTAAATTTCAGATGACAGGCTTGGCGGAAAAAATTTATAATGCTATGAAACGCCTTGGTAAATTATAATCATAAGTTTTGCTTATCTTAAAAGCTCCTCAACATATTTGTTGGGGAGTTTTTTACAGATGTCTATCATTAAAACTAATTATGCAAACAGCGAAATGTATTGTATAGTGAATATAGTAAATATAGTATACGTGACCATAGAATATTGTTATAGTTTGTTGAGGTAGTTTTATGCATCATTATATGCGAACAATGTGTATAACGTTAGTTGTATGCATTGCTATTTTTTTAGCTTCTTTGGTGATAGGACGTTTTTTCGTTCCTATAGATCAAGTTGCCAATATTTTGTCCTCTAAGTTTTTGGTGTTGCCTATTACCTGGGATGCATCCATGTATAATGTGGTGATGGAAATTCGTCTGCCGCGCGTAATAGGTGCTATTGCTGTCGGTATCTCGCTAGCTGTATCCGGTGCTGCTTATCAAGGCGTGTTTCGCAATGAATTGGTTTCACCGGATTTACTCGGTGTATCACATGGTTCCAGCGTAGGGGCATGTGTAGGCATTTTGATGCATCTATCTTTATATGGCATCGCTATATTAGCTTTTATGGGCGGTATTATATCTGTTTGTTTAACGTTATTATTACCTAGATTAATTCAAAACCAATCGCGGATAGTACTCGTACTTTGTGGTATCATTGTATCCGGATTTATGGCTGCTATCATCGGTTTATTAAAATATATTGCCGATCCTGATACAGAGTTGCAGGATATAGTATATTGGCAATTAGGCAGTCTTGCTAAGGTTACATGGGACAATCTATTCTATGTGCTACCGATCATCGTAGTGGCGACAATTGCTATTGTAGCATTACGATGGCGTCTTAATATTTTATCTCTATCTGATCAGGAAGCGCAAAGTCTTGGTGTAAATGTAAGTCGCGAACGGCTCATTATTATCGGTGTTTCTACGTTACTTACGGCCGCAGCAGTATGTTTAAGCGGCACAATCGGATGGGTAGGTCTTGTGATTCCACATTTATCGCGTATGCTTGTAGGTAATGATCATAAAAAACTTATTCCCGCTACAATCTTGGTAAGTGCTTCGTTTTTGATGATTGCCGACTTATTGGCACGATCTTTAACAATGGCTGAAATTCCGTTAGGTATTTTATGCGGTTTTATCGGGACACCATTTTTTGCATGGGTATTATATAGACAACGGAGGTACTTCTAATGGATACATTCGAATTAGTAGTAGACTCTATATCATTCTCATATGATAAGAATAAATCTGATATTTTTACGGATTTATCATTTTCTGTGAAATCCGGTGATGCTCTAGCATTGTTAGGTCGAAATGGAGTTGGTAAGTCTACTCTATTGAGTTGTTTAATGTGTTTTAATCGTGTTAGACACGGGCATATATATTGTAACGGTGTGGATTTATTGACGGCATCGATTCATGAACGTGCCAAATTGATTGCTTTTGTGCCTCAAATTATCGGGGCCGATATTGCCTATACGGTGAGAAATTATGTATCGTTCGGTGCTACTTTACGTACCGGTATGTTTTCATCGCCGGGACGGGAGGAATTTGAAAGAACTGATGCTATCTTAGAGATGCTCGGAATTACTGATTTACGGTATAAGCTTTGTCGAGATTTGAGCGGAGGTCAACGTCAATTAGTGGCCATTGGTCGTGCGTTATTGCAGGATACGCGCTTACTACTTATGGATGAACCTACATCTGCCTTAGATATTAGAAATCAGGTTATTGTTTTAGAGACAATAGAACAACTGCGGACACAAGGGTATGCTATTGTTTTTACAACACATCTGCCTGAACAGGCACTCTTATTGAATAGTCGTGTTGGTTTATGTCGTGGTGGAACTATAGATTTTTATGATTCTGTCAGTGAAGTGACTCTAGAGGAGCTTGAATCCGTGTATAAGACGAAGTTAAGTCTTTTTTACAGCGATTCTGTAAATCGTACGGTTTGTGTAATCCCTCAATTAAGTCAGAAAGGAATGTAATAATGAAGCGTACAGTATTATTTTTATTTGTTATAATGACGGCTGTCTTTATGTTAGCCGGTTGTGGCACGGAGCATGCATCACAAGGAGATCAATCTGATACTCGTGTGGTAAAAGATATTGATGGTACAGAAGTAATAATTCCAAAGGATATTACTAAAGTTGCAGATTTATGGCATGCAAATAATCAAGTCGTTTTAATGCTCGGTGGTGCTGATACATTAGTATCTACCACAAAGAATGTACAAGGTTTGCCTTGGTTTGCAAAAGTTTATCCACGGATTATGGAAATCCCCGCCCCTGTAAAGGGCACTGATGTTCAGATGGAGGAAATTCAAAAGGTTAAACCTCAAGTTGTATTGGCTAGTAATAAAAATCAGATTGAAATGGCTCGTAATGCAGGCATTCCGGCGGTTCGTGTCAATTTTGCAGACTATGAAGGGCTACGTAAGACAGTGACAATTACAGCTGATGTATTAGGCGGTAAGGCACCGGAAATCGCTAAACAATACATTCAATATTTAGATGATAAGATTAAGTTTTCTGAGGATAGAACTAAAAGTATCAACGATGCAGATCGTCCGTCTGTTTTGCATATCGTAGGTGGAGATAATCTTTTAAAGGTTGATGGTGATAAAACGATTATCAATGAATGGATTAGATATGCGGGTGGTAAAAATGCTATTACAGCTAGCGGTCCTCAAATTGTTGTCACTATGGAAGAAATCGTTAAGGCCGATCCGGATATTATCATTATCGGCGGTACACAATCTCGAAAGGGAATTGAACAAATTATGAATGACCCTCAATGGGCAAGTCTTAAAGCAGTTCAGAATGGTCGGGTATACAGTAATCCTGTAGGCACGTTTAATTGGGATCGTTATAGTGCAGAATCGGCGCTCCAAATTCTTTGGGCGGGTAAATTGATTCATCCGGAATTATTCGGTGATGTTGATTTGGTGAAAGAAACTCGAGATTTTTATAAAACTTTCTTACACTATGATTTGTCTGATACAGAGGCTCAACGTATCATTGCTGGGGAGGGTCCACAATAGATAATATTAATGTTGTTAAGAAATATACAGTTAGATACATAACTTAAAAAAGCGTACACATTTATGATTAGACTAATCTGGACCTCAAATATTAGATATAATTTGGGGATGCAGTTCAGTCATTGATGTGTACGCTCTTTATGTATTAGTGAATATCCTTATTTTCTTTAATTGCACTATCAGCGCGTTTCGCAAAGTCATCTAAGGCTTGTTTTGGTACTGTTCTCTCACCGGTCTCAGAGTCTACAAATTGAACGCGGTCTAAAGTGCTTGTGACCTGTCCTCGGATAAATGCGAGGTATGTATCATAGAGTACCTTTTTTTCGGCTAATTCTTCAGGTGTTAATTTCTGACCGGATTTTTTCTTTGCCGCTAATTCATTTATGCGTTTAATCGTATCATTAATATTGCTCATGGTAGAGACCTCCAATAATATTTATAGTATCGAGTGTATCATTGTTATTTGTATATAATCGTATAGATTATGATGAAACTATACAATGTATGCATTATTTTTATTATTCTATCTTATATTAGAATCGCATGATTCATTATAACATAGATGTAAATGAATACGTATGGTAAGATATACAGTGAACGCATTCACACTTTCACAAGTGAGAAAGGAGAGTTTTATGCGCGTTACAAAAGCAATTAAGGCGGAGCAATTAAAATTACTTGAAGAACATTATTTTGATGCAAAACCTGCTCTTACATATACAAATGAATTTGAATTACTGGTGGCTGTGGTATTATCCGCACAGTGTACGGATGAACGTGTCAATATCGTGACGAAACGGTTGTTCCCTGAGTTAAATCATCCTGCAAAGATGTTGGAAATCGGAGTGACCAAGTTGGAGGCATTGATTAAGGATTGCGGCCTTTATAAATCCAAGGCTAAAAACTTGATTGCCACATGTCATATACTGGTGGAACAATATCATGGAGAGGTACCGCGTGAATTTGATCAACTGGTACAGTTGCCGGGGGTCGGACGTAAGACCGCTAATGTGGTAGTTTCCGTCTTGTTCGGTACGCCGGCTATCGCTGTGGATACGCACGTGTTCCGCGTAAGTAATCGTTTGAAATTAGGTGTTGCCAAGACGCCGGAAGAGATGGAATTGAAATTACAGAAGGCCATTCCGAAGGAGAAATGGGCGGCGGCGCATCATTGGCTGATTTATCATGGACGCCGTGTCTGCAAAGCTCGTAAGCCGTTATGTGAAACATGTTTCTTACAACATCTTTGCCCGTCAGCAGGAAAGGTTTAAAATGAAAGCAAATAATGAACAAATGATAACCCTCTGTGCCAAGTACGGTCTTAAGGGGATTGATATCGTCAATGAATTGATGCGTTTTAAGGTGCTGGACCAACTGATTTCAGGAAACGCCAGCTCGCGTGAGTGGGGTGTCACGGCGGAGGATTTATATGCATTGGCAGAAAAGTCCACAGTTGAATCTTTCGGACCGATTCCCTATGATGTGGAAAGGTTCCAGGCCCTTTATGGTCCGTCCTTTACGGTGGAGTTATTTGATTTTATCAGTGATACGGGCATTCTTGAAGGACTGGATGTAGGGACAATATGGGAAACGCCGGTTCGTGAAAGTATAGAGGCGCACAGCAGAACGGGTGAACTTGTATTGTATGCATATGTAGAGGAATATGCCGGTATGGTGGAGGAAATTCTCCAATCTTATGAAGACAAAAAGGTCGTTCTCTATACTGCATCCCCTGTATGCTACAGTATTTTATCTCGCCTGTATCCTATGGCTCAAATCATCGACCGTTGGCCTCATCGCAGTTACTTTGATCACATCTTTACAGGAACCGTCGGAATGTTTCAGTCCTCCGAGGATATTGTGGAAGAGGTGGCCAATGGCTTACATAATCTAGTGCCTGACGGGACTGCTCAATTATTTTTACCTGCTACGATGGCTCAGAATCAGCTGGGATTAAATAATATGGCGCTACAATTCTTCTTGAATCAGAAGCGCGTGGAATCGATTCGTGAGTGGACTCCGTTAGGGGCTTATGAAATCGTCTACGGAAAAGCGGAGGTCAAGAAGATGCGCGTAGGTCTGCGTGAACGCGTAGGTGATGAGTGGAAGGCGATTAATTATATTCCATTACCACATGGTGTGTTTGCTCAACTACCTGTATTTACAGTGCTAAACTACGGGCTGTCCTTGCGATCTATTTTGTTGCCCGGCGGTCAGACCGATGTGGCATTAGGGCAGGACGGTATTTATTGTCTTGATAGCCGCGTGTCGGAACTGGGACGTGCTGCACTCCGTGAAAGTGGTGCATATTATTTGACATTCAAGCGTCATAGTGATTATGTAGAGGTAGGTATGACTACGGATGTACCCGAGAATGGTGTTTACTGGATGTTCCCGGATGAAGAGTTGGCCTACATGTGGTATACGTACTTTTCCAGTACGATTGGACAAACTTTAGTACAGGAAACCTCCATGCTCGTACAAACGGAAGAATCTTTCGGTTATATGCTCAGCAGCATACGTCGACGTGTACTTGATGTAAACGACGAATCTGCATTGGTCGGCTCCGTAAAAAGTGCAGATGAAGCGTATGTATCCGCTGTTGAGAGCGCAAATGCCGAGTGGCAGCATACAATGGATGACTTGGGCAGTCGTGTGATGCCGCCAACAATATCCATTGACATAGAGGATTACAGTGATTATAAAAAATAATTGTCAATCCTATGTAATTAGTTTAAAATATACCGTATCTTAAAAATATAAATCTATCCCGTATGACAGGGATAATACATATTACACAGAGGTGTAAGAAAGGAGGACTTATGGCAGTTATTAATTTTGAAATTTTCAAAGTTATCGGTACATTGTCCGAAGATAAAGATGGTTGGAAAAAACAATTAACTTGTACAAGTTGGGGAAAATATAATCCTAAATTTGATCTTCGTGCTTGGGACAGCGAATATACGAGCATGAAAAAAGGGATTACTCTTTCTCTTGAGGAAATCATCGCATTGCGTGATATTCTCAATGAAAGTGACTTGGAATCTATCCTTGCGGAATCTATCGAAGAGAAGCAAGCATCTAAGGAATAGTGCACCGCAGTCAACTTGCATTTGACTATATGTCGTGCTATAATCTATAAGAATAATATTGATTGCTGGAAAGAGGTGTATAGAATGAAACAAGGTATTCATCCAGACTATAAAGAAGCTACAGTAACTTGCGGTTGTGGCAACACATTTAAAACTGGCTCTGTAAAAGAAGACCTTCGTGTAGACGTTTGCTCCAAATGCCATCCGTTCTTCACGGGTCAACAACGCGCAGCACAAGCTCGTGGTCGTATTGAACAATTTAACAAACGTTACGGCAAATAATTTGTTTTGTAATGTAGCATGTATTGGCAGGGCTGTTGGCTCTGCCTATATTTGTTTATGAGAGGAGATCTTGTGAACAGAAAACGTATTAAAAAGTTTGTCGGGGGACAAGCTGTTATTGAAGGTGTCATGATGCGCGGACCCGGCTATACGGCAACGGCTGTACGTGAGCCGTCCGGTTCTATTGTGGTGCAAAAAGAAGCAACTACATCCATCAGTGACAAATATCCGATCTTGAAAAAACCATTTCTTCGCGGTTGTATAGCCCTTTATGAATCGTTAGTTATCGGTATGAAAGCATTATCTTTTTCCGCAAAGGCTGCCGGTGATGAAGATGAAGAAATGTCAAATAGTGAAATTGCTATCACCATGGTAATCTCTACGATTTTCGCGATTGCCATATTTTTAGCATTGCCTACGTTTATCGTGAAATTCATTCCCGGTGTACAGGAGAATCATATCATTCTGAATCTCATTGAAGGAATTATCCGATTAGCGTTATTCTTATTGTATATATGGGGCATCGGATTGACGAAAGATATCCAACGGGTCTTTCAGTATCATGGGGCAGAGCATAAGACGATTCATACCTATGAATTGGATTTGCCTTTGACGGTAGAGAATGTTCGAAACCAAACGCGATTACATCCCCGCTGTGGTACGAATTTTCTGCTCATCGTCATGGTCGTGAGTATATTCGTATTCGCTTTTTTGGGGTGGCCTAATCTGGTGGAACGTATTGTCAGTCGAGTATTACTCATGCCTGTTGTCGCAGGTATTGCATACGAGCTCATTCGATTGGCAGGGCGTAGTGATAATTCCGTTGTGAAAGCTCTGGTCAAACCCGGACTCGCATTACAGTATATGACGACCCGTGAACCGGAGGACGATCAGATTGAAGTGGCAATACGCGCTTTGGAAGAGGTACGTCCTCCTGAGTCTGAAGCATATGAAGAGGAATAAATATGTTAGTTGATAAATTACAAGTTATTGAAGATAAGTTTATGGACCTGGAGCAGCGCATCAGTGACCCTGAAGTGATTGCCCGTCAAGATGAATGGCGTAAATTGACACGTCAACATTCCCAATTATCTGAAACAGTTGAAACATTCCGTACTTACAAAAAAGTATTAGCTGGCATTGATGAAGCTATGGAAGTTATCGAAGATAAATCTATGGATGAAGAGTTCCGCGAAATGGCACAAGAGGAATTGAAAGAGTTGAAACCTCAAAAAGAGGAACTGGAAGCTAAATTGCAGATTCTGTTGTTGCCTAAAGATCCTAATGATGATAAAAACATCATTATAGAAATTCGCGGCGGTGCCGGCGGTGATGAGGCGGCATTATTTGCGGGTGATTTGTTCCGTATGTATACGAAATATGCGGAAAGTCAAGGCTGGCGCTGTGAGATTATCGATGCAAACGAACCGGAATTGGGCGGTTTCAAAGAGGTCATTTTTTCCGTTGATGGAGATAGCGTCTATTCCAAGATGAAATTCGAATCCGGTGTACATCGCGTACAGCGTGTACCGACTACGGAAACACAAGGTCGTGTACATACATCTACAGTAACGGTAGCCGTATTGCCTGAAATGGAAGATGTAGATATTGAAGTTAACGAAAAAGACCTTAAAATCGATACATATCGTGCCAGTGGTGCCGGCGGTCAGCACATTAATAAAACGGAGTCTGCCGTTCGCATTACGCACTTGCCGACAGGTATCGTCGTAGCTTGTCAGGACCAGCGGTCTCAGTTACAGAACAGAGAAAAGGCCATGCGTGTATTGCGTGCAAAATTACAGGATAAGGCGGAACAAGAGGCAACGGCCAGTATGGCCGCAGATCGCAAGAGTCAAGTCGGTACAGGTGATCGCAGTGAACGTATCCGCACCTATAACTATCCGCAAGGCCGTGTAACGGATCATCGTATTAATTTGACATTGTATAAACTGGATGCGATTTTAAACGGTGATCTCGATGAGCTTATTCAGGCGTTAAATGCGGCTGATCAGGCGGCAAAGATGCAGGAGGCTAATACAAATGCATAAGGAGATTTGGACAATCGGTCGTATTCTCCAGTGGACAGAGCAGTACTTTCAAAGCAAGGAGATGGATTCACCTCGACTTGATGGGGAAGTACTGCTTTCTCACGTTTTAGGCAAAGACCGAATTTATCTGTATACCCATTATGATCAACCTCTAATTCAGGAGGAGCTAGATGCATTTCGACCGCTTGTTCAGCAGCGTGCAAAGGGATACAGCGTGGCTTCTATTACAGGTGAAAAGGACTTTATGGGCCTTACATTTGCCGTGAATGATAAGGTGCTCATTCCTCGTCCCGATACGGAAACGTTGGTGGAATATATATTGAACATATATCCTAAAGATTCAAATTTGCGTATTCTCGACGTATGTACAGGCCCGGGAACAATCTTGTTGAGTCTGCTACACTATTTGCCCTCTTCATCAGGTGTAGGTGTCGATATCTCCGCTGATGCATTATCATTAGCGAAGCAAAATGCAGAATCTTTCGGGCAGGGAAATCGCATTAGATTTATGGAGTCCGATATGTTTAGTGCTTTAGCTGGCGAGCAGGAACAATTTGATCTCATCGTATCAAATCCTCCGTATATTAGAACGGGGGATGCAAAGATGTTAACACAAGATGTGCTTAATGAACCTCATATAGCGCTCTTTGGCGGTGTAGACGGACTTGACTTCTATCGTATTCTCGCCGAGGGGTGTTCAGATTATCTTAAGGCCAAGGGTCGCATTGTTTTTGAAGTGGGCTATGATCAGGCCGATGCGGTGAAAAATTTGTTACAGGACACAAATCATTATTCAAATATTCAGTTTTTAGCCGATCTGGGCGGGCATAATCGTGTGGTGACGGCTATATGTGAGGGTTAATATGGATACAAGAATCATCTCTAATCCATCAGGGTCAGATTTAGATCTGCTGGCTGAAACATTGCGAAGCGGAGAATTGGTGGCGATACCGACAGAAACAGTGTATGGCTTAGGTGCGAACGGCCTGGATGTCGAGGCTATGGATAAAATCTATGCCGCCAAGGGGCGGCCTTCTGATAATCCTTTAATCTTGCATGTGCCTGATGGTGAAAGTATACGTCCGTTAGTGCAAAATATTTCTGCAACGGCACAAGCTTTGATTGATGCGTTTTGGCCCGGTCCATTGACAATTACGTTGCCGAAATCCGATCTTGTACCGGATCGTGCTACGGGAGGCTTATCACGTGTGGCTTTACGTTGCCCGGATCATTCTATATGTCGTGATTTGCTAAAGCGTGCCGGAGTACCCGTTGCGGCACCCAGTGCAAATATTTCAGGACGTCCCAGCCCTACGACGGCGCAGGATGTATATCATGATATGAACGGTCGTATCCCTTATATATTAGATGCGGGGTCCTGTACAATCGGTGTAGAATCGACAGTTGTTGAAGTACATGATGACAAAGTCATCATTTTACGTCCCGGCGGTATTACCCAATCGATGTTGGAGGATGTAGTGCCTACTGTCATATATGATACGGCTTTAATCAATGAATCGACAAAACCAAAGGCGCCGGGTATGAAGTATACGCATTACGCTCCCGATGCTTCGATGTATGTGGTCGTAGGAAAACCATCAGATGTGGTCGAGGCTTTTAAAGAACTTTCAAAAGGTTACAAGGGACCTATCGGCTGTTTAGTGAGCTATGAAACACATGCTCTTATTGGAATGGATGAGCGGTTTCAATGCCACTGCTTTGGTCCGTATGGGGATGCATTGGCCTTGGGACATGATTTTTACAAAAGCCTATTACATTTTAATGCAAATCATGTTACTCTAATCTTGGCGGAAGGCGTAGAACCGCACGGTTTTGGCGTAGCAGTCATGAACCGCATGGAGAAGGCATCGAGCCATCATGTCATTTATAAATGATGATATTTTACTGTTAATTTTATAAAAATGTCCACTGTTAATAGAAAAATGTATTTACATATTGGATGAATTTGCTATAATGTATAAATAGCCACATAAGTGGTTGAGTAAGGATGTTATTATGAATATTTTATTTGTATGCACCGGTAATACATGCCGCAGTCCTATGGCAGAAGGCATTGCGAGGGCTTTAGCAGCTGAACAGGGTAAAGATGTTACGACTTTGTCGGCCGGTTTATTTGCCGCTTATGGTGCAAAACCGACAGATGAAGCGGTCGTTGCCATTCGCTCCATTGCGGATATTTCCGGCCATGAATCGCGTCCGTTGACGATGGAACTCGTGAATGCGGCGGATCTTATTATCGGCATGACACAGGATCATAAATCCGTTTTGCTTCGTCAATTTCCTTTTGAGGAAAAAAAGATTAAAACCATTTCCGAGTGGGGCGGTCAGGACGGTGACGTATCAGATCCTTATGGAGCTGATCAAACCACGTATAATCAATGTGCGGAACAAATTTATCACTTGGTGAAGGAAGGCCTTAAAACGGTGCCTCAGAAAGCATAGGAGATGAAAATATGAAAGTTGCTGTCGGCTGTGATCACGGTGGATTACATTTAAAAGAAGAGATTAAAGAATTATTATCTGATTTAGGTCATGACGTGAAAGATTTCGGTACATATACATCGGAATCTTGTGATTATCCCGATATTGCCGTACCGGTAGCTAACGCCGTCGTATCCGGTGAAATGGACCGGGGCATTCTGATCTGCGGTACCGGCATCGGTATTGGCATCGCGGCTAATAAGATAAAGGGTGTACGTGCAGCTCTTTGTCATGATTCATTTTCCGCAAAATATAGTCGTGCCCATAATGATGCGAATATTCTGACTATGGGGGAACGCGTTATCGGTCCCGGCCTTGCAAAGGATATCGTTACTATTTGGATGGCAACGGATTTTGAAGGTGGCCGTCATGAACGCCGTGTGGAAAAGATTAAAGCCTTAGAGAAGTAATACATCGTTACCTTATACGCATATATTTACATGAGGAGGATACTTATGAGTTTCTTAGAAAAACAAGACCCTAATATTCAAGCTGTTATCAATCAGGAGTTGGCACGTCAACGTGACAAATTGGAAATGATTGCCTCTGAAAACTTCGTTTCTCAAGCGGTAATGGAAGCTCAAGGTAGTGTATTGACAAATAAGTATGCGGAAGGCTATCCCGGTAAACGTTACTATGGCGGTTGTGAAAATGTCGATGTTATCGAAACCTTGGCAATCGAACGGGCAAAACGTCTTTTCGGTGCGGAGCATGCTAATGTACAGCCTCATTCCGGTTCTCAAGCTAATTTCGGTGTGTATTTTGCACTATTACAACCGGGAGATACTATTGTGGGTATGAATTTGTCCCATGGGGGGCATTTAACTCACGGTTCTCCGGTTAATGTGTCCGGTACATACTTCAATGTAGTTCCTTATGGTGTAGATGCAGAAACGCAACAAATCGATTATGATGAGTTCCGCAAGATTGTCCTGGAAGCAAAACCTAAATTGATTATTGCCGGTGGTAGTGCTTACAGCCGTCAAATCGATTTCAAAAAAATGGCTGATGTGGCACATGAAGTAGATGCGATTTTCATGGTGGATATGGCTCATTTCGCAGGTCTTGTTGCAGCCGGTTTACATCCGAATCCTGTAGAGTATGCTGATATTGTAACGACAACAACTCATAAAACATTACGCGGCCCTCGTGGCGGGATGATTCTTTGTAAAGAAAAATACGCAAAAGCAATTGATAAAGCAATTTTCCCCGGTATTCAAGGTGGTCCTTTAATGCATGTAATCGCTGCAAAAGCCGTTGCTCTTGGTGAAGCTTTACAACCTGAGTTCAAGGTATATGCACAACAGGTCATCGATAATGCGAAGGCGTTGGCAGCGGCATTACAAGAAAAAGGATTAACTATTGTATCCGGCGGTACAGATACACATGTGATGCTTGTTGATGTCCGTAATACAGGTCTTACCGGTAAAGAAGCGGAACATTTGCTTGATGAAGTAGGGATTACATGTAATAAAAATACTATTCCATTTGATCCGGCCAGTCCATTTGTAACAAGCGGTATTCGTTTAGGTACACCGGCGCTTACAACTCGCGGCCTGCAAGTGAAAGACATGGAAGAAATCGCTGATATTATTGCAACAGTACTTAAAAATCCTGAAGATAAAGCTGTTCACAAAGAGGCAAGTAAACGTGTTGCTGCACTTTGTGAGGAATATCCGTTATACTAATCTTTCGTTATATAAATTTGTATAAATTGCAATTAAGATATAATTCATATGAATATTTTTAAAGGGGATGTGCTTAGGCATATCCTCTTTTATTATGTATATAATCCTGGTATCGGTCCGGTTTATAAAATAATATGTATATCATATTAAACGCATTACGATGTGTCTCTTTTACATGATACATATTTATATGGCATGATTTATCAATCTATGGTAGAGTAGGTATGATAGTTTAATGCTACCTTTAGAGAACTGAGTATATTGTTTTTATAGGAGGACCGTCATGAAAGTTAATGTTATGACACATCCGTTGATTCAACACAAAGTTACATTGATGCGTGATGAACAAACAGGTTCTAAGGATTTTAGAGAATTACTTGATGAAATCACTTTACTAATGGGGTATGAAATTACCCGTACTTTACCGCTTGAAGATGTGGAGGTGCAAACACCGTTAACTAAAATGATCGGTAAACGTATTGCAGGTAAAAAACTGGGTATCATTCCTATCTTACGTGCCGGACTTGGTATGGTAAGCGGTATGTTAAGCTTGATTCCTACGGCTAAAGTAGGGCATATAGGCTTATATCGCGATCCTGAAACATTAAAACCTGTAGAGTATTATTGTAAATTGCCGACCGATATAGGTGAACGTGATTTTATCGTTACAGATCCTATGTTGGCAACAGGTGGTAGCGCCGCTGCAGCGATTACCTTGTTGAAAGAAAAAGGGGCAAAGAATATTAAACTCATGTGCCTGGTAGCCGCACCTGAAGGTGTTGAAGTTGTAAATAGGGAACATCCTGATGTACCTATTTATGTAGCCGCACTCGATGAAAAACTTAATGATCATGGATATATCTTGCCGGGTTTAGGCGATGCCGGCGATCGCATCTTCGGTACAAAATAGGGGGAATTTTGTAGGGGGATATTAAGATGATCATTATAAAATGTATATTGGGGTTTATTATTTCTTGTATTGTTGTTGATGGGTACATGGATTTTGTTTATCATCCAATATGGACAAAATCTATGTCAATGATTCCTGTGATTGCTGGTTTATTTTTAATACCAGCAATTATTGCGAATAAAAAAGGACGTTCCTTTTTTTTATGGTTGATATATAGTAATTTACTATGGATAGTTGCGTTAATTCATGCTATTTCACTTAATGATAGTGTTATGGTTAAAGATAATAATCTCAAGAAATGTCCATATTGCGGTGAGTTTATTCGTAAGGAAGCTATTAAGTGCCGCTATTGTCAGTCGGATTTATCTGAATTTAAAGCAAACATTATTGAAGATATTAATAAGGTAAATGGGGATTATCTATCAACTAAACCCTATGGAATTAAAGTCTTTTGAAGAGTATCCTAATCATTTAAAAAAATAATTATTCAAGTAAAAAACGCTCTTCGGAGCGTTTTTCGTTTTTTATTTTTTACTTGAATAAAATCTACATAGGGTATACAATACAAATGTAAAAGTGTTTTTTTATTTTGAGTGGGACAAATTTTGTTCACATGGGACGAAATAATTCAAACGGTTGCCAAAGGGTAAAGGAGGAGCCCGATGAACGAGTTTCTAATGGTGTGTGAACGTATTGTTCCTGAAATTGTAAGTGTCTTAAAGGAACGATACAAAATATTAAATCATCTTGTTTATGAAGAACCTATCGGACGAAGAACATTGGCGGTGGTCACTGATTTGCCGGAGCGTACCGTACGAAGTCATATTGAACTGATGCGCACCAATGGTTTGGTGGATATTTATAAACCTGGGATTTATCTCACTGACGAGGGGCAAGCAATTGTTCCAAAGTTACGAAATTTTTTGAATGAATTGGATCGTATCGGTGAATTGGAACATCGATTGACTGAGGCGCTTCATATTAATCGAGTCATCATTACACCCACAGATGGGACATTAATGGTGAAAAAGTTGGGTTATACAGCTTCAAAATTATTACAGAAGCTGTTAAAGCCAAATGCTGTTGTCGCTATCAGCGGTGGTAGTACCATGGCGGCATTAGCGGAGGAGATGCCTCTTTTACCGTTGGAGCCTATGGTAGTGCCGGCTCGAGGCGGTGTCGGCGAGGTTGTAGAATACCAAGCAAATGTAATCGCTTCGGTACTTGCTGAACGTCTTCGCGGAACCTATAAGATGCTTCATTTACCAGATGGACTTTCACAGGATTCATTACATATGCTCATGACCTGTGAACCGCAAATTAAGGAGATTGGGGATCTCATCAATAGGACTGATGTGTTGCTGTTTGGTATCGGTACGGCCATGCGCATGGCGGATCAGCGTCATATTGGGGATGATATTCGTCAAATATTAGTAGAAAATCATGCGGTAGGTGAGGCCTTAGGTCAATACTGTGATATTGAAGGCAATTTAATTTATTCAACAAATAATATCGGTTTGTCTTTGCCGGATGTTGCAGAGGTGCCTAATGTCATCGCTGTAGCGGGAGGCGAAGATAAAGCCGGCGCTATTATCGGAGTTATGAGGGCTTGTAAAAAAGGCATTCTGATTATCGATGAACAGGCCGCTGAAGGTATGCGTCAATTATTACAGATTCCTGCTTTATAGGAAATTGTAATATATATAATTTAAGGTATTTAGACTATAAATTTTTATATTTTTGTTTAGGAGGATCTAACGATGGCAGTAAAAGTTGGTATTAACGGTTTTGGTCGTATCGGTAAATGTGTAGTACGTGCAGCGATTAACAATCCTGATGTGGAAGTAGTGGCTATTAATGCAACCGGGGACAATGAAGGTACCGCATTATTATTAAAATACGATTCCGTACATGGCACAATTCCTAATGAAGTAACATTTGATGATGATAACATCTATGTTGATGGTAAGAAAATTCGTGTATTCCACGACCGTGATGCTTCCAAATTGCCTTGGTCTGAAGAGGGCGTAGAAATCGTTATGGAATGTACCGGTAAATACCGTGATGCTGAGGAAGCAAAGGTTCATTTGAATCAACCGACTGTTAAAAAAGTGTTGATTTCCGCACCTGGTAAAAACGAAGACTTAACGATGGTTATGGGCGTTAACCAGGATATGTATGATCCTGCAAAACATCACATTATCTCTAATGCATCTTGCACAACAAACTGCTTGGCTCCATTTGCTAAAGTATTGTGCGATGAATTCGGTATTAAACGCGGAATGATGACAACAATTCATTCCTATACTAACGATCAGAAAATTCTTGATGCGCGCCATAAAGACCCTCGTCGTGCCCGTGCGGCGGCCATGTCTATCATCCCTACTACAACCGGTGCGGCAAAGGCTGTGGCTAAGGTATTGCCTCAATTGAAAGGCAAACTTGACGGTTTCGCATTGCGTGTACCGACTCCGGATGTATCCGCCACTGATCTCGTGTGCGAACTTGAAAAACCGGCTACTAAAGAAGAAATCAACGAAGCATTCCGTAAGGCTGCTGCCGGAGAATTAAAGGGGATCCTTGGCGTATCCGATGTGCCATTGGTATCCTGTGATTTCGGCTCTGATCCACGCAGTTCCATCGTTGATGCTGATTTGACGATGGTTATGGACGGTAATTTGGTGAAAATTGTTTCCTGGTATGATAATGAATGGGGCTACTCTGAACGTCTTATCGATATGGCTGCATTCGTGGCAAGTAAAGGCTTATAATCGGGAGGCTTTTATGAAACAGACAATTGAGGATTTACAAGTAGCGAATAAAACAGTATTTGTACGTGTTGATTTTAATGTGCCTATGAAAGACGGTGTCATCACTGATGATACGCGTATTCGTAGTGCTTTACCGACGATAAACTATCTGATTGAAAAGGGCGCAAAGGTTATCCTCGCATCACATTTCGGTCGCCCAAAGGGGGAACGCAAACCGGAAATGTCCTTGGCCCCATGTGCTAAGCATTTATCTGGTCTCATCAATAAGCCAGTAGCATTCGTGGATGATTGTATCGGGCCAAAGGTGGAAGAAGCTGTAAAAGCGTTACAACCCGGTGATGTGTTGATGCTTGAAAATTTGCGGTACCACAACGAAGAAACTAAAAACGATCCTGCGTTCGCAAAACAGTTGGCGTCTTTGGCCGATGTGGCCATCAATGATGCTTTCGGTGTATCTCATCGCAATGCGGCATCTGTAGTCGGTATTGCTGATTATATTCCTATGGGTGCAGGTTTCTTATTGAAAAAAGAAATCGATGCATTAAGCGCAGCTGTTGTACATCCTAAAACACCTATGGCGGCTATTATAGGCGGTGCTAAGGTAACTGATAAGATTTCTGTTATCTCGAATTTATTGCCTAAGGTGGATGTAATGATCATCGGTGGCGGCATGGCTAATGCTTTCATTAAAGCTCAAGGCTGTAATATCGGCAACTCCTTATTTGAAGAAGGGCAGGAAGCGATTGCGACAGATCTTGTGATGGAAGCACGTGTGGCAGGTGCTAGACTGTTAACACCTGTAGATGCGGTGGTGGCCGATGCTTTCAGCAATGATGCTAATACTAAAATCGTCGATGTGGATCAGATTGAGGATGGCTGGATGATTTTAGATATTGGACCTAAAACACGTGAACTTTACACAGAGGCATTGGCCCCGATGAAAACGATTATTTGGAACGGCCCTATGGGCGTATTTGAAATGGAAAACTTTGCAGCCGGTACTAATGCGGTAGCGAAAGCTGTAGCTGAATCTGACGCGATGACTATCGTCGGCGGGGGTGATTCTGTGGCTGCTATTGAAAAGAGTGGTTTAGCAGATAAGATTAGTCATATTTCCACCGGTGGCGGTGCATCGCTTGAATTCCTGGAAGGCAAGATTCTACCGGGTATTGCTGCATTGACTGAGGCATAATATGAGAAAACCTATTATTGCGGGAAATTGGAAGATGAATGGTACAATCGCATCAGGATCTATATTAATTGAAGCGTTCAATAACGTCTTAGAAGGTATGGATCTGTCCTGTGATGTGGTGGTATGCCCTCCCTTCACAGCCCTTGAACGTGCGGTTATATTGACGCGAAACACGGCGATTGAAGTAGGGGCGCAAACGATGGACTACCATGATGCGGGTGCTTTTACCGGTGAGATTTCTCCGCTTATGCTCACAGAGGTGGGGGTATCTTATGTGATTATCGGTCATTCTGAACGCCGTGAATATTATGGTGAAACGGATGAAACTGTGAATGCGAAAATTAAGAGTGCCTTTCGTCATAATTTGATACCTATTGTCTGTGTCGGTGAAAGCTTAGAGCAACGCGAAGCGGGACACACATTGGAGTGGATAACGTCTCAATTAAAGGGTGCTTTACAGGATATTCCTAAAGAACAGGTGAGCCAGTTGATTATTGCGTATGAGCCTATATGGGCCATCGGGACCGGTAAAACGGCGACGGCAGCTCAAGCGGAAACTGTATGTAAATCCATTCGGGATTACATCCGATCCGTATATGGTCATGATGTGTCGGATAGAGTGCGCATTCAATATGGCGGCAGTGTAAAATCGGATAATAGCAAACAAATTTTAGGGCAGCCTAATATCGATGGAGCCCTTGTAGGCGGTGCATCCCTCGTGGTGGATGACTTTGTAGAAATCATTAAGGCGGCTAATATGGCGGACGTCTGATAAGAGGTATTAAAATGGCTAAATTAGAGGCCCCGGTTATGCTGGTTATTTTGGATGGCTTTGGCATGGGGGATCAATTAGATAAGACCAATGCTGTCGTACAGGCGAAGCCGTTCTGTTTTAATCAATTATGGGATATGTATCCTCATACAACATTAGAGGCTTCAGGGCTTGCTGTAGGCTTGCCGGATGGACAGATGGGAAACTCTGAGGTAGGTCATTTAAACCTCGGATCCGGTCGTATCGTATATCAAGATTTGACACGTATCACAAAAGATGTGGAATCCGGTGACTTTTACAAGCGTCCTGTTATGAAGGAATTGTATAAAGTGGCTAAAAAGCAAAGTCTTCACATTATCGGTCTTGTTTCTGACGGTAATGTCCATTGTTCGCTAGAGCATATTAAAGCGGTCATTAAAGGTGCTCATGATAATGGCATTGAGCGGGTATATGTACATGCTCTGCTTGATGGTCGTGATGTGGCACCACAATGTGCGAAGATTTACCTGAAAGAGTTAGAATCCTATATGGCGGATGTTCATTGCGGTAAGATTGCCACAGTCAGCGGGCGTTATTATGGAATGGATCGTGATAATCGCTGGGACCGTGAAGAATTGGCTTATAATGCTATTGTGAATGGTCAAGGTGAAACGGCAGCATCCGCCTGTGAAGCGGTACAACAGTCTTATGATAAAGATGTGACGGACGAATTTGTTATCCCTACCGTTATTGATCATGAGGGAACCATCAAGAATGGAGATGCGGTAATTTTCTGTAATTTCCGTCCCGACCGGGGACGTGAACTCACCAAAGCATTGGTATTACCGGAATTTGACGGCTTTCAGCGTGAACCGTTGTCCATTTATATGGCAACAATGACAAAGTATGAAGACGGCTTGCCGGTACATATCGTATATGAAAAGGATACGTTGCCGGAAACACTGGGGGAAGTGTTGAGTACGGGCGGCTATCGTCAGTTACGCATTGCGGAGACGGAAAAGTATGCTCATGTGACATACTTCTTTAATGGCGGTAAAGAGGAACCTTTTGATGGTGAAGATCGAATCTTGGTGAAGTCGCCGCAGGTAGCAACCTATGATCTGCAACCGGAAATGAGCGCTTATGAGGTGACGGATCGTGTCGTAGAGGCTATTGAATCGTCTCGATATGATATGATCATTCTTAATTTTGCGAATCCTGATATGGTCGGACATACGGGCAGTTTTCAGGCGGCGGTTAAAGCCGTTCAGGCTGTAGATTCATGTTTGGTACGAATTGTAGCGGCCATTCGCAGTAAACATGGACATTTACTGGTTACAGCGGATCATGGGAATGCGGAGGTTATGGTGAATCATGAAACCGGTAAGGTTCATACGGCACACACAACGAATCTGGTACCGCTCATTTTGGTCAGTGATGAACATAAATCAGACCATTTAGAAGCGGGTAAGCTCTGTGATATCGCGCCGACATTGCTGGATTTAGCCGGAATTAATAAACCTGCATCGATGACGGGGCATAGCTTATTGCGTAAATCTTAATAAGGCAGATATTGTTTTATATGAACGCAGGTGAATTGAATTTCTGGGTTATAGAAATGATACATCTGTATTTTGATAATAGTATTTTATATGAGGTGACAACATGGCAGTAATTGAGCAAGTCGTGGCAAGAGAAATTTTGGATTCTCGTGGTAATCCAACCGTTGAAGTAGAAGTATGTTTGGAGGATGGTACTATTGCTACTGCGGCTGTTCCATCCGGAGCATCCACAGGGATGTTTGAAGCTGTAGAATTACGGGATGGTGATAAAAATCGCTACAACGGAAAAGGCGTATTGCAAGCCATCGATAATGTAAATGCAAAAATAGGACCTGCTCTTATCGGTTATGATGCTACAGAACAGGTGGCTATCGATAATCTGATGCTGGAACTAGATGGTACGGAAAATAAATCCAATTTCGGTGCTAATGCCATCTTAGGTGTATCCATGGCGGTTGCTCGCGCCGCTGCCGAGTCTCTGGACTTGCCGTTATTCATGTATCTGGGCGGATTTAATGCAAAAGAATTACCTGTGCCGATGATGAATATTTTAAACGGTGGCGCTCATGCTGATAATAATGTGGATATTCAGGAATTCATGATTATGCCTGTAGGGGCTGAATCTTTCAGTGAAGCCCTTCGCAGTTGTGCAGAGGTTTATCATACATTAAAATCTGTGTTGAATAAAAAAGGTTTGAGCACTGCTGTAGGTGATGAAGGCGGTTTTGCTCCAAATTTGGCATCTAATGAAGAAGCGTTAGAGGTTATTTGTGAAGCTATTAAAGTTGCCGGTTATGAACCCGGAAAAGATTTTAAATTGGCACTTGATTCCGCATCTTCTGAATTCTATAAAGACGGAAAATATAACTTGGCCGGAGAAGGTAAAGTTAAAACTGCAACTGAAATGGTCGAGTTCTACGAATACCTTGTGGGCAAATATCCAATCGTATCTATCGAGGACGGTCTTGCCGAAGAAGACTGGGACGGTTGGAAATTATTGACAGGCCGCCTTGGTGGTCGTGTGCAACTTGTTGGAGATGATTTGTTCGTAACGAATACAAAACGTTTGGCAAAAGGCATTGAACTCGGTGTAGGCAATTCCATTTTGGTGAAAGTAAATCAAATCGGTACGCTTACAGAGGCTTTTGATGCAATGGAACTCGCTAAACGTGCCGGTTATACATGTGTTGTATCTCATCGCTCCGGTGAAACTGAAGATACCTTCATTGCAGATATTGCAGTAGCCGTCAATGCCGGTCAAATTAAAACAGGTGCACCGGCTCGTTCTGAGCGTGTTGCGAAGTACAATCAGTTGTTGCGCATTGAAGAAATGCTGTATGAAACAGCTCAATATAAAGGTAATGATGTCTTTTATAATTTGAAAAAATAACAGATATAATAACTTAAATTATCCAGTTACTGTTAAATTTAGTTCCGTTTAACAGTATTAGGCAAGAATATGCTGATACCAGCGCCCTTCGGGGCGCTTTTTTATTTGTGTGAAAGTTATAATTTTTCGCTTCGTGGATTTTTAGAAATAAAAGAGGAATTTAAGATATTGTGTCGAAACAATATACGCCATACGTTAGGGTGAGGTAAAAACATACCGCAAGGTTTAGGAGGTGACCATGTATGTAGATGTAACGTTGGATGATATTATTCTATGTGCTTTGCAACATAATGTGAGCGATATTCATTTTGATCCGATGGAAGAAGGTGTGTATGTCAGGTTTCGTCAAGATGGTTTATTACAGACGCATATGACACTGCCTGATGAGGAGGCGGATCTCGTATTAAATCGAATTAAGGTATGTAGCGCTCTTGATATCAGTGAGAAGCGATTACCTCAAGATGGACGGTGGGTATGGAAGCATCGCAATGAATCTGTAACGATGCGCGTTTCCACACTCCCCAGTCTGTATGGTGAAACTGTAGTGTGCCGTCTTATGGGAAATGAAGGGAGCCATAAAAGTCTTGAAGCGTTAGGTATGCCGCAGCATATTTTTGAACATATAAAAAAATTACTGCAAAGACCGTATGGGCTCATGTTAATTTGCGGTCCTACGGGCAGTGGTAAAACAGCCACATTATATTCTATGTTGCGAATGCTTAATTTACGTGAAACGAAGCTCATCTGTCTGGAAGATCCGGTTGAGGCGGAAATTAAAGGTGCCATTCAAATCGGTATCAATGAGAAAATCGGTTTTACCTTTGCCAAAGGGCTGCGCTCAGTACTGCGTCAGGATCCGGATACGATTATGATTGGAGAAATTCGAGATCGGGAGACTGCCGAATTAGCCGTTAAATCGGCTTTGACAGGACATCGTGTGCTCTCTACAATTCACACCAATACTGCTATGGGCGTTGTCACACGGCTTATGGATATGGGCGTGGAGCCCTATTTGATTCGGGCTACTTTAATAGGTGCCGTCGCACAGCGTTTAGTCAGACGTTTTGATGGAACTGTATATCATGGTAGAACTGCTTTATTTGAGTATTTGGAGATACCTCTTAATGAGGCTGATTGGGATAATCTGGCGTCTCATCTATTATTATCTCTTGAGGACTCCGCAAATGATGCAGTGCAGAGACATATAACATCTTTGGAGGAGGTGCATCGTTGTGGACTCTTGTTGTGAGATAGTTGATCTTGAAGGTATTGTGCAGCAAGCTTTGGATAAATCTTCTACAGATATTCACTTACAATGTGGACAGTTGATTTATTTGCGAAGTGGAGACGGATTAAAGCCGACACATTCGATTTGTACAACCGAACTCATTGAGGATATCTTACAGCGATGCGGTATAGAAACTGACGAATGGCAGTCTTTAGACGAAGCATGCTCCTGCTGCGGCGTACGAATCAGGGTTCATTTATATCGTGCCAATCACATCATATGCGGCACGTTGCGACTTTTATGCCACCATAAATTGGGATTGGATGATACCGGTGAAGGCAAGTTATTGCAAAATTTATGTGCCGCTCATGACGGATTGCTTCTGGTATGCGGCCCTACGGGTAGCGGTAAAAGCTATACCTTAGCGTGTTGCATTGATTATATTAATCAAACGATGGAAAAACACATTATTACACTGGAGGATCCAATCGAGTTCGAGTTTGTTGCGCAGAAATCCCTTATCCATCAACGCCAATTGGGTTGTGACATCATCTCTATGTCCTCAGGAATACGGGATGCGCTGCGTGAAGATCCTGATGTGATTATGGTAGGCGAACTGCGTGATCGGGAAACCCTGGAGGCGGCTTTGCATGCTGCTGAAACGGGTCACTTGGTAATGGCTACGATGCATACACAACGGGCTGTAATGGCTGTACATAGAATGATTTCACTTTTTCCAAGTGAACAACAAGAAGAGGTGCGCAGTCAAATCTCTCAAGTGTTACGTGCAGTAATATGTCAACGGTTATTACGGTGGAACCAACAGTTCATTACGATTCGAGATATTTTATTAAATACGCATGCGGTGGCTAATCTTATACGGACCCGAAAAGAGCCGCAAATTGTTTCCATACAGGAAACACAGATGCCCATGAAGACGTTGGAAATGTCGGTGCGCGATGTAAAAGCTCAATACGGTGGATATCAGCAGTTACATTCTTTACTCGATCAGCAATTGTCATAGGAGTAAGCATGGATGCATATGAATATGTAGTAAGAAATGATGCGGATGAAACCGTAAAAGGTGTATTGTGGGGTGAATCCGAACGAGAAATAGTACTTCGGTTAAAACGTGACGGATTCCGGATTTATCGTATTAACCGCAAAGAAAAATCAAAGGTGCAATCATGGAGTCATGAAGTGGTGGCCGATATAACTTATCAGTTGGGATTACTGATAGAGTCCGGTGTTCCTTTGAGACGCGCTCTGCATTTGCTATGTAATGGTCGTAGAGCACTAGTGTACAGGGCTCTTTACGAATCAATTGAGCGAGGGCAACCTTTGTCTCAGGCGTTTCGGAATGAAGGTTGTCCGCCTATCGCATTGGCTCTGCTTGAGAGCGGAGAGGCATCGGGTACGCTAGGAGAGAGTCTGCGGTATATTTCACATCATTATGAATGGGAACGGCAACTGCGTCAAAAGATTATCAGCGCTATCTCATATCCGGCATTTCTCTTGGTTCTGATGAATTTATTTTTCTTTGTCACCGTATTGTTTATCATTCCGTCCTTTCAGAAGGTGTTTGAGACCATGCATATTGAATTACCGATGATGACTAGAGCTCTATTTGCATTAGGACAAGGGTTAAAGGATCATCCGACAATGGCAATAGGTATTCATTTTCTAGGTGCCGTCTGTATCCTGTGGGGCTATAAACAAAATCGTATACGGCATGCAGTACATCGTAGGTTATGGCAACTGGCTCATCGTCATCAATGGTTAACCTGTATGTATTATACGAGTATGCTCAAGATTTGGGCATTGTTGTTGGAGGCGGGGCTTTCTATTATTCAAACTGTAGAGATCACCCAACCTTTATGGCCTAATCTATATGGTCGTGAATGCAGTGAATACGTAAAAAAAGAACTGTTAAGCGGTCACTCTTTATATGAAAGTTTAGAAGCTGCACATATAGGGAATACTTTCATATGGCAAATGGTATCTATCGGAGAGGAAAGTGGCGAGCTCGTAACGATGTTGAATCACTGCGGTCGCTATTACGAGTTGATATTGTCAAAGTATATAGGGCGTTTGGAGAGACTGTTGGAGCCTATTCTGTTAACGGTTATGGGGATTGGTGTAGCTGTACTCGTCGTATCTGTTATGTATCCGTTGTTTACGTCAATTTCATCTCTCAGCGGATATTGAGTGACATATCGTTATTTATGCAGGTTTATTTTGATTAGGAGTAACAATTGTTATCGTAAAGAAAAGAGTTTTGTGTGAAATGAAAAGGAGAATAGTATGAATTACATGTTACGGTTTGTCAATACAGTTGATGAAAGATTACATCGCTGTAGTCAATGGGTTGTGAGTCATCTGAAGTTAGGTCATGTTCAGCAGGACCTTAAAAGATCGCGCAAAGGCGGGTTCACCTTGGTGGAATTAATGGTGGTGGTTGCTGTTATTGCAATATTGGCGGCCATTGCGATGCCACAGTTTATGAGCGCGGCGGATAAAGCTAAAGCGGCTAAGGAAACTGCTGATATTCAGATTATTAAAAATGCCACTCAGTTGTATATGATCGACAAGAACATAGAGACACCGCCGACTGTTGAAAGTCTATATAAGGAAGGGTATTTAACGGAACATGTAAAAACATCAAAAGGCAAGGAATATACTATCAGTTATGAACAGGTAAGCGGTAATACAGGTAAATCTGTCGTCGTTACCGCTCCAAATACACCATGATGGATGGCTGAAATTGTAAAGATGATTGTATGTTGTTAAGTTTCAATAATGTGTAAGTTCGTATTTGTCTGATAAGGATAGGCTTATGAAAGGGACACAGTATATTATCGCGTTAGTTATATATGTAGCATCCATAATGCTCCCTCTATGGTTTTGTATACAGGCAGTATCTTATATTCACGTTGCTTTATATGCAGTGTTTTCACTCATACTCTTAGCAGGTGCTACCATCGATATGCATTACTATATACTGCCTGATGAAGGTGCAGTTATTCTTGCCATAGGAGGATGTATATACAGCTATATAAATGATTATAGTTTAGTGAACGTTCTTACAGGTGTTTGTGTAGTTGGCCTCATTACATTACTTATACGCTATATCAGTCACAAGGGATTTGGTCTAGGTGATGTAAAGTGGTTTTGTGCTATCGCTACATGGTTGACGCCGTGGGAATTAATCTGTTTCTTCTACATAGCGTTTTGCTCAGGTTCACTCTATCTCTTACTGAGCGGCTATAAGAAACGATATATACCGTTTGGTCCCTTTCTATGCTTTGGCGGATGGTGTGCATTACACTGCGGGAGTTACATGGAGGTATTGTATAGATGGATACTCGTCAGCTTAAAGGGCCAAGGGTAGGTGCTCTACTTGTGGAGTGGGTTATTACCATCGGTTTAGTAATACTCATTGCCACGCTAACTATGCCTATGATGACGACGCCGTCTCGTTATACTCTTAATGGAGCTACACAAGAGGTCGTATGTATGATTAAAAAGGTACAGTTATGGTCTATGCTGGGGCATAAGTCCAATCGCTTGGGTCACATGACATTTGTACTGCATAAGAATAAATACACCATTGCGGAAGATATGTATCATCATACCGTTGATATACAGTTACCAACGTCAATTGAAAGTCAGAGGTCCTTAACGACGATTTCCTTTTCCGCTTTCGGTTTACCGTATGATGAGACGGAAATAGTTTTATTAGATAAGGAAAGTGGTGAGAAAAATCGCATCTGGATATCTGTACAAACGGGGCGTATACGGTGGGAGGAAATTCACTGATTCGGGTTTTCTATATGGAGATGCACTTGCATCAGCCATGATCATCCTATTTATTTTGCCCGTCGTATTGTCCGTGTTCTGGTTAGCAAGTCTTTCTGTTCAACGGGCTTACTATTGGGATCATATTTTGCAAGATACTCTTACATATTTGGAGGAGGCTAAGTGTGAATATTATAAAACGGGACATGTTACCGCCGGAGATTATCCGTCACAGTTTATTATCAGTAACGGGATGAACATAACTTACAGAAAAGGTGCTGCGCTTATTGATATAAAAGGTGTTCCTATGCAGCATATAACCGTACAGGCGTTAGATAACGGACACATTGTTTATACATTGTGTACGGATATTGAACATTGAAACTAGGTATATAACCTATGAGTTGTATGGATATGAATTATATTCTTGAAAGGATGTATATATGAATTGTAAGTATTATGAGAAGGGTCTTAAAAAAAAATAAACAAGCAGGCTTTATTTTATACTCAACTGTTATCAGTATAACCATCTCTACAATTATATTGTCGATTCTGTTGAGCGTCATATTTTATGCTGTCATGTGGGATGCCAAGCTGCTCGATAGTGTATCGATGATGGAGGATGGTCGTTATACACGACGTATGGTAGTAGCCCATATAATGTGGAATAAGGCTCCTGTAACGGTTGAGGATGCCAATCAAAGCCTTATGATTCATGATAATAAAAGAACTACATTCGTTATTCGTCGACATGCATTGTATCGTAAACTAACGGACGGCAGTTTACAACCTGTCAGCGGTAGTCGCATTATCGGAACTGCGGATAAAAGACATTTAGATCATACGCGGGATAAAGGATTTGCGATGGATGAGTACGGTGTGGTTCATTTACATTGGTTCATTAATAATCGGTTTGCTAAAGAAAAATCATATACCGAGGGCTATGGCGGTATAGCCGGTTATGAAGTGGCTACAGGTCGAGGGACGATATTTAATTGGTATATACATGATGAGAACGAGGGCGATAGTGAACACAGAGACTTATAATGCGGGATTCATTACATATGTGGCTATATTATCGATGACTTTTTTATTGCTGGTGGCTTTTACCGGGCTTCATATAGGTCAAATATGTGAAAGTAATACAATGGATGAATTACATCTTGAAGAGGCTCATTATGCAGCTGAACGGGGAGCACACTGGTTTGTCGGCTATTGTAAATCCGGGAATGGATGGGATTTTAATGAGCCGTTATCGGTTGTTGATGATAAGGATTGCACGATTTATATTGAGGCTGATAAGCGTAAAGATATACCACGACATGTAATCAGTTACGGCAGGATAAAATCATATGAAATTAGCAGTCGAATTCATATGTATGTTACGGTTGATACAAATCATCATATGCATGTAGTTTCTATAAAACCATACTGAGGAGAACATATGAAAGAAAAGAAAAAGGTCCATGCGGGACTATGTGTAACCGATGAGAGAATCGTCGGTGTAACGGCACATATTGAAAATAAAACCATGGTAATTACCGATGCGCTTGAAATGAAACGAACCGGCTCCATTGATGAAGATGTAGCAAATTTTATTGAAACTTATGATTTAGATGACGGAGAGTATAGTATTGTTGCGGATATAAAGACACAAATGCATATGGCCGCTTATGATCCGCATGATTTTGATGTGAAGGAATTTATTAAATGGAATGTGGATGACTATTTTGATTTTGATGGCGATTGCTTTCAAATGGATGCATGTCGTCGAGAATATCCACGACATAATTATTACATGTTCATGGTGGCTGTTGATCGGCATGATTTGGAGTTATTGAAGCAGGGGATACGGGATACGTATGCGCCGGTAGATGTTATTGATGGGTGGCCTATACCGATATGTTACAGTTATATGCAACGCAGTGGAATCATAACCGGGATTGTAGAGCCGGAAGGTATGCATTTATGGGCTTGGTGGAAGGATGTATCTGTACAGGACGTTATCGTTCCTATAACGGAATCAGATATAAAAGAGGCTATTTTAAGACTCGAGGAGAAATTACAGCAGTTCGGTATAGATGAAATTAAAGGAGTTCATTTTTATGGAACTGAAGACCTTACTACGGAGAAATGGCGTGAATTGAATTCTATTGTAGATATGTATGGTGATATAGAATATATACCTCTGCTATTGTTAGGACGTGGCCGGAATCGATGCCAGATCGGATGTCTTGATTGGGATATGGCCATAGGCATGGCGGCAAGGGGGTTAAAGTGGATTGGTCAGGGATGGTAATAATGAATTAATCAATCTTATGCCCCGTTCTTTGCAATGGCACAGTTTTTGGCATAGGTATCGATATTTAGGGTATATATTAAGTGTTGTATTTTTCCTGTTAGGCTGTATATCGATCTATTTATGTATCACTTCATATCAGTCCTATCGGAATCAGGTAGGTCAGTGGTGTGATGTGAAAAATAATAGACAGTATGTGGACGTACGGCAAAAGTATGATACGGTAATGTCTTTGCGTAATCAAATATTGCAACGCGATAAAGGTTTTTCACATAATGCCGTTATAATTTGTATATTAGATCTGGCGATGAATCAAGAAATAAGTTTAAATCATCTTGCGTATAAGAACGGGCATATATCCATTGATGGAGAGGGCATAAGTGATGAACGGTGTCGAGCTTTTTTGGATAATGTTCAACATCGATTGACGAAAATTGAGTGTCATGGAACAGTTAAAGCGAATAAAGGAAAATATACATTCCATATGGATGGATCTGAAGGCGAGCACAACGCTACCGGTGGAGAAAATCATGGGAGCGCTTCTGCTTTGGATAATCCTTAGCGGAGTCTGTCTATATGGATATGTATATTTTTATAATCATCAATATTCCATAGCGGAGCAGATGGAGTTATATACTATAAATATGCAGGTTAAATCTGATTATTTAACCTCTAAAGAGGCCGAGTTATTGATGCGGTTTCAATATGAAGATACGTCTCATGAACAGATATTGGAATCTTTGCGAGGCGAACCCTTAATGATTGTGAGTACGGTGGAACATGAAAAAATGCTGGAATTAACGTTGCTGGGCAGTACGGAAAGTCTATTTAATTGGTTGAATTCAGTCGAGAAAGCAGAATCTCAACATCATATAGAAATAGCAGATATTGAGCGAAAGGGCAATGTTGTATATGTGCAATGTATGATAAAGTCCGATAAATAGACTCAAGCCTTTTTTCATTCGTTTATGTTATTATAATTTTATAGATAATGAATAGAAATAGACCCTGGTGAGTTATATCCAAAGGGTCTATCTTTGTTTTTACATGGAATTATAGTAAAATGAAAGATATGAAATGATAAGGGGCTCACTATACATGATAATTAAACGAAATATTATGCTCATCGGTTCTATGGGAAGTGGAAAAAGTCACTTCGGTCGCAATCTGGCGGAACGAAAAGGCTGGCAATTCGTAGATACCGATCGCGTATTGGAAGATCGTTTTGGCTTGCCCATTGCAGATATTTATAAAAAAATCGGAGAAAAAGCATTTCGCCGTGCTGAAATGGATGTTTTAAAAAAGGTATGCTTATACCATGAAGCTGTTATTTCAGTAGGCGGAAACTTTCCGATAGAACATCGTACGTTAAAGATATTGAAAAAATATTCCTATATCATCGGTATTCGCGCAGCACAATTTCGTATTGTAAGTCGTGTTAATCGCCGTATCGGTAAACGACCGACGATGGATTATACAAATGTGAATTCTTTTGTTCATACCATGATACAATCCTGGAAACCTGTATATAAACAGTGTGACTATGTATTAGATACGACAAACGGTCGAACTTTTGATTTTATGCAGCGAATCGAAAAGGCGCTCGAAACATCTGCGGTACAATTTAAAGCAAGGCGTCGATCCAAAGATAATACAATTCCATCAGATGCTATATCCAAACAAGATATACCACGAGGGGGTAATGGATATGAGAAAAATCGCAATATTAACAAGCGGTGGAGACGCACCGGGAATGAACGCCGCCATTCGGGCCGTTACAAGAAAAGCAATCCATGAAGGTTTTCAAGTATTCGGCATTGAACGGGGGTATCTTGGTATTATACAAGAGGCTATATTCCCTCTACAGGCTCGCGATGTTGGCGGAATTATCACTCAGGGCGGTACAATGCTTAAAACGGCAAGGTATCCTGAGTTTCAAGATGAATCTTTGCAAGAGAACGCTTATCAAATATTGAAGCGTCATGGTATCGATCATCTGATCGTCATAGGTGGTGACGGTTCCATGCGCGGTGCACAGGGCTTATCAAGACACGGTATGTCAACGATGACAATTCCTTGTACTATTGATAATGATATGGGCGGTACGCAATATACCATCGGATTTGATACGGCACTGAATACTGTTGTTGATGCGGTCGGGCATATCCGCGATACATCGAACTCTCATGAGCGGGTAGCCATTGTGGAAGTAATGGGCCGTAAGGCCGGACATATTGCTTTGCAGTCCGGGATTGCATGTGGCGCTGAAATCGTTCTGGTACCTGAGAATCCGATGCCGCTTCATGAAGTTTGCCGCCATTTGAAGGAAACTCAATTGCGAGGTAAGGAGTATAGCGTTATACTTGTGGCAGAAGGTGCCTACAAAAGTGGCGAAGTAAAAGAATTTATAAAAAATCATACGGAATTTGACCCGAGTTTGACTGTTCTAGGTTATTTACAACGTGGTGGCGGACCTTCCGCATTTGATGCGATTTTAGCCGCCCGTATGAGTGAGGTATGCATTAATACATTGATGAGCGGCGTAGATAATCGTTTAATCGGGTATATTGATGGTCATATTCGTACTATATCCTATAAGGAAGCGGAAAAATTGCAGTTTCCAATCAATGAAGAACAATATACTTTGTTGTCTATTTTAAGTAGTTAATGGCCCGAAGGGCCATTTTTTATCTCAATAAAATTATATTGTGTAAAAGTCAATAGTACTGTATAATTGATTAAAACCGATAGACATAGCCTGATTGGCTATAGATTCTCATGAATATAATCAGTTCTTCATTTTTCTATAAGGAGATAAGAATGAAAGAATTTTTTAGAAAACATCGCAAACGTATTATTACCGGTGCTGTAGTACTCTGTGTACTCGGTGGCGGTGTTTATTACTACATTAACAGCGATGATGCGAGTCAATCACAAAAACTATATACTACGGGTAAAGTTGAAAAAGGTGATGTTAAAACAAGTATTTCTGCAACAGGGACAATTAACCCTGTCAACTATGTAGATGTATCCACAAATGTAGCCGGCAAGCTTGAATCAGTATTGGTTAAGGAAAATGACCAAGTTACAGCCGGTCAGGTTATTGCGTATATTGATACGCGTCAATTACAAGCCACTGTCGACGATGCACGTGCAGCAATGTCAAAGGCTGAACTTGATATGAATCGTTATAAAGCCTTGGTTGATCAGAATGCGATTGCGCAACAGAAATATGATGATTCCGTTACTGACTATGAACGTGCTAAGTCTGTATATGATAAAGCTGTAGCTGATTTGAGCGATGCCACCATTACGGCTCCGATGGCCGGTACCGTTGTGGGTACCCCTTTGAAGGCGGGCCAAACGATCAGTACAGGGATTTCGACACAGATGATTATCGCCACGATTGCCGATTTATCTAATTTAGAAATCTATCTCACAGTGGATGAAACGGATATCGGAAATATTAAAAACGGATCGCGTGTTGAGTTTACAGTCGACTCCAAACCTGGTGAGACTTTCACGGGCTATGTATCTGAAATTGCTAAAGGTACAAAGGGTGAATTAGGCAAAACCAGTACGAGTGTAGTGTACTATACCGTAAAAGTTGCCATACCTCAGGATATAGCGGGTAATTTCTTGCCGACAATGACGGCGAGGGCCACTATTTTCGGGGATGATATAAAGAATACATTAGTTGTTCCTCTAACAGCCGTACGTACTGATAAGCAAGGGGAATATGTATATGTTATTAAAGATGGTCAACCTGTGAGAACAGCTGTATCTACCGGCGTAACCGGAGATACGAATGTACAAATTCTCAAAGGCTTGTCTGAAGGTGACGAAATCATCGTGAGCGGTGATGTGACTGCACCAAAGAGTAATGTAGGCGGACCATTCTAAGAGAAGGTGCTTATGAATCAATCAGTAATTGATATACAAGGGATTACAAAGACCTATGTGAATGGCAAATTATCAGTTCCTGTTTTGCATGGCATTGATTTACTTGTCAATAAGGGCGAGTTTATATCCATCATGGGACCATCTGGTTCCGGTAAATCCACCTTTATGAATATTCTCGGCTGTTTGGACCGCCCTACGACCGGTTCTTATCGTCTTAATGGTGATGAGGTTGCCACCTTATCCGATGATGAACTGGCGTTTGTGCGAAATAAACAGATCGGTTTTGTATTCCAAAGTTTTAATCTGCTAACAAAATTAACGGCTCTTGAAAATGTGGCATTGCCTATGATTTATGCCGGTGTAGGCAAGAAAAATCGAAATGAGCGGGCTTCTTTGTTATTACAATCCGTCGGCCTCGGAGACCGTATGGATCACTTGCCGTCCGAATTATCCGGTGGGCAACGACAACGTGTTGCCATTGCCCGTGCGTTGGCGAATGACCCTTCAATCATTATGGCCGATGAGCCCACAGGGAATCTCGATTCCAAGTCGACTATCGATGTCATGAATATTTTTCGTGGCCTTCATACTGAAGGGCGAACAATTATTCTCGTAACGCATGAACCGGATATTGCAACGTATGCAAGTCGTAATGTTGTTCTCAAAGATGGAATAATTGTGGAGGATTCGATTAATTCAAATATGACTCCGGTAGAGGAGGTGCCTCATGTATAGAGAAAGTTTCTTAATGGCTTGGGCCTCCTTGGTCGCTAATAAAATGCGGTCTATATTGACCATGCTGGGTATTATCATCGGTGTAGCCGCCGTTATTGCATTGGTATCAATCGGTAATGGTGTAAAGCAGAACATTCAAGAGTCTATTTCCAGCTTGGGTTCCAATTTACTGGTAGTTATGCCGGGGGCTGCACGTACCCCGGGGGTTAGACCTTCGGCAGGGTCCATGAAGTCCTTAAAAATATCCGACTATGAAGCGATTGCCAAGCTAGACGGTGTGAAAGCTGTCAGTCCGATGACTAATAATTCGTATGTGGTGATTTATCAGAATAAAAACTGGACCACATCCGTGTCAGGCGTTAACTCGAACTTTCAGGATGTAAATAACTGGTCAATGGCATCCGGTCGTTTTTTCTCCGATAAGAATGTAAAAAACCGTGAACGTGTAGCGGTTGTAGGTCAGACGGTGGTGAAAAATCTATTTGCCGACGAAGACCCTGTCGGACAGGAGATTCGGGTTAAAAACATCCCGTTCCGTGTTATCGGAGTCCTCAATAGTAAAGGGAACGGCTCAATGGGTAATGACCAAGATGATACGATATTAATACCTTATACAACGGCAATGGAACGCGTGGAAGGTGTTGACTACCTACGTATGTTGTATGTTGTAGCTAAGGATGATGACGGTATTGATAGATTACAGGCGGATATAGAAAATTTATTACGTGTTCGTCATAATATTAAGGATACGAATTTGGATGATTTTAATGTTCAAAATATGAAATCTATTATGGAAACAGTAGCTGAGACAACCGGGACATTTACATTGTTCTTAGGTGCTGTAGCGGCGATTTCGCTCGTAGTAGGCGGTATCGGCATCATGAACATCATGCTTGTATCCGTAACGGAGCGTACTCGAGAAATCGGTATACGTAAGGCTCTGGGGGCGACGTACAGCGTAATTGTTACACAGTTCTTAATCGAGGCCGTCGTTATCAGTTTGATGGGTGGTCTCATTGGTATTGCTTTCGGTATCGGCGTATCTAAATTAATTGGTACGGCATCCGGTATGCATACGGTTATATCCGTTCCGACGATTTTCTTATCCTTCGGCTTCTCCATGGCTATCGGGTTAATCTTCGGCATTTACCCTGCCCGTAAAGCGGCTAAATTGAACCCTATTGATGCATTACATTATGAATAAATGATCTACTGTTTACACGGTAGCTATTCGCATATGGTGCGTTGCGTGATACAATGATTACGTAACGCACCATTTTATATTGATGGAAAAACTTCAAGTTCCACCAACGAAAGAATGTATATGTGTATTGAGTAGAAATAAATTTTATTTAAAATGTATTGTAAATTGAAAATGGAGAATCCCATGGCGACGAGCTTATTAGAATATTTTAACGAACTGCGCGAGCAAAATCCTTTTTCTTGGGTGAAAGATTCGGAGGTTACGGCCGTTGAGGCCGGTCATATCGAAATGACATTACAAACGAATGCAACGGAGTACTGTAATTTTAGAGGCCATCTGCACGGTGCAGTCTGTATCGGTTTTGCGGATAGCTTGATGGGTTCATCCTGCTTTACCTTAGGAAAATCCGTGAGTACAATCGATATTAACGGCAATTATGTGAAAGCTGTTACAGGCGGTACCTTATTACGCGGTGTGGCTAATGTAGAACATAACGGTAAAACCACTATGGTTGCGACGGCACGTATTTATAATGAACTCGGGGAGCTCGTTCATTTGGCAAGGGGTACATTTTATGTCTTGGAAGAAAAGCCGTTGCCTGATTTACCATGGCGTTTTATTGAAGAGGACAACCCTGATTTGGTATAATGAAATTTGAACTTTATACTATAGGAGGATGCTTGAATGAAAGAAGAACTACAACGGATTAAGGCTGAAGCCCTTGATGCCATTAAAGGGTTGACAGATCAACGATCGTTGCAAGATATACGCGTTAAATATTTGGGTAAAAAAGGTGAGATAACGGCCTTATTAAAAGGGCTAGGTAAATTATCTCCGGAAGAACGCCCTAAGGCGGGCGCTCTCGTTAATGCCGTGCGTGAAGAATTAGAGGCTAAAATCGATGCGGTTAAGACCCGCATGGAAGCAGCTGAGCTAAATGCCCGTTTAGAACAAGAACGCATTGATATTACTTTGCCTGGTCGCGCACCGAAATCTGGTCATATTCATCCTTTAACTGCGGTTAATGAGATGATTGAGGACTTCTTTATGAAAATGGGATATACCGTTGAAGAGGGGCCGGAGATTGAACAGGATTACTATAACTTCGAATGCCTTAATTTGCCGAAAGATCATCCTGCACGTGATATGCAGGACTCCTTCTATATTACAGAAAACTTCCTGTTACGTACGCATACCTCTCCGGTACAAGCTCGTACAATGCAACGCCATGAACCGAACAGTCCAATCCGCATGATTGCACCAGGTAAGGTATATCGTTGGGATTACGATGCGACGCATTCCCCAGTATTCCATCAAGTGGAAGGGCTTATTATCGATGAGCACATTACATTTGCCGACTTGAAAGGGACCCTTGAATCTTTCTTGCGTCATATGTATGGAGATGAAACAAAAGTGCGTTTCCGTACAAGCTTCTTCCCGTTCACAGAACCATCTGCCGAAGTGGACATTTCCTGTGTTATGTGTGGCGGCGAAGGCTGTCGTGTATGCTCCCATACCGGTTGGCTTGAAATCTTAGGCTGCGGTATGGTTCATCCTGATGTGTTGCGCATGAACGGTTATGATCCTGAAAAGGTCAAAGGCTTTGCCTTTGGTATGGGCGTAGAGCGTATTGCTATGCTTTTATACGGCATTAACGATTTACGTCTATTCTTCGAAGATGATGTACGATTCTTGGAACAATTTTAGGAGGAACTCATGAAAGCAAGCTTACAGTGGATGAATGAATACGTGCCTGTGGATATGACTCGTCCTGCCCAGGAATTGGCCGATGAATTGACACAAGCGGGTATTCCTGTAGAAGATGTCATTGCTATGGATAAGGGCATTAAGAAAATTTATACCGGTAAAATCATTGAGATTATTAAACATCCGGATGCGGATAAATTACAAGTATGTCAAGTAGAATGCCTAACAGAAGAAGGCGAACCTGTTACAAAGCAAATCGTAACGGCTGCTACTAATGTTGCGGTAGGTCAAATCGTACCTGTAGCATATCATAAATCTCGCTTAGCGGACGGTACGGAAATTAAAAAGGGTAAATTACGTGGTGTCGTATCTGAAGGTATGTTCTGTTCTGTTGCAGAATTCGGTATCTCCAGCGACTTAGTGTTACCCGAAGAAGCGCAAGGCATTTATATTTTTCCGGAAAATACGCCAATCGGTCTTGATGTAAAAGACGTATTGGGCCTGAATGATATAGTATATGAATTTGAACTTACCGCAAATCGTGCAGATTGTTTCTCTATGGTTGGCTTATCTCGCGAGTTCGGTCTGATGACAAATCAAAAAGCGTTGTTTCCCGTTATCATGGTGAATGAAAACGGTGAATCCATCGAAGGTAAAGCATCTGTATCCATCGAAGCTGATGATCTTTGTACCCGTTTTACATCCCGTATAATTACAAATGTGACCGTTGAACCGTCTCCATTGTGGATGCAAAACCGTTTGCGTAACAGCGGTATTCGCCCTATTAACAATGTGGTAGACGTGACAAATTACGTTATGTTGGAACTTGGTCAACCTATGCATGCATATGACTATGACCATGTAAAAGGTCATCAATTAGTGGCAAGACGTGCTCAAAATGGAGAAGTTCTGGTTACACTTGACGGTTCTGAGCGCGAATTGAATGACTCCATGCTGATCATTGCCGATGCGGAACGTCCGGTAGGCGTAGCTGGTATCATGGGTGGCTTTGATAGTGAAGTAACGAATGAAACTACTACGGTCATATTGGAAGCCGCCGTCTTTAACGGCCCGTCTATTCGCCGCACGGCAAAAGCTCTCGGCATGCGTTCCGAGGCATCTGGTCGTTTTGAACGTGGTGTAAATCATAAATACACTGCCTATGCTATCGACAGAGCGGCTCAATTATTACAGCAGATCTGTCCTACTTGTAAAGTTGATGTAGGCGTTATCGATGTATATAAAAATCCTGTAGAACAACGTACCGTTACTTTTACAGTAGAACAAATTAATGACTACTTGGGAACCGATATATCAAAAGATGAAATGGTCCGTATTTTGACAGCCCTTGAGTTTGTGATTACCGAAGAGGGTCATCAATTGTCCGCTCTTGTTCCGACCTGGCGCGGAGATGTGACCGTGATGCCTGATATTGCAGAGGAAATTGCTCGTATTCACGGTTATGACAATATTAAACCGACTATTCCTGTTGCGGTACTATCCTCCGGCGGTATGACACCTAAAAAAGCTCTCATTAAAAAGGTGACACATACATTGGCGGATATGGGCATGACTCAAATCATTACCTTTAGCTTCATGCATAAAGACGGGTTAGCCAATATGATGTTGCCTAAAGGTGATAGTCGTTATACAGCGATTCCTATTTTGAATCCTATTTCTGAAGAATTTCCGTATATGCGTACCACATTGGTGCCGGCTGTTATCGAAGCGGCGCAACGAAATATAGCGCAGCAGAACAAGGATCTCTGGCTATTTGAAACTGCAAATGTATATGAACCTAAGACTTTACCGTTAACCGAAGTTCCTCACGAACGTCCTATGGCCTGCGGTATCTTGATGGGCAAGGTAAACCAAGCTGGTTGGAACCAAGCAGAACGCACTACAGATTTCTATGATGTAAAAGGCATCGTCGACGGTTTATTGGCTAAGCTTGGTGTCAAGGACTATACTGTTAATCGCGGTACCGAGCCATATTTCCATCCTGGAGTAAGCTCTCAATACGTTGTAGACGGCAAAATGATTGCTCAGTATGGTGAATTACATCCCCAAGTGAGCAAGAATTTTGACTTGCCTGGGAAGGTATATATGTTTGAAATCGACTTGGAAGCGGTATTATCTTTGTCGATTCCGCCATTCCGTTATACAGCTTTCAGTAAGTTCCCGGGAACCAGTCGCGATCTCGCTATTGTGGCACCCGTATCCGTATCCAGTGATGATGTGTTATCAATCATTACAGAACATGGTGGGGAATATTTAGAAAGTGCATCTATCTTTGATGTGTATGAAGGGGAACATATCGAGGACGGTTATCGCAGTCTTGCGTACAATTTGCAATTCCGCTCTATGGACGGTACACTGAATGATGAGGATATTGATGGTAATATTCAAGCTATTATTGATGCATTAGCAGAAATTAATTGTAGATTACGTTAATCTCAAGCAGTATATTGAAAGGGTTTACCGTATGGTAAACCCTTTTAGTACTATAGTTATACCTTTAGTGAGATAGAAAGGACTCTCCATGGAATTATTGGCTCCTGCCGGCACGATGGAAAATTTTATAGCCGCGTTAGAGGCCGGGGCGGATGCAATTTATCTGGGCGGTAAGGGATTTAACGCACGTGCTCATGCAGCGAATTTTGGTATTGATGAGCTGTCGGAGGCCATCCGTATGGCGCACATATTGGATGTGTCCGTTTATGTTACGGTAAATATCCTGATTGGTGATTCTGAACTTACGGCCCTTGCTGAATATTTGAAGGAGTTAGAGCGTATCGGTGTCGATGCTATCATCGTGCAAGACTTGGCCGTGGCTAAATTAGCACAACAGGTGGCCCCTAAGTTACATCTTCACGGTAGTACGCAGATGACGGCGGCCACACTCGATGCTGTTCGTTTTTATGAAAATCTCGGTTTTACACGTGTCGTATTGGCGCGAGAATTGAGCCTTTCAGAAATCGAACATATTTGTAAAAACTGCACAGCGGAGATTGAAGTTTTTGTACATGGTGCCTTATGCGTGTGCTATTCCGGACAATGTTTGATGAGTTCTTTCATCGGCGGACGCAGCGGTAATCGCGGTGCCTGTGCACAGCCTTGTCGTCTACCTTATGAGTTGCTGAATTCGTCGGGAACGAGTTTATTACCGAAGCATGAAGCTTATTTACTGAGTCCCAAGGATTTAAATTATAGCGAGCACATGAATGAACTGGTTGCGGCAGGGGTTACATCGTTTAAGGTGGAAGGCCGCATGAAAAAGGTGTCCTATGTACGCCAGGTTATCGGTACATATCGACATATTCTGGATACGGCTCATATGGAATCATCCGATGCTGATGCATTGGCGGCAGGCTTTAATCGGGGATTTTCTACAGATTATTTAACAGATCATGTAGGAAAATCAATGATGACCGTTGTAGCTCCCAATAATCAGGGAAAACCTATTGGCAAAGCGGTTATAAAAAAGAGACAAGTTCATTTAATTCTGACTGAGCCTATTGAAAAGGGTTCATTACTGAAGGTGATGCAAGCATCGGGAAGCATTACGTATTATCAAATCGATCAAAACTGGTCGGTAATTGATGATAAACATTTTATGGGTAAACCTGATGAAGGCTTTGCAGCAGGACAAGTGTATCTGGCGTCTGCACCTAAATCACAAAAGCAGCGTGGTTTACAGGATTTTACGGCAAAACTTGAAGTTCATGGATATCTGACGATCAATGCGGAAACGGAGCGAGCTTTTACAGAACTCACATTCGTTTTGAATGATGGCCGCAGCGTAACCGTATCTAATGAGTTTGAACCGGTATATGCCAATAATAAGCCCACATCATTAGAAAAAGTCACTAACCAGGTGGGACGTTTGGGTAATACATTATTTACATTAGGCTCTATGTCGATTCCTGAGGGACCATATATGTGGCCGGCGAGCGTATTAAATACATTGCGCCGTGATGCTGCAGAGGCTTTGGAATCTTTATTAATTAAGGCTCATGAGGATTCATGGGCTAAATTATCCGTAGAGCCCCGAGATATGTCATCTATGGTGGCTAAACATAGTATTCAATATGAAGGGTCTATCATCAGTGTTCGTGTAGATGAAGTAGAAGGTGTGTCAGCCGCTATCGAAGGGGGCGCCAAGAAAATCATTTTCGGAGGTGACCGCTTACAACGAAAACCTTATGAACCACGTATTTATGAGCAGGTTTCAAATCTTTGTAAAGAGCATGAGGTTATCTGTGCATTTGCTACACCGCGGGTGATAAAAGATGATGAAGTAGATGCTTATATGAAAACCTTACAAGCTATGGTAGAGGCTAAACCTGATAGCATTTCCATTCATGTGCCGCAGGCATTACTGTGGCTTCGAGATTTAAACTATACCGGAGCCATTGAAGCCGATACGGGTCTCAATATATTTAATCGTTGTGCTTTAACAGTATGGCAGGACTTTAATATGAGCAGTATTGCACCATCTTTGGAATTAACTTTGACGCAGTTAGTACAATTGCAAAGGTCTACCATATTGCCCTTGGAGGTGATGGTTCATGGGTATACGGAAATGATGATTTCCGAATACTGCGCTATTGCCGGTTTCGTGGGTACCGGGAAAAAAGAAAATTGTCCTATGCCATGTGTTACTGAAGATTATGCGTTAAGGGATCGAAAAGGGGAAGTTTTTCCGTTGCGTACAGATCCGTATTGTCGTATGCATATCATGAACAGTCATGAGATGGATATGCGTTCTTATGTGCCGGAGTTAATGCGCAAGGGGTTACGTATATTGCGTATTGATGGTCGCCATATGGATTCCAATAGATTACGTAACATCGTAACGGATTATGTGGCCATTCAAAATGGAAAGAAACAGGCTCCTCATAAGAGTATGGGCAAGAATGATACGCCTATTACTCGGGGGCATTATTTTAGAGGTATTTTATAAACGAGGTAGTACATTGTTTAACGAAAATGTATTAGACTTTCACCATATAAAAGAACAATTGCAGCAACATTGCAGTTCCAGTATTGCCAAAGAGTTGGCTATACAGATGGAACCGATGACCGATATAAAAGCGATTCAGGAGAATCTTGATGAAACCGCTGAAGCCGTACGGTCGTTGCAAACCGAGGTGGAACAGCCATTGGGGGGAACGCGTGATATCCGCGAATCCTGTAAGAATAGCCGAAAGGATTTTGTACTCACCCGTGAAGCCTTGTGGGATATTTATTCCACTATAGGGGCTTATAAGCGGATGACGAAGTTCTTTAGAACGAAGTATATGGAGTATCCATTGTTATCTCTTTGGGTGCAGGATATGCCGAATACAGATCGGTTAGAACAGCGTTTCAGACGTGTTTTTGATGATAAAGGGGAATTGCTGGATACGGCATCGCCTAAACTGGCAAGTCTCCGTAATACCATCGTTAAAACACGCGATAAGATTAAGCATGATATACAAGCTATCCTGCATGACAAGGACAATCAAAAGTATTTTCAAGAGGCGATTATCACACAGCGCAATAATCGCTATGTGATTCCTGTAAAGCAAGAATATCGCCAGTATTTTGACGGACTCATTCACGACCGTTCCGCAACGGGTCAGACCTTGTATATCGAGCCGATGCGCTTGGTAAATTTAAATAATGAATTACAGGAGGCTTTGATTGGTGAAGAACAGGAAGTAATACGTATTTATCGTGAACTTTCAGCCCTTGTAAAACAGCATAGCAATGATTTGATGGATGCCTGTGAAAGAGTATCTCATATTGAATTTGTATATGGTAAGGCGAGTCTTGCCATTGCCTATAAAGGTGTACCCGCCGTTTTGAGTACGGATCGAACGGTAAATCTCATGCGCGCCCGTCATCCATTGATTCCTGCCAATATGGTAGTACCAACAAATATTCAATTGGGTACATCATATCGAATCCTTTTGATTACGGGGTCCAATACGGGAGGTAAGACGGTATCACTTAAGACATTGGGCTTATTAAGCCTGATGAATCAATGTGGACTGTTTATTCCCGCTGATCACGGTTCTATGTTGCCGATATTCCATAGTATCTTTGCGGATATCGGGGATGAGCAGAGTATTGAGGCCAGTCTCAGTACGTTTTCCGCGCATATGACGCAGGTTATTTCGATCATCAAACATTGCGGGCCTAATGATCTCGTATTACTCGATGAGCTCGGATCCGGTACGGACCCCGAAGAAGGTAGTGCTCTGGCCGTATCTATTTTGGAATTTTTCCGTCAAAAGGGCGCTCTTATGATGGTCAGCACCCATTATAATGAGCTTAAGAATTATGCCTATCATACTGAGGGCATCGAAAATGGACATGTGGAATTTGATGAACGTACATTAAAGCCGACCTATCGTTTACATATCGGTGTAGCCGGCAGCAGTCATGCGTTGAGCATTGCCGCGCGGTTGGGACTTCCTAAGGATATCGTGGCTCGTGCATCGGAGTATAAATCGCAATTCGGCAGTCATGAAATGGAGGAAGTTCTTTCCGATTTGAATGAACAATTGCGTAAGGCATCGGAGCGGGAGCGAGCCCTTAAAAAGGAACTTGATGAAACTCGTCGTATGCGGGGGCAATTGGAAAAGGAAAAGAAACAGTTCAATGAAAAGCGAAAGCAGATTTTAGCCAAGGCACAAGCCGATGCGGAGTCTATGAAACGCAGTTTACGCGTCGAAGGGGAGGCCATTATCAAGCAGTTGAAATCTCAATTCTCTGAAATGAATAAGGATAAGAGACAGTCTGCCATTAATGCGGCTCGTAAGGGGATTTCAAATGTATATGTACCGGATGCACCGGTGGATGACAATCGCAAAAGCTTAACACCGGATACTATTAAAGTCGGTCAGGCCGTATATGTGACGACACTGCGTTCATTAGGAACGGTATTATCCGTTAAGGGCAATCGTGTCAATGTAGATATTAATGGACTTACCGCGACGGTTAAGATTAATGAATTACAATCTGCAACACGAGAAGAAGGACACAAGCTTGAACGTGAACAAAGAGGTGCTATTCCTAAGATGAGAAAGCGTATGGGCGGTTCAGCGGTTCAACGACAAAAAGAGGTGCGTACGGAAATCAATATTCTCGGTCAGACCGTAGATGAAGCGACCGTATCTGTGGGTCGATTTATCGACCAGGCGTTACTGGGCGGTGTCAACCAGGTACGAATTATTCATGGTAAGGGAACAGGTGCATTGCGCGAAGGTGTTCATCAATATTTACGTACATTGCCTCATGTGGCACATTTTGAAACGGCCGGTTATGATGAAGGCGGTGCAGGTGCTACTAATGTAGTACTTAAATAACTATTATTTAGATTTTTATATCGGTTGTTGATAACAGTTGTGAAAATAAATTTCAGCCTAATAATACATAATATTAATATTGTAATGAAAATGGTAGCGGATGCGTTGAATCCGCTACCATTTTTACATGAAAGAGAGAAAGGGCGGAACACATTGTTCCGCCCTCTGTGACATCTATGACTTATAGTTGCTTTTATAGTCTAACGATCTTTTTTACTGGATTTTTTTGAGTTCTTAGATGAGTGAGATTTTGAGTCTGAAGCCTCCTCTTTAGACGGCTTTTCTTCTTCTTTCACTTTTTCATCTTTCCTTACCCGTTCAGATGATTGTCGAGTTTCTCTCACTTCTTCCTGTTTAGGTGTTTCTTTTACAGGATTTCGGTAACCTTCCTGAATCGCTGACTGTGCGCTGGCAGGGACACTAAAATCGGATACAGGTGTATTGGCAAGTGCATTGCTCATAAATTGTGCCCAGATAATAGCCGGTGTAGTACCGCCTGTGATACCGTGCAATGTTTCCGTACCATAATCATCACCCATCCATACGGCAGCGACTAAGTCAGGCGTATAACCTACGAACCAGGCATCTTTGGAGTCATCTGTAGTACCTGTCTTGCCGGCTACAGGTCGTCCGATTGCTGCATTGCCACCAGTACCGCCATTTATTACGGATTCAAGCATATTGGTTAAAATAGCCGCATCTTTTTCTTCGATAATGCGTTTTTCCTGAATTGAATTTTCCTCTACGATTTGACCGTTTCTGTCTACGATTTTAACGATGGCAGTAGGTTGTACTTTGATACCGCCATTGGCAAGTACACCGTATGCCTGTGCCATTTCGAGAGGCGTTACACCATGTGTTAGACCGCCGATAGCCGTGGACAAGTTGTTATCATTATCAGTGAGAGTAGTAATACCCATATCTTTTGCTAAACGGAGAATCTTAGACATTCCTATTTCATCGGCAATTTTAATAGTCGCTACGTTAACTGAGTGTTGTAGTGCATAGCGATATGTAATCTCGCCGTTGAATTCTTTTTCATAGTTCTGTGGACGCCAACCGTTGAAATCGACCGGACTGTCATCGACGATGGAGCCAGGGGTTTTACCGCTTTGAATCGCCGCCAGGTATACAAACGGTTTCATAGCAGAACCCGGCTGACGTTCCGCCTGTGTCGCACGGTTAAAGGCATCATCACCACGACCACCGACCATGGCTACGATATAACCGTTATGCGGATTCATGGCCACAATGGCACCTTGCGGCTGTTGTAGACCATTTTGATCATTGTAAAAGCTAGGGAGGTTTTGCATAGCTGCGACAGCTGCATTCTGAGCATTCATATCTAACGTTGTATAGATTTTAAGCCCATCTTTATAGATAGCATCATCACCATATTTTTCAGAAACCTGAGAGATAACATAGTTGATAAAGTATGACGCATTTGAATCTTCATGAGCCTGTTCTTGCTTAGCAATCAGTCCTAAATCGGCTTGGCGAGCTTCATCGGCTTGTTCTTGTGTAATATAACCGTATTTAACCATTTGCCCCAATACGATCGCCTGACGTTTTTTACTTTCCTCTAAGTTATTGAAAGGAGAGTAGTAGTTAGGGCTTTGAGGAAGACCGGCAATGAGAGCGGCTTGAGCCAATGTCAAATCCTGTACATCCTTGCCGAAGTATACATGCGATGCGGACTGTACACCATAAGCACCTTGACCGAAGTAAATTTGATTCATATACATTTCAAGAATTTCTTGTTTTGTATAGTTCTGTTCAATTTTTATCGCTAAGAGCGCTTCCGAGATTTTACGTTTCAGTGTTCTGTCTTGTGTTAAGAACATACCTCTGGCAAGTTGCTGTGTAATTGTAGAACCACCTTCAGAAACACCGCTATGAATAATATTAACCCATACGGCACGCAAAATCCCGATTGGGTCAATGCCATGATGGGAATAGAAACGAGAGTCTTCTGTAGCGATGAAAGCATCCTGTAGATCTTTCGGTACATCTTTGAGTGGTACCGGTAATCTGTTTTCCACTGAATGGACTGTAGTGATGAGATTACCGTGAACATCATAAATTTGAGATGATGCAGAAGGTCTTACGTTTGAGACATCCGGTAAATTTGATAGTGTGGCACTGATAAAACCACAACCACCACCCGCTACGATGAGTATTATGAGAAGAGTGATAATCCAAAAGAAACGTTTTCTATTGGTTTTCTTCTGTTCAGAACTGCTGCCGCCTGATGTGCGGCGGCGAGCTCTCGTATTTGAGTTGTTACTCATAGAGTCACCTCTTTTTTCCTTAGTAAATATAACGTAAAATCTATTACGCAGTTGTAAATATTATATCATAAATTGCATCAAACCAATACTATATATAATTGTGAAAGTTTATAGTTAATGGTATACTTATAAAATAGTATTTCTAGGAGGATTGTTATGATTAGTGCTCAAGAACAAGTGCGTCAAATTAAACATGGCGTAGCGGATTTAATTAACGAACAAGATCTCGTAAAAAAAATAGAAAGATCTATCAAGGAGAATAAACCTTTAGTTGTAAAGTTGGGCTTAGATCCAACTGCACCGGATATTCATTTGGGCCATACCGTGCCGCTCCGTAAACTTCGTTTATTCCAAGAGTTCGGTCATCAGGTTGTGATCGTTATCGGCGGCTTCACGGCCCGTATCGGCGATCCGTCCGGTAAAAGTGTAACTCGTCCGCCACTTACGAAAGAGCAGGTGCTGGAAAATGCACAAACATATAAAGCACAGATTTTTAAGGTCTTAGATCCTGAAAAAACCATCGTTCGCGATAACAGTGAATGGTTGGAACAGATGAATTTTGCCGATGTACTTCGCTTGGCTGCTTCTTATACGGTTGCGCGAATGATGGAACGTGATGATTTCAATAAGCGCTTTAAAGAAGGTCGTCCTATCGGGGTTCATGAGTTCATGTATCCATTGATGCAAGGTCAAGATTCCGTCGCATTACATGCAGATGTTGAATTTGGCGGTACAGACCAAACGTTCAACTTGTTAATGGGCCGTCATCTACAAGAAATAGAAGGTCAAGAACCGCAAGTGGTTATCACGATGCCGTTATTGGAAGGTCTTGATGGCGTTCAAAAAATGAGTAAATCTTTAGGAAACTACATCGGTATCGATGAAGAGCCAAAAGAAATGTACGGCAAAGCAATGTCCATTTCTGATGAATTGATGATGCGTTATTTCATGCTTGTTACCGATATGTCTATCGAAGATCAGGAAGACATGACAACGCGACTTGAATCCGGTGAATTGCATCCTCGTGATGCGAAGATGCAGTTAGCACGCACAATCGTTCGTTTGTACCATGGTGAAGAAGCGGCTTTAGAGGCGGAAGAGGAATTCAAACGCGTATTCCAACAACGCGCTATGCCTACGGATATTCCCGAATATGCTATGGATGCGCCAGCAGCACCAATCTTTGTACCGCAGTTCTGTACAGATGCCGGTTTGACCGCATCCAATGGTGAAGCTCGTCGCTCTATTAAGGCGGGTGCTTTCAAAGTAAATGGTGAAAAATATAGCGAAGAAAATATTACTCTTGAAGACGGCATGATTCTTCAAGTAGGTAAACGCAAATTTGTGAAAATTAAATTTAACTAATTTAACTTAATATATTTAACTAAATTTTAACTTCATATAAAACTGTGATGGGGTGCAGAAACCCCGTCACAGTTTTTTTCTATCTATGATATTGATATTTTACTATCTATAAGTTAGTGATTATCTTTTACAAGCTAATGTATAATGAAAGTAAATATAAAAATGAACTTGAAACATAAAACCTTAATTCATATACCATAAAGCTAAATATTATTTGTAAGCGGATCATATTGACTTGTAAGAGGATTATATAATATGGATAAAAAATTAACTAACTTTTTAGAGCAGCGGGAACATACTGTTCTTACCGATATTGATGTTATAACTGCGGCAGTAGCTGTACCATTATTAGAAATTGATGGAGAGGATCATGTGGTGTTTACCGTACGTAGCAATACGTTGCGACGTCAACCGGGTGAAATCAGCTTTCCCGGTGGTCACTGTGAACCTAATGATAAAAGCGGTGCTTATGCTGCCATGCGTGAATGCTCTGAGGAACTAGGCATAGGGTTAGACAAAATTGAACTACTTGGTAATTTAGATTGTTTAGTATCCGCCATAGGTGTAAAACTATATGCCGTAGCAGTACGACTGCATACCGGTCAATTCAAACCGAATATCGATGAGGTAGGTGAGGTGTTTACCGTTCCACTACGGTATCTGTTAGATATGGAACCAACTGTAGGACACCTTGACATAGCTACAAGACCGTTGCGCGATTTTCCGTTCCATTTATTAGAGGGCTACAATATCGATTGGAAAATTAGACAAAACTACTCTGTCTATTTCTATCCCTATAAACAATACACCATATGGGGACTGACTGGGCGGGTACTGAAGAACTTTTTAGATATATATAGGGATGTTCATTTACATAATAATGCCCACAAAAATTGACAGATTATAAATTAAGGTATACTATTTATGTGTAAAAGGTTTAATGTGTTGCACTAATTAATCTAGGAGGTTCTCACATGAATCGCGAAACAGCATACGTACTTTGGTTTGATGAATTACAACGTGAAGATGTTAATTTAGTCGGTGGTAAGTCTTCTTCCTTAGGGGAATTGACATCCTCCACTAATGTACCTGTACCTTACGGCTTTGCTACAACGGCTTATGGGTATCGTGAATTTATGAAAGAAACAGGCTTGGAGGATAAAATTCGAGCTGAACTGGATGCTTTGGATGATGTAGAAAACTCTGCATTATTGCGTGAAGTATGTGCTAAGATTCGCCGTATGATTTGCGAAGAAAAAATGCCTAAGGATTTAGCAAAGGCAATTCGTAAAGCGTATGAAGAATTAGGTAAAAAGGTTAAGGAGAAAGATCCGTTTGTAGCGGTTCGTTCCAGTGCAACTGCTGAAGATTTACCGGATGCGAGTTTTGCCGGTCAACAAGATACGTATCTAAATGTACGCGGTGCCGATGTTATCATTGAGAAAGTAAAAGAATGCTACGCATCTACTTTCACGGACCGCGCAACATATTACCGTGTAAAACAAGGTTTTGACCATATGACGGTCGCGTTGAGTGCCGCTGTTCAGATGATGGTATTCTCTAAAGCCGCCGGCGTTATGTTTACGGTTGATCTTGTAACCGGTGATGATAACAATATTCTTATTGAAGGTTCTTGGGGCCTTGGTGAATATGTTGTACAGGGGACTGTAACGCCCGATAATTTCCGTGTGGATAAAGCAAAAATGAAAATTACGGACCGCATGATCAATGATAAACATGTCCGTCTTGTTCGAAAGGCTGATGGCGATTGCGTTGAAGAGGTTGTTCCAAGCGATGAGGCAAAGGCTCAAGTTATTTCCGATGAGCAGGTATTGGAGCTTGCCGAATATGCGAAAGCAATCGAAAAACATTACGGTTGTTACATGGATATGGAATGGGGTGTTGATGAAAGAAACGGTAAAATTTGGATTCTGCAAGCGCGTCCGGAAACCGTTTGGTCCCGTAAGCAGAAATCTGATGCGCCTCAGACTACAGATATGTCAGCAGCAACTGCTAATCGTGATATCGTTGTAAAAGGTCTACCTGCTTCTCCTGGTAATGCAGCAGGTAAGGCTCATGTTATCATCAATCCTGAGGATATCGATGAGTTCAAAGAAGGGGAAATCCTTGTAACTGCTATGACGGCCCCTGACTGGGTTCCGGCTATGAAAAAGGCGAAAGCTATCGTTACCGATGCGGGCGGTATGACATGTCATGCATCTATTGTCAGCCGTGAGCTCGGTATTCCGTGTATTGTAGGTACCAAGAGCCGCAGTCATGAAGCGACAACATCTATTAAAGACGGTCAGATGATTACGGTTGATGCTACAAATGGTATCGTTTATGACGGTATTGTAGAGGATATCGTCAAGAAACCTGAAGTGCAGGCTTCCGCTGCTGTAGCTACTGAATATGTGCCTGTAACGGGAACTAAGATTTATATGAACTTAGGTGACCCTGACTTAGCTGAAAAATATGGGGTATTACCTTGTGACGGTATCGGTCTCATGCGTGAAGAGTTTATATGGACTACCTTCATTCATGAACATCCGTTACATCTCATTGAAACGGGGCGTAGTGACGTAGCCGTGAATACTTTGGCGGAAGGTATGCGTAAAGTATGTCAGGCGTTGGCGCCTAGACAAGTGGTAGTTCGTTTAAGCGATTTTAAATCCAGTGAATATCGGGACCTTAAAGGCGGAGATAAATACGAGCCTCATGAGTCCAGTGCCTTATTGGGTTGGCGTGGCGCATCCCGCTATTATGATCCAAAATATTTACCAGCTTTCAAATTAGAATTGGAAGCTATTAAAAAAGTACGTAATGAATTTGGATTTAAGAATTTGCAAGTTATGATTCCGTTCTGTCGTACCGTGGAAGAAGCAAAACTTGTAACGGGCTTAATGGCAGAAGAAGGTCTTGTGCGCGGTAAGGATTTTAAGATTTGGCTCATGGCTGAAATTCCTGCCAATATCATCTTGGCTGATCAATTTAATCAATATGTTGATGGGTATTCTATCGGCTCCAATGACTTGACGATGCTTGTTCTCGGTTGTGATCGGGATAATGAAACTGTTCAACATATTTATGATGAGCGGAATCTAGCGGTGCGTAGAGCGATTCATCATCTCATTGAAGTGGCTCATAAGGACGGTAAAACCGTATCTATTTGCGGACAGGCACCAAGCGTATATCCTGAACTTTGTGAATTCCTCGTAAAGAGTGGCATCGATTCTATTTCCGTTAACCCTGATGCAGTGGTTAGTACGAAAAAAATGGTAGCTCAATTGGAACAACGCATCATGTTAGATGCCATGACCGGTCGCGGTCGTCAGGATTCTGATGAATTAGTATGGTAATTTCATAGTTAATATGTGCGGAAATGAGGAGGCTTTCGGGTCTCCTCTTTTTCTGAATGGAAACATAGGATATAATACAGTCAGAGATGAAAGGGGGTTACGGTGTGAAATTGTCGAAACGACAAGAACAAATTGCTCAGATTGTTCGTGAAGAAGGTCCTGTTACGGGTAGTGCAATTGCTGAGCACTTAGAGGTCACAAGATCCGCATTACGGTCAGATTTGGCTGTACTGACTATGCTCGGGGTTCTCGATGCGCGACCTAATGTGGGATATTATTATGTAGGACTTTCAAAGGAAACACAGACGGCGGAACGTCTGAAGTCATTTCGAGTGTCCGATGTGTTATCTCAAGCCGTGGTTGTCAATGATAATACGAATTTATATGATACGATTGTAACATTATTTACAGAGGATGTAGGAACAATTCTTGTCTGTGATGATTCCTATTTAGTCGGTATTGTGTCGCGAAAGGATTTATTACGCGCCTCTATGGGACAAATGGATTCACATACTATGCCTATATCTATGATTATGACCCCTGTGAGCAAGGTAATCGCCGTGGAGCCTACAGATACATTGGTAGAAGCGGCGCAGAAGATGATAGATTACGAGGTGGATTCTTTGCCTGTTGTAGTTCGGGAGGACTCGGGGCATAAGAAACGATTAAAGGTTGTTGGCCGAGTATCGAAAACAACTGTGACAAAAATATTTTTAGAATGTAGTATTCATTGAGGTTTTGAGAATGGTAGAAAAGATTATATATGCGATATCGGATTCCCTCGGGGAAACCGCTGAAGCCGTGGCACGTGCCACAGCCAGTCAGTATGATAAAGAGCAGATTGAAATTGTTAGAATTCCATATATTGACAGTAAGGATCAAATTGATGAAATTATAGCCGATGCAAAAGAAGGCAACCATGTAATTTGTCACACTATTGTATCCGAGTCGTTACGTAAATATTTACATGAGAAGGTGGCTCAATACAAGATTCCGGCTGTGGATATTATGGGTCCCGTTTTAGAGGCGGTAGGTACGGTAGCCACGACTAAGCCTCGTATGACGGCAGGTATGGTTCATAAACTGGACCAGGAATACTTTAAAAAGGTGGAGGCTATTGAATTTGCTGTAAAATATGATGACGGTAAAAATCCGTCGGGCTTTGAAAAGGCGGATATCGTTATCATAGGGGTATCCAGAACAAGTAAAACTCCGCTTTCCATGTTTTTAGCATATAAAAAAATTAAAGCGGCTAACTTGCCGTTGGTACCGGAAGTGCCGTTGCCTGAAGAGTTATTTAAGATTCCGGCAAAGAAAATCGTGGGTCTGATTATAGATCCTTTCAAATTAAATAATATTCGTAGTGAACGGTTGCGCGCTATCGGCTTAGAAGATGAAGCAAATTATGCATCCATTGAGCGTATTCAGGCGGAACTGGAATACGCAAAAGCTGTTATGAGACGTCTACATTGCCAAGTGCTGGACGTATCCAATAAATCTATAGAGGAAACGGCTTCCCTTGTGATGCAACTCATCGATCGTAACCGTGGACTGGAGGGTAAATGAATATACGGGAACAAATAGAGGAGAGAGAAGAACTGCTTTTGTCTCCTTATGCGGCAAAGAGCCGCGATGCCGTTCGAGATGAGGATGAAGCTTCTGATCCGCTTCGCACAGCATTTCAACGTGATCGAGATCGCATCATTCACAGTAAATGTTTTAGACGATTAAAACACAAAACCCAGGTGTATATTGCGCCGGGGGACCATTACCGGACGCGTATGACCCATACATTGGAGGTAGGGCAGATCGGCCGTACCGTAGCCCGTGCATTACGTCTTAATGAAGATTTAGTCGAGGCTATTGCTATGGGACATGATGTGGGTCATACTCCGTTTGGACATGTAGGGGAGTATGCCTTACGCGATATGGTTGGGCATTTTAATCATAATGAACAAAGCTTACGAATGGTGGAAGTATTAGAAAAACATGGAGAACATCAAGGTTTAAATCTTACATCCGCTGTTCGGAACGGTATTTTAGGACATACGGGACCGACGATTCCCGTTACCTTGGAAGGACAAATTATTCGCATTGTAGACCGAATTGCCTATTTGTGTCATGATTTTGATGATGCGCAGCGGGCCGGAATGCTACAGGCGGAGAATTTGCCGTTAGAGGTTCGTGAGCATTTTGGTATGACTCCGTCCAGTATGATTACCGCTATGGTAGAGGATATGGTTCGAGAATCTTTGGATAAACCGGCTATCGCCATGTCAGATACCGTGGAGATGACGATGAATATATTACGTAAGTTTATGTTTAAGCATGTTTATCTGGCTCCGGCTTTGATTCCGGATCGAAGTAAAGCCTCTCATGTGGTTAAAAATCTATTTGTCCATTTTATGGAACATCCGCATGACATGGAGGAATGTACTAATCGGGAAGGATTTTATTCGACCCGTGATGTGGTGGATTATGTAGCGGGTCTTACAGATCAATATGCTATCAAGCTATTTAAGCAGTATTACATTCCTAACATTACTTTGTAATAAAAAAGAAGTTAGTTCATTTGAACTAACTTCTTTTTTAGACTTTGCAGCCTTGAAGAGTACATGTACTTTTTATTTTACGCGCGTGTAATTTTATTAGAACGAAGGCAGCGTGTGCATACATTTACTTTTTTTGTAGCACCGTCTACAAGCGCCCGTACTCTTTGAATGTTCGGTTTCCAAGTCTTTCTTGTGCGAATGTGAGAATGACTCACGTTCATGCCGCTAGATGTGGATTTGCCACATACTTCGCAAAGGTTTGCCATAGTTTCCACCTCCAAGCTTAATCTATAACATAACAAAAGTATATTATCATAAAGGTTAGGTTAAAGCAAGTGTTTTATAGTACATATTGCTCTTTTTATGAAATATACTACAATATAAAGTATACTATATATCATATTTTATGATATGACAGGTCTTTTGTACAATGATATGTAAAAATGGATATATCATGCAATCATTTGGAGGTTTAGAGGAGTTCTTATGGATGAAAGTTTAACTACGATTAAAGGCGTAGGTCCGGGTCGGGAGAAACAACTACATAAATTGGGTATTAACAATATTACGTCCTTGTTAACCTATTTCCCTCGTACCTATGAAGATCGACGAATCATCTATAAGATTGGAGATTTAAAAACGGGAATGACCGGTGGTGTTGTTGGTGTAGTATTCGGTATTCAAGAAAAAAGACCGAGGTCCCGTTTATCTATTTTGGATATTGTCATTACTGATGGGACAGGATCGTTAAAAATCGTATTATTTAACCAAGGATATAAAAAGAATTTTTATAAAATCGGACAGCGCCTTTATGTCTATGGAAAGGCCGAGTTTCAATATGGTGCCATGCAGATGAATACTCCTCAAATAGAAAATTTGGGGGAGTTTGCTGAACCGGACCGTGGTATCGTGCCGATTTACGCTCTTGCAGATGGTGTATCCCAATTTGTAGTACGGTCGGCTGTAAGGAATTGGTTTCAATCTCATGAGGCGATGGATGAAATTCTGCCTGAAGAAATTTTATCAAACCATCAGTATATGAATCGTTATGATGCATTTAAAGCGATGCACTTTCCGGAATCTTCGGAGCAGTATGAACTGGCCCGTCACCAATTGGCTTATGAAGAGCTGTTTGTTATGCAGGCAGGTCTTGCGTTGTTGAGAAATAAGGAACAACGGCATAAAGGCTTTAAAATGGAACCGAACGGAGTTTTAATAGAGCGTTGTATTGAAGAACTGCCATTTTCCTTAACCGGAGATCAAGAGCGTGCTTTTCAGGATATTTCCTCGGATATGGAGGATGAAAGACCTATGCAACGTCTGTTACAAGGCGATGTAGGATCGGGTAAGACCGTTGTAGCTACACTGAGTTTGATCAAAGCTGTTGAAAACGGATTCCAGGGGGCGTTGATGGCGCCTACAGAAATTCTGGCGGCTCAACATTATGAAGGTATTCGCAATCTGTGTGATAATTTGGAAATTTCTATTGAACTGTTGACCGGGTCCACGGGTAAAAAAGAGAAAGAGCGTATATATGCGGGGCTGGCCGACGGTACTATTAGTATCGTTGTGGGAACTCATGCACTGATACAGGAAGGCGTACAGTTTTCTAAACTAGGTCTCATCGTCATTGATGAACAACATCGATTTGGTGTCGAACAGAGGGCCAGATTGCAAAAAAAGGGGGAATATCCTCATGTATTGATTATGACCGCTACACCTATACCTCGTACAATGACACTGTCCGTATATGGAGACTTAGCCGTATCTTTAATCAAAGAAATGCCGCCGGGGCGTAAACCGGTCAGAACTTATGTGGTGGATGGTTCGTATACGGAACGATTGCGCACCTTCTTTGGAAAGGAAATGGCAGAAGGCCGACAAGTTTATGTAGTATGTCCTCTCGTAGAGGAATCGGAGAAATTAGATTTACAGGCGGCAGAAGAGTTATATATCGAACTTAAAAATTATTTTTATAAGACTTTCAATGTCGGGCTTATTCATGGGCGGATGAAGCCTGATGAAAAAGAGACCATTATGAATGACTTTTATAATGGTGATATTTCATTGCTCGTATCGACGACTGTTATCGAGGTAGGTGTGAATGTACCGAATGCGACGATTATGTGCATAGAAGGGGCCGAAAGATTCGGTTTATCACAATTACATCAGTTGCGGGGCCGTGTAGGGCGCGATACAGCACAATCGTACTGTATTTTAGTGAGCGATGCAAAAAATGATTTGACCCGGGAGCGACTTAAACTGATGGAGCAGATACAGGACGGGTTTGAATTGGCGGAACAGGATTTGTTGTTGCGAGGCTCGGGACAACTGTTCGGACTGGTTCAATCCGGATTACCTGATCTGCGGGTCGCCAATATTATTAAGGATATCGACATTCTCGTGAAAGCGCGTCAGGATGTATTACATTATGCCGAGGCTTTTGGCATGGAACGGCTTGAATCAGTTATGAAACCCGAGTTAGAAAAAAGATTTGGTGAAAAATTTTTAAGAATATTGTATAATTAAGAGGTAGAAGTTATAAGTTCATAAGTGGCAATAATATAGATTTTATCTGGCTTTGCCCCTTGTGTAACAGTTCTTCATACCGTATAATAGAACAAACAATTTATTTCTTTCATCTATGGAGGTAACTATGCCACTTATTCATGTAGAGCTCGTTGAAGGGCGTACAAAAGAACAGAAAAAACAGTTAGGTGAAGCTATTACGAAGGCAGCCGTGGAAATCGTTAAGGTTCCGGCAGATGCGGTAAAGGTAATCTTCGTAGATATGAAAAAAGATGATTATATGGAAGGCGGCATTTTGCGGTCTGAACGCTAAAGCTACGACTGTCCTGCCCAGCCCTTCAGGGCTGGGAGGGTCGTAGTTTTGTTTTATTATACGGGAGGGAAATATGAGAAACGATAAATTCGGTATGCGCGGCTTAACTTTCGATGATGTATTGTTAGTGCCTGCTGCATCTGATGTATTACCAAATGAAGTAGAATTGAAAAGTCATTTAACACGTGATATTACATTAAATATCCCGATGATCAGTTCCGGAATGGATACGGTTACCGAATCGAGAATGGCTATTGCTATGGCTCGTGAAGGAGGCCTCGGTGTTATTCATAAAAATATGTCCATAGAGGAACAGGCACATGAAGTAGATAAAGTGAAACGCTCTGAACATGGTGTTATTGTTGATCCTATCTATTTAAGTCCGCAGAATTTGCTTTCAGATGCATCTGAAATTATGGCAAAATATAAAATTTCTGGTGTACCTATAACAGAACATGGTAAACTAGTAGGGATCATAACAAATCGCGATATGAGATTTGAAACTGATTTAACTCGAAAAATCGGTGACTGTATGACGCGGGAAGGGCTTGTAACTGCACCGGAAGGGACATCCCTGGAGTCGGCAAAATCTATTTTAAGTGAACACCGTATAGAAAAACTGCCCCTTGTAGATGGAGATGGTAATTTAAAAGGTTTAATTACCATTAAAGATATTGAGAAAGCCACAAAATATCCGAATGCAGCAAAGGATAGCAACGGCCGTTTGTTGGTCGGTGCTGCCGTAGGTGTATCCAAGGATCTGTATGACCGTTTGGATGCATTAGTGTCTGCTAAGGCGGACGTAATTATCGTCGATACCGCTCATGGCCATTCTGCAGGCGTGCTTCGTACACTTAAGGAGATTAAACAGGCATATCCTCATATTCCCGTCATCGCCGGCAATGTGGCGACAGCGGCCGGTACAGAGGCTCTTATAGAAGCCGGTGCTGATGCTGTTAAGGTTGGGATCGGGCCCGGTTCCATTTGTACTACGCGCGTTATTGCCGGTATAGGCGTACCTCAAATTACAGCTGTATATGAATCGGCACAAGTCGGTCGCCGTTATGGTATTCCTATCATTGCTGACGGAGGAATCAAGTACTCAGGCGATATCGCAAAGGCTATTGCAGCCGGCGCTAATGTGGTCATGATGGGGAATATTTTGGCCGGCACTGATGAAAGTCCCGGAGAAACAGTGATTTATCAAGGGCGATCCTATAAGGTGTATCGTGGTATGGGCAGCTTGGGTGCCATGAAACTGGGCAGTAAAGATCGTTATTTCCAGACAGAGGCTAAGAAGTTGGTCCCTGAAGGAATAGAAGGTCGCGTACCTTATAAAGGTATGTTGACCGATACAATTTTCCAAATGGTTGGTGGTTTGCGTGCGAGCATGGGATACTGCGGATGCCATAACATCCAAGAGATGATTGAGAATACTCAATTCATTCAAATTACGGCGGCGGGATTGAAAGAAAGTCATCCGCATGATGTAAGTATTACAGTGGAAGCACCAAATTATAGTGGTCTATAATGGAGTATTACATTGAGTAAACGTATTTCTGTTTTGTCTGTGCCTATTGATTGTTTAACAATGAATGAGGCGGTTCAACGTATTTTACAACTAACTGCAGAGCCGGGGCTACATTTAGTAGCAACGGCTAATGCAGAAATGGTTATGTTGGCAAATGAAAATCCTACATTGCATACCATATTGAATAATGCTAGTCTTGTCGTACCGGATGGGGCTGGCATTTTATGGGCTGCAGAGCGTAACGGTGAACATGTACCGGAACGTGTGACCGGTGTGGATGTAACGAAGGAATTATTTAAGGTTGCGGCGACTCATCGAATTCCTGTATACTGCTTAGGGGCGGCACCAGGTGTTGCTCAGCGAGCGATTGATAATTTATCTGCTGAAATCGGTCCTTTGAATATTGTCGGAATTCATGATGGATTTTTCGATAGCATAGAAGAACAGAAAATCATAAAAGCCATTGGTGATTCCAAAGCCAAGCTTGTATTTGTTGCTTTAGGTGTTCCAAAACAGGAACAATGGATTTCAGAAAATTTGAGTCATCTCGATGGTGTGGTAGCTATCGGTATCGGAGGATCATTTGATGTTCTGGCCGGTAATATTCCTCGGGCTCCACATTGGATGCAGCAAAATCGACTTGAATGGTTGTATCGATTATATTTAGAACCTAAACGGATCGGCCGAATGTTGGCTATTCCTAAGTTTATGTGGACGGTTATTAGAAATAAATAGAGGAGTGTTGAATTGTGCCTACAGGACCAATTATAAAAGAAGGGTTCCCGCTGATTGGTGCTATGCTCGTTCTTTCAGCGGTATTGGCGTTTTTTGGATATTATATTATCGCTATTATTCCTTTTATCTTGGCTTTATTTTTTATCAATTTCTTCAGAAATCCAAAACGCGTTATCCCTCAAGATCCGGATTTAATTCTATCCCCTGCGGATGGTAAAATCATGGATATTTCAGATGTTTATGAAGATATATATCTACATCGGGAATGTAAAAAAGTTACCATATTCTTATCCGTATTTGACGTACATGCAAACCGAGCACCTATCGGCGGAAAGATTACATATCGTCATTATACGATGGGAAGTTTTTTGCCTGCCTTTAAAGAAGATGTAGGGTTTGAAAATGAACGACATACAATTTGTATCGAAAATGATCGTACTGCTGTATTGGTAACACAAATTGCAGGGCTTTTAGCTCGACGCATCGTATCTTGGACAGATCTTGACAGTATGCTTGAGCGTGGACAATTGTACGGAATGATAAAATTCGGTTCTTGTACTGAGCTGTATATGGACAAGGATGTAGAGTTGTTCGTGGAAAAAGGTCAACATATTACGGGCGGAGATACCGTTATAGGGAGGTTGCGTCATGAATAAGTCTGTTATTCCTAATTTATTTACCGCTGCTAATTTAGCATTTGGTGTTATCAGTATCACTTTCTCTGCTACAGGGAATTCATTTGCGGCAGCTATATGTATTTTGCTTTCTTTGGCCGCAGATGGCCTTGATGGTCGTGTAGCACGTGCATTGCGCGTAGCAGGTCCTATGGGACGCGAATTGGATTCTTTATCCGATGTGGTCGGATTTGGTGTGGCTCCTGCCTATATGTTATATACGAAGGAATTATTCGGTTTAGGATGGGTAGCGTATATACCACTTTTGGCATTTGCCGTTTTGGGAGCCTTTCGCTTAGCTCGTTTTAACATTAAAACTGATGAAGTTCATGGATATTTTGAGGGGTTACCGATTCCTGCGGCCGGCTGTTTGGCGGCAACGTATGTATTGTGTGGTGTGTCGGTGCCTCAGCTTGTGCTTGCGGTAGCCATGATTTGTGTGGGTATTCTCATGGTTAGCGAAGTAAAATATCCTGATTTTAAAGGTCATAGTGCGGTGCGCATTAACTACATCGCAATTGCCGTTACCTTAGTTTTTGTAGTAGCATGTCTCGTGTATGACTGGCATACATGGGCTGTTATGATTTTCGCCGGGTATGTGTTGTTTGGGCTTTGTAACTCGGCCATAAATATAGTGCGTAAATAGGTGTGTGGAGGATATTAGTATGAATTACCTACTGGATCTATTATTGATTCCTATGCAGGTAATAATCGTGATTTATACGATTTATTATTTTGTACTAGCCGTTATTGGTATGTGGCGGTCAGGGGTACATAAAAATTACACACCGAAGAATTCTTTTGCCATTGTGGTATGTGCACATAATGAGGAAACTGTAGTGGGAGAGCTGGTAAAAAATTTACGTGGCTTGGATTATCCTGATGAACTATATGATATTTTTGTTGTAGCTGATAACTGTACCGATAAGACTGCAGAGGTTGCGGAAGCGGCAGGTGCCAATGTGCATGTGCGCGTCAACAGAGATGAGGTCGGCAAAGGGTATGCCATGGGATGGATGTTTGACCGCGTTGAGAAAATGGATACTCATTATGATGCATTTCTTGTTTTTGATGCCGATAATTTAGTACATCCTCAATTTATGTTAGAAATGAATGATCATTTAGAGAAGGGCGAGTCCGTTATTCAAGGATATCTTAACTCTAAGAATCCTACAGATTCCTGGGTGGCAGGTACATTTTCCATCGCTTTCTGGATGGTTAATCATATGTGGCATTTGGCAAAATATCGGGTTGGCTTATCTACTGCTTTAGGTGGAACCGGCATGTGTATTCGTACGTCTGTTATCAGAGAATACGGGTGGGATTGTAACAGCTTGACGGAAGATATGGAGTTTTCCATGAAATTATTGACTCACGGTGTTCGTACCTGTTGGGCTCATGATGCTATCGTATATGATGAAAAGGTAACGACCATGATGGCATCTTGCAAGCAGCGTTTACGATGGGCACAAGGTCAGTTTGATTGTGCAGGGCGGTATATACCAAAGCTGTTTGCTATAGGCATTAAAACGGGAAATCTTATGATTTTGGACGGTATATTTCAGGTGAGTCAACCGTATTTCTTATTGATGACTACTATATATTTAGTGTTATCTTATATTAATGCGTATATACCTATTTATACCAATATTCTTTATCAGATTTTACCGATGTCTGTATGGACCATTATCGGTGTGGGACAATACCTGTTTCCGCTTGTAGTATTGTTAAAAATTAAGGTGCCGCCTAAGATCTGGCTCTATTATTTGTTATATCCTTTATTTGTATATTCGTGGATTCCCGTTAATATTTTGGGCTTTTTCAGACGGCATAATAAGGTGTGGTCTCATACGCAGCATACACGTGCGGTAGGCTTATATGATGTCAAATTGACTCGTATGGGCGACATGAATAAAAAGAGTAGAAAATAGACTTTTCAGGAGTAGATATGCATATTTTAATGTGTAATGATGACGGTATATTAGCCGGTGGCTTACGTAATTTGGCTGATTATTTAGGACAGTTTTATCGCATTACCGTTGTGGCACCTGCTGTGGAGCAAAGTGCCAAATCACATGCATTGACTACGGAAAATCCTTTAAAGTTAGATGCTTATAATGGCGAGGATGAAAATCCTCGCCTCTATGCACTAACAGGGACTCCGTCGGATTGTATGAAATTCGGTTTGAGTTATTTATTAACGGATGATATACCCGATTTAGTTGTTTCAGGCATTAATCATGGCTTCAATTTAGGTTCCGATGTGCTGTATTCAGGAACAGTATCAGCGGCTATGGAGAGTTGTTTTTACGGTATTCCAGGATTGGTATTATCCGTGGAGCGTTACTCCACGGAAAGAGCGGAAGAGATGCATCCATTTATTCATGATTTGATAGAAAAAATCTATGTGTCCGGTCAGTTTCCGGGATTGTTGAATGTGAACTTTCCACTAAGAGGTGTATGTGATTGGGATCATTTTAAAATAGTGAGTCAAGGCTTACAAACTTATAGTAATATCATTGATGCTCGTATTAATTCGAGAGGCCAGGATTATTACTGGTTAGCCGGTGAACTGGATTATGGTGCGGAGGCTGTTCCGACTGATGTGGAGTATGCTCGAAAGGGTTATATCACTGCTGTAGCTTTGACATGGAAACAACAATCCGATTCGGATATGGAAGCTGTTCAAAAAATTTTATATAAAAAATAAAAATATATTGACATCATTTGGGCGTTTAGGTATAATTACAAATGTTCCGAAATGCCGGAGTGGCGGAATGGCAGACGCACTTGACTCAAAATCAAGCGGGTAACACCGTGTGGGTTCAAGTCCCACCTCCGGCACCAAACTTAGGCGGTAAGGCTTTATGTCTTGCCGCCTATTTTTATATATTAAATTCTTATATATTTCATTGGATTTATTAGTTCTTATTAGTTTTTATGTTAAATGCTTTAGTTTGAATTTAATGAGGAGTATTTATGGATCAGGCAATTTTAGATTATATTAATACGTTAATAATGATGCCGACTGTGGAGCGTCGTGTATCAGAGGTTCAAACACCTATGTCGTTAAAGTTATTAGCAACAGTACCTTTAAATGAAGGCGTTAATCAATGTCAGGGGTTTTGTTATAATTCGAAGAAAGATGTGTTCGTGTTAGCATGCATTAACGAAGAGAGTACAAAACAGATTATTTATGAATTGGATCCGAGCAATTTTAACGTCGTTAATCGTTATGAATATAAAGATAAAAATAATTTAGGACACATGAATACATTGACCTATAATCCGAAGACGAATAAGCTCTATACTACCAATGCGATAGTTAATGGTTATATGGTGACGCCCATCAATGCGGATACATTAGAGGTGGAAAGTCCGATCAAACTGAGTGATAAAGTTTTTAATCTGGCTTATGATACTGAATTGAATCAATTTGTATCCATTTTACCTTTAACCAATACATATCGAACTATTAATTATTATGATGCACGGTTTAAACGATTACGTTCTGCTAGAATCAATGCCCAACATAGCAATCTAAATAATAATGGGGCTTATGCTCATAATGGCAGTACCATTTTTACAACTTTGTCGTCATTTGTTTTTGTAAATAAAGGCGGTGATGTTCAAAGTATTATGCCATATACCAGCGGTATGGAGGTTGAAGATATGGATTATCGGAAGGGGATCATGTATGTAGCCGTAAATTATAAGGGAAAGGTGCAGATTTACGGAGTTCCTAAATTACCGTTCGATACACGGGCATAATCTATTGCTATATTCGGATATGTTGATAATCGATTATCTAGTTTATATAATAATTAGTAATATATAGATTTACATATTGCTATGGATTTATTTTATATTTTATGATTGCCTCATAGAATTAACTTTGTTATAATGAACGGGTCAGATATATTATAGGTATTATGAATATAAGATGATCTGACACCACATAAATTTCGATCCTGTTGTACCAATGGGGTCGGAATTTTTTTTTCTTCTATTATACGTGTATAATAAAATTATTAGTGTATATAGGAGGCATATATGAGGCTAGGTAATGATATTATTGAAATTAAACGTATTACCGATGCGATTAATAAATCTGACCGGTTTCTTGAACGTCTATTTACAGAGGCTGAAATAGCATATTGTGAAAGTCGTAATAAAGGCAAATATGAATCTTATGCGGGCATATATACGGCAAAAGAGGCTTTTCTGAAGGCCTTAGGAACCGGATTGCGCAGAGGTTCCTGGTTAGATATAGAAGTAGCCCATGATAAGTTAGGGGCACCTTTCATTCGTTTACAAGGTGTATTTAAGGAAATATATGATGAGAAAGGGTACAAGAATATTCTCGTATCTATCAGTCATTGCCAATCATATGCGATGAGTACGGTTATTTTTGAAGGAGATTAGCATGCACATATTGACGCGAGAAGATGCACAATATATTGATCAAGTTGTTCCTACCGCTTTTGATATTCCTTTAGAGCTATTAATGGAAAATGCCGGCAGAGGTCTCGTAGATGCCTTGTGGGAAAATTATGATTTGCTTCAGCTGGATGAAAACAACATGCAGGGGCGCTTTGTGTTATTCCTTTGCGGTTGCGGTAATAATGGTGCGGATGGACTGGTTGCGGCACGTCATCTTATGGAGCAAGGTGTACCTGTACGCGTTGTACTTTGTGGGAATCCTGATAAGGGAAGTACTCTCTTTCAGAGTCAGCTAAAGCGATGTAAGACCATCGGATGCAGCGTGGAGGCATACGATGATTTTAATGACTGGAGTCAGGCCGTCGTTGTTGTGGAGGGCTTGGTAGGTACCGGACTGGAAGGTGCTTTACGAAGTTCGACAATAGAGATTTTGCATGATATTGATATCATGAGAACTCAATATGGATTTGCGGTATGGGCTATTGATGTACCTGCCGGCTTGGATGCGACAACGGGTCAGATTTCTGAAGGTACTTTAGCTTGTGATTATACGGTTACCTTCGGTGCAATGAAGCAGGGGCTGTTGCTTTATCCGGGAAAAAATGTCGGAGGAGTTTGTATCGTTGCTCCTCTAGGGGTTCCATGGCAACAGATGATAGTGGATAGATATCAAACATTTACCATTGATAACGAATTAGCTGAGCTATTAATAGAGTATCGGCCCGATACGGCTCATAAAGGTGTAAACGGTAATTTGCTCATTATCGGCGGCTCAGGGGATATGGTCGGGGCCCCCATGTTGGCCGGTGAAGCGGCTGTTCATAGCGGCGCAGGTAAGACTACATTGGCTGTACCTGAAAAGATACAGAAAATTGTGCAAGGCCGCATTATTCCTGAAGTTATGGTTACCTCTATAACTGCTGATATAAGCGGTTTATGTCAGCAACGTAATGTTGTTGCCATCGGCCCGGGTTTGGGACGTACCGATGAAGTAAAAACACTTGTCCAATCTGTACTTACTATGTGTGATAATCCTTTGGTGATTGATGCAGATGCATTATACGCAATGGGGCATATAGGTATTGTAAATCAAGATGCCGTGGTATCAGGTGATCTTAATAAGTTATACTCCGTGTCAAAATCAATACAATCATGTGTGATGACGCCTCATCTGGGTGAATTCAGTCGCCTTATCAATATGCCTGTCAAGTGGATTGAACGTAATTACGTAATAGTGGCTCGAGCTTTTGCAATGGCCCATAATGTTGTTCTTGTGCTGAAAGGTATACCATCTTTGGTGGCGTTACCGGATGGAACTGTATATATCAATACTATTGGAAATTCCGGAATGGGAACAGGTGGTATGGGTGATGTATTAACAGGGGTTATTTCCGCTTTTATCAGTCAAGGTTATTCATTGCAGGATAGTGCTGTATTAGGAGTTTATGTACATAGCCGCAGTGCCGATCTCTTATTTGATAACAGGCCTTGGGGGTATACGCCGAGTGACGTAAGTCTCCATATCGGACAAGTTATTGGTGAATTGTTGGGAGAACGGGAATGACATATAAAATACAACGCTTATTAGCCTTTTTGTTGCTTTTATGTATTCCTGTTTTTGCCATTGCCGGATGTAAGTCGACAGATGTCGCCAATGCGATAAGCAATACCGTAACAACATCTAAGGAATATTCAATTGATACGAAAACGACGACACCTGAGGGACATCTTGATATATATATGCTCGATATCGGTCAAGGTGATGCCATTTTACTCAAAATAGGTGATGAGTACAGTATGATTGATACCGGTGATATAGAACATCGTGAGAATATCGTGGCTCAACTGAAATCAATGGGGGTTACAAAGCTTAAAAATGTAATTATTACCCATCCTCATGCAGATCATATGGGCGGATTTTTGGCAATTACGAAAGCAATGCCTATTGAGCATGTTTATGATGACGGTATCGCCGTAGATAACAATATGTATAAAACCTATGAACGCTGGATTGAAAAAAATAAGATTCAACGCTCGACTTTAAAAAATGGTGATGTGGTGGATTTTGGACATGGGGCGGTCTTTGTAGTTTATGCACCGTGGAATGAAACGCTTACCGATAAAAAAGGAGAGCCGGATCTTAATAATAATTCGATTGTAGGAAAATTGATTTTCGGCAAATTTTCAATGCTCTTTACGGGAGATGCAGAAATACAAGAAGAGAAAAAATTGGTAAAAGAACTGAATTCCAAGCTTTTTGCACGTATTTTGAAGGTAGGACATCACGGATCTCGCACGAGCAGTTCAGAAGATTTTTTGAAATCTATCAAGCCAGAGAGTGCATTAATCTCAAATGGCATGTATAATAAGTATGGTCATCCTCACGATGTGGCATTGCGTCGCTTGCAGGAAAACAATATTGCTATTTACCGTACGGATACGATGGGACGTATCCACATCAGTACGGATGGGAATGAATGGCAAATTACTACAGAGAGGTAGGATTGATTTTGATTTGTAGAATACAATTCTTATGATGTGTTTTACATAAGGGTTCTATGTATAATCAATATACTAGTCTTCATCTTTGTATGAAATAATCTATTTATAATCTAATATTAGTTTATCGATAGATTGGAACGATGAGACTTTGATAGACAAAGCTTTCGTCGGCTCATCTCTATGGTTTGGACACAATGTATGTCAGTTAGATTGGAGTGAATGTATTGCGTAAACTATTTTTTATTTGCCTTGCAGTCTTGATGGCTATACCCCTGTTATTGACTCAGGCAAAGGCGGCTAATCTTGAGGATGCTCGATGGGTGACAAGAACGGATGCACCAGCACCATACGTACGTATAGTTATGGATTTATCCACGCCTGTAAAAGCGTCCGCATCGATTAGCAAGGATGGGAAAACGACGACGGTCACCTTGAAAAACACCAAGTTGAAAACAGCGAAACGGAATATTACGATGGATTCCAGTATTGCTAATTCAGCTCAATTTTCTCAAGTGGGTAAAGACGTAACCGTAACGATTACAACACCTTCTGCCCTTGATACGGGTGATGTAAAAGTCTTTTCTTTGAAAAAAGATACGGTTAATAAGAAGCCGTATCGCATCGTTGTAGATGTACAAAAGAAAGGGATCGCATCTAAGCCTGCTTATTATGGCAAGAAGCCGTCACCTTCCGCACATCCGGCAAAGAATTTGCCTGGTGGTTCCGGTAAGTACTCTACATCGGGAGGTCTTTCCGGTAAAACTATTACTATCGATCCAGGTCATGGTGGTAGTGATCCGGGTGCTATCGGTCCTCATGGGGTACAAGAGAAGAATATCACATTGCCGGTTTCCAAATATTTGAAAGCCGCTTTGGAATCTCGTGGTGCCAAGGTTGTTATGACTCGTACATCCGATGTGGATGTATATGGTCCTAATGCGAGCGGTGTTGATGAATTGGGTGCTCGTGTTAATGTTGCGAATGCTAATAATTCCGATGCATTGGTTAGTGTTCATATCAATTCGTTTAATAATCCAAGTGTTGGTGGTATTGCAACATACTATTATAGTAAGACTGGTAATGACTTGCGATTGGCTCAAAAGGTACAATCTCAAATTGCTAATGCTCCTGGTTTTGGCGGAGATCGCGGCAGTCAAGAAGGCAACTTATATGTATTGAGACATTCTAATATGCCTGCAATTCTTGTTGAACTCGGTTTCATTTCAAATCCTAATGAAGAAAAGGCATTACAATCGCCACAAACACAAGAGGATTTTGCAAAACGCATTGCCAATGGTATTGCGAGCTACTTTGGAGGTTAATGGATGAAGTTACGTAAGCAAGTTTTATCGATCCTCTGTATTGGCATTCTCGCTTTTGCTGCAGGCTGTGGACCGGAACAATCACCGACTCCAGGTAAAAGTGAACCTGTACAGGAGTCAAAGATAAATAAGGATGCAGAAACAACAAAAACATCGAATGAGAAGGTAAAAATGGTATTCTATGTTCCTACGGAAGATGGCTCCGGTGTCAAACAGAAAACTGTTGATACGGAAGCTAATAAGGTAACTCCAAAAGCAGCATTACTTGCAATGCTGGAATCCGATCGAGCGCAACAGTATCCGGTATTCTCCAAGGATGTGGAAATCAATTCTGTTACGGTCAAGAACGGTATTGCTTCTGTTGAGGTCAATAAAGCCTTTGTTGCAGCCAAAGGTGGAGATTTAACAGTTAAATTACAAATGGCGGCGATTGTTAATACGTTGACGTCATTTGATAATATTAACGGTGTTCTCTTTGTATCCGACGGGAAAAAGGTGGATACGATAGGCGGTTTTGATACAAGCGAACCGGTAAAACGAATGAATGATCTTATTAAAAAATAATAGGAATCAGCACAAAATAGCAGGCAGTCGATAACATATCGACTGCCTGCTATTTTTGTTGACTTTATTATATGTTACAATACAAAGAGTACAGTAATCGGAAATTAGGTGATGGGATGCAATTAAAACAGATAGGAGAATTTAATTTCATACGTCATATTCAGAGTGATACCATTTATAATCCGGATACGGTAATTCAAGGTATTGGTGATGATTGTGCCATTTACAATACTTCTGAGCATGTGAATCAGTTAATCAGTACGGATACAATGGTGGAAGGGATTCATTTCAGCTTTCACTATATGATGCCCTATGATGTGGGATATCGCCTCATGTCAGCTAATTTAAGCGATATTGCTGCAATGGGGGGGACGCCTAAGCAAGTGGTTTTGTCTGTAGCTGCACCGGGTCATATAGATACGGATATATTGGATGAAATTTATAGAGGTATCAAAGATCAATGTAAGAAGTATGGTGTTAATATCTTAGGAGGCGATACAGTACGTATCGAAGGATCTATGGTTTGGACAGTAACCATTATCGGTGAAGTACCGCAAGGTTGTGCCGTATTACGTAGCGGAGCTCAAATCGGCGATGTGGTGGGCGTGACCAATTATCTAGGATATGCCGCCACCGGATTGAGTGCACTTATGTATTCACTGGATGGATATACTATGACCAAGATCGGTCATCAACGTCCTGAACCACAGGTTTTTCTGGGACAGAGATTGCGAGATCTTGGGGTTCACAGTATGAATGATATCAGTGATGGCCTTGCCAGTGAGCTTAATGAAATTGCATCGGCCAGCTCCGTATCAATTGTTATTGAGGAAAAGGCGATTCCTTTACATAAGGAAACATATGCCTTAGCTGAACATCTACAGACTAATCCCGAGGATTATGCACTGTATGGAGGGGAAGATTTTCAGCTTGTCTTTACTGCACCGAAATCTTTAGTTCCTCAATTACAGGATATGGATGGTATTTCATTAATTGGTGAAGTTTTGTCGGGACCGGCCATGGTGCAGATGGTGACGCCGGATAAAACGATTACAACTATTGAAGCGAAAGGATATAATCATTTTCATGAATCATAAAGCGCGGGTTCAATTGGAAACTCATTCGGTAGAAGATACACAGGATTTTGGTAAAAAACTGGGGAAATGGTTAAGCAAAAAAAAAGAGCCCTTATGCGTAGCACTCGTCGGTGATCTGGGTACAGGCAAGACTCATTTGGCGCAAGGTATTGTTCAGGGATTCGGTGTAACGGAAGAGATTACAAGCCCCACCTTCGCAATTATGAACTCATATATCGCAGGGTCCGGCCCTTTATATCATTTTGATGTGTATCGCTTAGATGATGTAAGTGAACTTGAAAACATCGGATTTTATGAATATACAGAGGATCAGATATCTATTGTAGAATGGGCGGACAAGTTTCGTGATGAATTACCGGATGAAACTTTGTGGATCAATTTAAAGACCATCGATGATATGAGTCGCTTGATTATACTTGATAGCAATTATCTTGAAATGGATGATTTGTTGGAGATAGGAGGCCATTATGTGGTTGGGAATTGAAACTAGCTCTCTTGTTTCCAGTGTTGCATTAATGGATGAAGAACGCCTTGTGGGTGAACTAACCGTACAAGCCGGATTGACTCATTCCGAACAGTTGGTGCCGCATATCGATATGCTTTTACAATTGACACAGGTGACAAAAGATATGTTGAAAGGAATAATGGTTAGTATCGGGCCCGGATCTTTTACGGGGCTGCGAATTGGTATGGGAACAGCGAAGGCGATGGCCTATGCCTTGCAGATTCCCTTGTATGGCGTTATGACTATGGATAGTCTGGCTCATAATATTCCATATACGGATTATACAATCTGTACTGTTGTGGACGCCCAAAAAAAACATGTCTATGCAGCCCTATACCATTATGAGGCAAATCGTTTACTTCGCATCGAAGATCCTTTTGTTGTTGAAGCTGCAAATTTGATTAATCGTTTTAGAGATTATAAGGAGAAGGTTATTTTCATCGGGGACGGTATCAAGCGTATCGAAAAACTGTTAGATGAAAGTGATTCAAACTGCACGATTGCCGATATAATGAGAAGGATTCCTAAGGCGAGCTCCTTATTGTTGGCCGGAAAAGAATTGGCGCGTAAGAATCTTATATCGGATCCGATGGATATGGTGCCTTATTATATCCGTCGCTCCGAGGCTGAGGTTTTATGGGAGGAACGCCATAAGGATAACCAGGATATGCTATCTCAAAATCCTTCTGTTATCGTGACGGAAGCGGCAGGGGCAGAATGATGGATATTCGAATGGCTACCATAGAAGATGCACAGGCTATCTATGAAATTGAACAGGTATCTTTTTCTGTTCCATGGAGCTTAGAGTCTGTTACGTCTGAGTTGGACAAAACATCGAATAAGCTGTATATGGTGCTGATAGAAAATGACCGAATTATCGGATATGGCGGTGTTTGGCTTATTTATGATGAAGGACAGATTACGAATATCGCCATTATCCCCGAAGCTCGGTGCAAGGGCTACGGTACTCAATTGATGGAACGTTTAATTGATGCATGTGTTAAGCGAGGGATGCAGGAAATCTTTCTGGAGGTCCGAATTTCAAACTTATCGGCCTTGGCTATGTATAGAAATTTAGGATTTACTGTAAAGGGTATACGCAAAGACTATTATTCGGAACCTAAGGAAGATGCATATATCATGTCTCTCGTTACAAAGGAAATATAATGAGTATATATACATTAGCATTGGAAAGCAGCTGTGATGAAACATCGGCGGCAGTCCTCAAAGATGGTCGCACCGTTTTATCGAATGTTATATCCAGTCAAATTCCAATACATAGAAAATTTGGCGGCGTTGTACCTGAAATTGCTTCCCGCCATCATATCGAACAGGTAATCCCTGTCATTGATCAGGCCTTAAAAGATGCAAAGATTACTTTGAAAGACATTGATCATATCGGTGTGACATATGGTCCCGGACTGGTTGGTGCTTTGCTGGTCGGTGTTGCAGCGGCAAAGGGATTATCCTTTGCAACAGGAATCCCCTTGGTGCCGGTACATCATATGGAAGGGCATATTTTTGCTAATTTTCTTGCCAATCCTGATCTGGAACCGCCGTTTTTAAGTCTCGTTGTATCCGGTGGACATACGATGCTCGTTCATGTGAAAGGGTATGAAGAATTTTATATTTTAGGACAAACCCGGGATGATGCAGCGGGCGAGGCGTTTGATAAAATTGCTCGCGTAATGGGTTTTCCTTATCCGGGAGGACCTCATATCGATGCTCTTGCCGTTACAGGCGATGAAAATGCTGTTGAGTTTCCGAAGGCTTTGAGCGAACCCGGAAATTTTGAATTCAGTTTTAGCGGTTTAAAGTCTGCGGTCCTCAATTATCTCAACAGCAAACAGCAGAAAGACGAGCCTGTTAACCAAGCGGATGTGGCGGCATCCTTTCAAAAAGCCATCGTTGATGTACTGGTGGAAAAGACGAAGGATGCGGCACATACATTGGGGGAAACTCGCATCACTATTGCCGGCGGAGTATCCGCAAATAAAGGTTTGCAGAGCGCATTAGAAAACATGTGTCACAAGGAAGGGTTCCTTTATTATAAACCTAACAAGATTTTATCCACGGATAATGCGGCTATGATTGGATGTAGAGCCTATTATATGGCTAAGGCCGGGAAATTCAGCGATCTTACATTAAATGCGAAACCGAGTGTTGAAATAGGTTATGTGTCTTGGAAAGAGGATTAATTGTGGATATCGATCAGGATATTTTGAATGAAACCCCATTGGGACCATCACAAACAGCATTACTTGAGCATATCAGCACACTTATATCCTTTGGCGAATCTGTAACCCGTCAAAGGATACAGATTTTTACGCCACTTTTAAAATCCTATTATGAGGACATCCATAAGGACGGTATTAATATGCTCTGTATCATGCGTAATGATACGGAGATTGTGACGCGTCGGACAAAGAGTTCCTATTTATGGCGGAATATGTTTGATAAGGGGTGCCCTCAATGTGGAACCGCTGAAGCAAGCCGCGAACATGTTTTTCCCATTGTTGATAATGGGGGGCGGATCATCGGAGGTATTTCATTTACCTTATCTACCTCCGTTCAACCTGATCAATTTGAACGGGAGTATATATTATCGGATACGATGCATCGGCTCATGTTGACTGCGACAGATGAACAGATACAGTTCTATGAACCTATATCGTATCTGGACGGACTTATCATATTTGATCATACTAATACAATTATTTACGGCAATGAAGCCGCCTTACAGCTGGTCGATATATTGGGATTTAATCGTCGTCTCATCGGTTCATCAATTTACGGGGGGGCCTTAAAAATCTCCGCTATACAGCAGGTATTAGAGAACAGGACTGTATACACCAGTGAAGAAATCTATCAGGATATGGTCATTCGTCAGCATATGATTCCTATCGCCATGGGTCGTAATGAAACGAGGTGTTTTTTAGTTCTCCATGATTGCACCCATGAAAGTAAACAGCAGCAGGAGTTGCTCGTAAAAAATTCTATCATTAAAGAAATTCACCATCGTGTAAAAAATAATCTGCAGACGGTAGCCGGGCTTTTGCGTATGGAGGCCCGCCGGTCGAATTTACCGGAAGTAAAACAAGCTTTGCAGGAAGGAATCAATCGCATTGAAAGCATGGCATTAGTTCATGATATAGTGTCACATTATGATGAGGATTATATCGGTGTACGTTCCATATATGATGAGTTGTGTCGATTGCTAAGACTCAGTATGGTCCGTCATAATCAAATGGTAACCTTTACTTATGAGGGAGCAGATATATTAATTTCCTCATATGTGGCGAGTTATGTGTCACTCATTATTAATGAATTGATTACCAATAGTCTGGAACATGGTTTAGACGGTGAAAGCGGAAATATTCATTTAGCCGTTGATGAAACGGATGATGACATCATCATGACCTTCAGTGACGACGGTCGTGGATTGCCGGAAGATTTCGATATAGTTTCTAATAAGCGATTAGGATTGACAATTATTAATAATCTGGTCACCCATGAATTAAAAGGATCTTTACGCATAGCGAATTCACAAAAAGGTGTGACTGTTACGATTCATATGAAAAAGGAGAAATAAATGCGCATAGCTATTGTAGACGATGAATCCCTTATTCGTATGGATTTACGGGATATATTGGAGTCTCAAGGCCATGAAGTGGTAGGGGAAGGCTCCAATGGAATAGAAGCGATTCAATTATGCAAAGATCATCATCCTGACATTATTTTAATGGATGTAAAAATGCCTGAGTTGGACGGTATCGAGGCGGCCCGACAAATCGGTTTTCATCATTATGCACCGGTTGTGTTACTCACGAGTTATAGCCAACAGGATTTAATTGATAAAGCCCGTGAATCGGGGGTGTACGGTTATTTAATCAAACCGTTGCGGGAGGATCAGTTGATGCCTACCTTGGAAATGGCGTTAGGACGTTTTAAATCCGATGAAAGTTTAAGGAGGCAGATGGTTCAATTGGAACAATCCTTGGAGGAGCGCAAGCTTATTCAAAGAGGAACGGGCATTCTTATGGAGCTATATAAAATTTCCGAGGAAGAAGCCTATGGACGTATACGAAGCCTAAGTATGAAGCAACATATGTCTATAGTAAAAACCTGTCAATGTATTATTGAACAAGTTAATAAATCAGGAAAAACCTAAATAGTCAAAAAATCAAAATAAAGTCTTGCAATTATTTTAAGTTAGGTTATAATAATACTTGTAATTAGCACTCGATGTCTTTGAGTGCTAACAGGTGAATGAGATAAAAAAGGAGTGACATCATATGTTAAAACCATTAGCTGATCGTGTTGTTATTCGTTTAGTAGAAAAAGAGGAAAAAACGAAGAGCGGTATTTTTCTTCCCGATACAGCAAAAGAAAAACCTCAAGAAGGTGAAGTCGTAGCTGTAGGTTCCGGTAAACTATGTGACAATGGTCAACGTGTAGCTCCGGAAGTTAAGGTTGGCGACCATGTTATGTTCGCGAAATATGCCGGTAGCGAGTTAGAAATCGACGGCGCTACTCACTTGATTATCAGTGAACGCGATATTCTAGCAATATTATAATAGGTTAAAATAATAGGTTAAATATTTATTAGAAGCGTTATATTTGAGTATTCATATAGCGCTTTCACAGATATATATTTCTATTGCATTGGATAGTCCAATTATGTAGGAGGTAATACATATGGCAAAAGAAATCTTGTTTAACGAAGAAGCTCGTCGCGCTTTAGGCCGCGGCGTTGATCAATTGGCAGATGCTGTAAAGGTTACATTGGGACCTAAAGGCCGCAATGTGGTATTAGATAAAAAATTCGGTTCTCCCACAATTACAAATGACGGTGTAACGATTGCCCGCGATATTGAGTTACCGGATCCATTTGAAAATATGGGGGCTCAACTGGTAAAAGAAGTTGCTACCAAAACTAATGATGTAGCAGGGGACGGTACTACGACTGCCACGGTATTGGCTCAAGCCATGATTCAAGAAGGTATGCGTAATGTAGCAGCCGGTGCTAATCCGATGATTTTGAAAAAAGGTATTGAAACCGCTGTAAAAACATTGGTGGATGAAATCAAAAAACGCTCCATCAAAGTTTCCGGAAAAGCGGAAATCGCTCAAGTTGCAAGCGTATCCGCTGCAGATGAAGAAATCGGCGGTTTGATTGCGGAAGCAATGGAAAAAGTCGGTAACGACGGCGTTATCACTGTTGAAGAATCCAAAGGTTTACAAACGGCTTTAAACGTAGTAGAAGGTATGCAATTTGACCGTGGTTACATTTCTCCATACATGGTAACCGATCCTGACCGTATGGAAGCTGTTATGGATAATCCATATATCTTGATTACGGATCGTAAGATCGGTGCTATTGCGGATATGTTACCAACACTTGAAAAAGTGGTAAAAGTAGGTAAAGAACTTCTTATTATCGCTGAAGATGTAGAAGGTGAAGCATTGGCTACATTGGTAGTAAACAGATTGCGTGGTACATTTAAAGCGGTAGCTGTTAAGGCTCCTGGCTTTGGCGACCGTCGTAAAGCTATGCTTGAAGATATCGCTATCTTAACAGGTGGTACCGTAATCACTGAAGATATGGGGCGTAAACTTGACTCCGTAGAGCTTGAAGATCTTGGTACAGCTCGCCAGGTTCGCATCAGTAAAGATGAAACGACGATTATCGATGGCGTAGGTGATAAGGACGCAATCGCTCAACGTGTTAGCCAAATCCGTGCACAATTGGAAGAAACGACTTCCGAATTTGACCGTGAAAAATTACAGGAACGTCTTGCTAAATTGTCCGGCGGTGTAGCTGTTATCGAAGTAGGTGCTGCTACAGAAGTTGAAATGAAAGATAAAAAACTCCGCATCGAAGATGCATTGAATGCCACACGTGCCGCTGTTGAAGAAGGTATCGTAGCCGGTGGGGGTACCACATTCATCGATATCATCCCTGCATTGAATACATTGGAAGCGACCGGTGATGTTCAGACTGGTATTAACCTTGTAAAACGCGCTGTAGAGGAACCAGTTCGCCAAATCGCATACAATGCAGGCCTTGAAGGCTCCGTGGTCGTTGAAAAGGTTAAAAATACAGAGGCAGGTATCGGTTTCAATGCATTGACTGAAGAATATGTAGATATGGTAAAATCCGGTATCGTCGATCCTGCGAAGGTGACACGTTCAGCACTTCAAAATGCCGCATCTATCGCATCATTAGTTTTGACTACAGAAACTATTGTTGCTGATAAGGTAGATGAAAATGCTGCAGCACCTGCAATGCCTCCTATGGGTGGTATGGGCGGTATGATGTAATCAGCTGCTAAAACTTTCTAGTCAATTTTACAATAACCCTAATGAATTAAGATTTCTATACTCTTAAATTCATTAGGGTTATTTTTGATTTTCGATGTATTAGTCGAATAATTTTGATTGTAAATTCTTGCGTTAATAATTAACATCGATAAAATTGATTTTGAAAGGTTAGTATGTTATAATTCTATAGAATTTTATATGAGTCTTGTTTGACAAGTAGCACTATTTTAATATATACTTGGTATATTGAAATTTATCTATATAATAGAGAAAGAGGTGTTACTGTGTTAAACTTTATATTCAAAAGTAAACCTAATTATATTAACTTTGGCTTGTTTATCTATCGATTAGCATTGGGGATTTCCATGTTTTATCATGGCTATTTAAAATGGCTTAGCGGCTCTCAAGGATTATACAAGGTAGGTGCCATGCTGGCTCCTTTAGGTGTATCCGGCGGCTATGAAATGCTGGGAACTGCGGCTGCACTTGCTGAAATGATTGGCGGTATTCTTATTGCGGTAGGATTATTTACACGTATTGGTGCTATTCTGCTTGTAGGCACTTTAGCAACGGCTACCATTATTAATCTGAACGGCAGTTTCTTTGGCTGGGACTATCCGTCTCAACTTGGTTTCGGCGCCATTATGTTGTTCTTTGCCGGTGCAGGTCGCTATAGTTTAGATAAAGCTTTATTTAAATAATAATTGGGATATAAAGGCTCATCATGTTGATGAGCCTTTTATTTTATAGAGAGGTTATTATGAATACGAAAACAGTTCCGTTTACAGCTGAACAGTTGGAAGCCATTATCGCTGACTATCCAACACCTTTCCACATCTATGATGAGGAAGGCATTATTAACAATATGAAATCTTTCATCCATGCATTTTCCTGGAACAAGGGGTTCAAACAGTACTTTGCCGTAAAAGCTACCCCGAATCCATATATTATGCGACTGTTGCAAAATTTGGGTGTCGGTGCGGATTGTTCCTCGCTGGCGGAGTTATTGCTGTGTGAAAAGGTGGGCATAAAGGGTCACGATATTATGTTCACATCCAACGATACGCCATATGTGGAATATAAAAAAGCATTGGAGTTAGGAGCTATTATCAATCTAGATGATATTACACATATAGAATATCTTGAAAAGAATCATGGGTCTTTACCCGACACATTTTGTGTACGCTATAATCCGGGTCCTTTGAAAGAAGGCGGTAATACAATTATCGGTCTTCCCGAGGAAGCTAAATACGGTATGACCCGTGATCAAATATTTGAGGCCTATGAGCAATTACAGGCGAAAGGTGTTAAACATTTCGGCTTACATACGATGGTTGTGTCCAATGAATTGGATATTGACGGCCTTGTAGGTACTGCGGAAATCTGCTTTAATCTTGCTGTAGACATCAAAGACAAACTTGGCATTGATGTCGAGTTTATCGATCTTGGCGGCGGTGTAGGCGTTGCGTATAAACCGGAGGACACACCTGTTGACTTTGAACGGTTAGGCCAACGTATTCATGACGCATATGACAGGATTATAAAAGGCAATGGTCTCAATGATATCGCCTTGGCATATGAATGCGGGCGCATGGTAACAGGCCCATTCGGGTACCTTGTATCTACAGCAATTCATAAGAAGGATATATATCGTCATTATATCGGGCTTGATTCCTGTATGGCCGATCTTATGCGTCCGGCATTATACGGATCATATCACCACATTACAGTCATGGGTAAGGAAAATGAACCAAAGGATCATGTATATGATGTGACAGGATCATTGTGTGAAAATAATGATAAATTTGCTATCCAACGGAAATTGCCTAAAATCGATATAGGTGATCGTATCATAATTCATGATACGGGGGCGCATGGACATTCGATGGGTTTTAACTATAATGGTAAATTGCGCTCAGCGGAATTACTCCTGCATAAAGATGGTTCTGTTACGCAAATCCGTCGTGCCGAAACATATGATGATTTATTCCGTACATTAGATTTTTCCAAGTTATAATTTAATATTGAGAATCGAATAGGATGAGAACGAATACTAATAAAAACGTATCAATATATGTAATACTTGATATTCTTTTAATTCCAGTATATTTTAGTAGGAATATCTTGCTATCATTTAGATAAGAATGTATAATGAGTGTAGATTGTTATGCACACACTTGCTAAGTTGGCGAGAAATACGGCGGTATCCACGTTAGTGCGTACCGCCTTTTTATATGTGTCATTATATATGTTTTACATAAAATAGATGTATATATCCTGTAATGGCAATATACATAATAAGAAGGAGTGAACATTTTGGCTGAATTACTTCAGGTAAAAGACTTAAAGGTATCTGTCGAAGAGAAACAGATCTTGAAGGGTATCAATTTAACAATTAATAAGGGTGAAATTCATGTCGTAATGGGGACAAATGGTGCCGGCAAGTCCACCTTGGCCAATGCTATTATGGGAAATCCTACCTATACAGTGGACGAGGGTTCTATCATTTTTGACGGTAAGGATATTACGGAAGATGCCGTAAATGATCGCGCCAAAGCAGGTATCTTTATGTCCTTTCAGAATCCTATTTCCGTTCCGGGGATTACTGTAGAAAATTTTATCCGTACAGCTAAATCCACAATTACAGGTGAGAACGTACGGGCGTTGGCGTTCAAAAAAGAGCTGAAAACCAAGATGGATGAATTATCTTTTGATACATCTTATGCACAACGTTATGTAAATGAAGGGTTTTCCGGCGGTGAACGCAAGAAGAATGAAATCCTTCAAATGTCCATTTTGAATCCTAAATTGGCGATTCTTGATGAAACCGATTCCGGTCTTGACGTAGATGCGGTTCGTATCGTATCTGAAGGGGTACAGCGCTTTCACAATGAAGATAATGCTGTATTGATTATCACGCATCATAACCAAATTTTACAAAAATTGAAACCTGATTTTGTTCATGTTTTAATCAACGGTAAAATCGTTAAAACCGGGGATGCTTCTCTCGTGCGTGAAATCGAAGAAAAAGGTTATGACGCATACAAATCATTAGCATAGGAGGCACTATGGAACAAAGAAAGAAAACCCAAGTGGCGGATATGGACCGCGGTGTCTACGATATAAAGAATGACTTTGAATATTCTTATATTTCGGATACCGGTTTGACGGAAGATATCATCCGGGAAATTTGGGCCAATAAAAATGAACCTGAATGGATGCTCGAATTCCGTTTGAAGTCCTTGGAGATTTATAATCGCATGGGAATTCCTAACTGGATTCCCGATATTTCCGGCTTGGATATGGCAAATATTCACACCTATGTTAAGCCGAAAGTTGATATGAAAGAAAACTGGGATGAAGTTCCGGAAGAAATTAAAAGCACATTTGACCGCTTAGGTATTCCTGAAGCGGAAAAAACATCTCTTGCAGGTGTAGGTGCTCAGTATGACTCAGAGGTTGTATACCACAGTATTCAAGAAGATCTTGTTAAACAGGGGGTTATATATACCGATATTGAAACGGCTCTTCATGAACATGAAGAAATCGTAAAAAAATACTGGATGACCTTGATTCCTCCTACGGACCATAAATGGGCGGCCCTTCATGGCGCCGTGTGGTCAGGCGGTTCCTTCGTATACGTTCCGGCCGGCGTACAGGTAGATATTCCCTTGCAGTCCTACTTCCGTTTGAATGCGCCGGGTGCAGGTCAATTTGAGCATACGATGATCATCGTGGAGGAAGGTGCAAAGCTTCACTTTATAGAAGGTTGTTCCGCTCCTAAATATGATGTATCCAATCTTCATGCGGGCGCAGTTGAATTGTTCGTTAAGGATAATGCTACATTGCGTTATTCTACAATTGAAAACTGGTCTAAAAATATGTATAATCTCAACACGAAACGTTGTGTTGTAGGCAAAGGCGGGACAATTGAATGGGTTTCCGGTTCCTTCGGATCCAAGGTATCCTGCTTGTATCCGATGAGTATTCTAAATGGTGAAGGTGCTCATGCGGAATTTACGGGTGTAACATTTGCCGGTGAAGGACAATTCCTCGATACAGGATGTAAAGTGGTTCATAATGCACCATATACGACAAGTAATGTAAACTCTAAATCCATTTCCAAATCCGGTGGCGCTGCAATCTACCGCGGCCTTTTGAAAATCGGTCCAAAGGCGGAACATGCAAAGGCTACTGTTTCCTGCGAATCGTTAATGCTTGATGCTGAATCTCAATCGGATACAATCCCGGCTATTATCGTTGAAAACGATAATGTGGATTTAGGTCATGAAGCTAAAATCGGTCGTATTTCCGATGAGGCGATTTTCTATCTCATGACTCGCGGTATCAGTGAAGAAGAAGCTCGGGCAATGCTTGTTCGAGGCTTCGTTGAACCGATTTCCAAAGAATTGCCGCTTGAATATGCAGTTGAAATGAACAATCTAATCAACCTTGAATTAGAAGGTTCTATCGGTTAAGGAGGAATTATGAGCGAATTACTATTTAATGTACTCCCTAGACCGACATTCAGATGGTTGCGCGTCAATCATACTGTAGGATCTTTGGCGGGAGAAGACAAAGCTGTACAATCGATCGCTGTAGAGGCGAATAAAAATATATTTTCACCACTGTCAAAAGGAACACCATTGATGAATGGTTCTTATGAAGGTGCTAATCGAGAAGCGGTACAGGAACTAGTCGATAACGCGGAAGGGTATGCTATTCATATTCCTGCAAATGCTAAAGAGCTTGTGGGTATCCGTATCGATGCATCTCAACGCGTGGCGAATCGCTTTCAGTTTATCGTCGAAAACGGCGCTGAATTAGAAGTTCAATTTTATGTAACCGGTTCCGGCCATGAGTTGATAAATGTTAGTTACTTGAGTGAATACGATGTAAAAGACTCCGCTAAGGTTGTAGTGAAAAAGGTGAATCTTTTACCTGAACATGTACAACATATCGAACATCGCTATACTAAATTAGAAGACCGAGCCGATGTGGAATATATCAATATCGAAATCGGCGGCAGTGAAAACTTCTTGAATTACTATCATGATTTAGTGGGACAGGAATCTCACATCGTTCACGATATTGCTTATCTTGGTAATAAAGAGCAGAAATTCGATATTGCCATGGTGATGAGCCATGGCGGCAAGAAATCTTTCAGCGATATTCATAATTTAGGTGCCCTCAGCGGTAATGCTAAAAAATCATTCCGCGGCACACTGGATTTCCTTAATGGAGCCACTGCATCTGAAGGTGCGGAAGAAGATACATGCTTATTGTTAGATCCGACTGTAAAATCGGTTTCTTTGCCGCTCTTGTTGTGTAAAGAAGATAATGTAGTTGGTAATCATGCGGCGAGTGCAGGTCAAATCGACCATAATAAATTGTTCTATCTTATGAGTCGCGGTTTTAGTGAAACTGAAGCGAAGCATATCATCGTAGAATCTATGATTCGTCCGATTATAGACCGTATTGGTGATGAAGCGATTGAAGAAGCGGCATTAGCGGCTGTACGTAATAAAATTTAAAGAGGCGTTTTATGAGACCTATTGCAGAAGCATATAAAGATTTTCCTATATTACATAAAGAGCATAATGGACACCGCGTAATTTATTTAGATAGCGGTGCGACCGCACAAATTCCACAAGTTGTAGTGGACCGTATTGTTGAACACATGACACAGCATAACGGTAACCCTCATCGCGGTTCTCATATTTTGGCTATCGAAGCATCCGAAGCTTATGAGAATGCTCGTGATCGAGTGGTGGAATTCATCAATGCCCGTGAACGGGAAGAGGTCATTTTTACCCGCAATAGTACGGAATCGATGAACTTGATTGCCCACAGTTACGGCCTTCATAATGTAAAAAAAGGTGATAAAATCATCATTACCGTTGCGGAGCATCATGCTAATCTCGTTACATGGCAATATGTGGCCGAACAGACAGGGGCTACATTGGAATATATGTATCTTGATGAAAGCGGACATTTGAAGGACGGTGAAATCGATAAGATTGATGAAACCACTAAAATCGTTGCTTTTGCGCATATAAGTAATGTGCTCGGTATGGAGTTTCCTGTGAAAGAATTGACGGAGAAAGCCCATTCGGTCGGGGCTGTTGTCGTCCTTGACGGGGCACAATCCACACCGCATAAGAAAATCGATGTACAAGCGTTAGATTGCGATTTCTTTGTATTTTCAGGACATAAGATGTGTGCCTCTCAAGGCATTGGTGTATTATACGGCAAGCGTGATCTGTTGGAAGCGATGCCTCCATTCCTTTTGGGCGGGGACATGATTGAGTATGTAAAAGAGCAGACTACGACATTTAACGAATTACCTTATAAGTTTGAAGCCGGCACACCGAATGCGGACGGCGCGGTGTCACTTCATGCCGCCATTGATTATCTTGAATCCTTCGGTATGGATGCTATCGAGGCTTATGAAGAGGAATTGGTTTCCTATATCTTACCTAAGATTGTGGAATTACCTCATGTTCATGTAATCGGATCCCAAAATCCTAAGGAAAAACACGGCGTAATTGCTTTCACCGTAGATGATGTGCATCCTCATGATGTAGCAACTATTCTGGATTCAAAGGGAATTTGCGTACGTTCCGGTCATCATTGTGCACAACCTTTGGGCGCATTCTATAATGTGTCCGCATCCACACGGCTAAGTATGTACTTGTATACGCGTAAGGAAGATTTGGATGCTTTCCTTGACGTATTGAAGACTGTTCGTTCAGTCATGGGCTTTAAAGATTAGGAGAAGCGATCAATGGAAATGGATCAACTCTATACGGAACTTATTTTGGAACATAATCAGGATAAGCGTAATAAACGTGAATTATCTAAATTTACAACATCCGAGCATGGGCATAACCCAAGTTGCGGTGATGATTTAACACTGCAGATCAATGTAGAGGATGGCATCATTAAAGATGCGGCCTATACGGGCTCCGGTTGTGCAATCAGTCAGGCTTCCGCATCAATGATGATTGATATTATCAAAGGTAAATCTGTAGAGGAAGCATTACGGTTGGTAGAGATTTTCTTGGGCATGATAAAAAAAGAAGTGACCGATGAGAATGAGTTGGAAGAATTAGAAGATGCGATGGCATTGCAAAATATTTCTAATATGCCGGCACGCGTTAAATGTGCTGTTCTTGCATGGCATACATTAAAAGAGGCTCTAAAGAAATAATATGAAGAAGACGATATTGTTTGATTTAGATGGGACATTGACGGACTCTCAGGAAGGGATTCTGACAAGTGTAAAATTTGCGTTAAACCATTTCGGTTATCCGATTCCGGATGAGCAAACATTGCTTCTGTTTTTAGGACCGCCGTTGGTAGATTCTTTTCAGGAACATTGTGGATTAACTCATGAGCAGGCCGAAGAAACATATAAGAAGTTTCGTGAACGCTATGGTACAATCGGTAAATTTGAAAATAAAGTGTATCCCAATATCGTAGACTTGCTCGCTAAATGTCAGGCGGAACAGTATACCATTGTTCTGGCTACGGCAAAACCGGAACATTTTGCAAAAGAGATATTAGACCATTTTGAATTAACACCTTACTTTGATGTGATTGTTGGTGCTGATTACGAATCCGGTCTACTACATAAGAAAGAAATTCTCGAAAAGGCTCTTGCCCTTTGCGGTAATCCGCTAACAGATACAAATGGTCGCAGACTGGCGTTCATGGTAGGTGATAGAAAATACGATATTGAAGCAGCCAATGAACTTGGTTGCATTTCTATCGGTGTCACTTACGGTTACGGTACGGAAGCGGAACTGAAAGAAGCAGATGCGGAATATCTTTGTGATGATGTAGATGAAATCGCTCAAGTACTCGATCTGGAAGAGATGCTTGTGCGTAGATAATTAAAAAGAAAAGAGATTGTTACCTGTTGGGTAGCAATCTCTTTTTGCATATTGAAACGATTTTATTTATGTAATCCGCTTTTCTTTGCGATGGTTTTTATCATCTTAGCGCTTTGTTTTTTTAGCTTTCCACCGGTTTGCTTTAATTGAATACGGGTGCGTGATACGCGGCCCAGTGTGGTGATTTTTGTTTTTCGACGAGGCTTCATATCTCGTTCATTGCCGAAATCTCCACGTTGCACACTCGTCGCCTTGACCTTTTCCGCTCTGAAAGATTTGCGCAATGCTTTCATGATCAGCGTGAGCGGCAAAGATTGTTCAAATGAATATAAATCTACGGCTACATAGCCCAATGCAGGATAGGTATGCAAGGTAAAATGAAAATTAGGTGCCACAGAAAGAAGGGCAATTTCTTCATCCATAACTTGACAACTGATTTCATCCACATCGATATCCGCCAGATCAAATGCGGTAGCTACGCTTTCCTGTACAGAGGTTGCTGATGAGATTGCATCTTCATCACAGGAATATAAATCAATTAATAGTTCTTGTCCTAATGCTTCTGTCATGGTACACCTTCTTTCAAAATATATCTTATATATTATACATATTATTTCCGTATAAGTCTATTTAATATAGAAGGTCAAAAAATATCTGACCTTTATTGACAAAGGTCAAATAGTCAAATATAATAGAATTATCGTAAAGAGCAAAAAGACAAAGAGGTGTTATAAATGAGTATGATAGCTGATAAAATAGAAAAATTTATATTAGAAAAAATGAGACAGGAACAGGAAAAGCTGATTTTAAAACGAAACGAGTTGGCCGATGAGCTGAATTGCGCACCATCCCAAATCAGTTATGTGTTGAATACACGATTTTCCAATGAACGAGGTTTTGATGTCGAATCGAGACGCGGTTTAGGTGGTTATATACGCATCACAAAATTAAATCAGAACCAATCGGACTCGTTGCCGGCCGTAACGACATATCGTATTTATGAAGGGCCTAATACAGTGGAGCGCCTGATCGATATACGCGATGTAGACCAGTCTTTGTTCCAATTACTTCAGGCGAATAAGATTACGAATCGAGAAGCGCAGATTATGCATAATTCCTTTGCCACATTGATTGAGCATGTGGATATTGAAAATAGAAATGAAGCAATTCGTCAATTATACGCCACCATGGTGGACGCATTGCGAAAGGAGTGATGATCCATGTTGTGCGATCATTGTAAAAAAAATGAAGCTACTGTTCATATGACAAATATCATAAATAATAAAAAGACAGAACAGCATTTGTGCAGTTCGTGTGCTAATGAGTTACAGCAGGAAGGAAAATTGTCTCCGTATAGCTCGTTTATGAATGATATGTGGGATAACAGTTTCTTTACGAATGATTTCTTCAAGAATATGGTATATCCTGACAGCCTGTTGAAATCACATCAGTCAAAGCGTTGTCCGCAATGCGGTATTACATATGATGAATTCAATCACGTCGGTAAATTCGGCTGTGGACAATGTTATGACACGTTTAGCGATGAAATTGAACCGTTGTTACGACGGTTGCAGGGCAGTTCCGATTATGAGGGCTCCGTGCCTAGTCGGGGGACAAATGTATTCAAGGCTAAACATGAAGTTAAGAGATTGCGTCATCAACTGGATAATGCAGTACAAGCGGAAAACTTTGAAGAAGCAGCCGTATTGCGGGATAAAATTAAAAATTTGGAAAGCATTATTGATGGACATAAGGAATAAGGAAAGATATTATGATAGATACTATATTAGACTCTCCGTTAAGTCAATGGTTACGTCATGATTCTAAGGAGTCGGATCATATCGTTATTTCCAGCCGGATTCGGCTCGCGAGAAATTTTGAGGGCTTATTATTTACAAATCGCAACGATCAATCATCTTTAGAAAAGGTTAATGCCATTTCACGCGGTTTGTTACAACCTTTGAAAGAGGCGGATGGACATCAATATTCCAATATCAGTCTTGAACAGTTGAGTCAGCATGAGAGAGCTGTGCTGGTTGAAAAGCATTTAATGAGTCCGGCTTTAGAAGAACGGTTGCCCTATCGTGGCTTACTCGTTTCCGATGATGCGTCCATCGTCATTATGGTTAACGAGGAAGATCACTTACGGATTCAATCTATGACTCCGGGCTTGAATGTACAACAGGCTTATGATCATGCTGTGCAAATCGATAAAGCCATCGAGGCAAAACATCCCTATGCGTTTGATGAACGCTTCGGTTACTTGACGGCGTGTCCTACTAATGTGGGAACCGGATTACGGGCTTCCGTTATGTTGCATTTACCGGCGTTGACCATGTCCGGACGAATCACGCGCCTTGTGCGCAGTATCGTTCAGTTGGGGTACTCCGTACGAGGTCTTTATGGTGAAGGTTCCGATGCATTAGGTAATATCTACCAGATTTCCAATCAACGTACGATGGGAATCAGTGAAGAATCCACCATTGAACAGCTTTTAAAAATCGTGGAGGGGATTATTGCGGAAGAACGTAAATCCCGTCAAGCGCTGATGCATAATGATAAAGAATCCTTAGAGGATGTGCTATGGCGTTCATATGGCGTTCTGCAATATGCGCGACGGGTCAGCGGTAAGGAGGCTTTAACAAAGCTCAGCGATATTCAATTAGGTGTTGATTTAGGCATTCTACCTGATTGGGGGAATGATACGTTTAATGAACTAGTATCGATTACACGTCCCAATTTTCTCTGTAAATATGCGGGTAGTGAAGAATTAAGTGATTTAGAACGTGATAGTTATCGGGCTAAGGTGATTAGACAGAAACTTTCACAATAATAAAATGTGCGGAAATAATATAAATAACGTACACGTACAAATAATATAATATCAAATAATATAATATACAGAATAATTTATATATCGATGATGTTTATCAGTAACATTATCGTTTCTATAGATGTATGTCGAATAGGCATAAGAAATCCCGATTAAGTTTGGGATGATATTTTATAAAGAGAATGTTAAATTAAAAATGATAGATGAGGTGATATTTATGATGCAACGTTTTACGGATGATGCACAACGGGTTCTTTCCTTCGCTCAGGAAGCAGCCTTGGAATTAGGCCACGATTATGTGGGAACAGAACATATACTCGTAGGACTTACCAAGGTGAAAAACGGTGTTGCCGCAAAAGCGCTTAACGATTTAGGTGTAACGACGGAGGATGTACTTGAAGACGTAGTCGAACAAGTGGGACGCGGAAATAAAGAGCCTAATTCCGTATATATGACACCTCGTGTTAAACATGTGCTGGAACTTGCCATTGAAGTGGCGAACCGCATGAATCATAACTATGTAGGCACGGAGCATATTCTGTTGGGCTTACTCAGCGATGGTGGCGGTGTAGGTATCGCCATCTTGCGGGATATGAATATCCGTAACAATGATGTGGTTGATGCTATTCGCAAAATTCTCGGATCCGCACAAGGCGGGGAACAGGGCGGTCAAGATGGCGCTAATAGCAATGGTCAACTTGGCGATTTGGCCGATTTTGCCACAGATCTTAATGAGTCGGCAAAACAGGGTAAAATCGATCCTGTTATCGGACGTGATAAAGAAATTCAACGTGTCATTCAAATTCTTAGTCGCAGAACCAAAAATAATCCTGTCCTTATCGGTGAACCGGGCGTAGGTAAAACGGCGATTGCTGAAGGGTTGGCACAACGTATCGTCAATGGTAATGTGCCTGAAATTTTGCGTAATAAACGCATCATTTCTCTCAGTATTAGTGCCATGCTCGCAGGCGCAAAATACCGCGGTGAATTTGAAGAACGGTTGAAAAAGGCCATCGATGAGGTGCAAAAACATGATGATATGATTGTCTTCATCGATGAAATCCATACCTTGGTCGGTGCCGGTGCAAGTGAAGGCGCTATGGATGCGGCGAATATTTTAAAACCGGCCTTGGCACGTGGTGAATTCCAGGTTATCGGTGCCACAACACTTGATGAATATAAGAAGCATATTGAAAAGGATGCGGCTTTAGAACGTCGTTTCCAACCTGTTCAGGTGGGGGAACCGTCTGAAGAGGATGCTTTGGAAATATTAAAGGGCTTACGGGATCGTTATGAAGCATTCCATAAGGCTAAGATTACCGATGAAGCCTTGGAAGCAGCCGTTACATTATCGAGTCGATATATTACGGACCGTTTCTTACCTGATAAAGCCATTGATGTGGTTGATGAAGCGGCATCCAAGGTGCGTATGAAGGTATTCTCCGCGGCTCCTGATGTCAAGGCTTTGGAAGATCAGCTTAACAATGTAAAGAAGGAAAAAGAAGCGGCTGTAACGGCGCAGGACTTCGAAAAGGCTGCCAAGCTTCGCGATGAAGAACAACGCATCGCAAAGGAAATCGATGATAAGAAATCGGAAGCTAAAGAGACAAGCGACAAGAAGTTAGTTGTTACAGAAGAAGATATTGCGGCTGTAGTAGCGCAATGGACGGGCATTCCCGTTTCAAAAATTGCGGAAGAAGAGTCACAAACCTTACTTCATTTGGAGGATGAACTTCATAAACGCGTTGTCGGTCAGAACGATGCGGTTACAGCTGTAGCTAAGGCTGTACGTCGTGCGAGAGCGGGTCTTAAAGATCCTAAACGTCCTATCGGGTCCTTCTTATTCTTAGGCCCAACGGGCGTAGGTAAAACCGAATTGGCGAGAGCTTTGGCGGCGTCGTTATTCGGGGATGAATCGGCCATGATTCGACTTGATATGTCGGAATATATGGAAAAACATACCGTATCGCGCTTAGTCGGTGCACCTCCGGGATATGTAGGATATGAAGAAGGCGGTCAATTGACTGATGCCGTTCGTCGTAAACCATATAGCGTTATCTTGCTCGATGAAGTAGAAAAAGCTCATGCGGACTTTTTCAATATCTTGTTACAAGTTCTTGATGACGGTCGACTTACAGATAGTCAAGGTCGTACAGTGGACTTTAGAAACACCGTTATCATCATGACAAGTAATTTGGGGGCTAAAGCGTTACAGAAGGATTCCCCGGAATTGGGCTTCTTGGCGGCAAAGAAAACGGATGCTGTGGTAAATGAAAAGAAACCGATCGATTTTGAGGAAGCTAAGAAAGCTGTTCTGGATGCGGTAAAACGTCATTTCAGGCCGGAATTCTTGAATCGTATCGATGAAATGATTGTATTCCATCCATTGACAGAGTCAGATTTGGAACAAATTGTTACGATTTTGATGAGCAGTGTTAAAAAACGTCTTGAAGAACGCGATTTACATTTGGATATTACATCGGAAGCAATGAAGTTACTTGTGAAAGAAGGTTCCGATTTCGCTATGGGTGCTCGTCCTTTGAAACGTGCTATTCAACGTTTGATTGAGGATCCTGTATCCGACCTTATCTTGAAAGGCGAAGCTGTGGAAGGCACGACTATCAAGGCGGATGCCAAAGGTGACGAAATTGTTGTGACTGTATAATGTAATCCGATAGATTATGCGGTTATTTATAAGCTTTCATATAAAATATAGAGCTTAAATGGTATACTATTAGATGATAATAGTTGACCACTTGTAGTAAAATTATGCACAAAGGTCATGAATGATTATCATTCATGACCTTTTTTATATCTATCGTGAAAGTATCTGAGGGATTATGGCAAAAGCAAAATCTGTATTTTTCTGTCAAAATTGCGGAGCTGAATCGTCAAAATGGATGGGACGATGTCCGCAATGCGGTGAATGGAATACTCTGGTTGAGGAAATTGTAAAAGAAACGAAGCATAGCCGTACGCCGGGGCGCAGCATCGGACAGCAGTCCGTAAAACCGACGGCATTACCGGATATCGAGCTATCCTCCATTGCGCGCATATCGACGACCTTTTCTGAAATCGATCGCGTTTTAGGGGGCGGTATCGTACCGGGTGCATTGATGCTGCTCGGTGGGGATCCGGGTATCGGTAAATCGACTTTACTTTTACAGGTATCACAGCAAATTGCCGATACGGTGGGAACCGTTCTGTATGCATCTGGAGAAGAATCACAATTACAGCTGAAATTACGTGCAGAGAGATTACATATCAACGGTGAACGATTACAGGTCATAGCGGATACCGATTTGGATCATATTCTGGATCAAGCGGATTCATTGATGCCGTCATTACTCGTTATCGACTCTATTCAGACAATGTATACGGCGGATATTGACGCCGCACCCGGCAGTGTCAGTCAAGTGCGCGAATGTACATCACGCTTACTCAGGTTCTGTAAAGAACGCAACATTCCGACCGTTATCATCGGACATGTAACAAAGGATGGAAACATTGCAGGACCTCGAATGCTGGAGCATATGGTTGATGTAGTACTTTACTTTGAAGGCGAACGATCGTATCAATTCAGAATTTTGAGATCCATTAAAAATCGTTTCGGTTCCACATCCGAAACGGGAATCTTTGCTATGGTAGAAGAGGGGTTACAGGAATTATCCAATCCATCTGCCTCTTTACTGGCGGAGCGCTCCGATGAAGAAAGCGGCAGTGCCGTTATGATTTATCTTGAAGGGGTTCGCCCGATTTTAGTGGAGGTGCAAAGCTTAGTGGTGACTACCGCATTCGGTATGCCGCGAAGGACGGCTATCGGCTATGATTTAAATCGACTCATCGTATTGCTGGCGGTCCTTGAAAAACGTTGCGGTTTTACACTTGGTAATAAAGATGTATATGTAAACGTCATCGGAGGTCTCAAGGTAAATGAACCGGCCTGTGACTTATCTATGGCTGTGGCGATTGTGTCTAATTTAAAAAATCGCATTGTACCGACAGATATGGTTATACTCGGTGAAGTAGGTCTGACCGGCAATGTTAGAAGCATACCGCGCATCGAACAGCGCATCAACGAGGCGAAGAAATTAGGCTTTACTAAGTTTATTATTCCTGACGGTAATTATAAACAGATCAAGGATAATGATAAATCCATTCAGATTCGCGGCGTCAAATCTATTACAGAAGCGATGCAGCTGGTATTTTCTTAATTAGGAGGTGATTTGATGATTTATCGCATTTTACGTTATGTTATTGCCATTCTTGTGGGCACGGCCGCCTACGTCGGAATGGACACATTAGCACCGATTATCGATCCGTATTTGGTATCACAATTCGAGACTTTTGGGGATATGTCATTGACCGTTGCTCGGCTTGGAGTTCTGATTTTCGGTACGGTGCTAGGTGTAATTATTGGGTATTTAGTTTCATCATTTATTTTGAAGCAGGGTTTAGTTGTTTCTAAACGTTTGGAACGGGTTCTTTCACACATTCCGAACCAAGAATTAATTGCGGGCACCATCGGTTTATTATTCGGTCTTATTATTGCAAATTTAATCGGTGTCGCATTTAATCAGGTGCCTATAATCGGACCTTATATTCCAATCATTTTGAGTGCCATTTTCGGGTATAGCGGACTTAAAATTATGGCTCGTAAGGGGCCTGAAATCTATCTGAACTATGTACAGCAGTGGCGCGAGGATGGGACGAAGAAACCGGGTCGCTTTAAAATGTTTTCCAACCATAAAAATGATAAATTTGAAAGTACGCCAAAATTATTAGATACATCCGTAATTATTGATGGCCGTATCAAGGAATTGTGCGGAACCGGCTTTATTGAAGGCCCTCTTGTGGTACCTCTTTTTGTATTGAATGAATTACAAATTATTTCGGATTCCGCCGATGCTACAAAGCGCAATCGAGGTCGTCGCGGTCTTGATATTTTAAAGGAGATGCAGGATGCTAACAATGTAGCGATTGAGGTTGTCGAAGACGATTACGATGATTTAACCGAGGTGGATTCTAAATTGATGCGTCTCGCCCTCGATAAGCAGTGGAAATTGATGACTAACGATTTCAACCTCAATAAGGTGGCCCGTGTTCAAGGTATTACGGTCTTGAATCTTAATGAATTGGCGAATGTACTGAAGCCGGCTCTTATTGCGGGTGAATGGATTCGCGTTCAGATTATGAAAGAGGGTAAGGAGATTCATCAAGGTGTGGCCTATCTCGATGATGGTACGATGATTGTCGTTGAGGATGGCAGACCGTACGTAGGTCAGTCTGTGGAGGTCATGGTTACATCGATTTTACAGACGAGTGCGGGTCGCATGATTTTTGCTCGTGTCGACGGGGGACAACATGGACAAGGAGATTAGCTGTATAGTTCTAGCCGCCGGTGCAGGTCGGCGTATGGCATATAAGGAGAATAAAATATTCATCCCTTTGGGAAACTATTCCATTATTCAACGTACCTTACAACAGGTGGCAAGGATTAAAGGTCTTGGTGAAATTATTTTAGTGGTTGCTGACGGTGAAGAGAAGTATATGGCGAATCATATAGAATCTCTTGATATATCCGTACCTACGCGCATCGTAACGGGCGGCTCGGAGCGTCAGGATTCCGTAGGTTGTGGCCTTAAGGTCGTTTCTAATGAAAGTTCTATCATTATTGTGCATGACGGAGCCCGTCCTCTGGCAACGACAGATATGTTTGAGTCCGTTGTCGCTGCCGCCCGTAAATATGGGGCCGCCACGGTGGGTGTGCCTGCTACGGATACGATTAAGCGCATCGATAATAATCATGAGGTCGTAGAAACATTGATACGCAGCGAGCTTTATCAGATACAGACGCCGCAAGGCTTTCAGAAGGAACTATTTCAGGAGGCCTACCAGAAGGCAAGCGATGATGCATTCCTCGGAACGGATGATGTGTCTCTTGTAGAATATTTAGGTAAGCCGGTACATATTGTAGATGGTGATTACTGTAATATAAAGGTGACGACCCCTAATGATATAGCTGTGGCAAATCGGTATTTGGGGATTGAGGAGAAGCGTATGCGCATTGGATTCGGTTATGATATTCATCAGTTAAAAGCAGGGCGTCCCTGTATATTAGGCGGTGTTCACATCGAATCGGATGTGGGACCTGATGGACATTCCGATGCGGATGTGCTCATTCATGCGTTGATGGATGCCATGCTGGGGGCTGCAGGACTTCGAGATATCGGTTTTTATTTCCCGCCGGAAGATGATCAATATAAGGGGATTTCAAGTCTACTTTTACTGGGAAAAGTGAATTCCTTATTGAAAGAACGGGGGCTTGAAGCCTATAATATAGATATTATGGTTATTTCTGAAACACCGAAATTAAAGCCTCATATCGATGATATGAAGACAAACCTGCAATCGGTGCTGCACATACCATTAGAACGCATTAGTATTAAAGCGACAACCAATGAGATGTTAGGGGCTATAGGTCGTCGTGAAGGCATTGCCGCTCAGGCTGTCGTTTCTGTATATGAAGGAGAGGTTTTATAATGAGTTCCATGAAAGTTCGTTTTGCTCCAAGTCCTACGGGGCCGTTTCATATCGGTGGCGCCCGTTCCGCATTGTTTAACTGGCTATTGGCACGTAAGGAAAAAGGGACATTCGTATTGCGCATCGAAGATACGGATTTAACCCGTTCCACTCGTGAAAGTGAAGAAAATATCAAGGCTTCTTTGAAATGGCTCGGCATGGACTGGGATGAAGGAATCGATGTGGGCGGTGATAACGGTCCGTATCGTCAGACAGAACGATTAGAACTATATAAAGCGGTAACACAACGTCTACTGGATGAAGGCAAAGCTTATGAATGTTACTGCACACAGGAAGAACTTGAAGAAGTACGGCAAGAGCAGATGGCCCGTGGAGAAACACCTAAATATAACGGTCACTGTGAACATTTAGATGAAGAAACAAAGGCAAAATATATTGCGGAAGGCCGCAAACCGACGATCCGTTTGCGTGTTCCGTTGAACAAGACCTATGCCTTTGATGATATGGTACGTGGTCATGTATCCTTCGAATCCAATGGGGTGGGTGACTTTGTTATCGTTAAATCTGACGGTATTCCCGTATATAATTTTGCCGTAGTTATGGATGACCACATGATGGGGATCACCCATGTTATCCGGGCGGAGGAACATTTATCCAATACGCCTCGTCAGATGGCTATTTATGAAGCTTTAGGATGGGATATTCCCACATTCGGTCACATTTCCCTTATTCTCGGCAAGGATTATAAGAAGATGTCCAAACGTCACGGCGCCACATCGGTAGAGCAATATAAACAATTAGGCTATTTACCGGAAGCTTTGGTGAACTTTTTGGCATTGTTAGGCTGGGCTCCGGAAGGGGAAAATGAATTCTTCACGCCTGATGAGTTAATTGAAGCCTTCTCTATGGATCGGGTTGCGAAAAATCCGGCCGTATTCGATATCGACAAGTTGAACCATATCAATTTCCATTATATGAAGAACTTAACTGATGAAGAACTGTTCCATCTTTGCTTACCGCATTTAAAGGAAGTCGGACTGGCTCCTGATAGTTTAAATCAAGCGGATATAGATCATTTAACATTGTTATGCTCCACATTCCGCGATCATATCAGCTTTGGTGCACAAATCAAGGATCATGTGGGGATGTTCATGGTGGATACGGTGTTCCTTGAAGAAGGTCACGAAGAAGAATTACGTGCCGTTCTGAATGAGGAATCCGCTCCGACTGTATTGACTGCATTCCGTAATGCTTTGTCCGCATTGGATGAAATTACGCCGGATGCCGTAAAGGCAACTATCAAGGCGGTTATGAAGGAAACATCTTTAAAAGGTAAGTTTGTATTCATGCCGATTCGCGTTGCCTTAACAGGTCAAATGCATGGACCGGATTTGAATAATATCGTAACATTACTCGGTAAAGAACGATGCTTACATCGTTTGGATTCTGCGGGGAACCTTACAAAATAATACTTAAGATAATATGGTATTAAGAAAGCCTCTTATGAACATATAGTTTATAAGAGGCTTTCTTGTGTTACCGTTATATATTTGCTATAATTATCGGCGTGTTTTATTTGATTTTTTTGAAAGTGAGTGTATATAATGCAATTTGTTCATTCCGTGAATCGCTTATTTAATAGTTATCTGTCCTGGATCGTGTTGTTAACGGCTGTTATAGCCTATTTGCTACCGAATTTCTTTGCATGGATGACGCCGTATGTGGCATATATGTTACAATTTGTCATGTTTGCAATGGGATTGACATTGACAGCTCAAGTTTTCATTGATGTATTTAAACAACCTTTAAAGGTTATTTTAGTTTCTGTCATTCAATTTTTATGGATGCCTCTAGCAGGCTTCTTGGTTGGTATAGCATTTAATTTTCCTCCGGAAATAGCTATCGGATTTATTTTATTAGGTGCCTGCCCGGGCGGCACCGCATCCAATGTTATGACCTTCTTGGCTAACGGTAATGTGCCGTTGTCCGTATCGGCTACGACAGTATCAACCTTATTAGCACCGGTGTTAACTCCATTATTCGTAGTATTATATGCAGGAGTTACATCATCGATTGAAATAGCATTTATGCCAATGTTTATTTCAATCATAAAGATTGTATTGGTACCGATTATCTTAGGTATAGTATTAAACTATTTTATTGGTGTAAAGATTGAACCGGTTAAATCCGTCTGTCCTACTATTGCCGCTATCGCTGTATTGCTTATCCTAGCAGCGGTTACAGCTGTCAATCAACAACGTATCGCTGAAACGGGCATCATTATTTTTGTAGCTTGTCTAGTACAGAATTTAAGCGGTTATGTAGTGACATATGTGGTGTGTAAAATCCTCAGTATAGATGTCTCTTCTCGACGCGCTATGCAGATTGAAGTGGCAATGCAGAATTCAGCATTATCTGTGTCTCTAGCTATGAAACATTTTACACCTCAAGCGGCTGTGGCCGGTGCGGTATTTTCTATTATTCATAACTTTACAGGATCTATTTTTGCCGGTATATGCCGTAAGCATGATGATCGGGAAAAGTTGGAAAAAGCATAATTTGATAGATAATGTAAAACGATGTTAATCCTCATTCTCGAATGACTCTATTGTGTTTAAAAGGGTAAGCACATGATCTTCGCGGATGAGGATTTGTCGTATTATCATTGACATTATATGGTGTAATTGGTACAATTATTACATATTTAAATAGGTTATATATTAATAGCTGAGACTGAAAGAAGTACTCTACAACTAACTTTTTAGCGAGGATCGATGGTGGGAGGGTCCAAGGATAGGTAGATGAAATGCATTCACGAGCTGACATTCCGATTATAGGTAGGTTTGTCCGGTCACGCGCCGTTATGCGTCGAGTGGGTATGAATGTACCTAACAGAGTGGAACCGCGGACCATCGTCTCTGTATGAGATGAGGGGTCTTTTTTATTTTATAAAAGATGGAGGCATCGGCAACGATGAGAGAAATTACAGTTTATAATACTATGACGCGTCAAAAAGAGGTGTTCTCTCCTGTAACACCGGGGGAAGCCAAGATGTATGTATGTGGTGTAACACCATATAATCATCCTCATATCGGTAATGCGCGTCCGTTCGTAACATGGGATGTAATCCGCCGGTATATGAAGCATGTAGGCTATAAGGTTACATATGTGCAAAACTTCACCGATGTGGATGATAAAATTATTAATACATCCAATGGGGAAGGCGTATCTTGGGATACTATTGCAAATCGTTATATCGACAGTTACTTTGAGGTGATGGATGCGCTCGGTGTACAGCGTGCGGATATTTACCCTCGCGTGTCTACACATATTGATGATATCATCGCCATGATCAGCACCTTGATTGAAAAGGGGTATGCCTATGAACTTGACGGCGACGTATATTACAGCGTTGAAAAATTCGATCATTATGGCGAATTATCCGGACGTACATTAGATGATATGGAAGCCGGTGCTCGTATTGAGGTGGACGGGCGTAAACATAATCCGATGGATTTCGCTTTATGGAAAGCCGCTAAACCGGGTGAACCGTACTGGGAAAGTCCGTGGGGCAACGGTCGTCCCGGCTGGCATATCGAATGTTCCGCCATGAGCCAGAAATATCTCGGTACGGAATTTGATTTTCATGGCGGCGGCAGTGATTTGATCTTCCCTCATCATGAAAATGAAATCGCTCAGTCCGAAGGTTGTTCCGGACAACATCCGGCAGTACGTTACTGGCTGCATAATGGGTTTATCACGATTAACTCCGAAAAAATGTCGAAATCTCTGAATAACTTTTTCTTGGTAAAAGATATTTTAGAGCAATATAGTCCGGATGCTTTGCGGTACTTTTTGTTGAGTACCCATTATAGAAGTCCGTTGGATTTTTCCGATGAACGTCTTGAAGAGGCTAATAAGTCCTTGGAACGTTTAAGTACAGCTATTGAAAATCTATTGTATTTGGAAGGCTGTGAAGCGGGCGAATGTGATGAAGCGCAACGTTTACTGGCTCGAGCGAAGACGTACGAAGAAGAATTTGAAGCCGCCATGAGCGATGATTTTAATACGGCATTAGCTACGTCCAGTATGTTCGGCTTGGCAAAAGAAATCAACATTTATTATCAGGAGGTTTCAAGCCGTAACGGCGTTGTATGTCAGGAGGCTATTGCCGAAGTAAAACGCATCTTTAAATTCATGACGGAAATTATCGGTGTTCTTGAAAAGGCATGGGAAGGTAATACCGGTGCTAATGCTGCGGAATATGAAGAATTGATGCAAGTTATCCTATCTGTTCGTCAGGCTTGTCGAGATCAAAAACAATGGGCATTGGCGGACTGCATCAGAGATCGTTTATCGGATATCGGTATTGTTATTGAAGATTCTCCTCAAGGGGCACGGTGGAAAAAACGTGAAGTTTAAACAATTTCAGTTCTTAAGAAATGAAGCCGTTAAAAAATTACATCAGTTAGATAAAGAACCCATGCATTTACGCAGTCGTACAATTGAGGATGCCCTTGGCGCGGATGCGGTGATGCTCGCCTATATCGGGGACGCCGTATACTCAATGTACGTTCGGGAGCGCGTGGTGCAGATGAATATTTCTAAGGTGCAGGTATTGCACACCATTGTGACGGAGTTTATCTGTGCAAGGTCTCAAGCAAAGGTGTTGCAGGTGTTGGAGACTACTTTCACGGAAGATGAACAGGCTGTAGCGAGACGGGCCAGAAACAGTCATGTGAATGTCCCTAAAAGCAGTTCTGTTCAGGAGTATCGCAGCAGTACCGCCTTTGAGGCGGTTCTGGGATTTCTGTATGAAACACGACAGGATGAACGTTTACAAATGTTGATGCGTGAAGCTTTTTCCGCGACTTTACAAGGTATGAATCATGGATAATTACATCGTAGGCCGTAATGCGGTCAAGGAAGCCCTTAAAAGCGGGCGCTCCATTCAACGCATTCTGGTCAGTGAGGATAAGGTTAAAACAGGGCTTGCCGATATTGTGGGCCTTGCAAAATCTCACGGAATTGAGGTGCGACCTACACCGATTAAGCAGATGAATAAGTATGAACTTGATGTACCTCATCAGGGGGTTATCGCGTTCGTGTCCGCCGTACAATTCAAAGAGTTAGGTGAAGTATTGCAAGAGACCGACCATGAAGTACCGTTACTGATTCTTACGGATGGTGTGGAGGATCCTCATAATATGGGGGCTATCATTCGAACGGCCGAATGTGCCGGTGCTACGGCGGTACTCATTCCGAAGCGACATAACGCACCGATTAATGCTACTGTAGCCAAGACCTCAGCCGGTGCTATAGAACAAATTCCACTTGTTCAAGTCGGTAATGTGGCGCAGACGGTCAAGCAACTACAAAAGCGGGGCTTTTGGGTCCTGGGTGCTCATATGGAGGGCGACAGAACCTTGTACGAAGCTGATATGACGGTTCCTACGGTTCTCGTTATCGGGAATGAAGGAAAGGGTATCAGTCGCATCGTAAAGGAAGCGTGCGATTTTCTCGTTACAATTCCGATGTATGGTCGTCTGAATTCTCTGAATGCATCTGTAGCGGCAGCTGTTCTCATGTATGAGGCCGTGCGACAGAGACAAACTAAATAGTTGAAAATCATAGATGCTTTCAGTATAATAAATTATATTGGGTTTTCTCTCGTGATTGTAAGGAGGAGCACACTATGAAGATGATTCATACACGCAAGTCCGATTACAATTTCAAAGAAATGACCGATGAGCAAGTTGTGGTCATTGCTCAGGAAGAGCAAAATGAGTTTGCAATCGATTATATAGTCAATAAATATAAGAACTTTGTTCGTGCTAAGGCTCGTTCCTATTTTCTCGTAGGGGCCGATCGTGAGGATATCATCCAAGAAGGTATGATTGGGCTTTATAAGGCTACTCGTGATTTTAAACATGACAAATTAGCATCATTCAGAGCTTTTGCTGAACTATGTATTACAAGGCAAATCATAACGGCTATCAAGTCTGCTACGCGCCAGAAACATGCACCGTTAAACTCCTATATATCGTTAAACAAACCTGTTTATACGGAGGAATCGGAGCGAACTTTGATTGAAATGCTGTCTTCCGCAAAGGTTACAAATCCGGAGGAACTGATTATCAGCCAAGAGGAACTGGATGATATTGAGCGCAATATCGGCCATATTTTGAGTGATCTTGAGTGGGAGGTTTTGGAAGGTTATCTTGATGGACGATCTTACCAAGAAATGGCGAAGGTCACGGAGCGCAGTGTTAAATCGATAGACAATGCGTTACAAAGGGTTAAACGTAAATTAGAGAAGTATTTAGAGCATCGTGTATTGGACTCTGTCGGAGTCTCACAGGAAGGAAGACAACAGTGACAAATATTTTTATGGTCCTAGAAATAATCGTATCCGTATTATTAATCGTGGTTGTAATAGCGCAGAACAGTAAGAGTTCAGGTATGGGTGGTGCCGTATCCGGCGCTGCGGATTCCTCGTTTGGCGGTAAGGAACGAGGTTTAGACGGTTTCTTGTCCAGATGTACGATTATATTGGGGATTATCTTTGCTGTGTTGAGCTTAGTATTAGGAGCAATGATTAATCAATTCTAATGATAAAAGCCTGCATTGCAGGCTTTTATTTTTTATAATTAAAGGATGTGGAGTCTTGAAGAAAAAAGTATTACAGTTTTATAAATCCATAGAACCACATGCATATCATATCGAGGATGCCGCTGTAGATAATCATATTAAGGGCGGCAAAGATTTGGAACGGTTTATTCGGGCCGCTCATAGCCTTGGAAAAGAAGGCGTTTTGCAATCTATACGCCCTGATGTATATATGTACCAAGAACAACACTATGATGAATATGAAGGAATCTATAAGGGGTATCGTAAATCTTTCGGATTTGTCATCATGCCTGAAGGGGAAGATGATATTTATATTCCGGAAAAATATAAAGGTACCGCTATGCATAATGATAAGGTACGTGTTCGAGTTATTCCGTCCACCTATATCAATCACAAGCGGGAAGGGCTCATTATAGATATTATTGAACGTGCTAATGAAACGATTGTCGGCACCTATGATCGGCAACAGAATTTCGGCTTTGTCGTACCGGATGATGAAAGAATCGGTACAGATATATTTGTAGCACTTGAAAATACCTTGGATGCTCGTAGCGGTGCGAAGGTATTGGTAAAAGTTACAAAATGGCCGGAAGGAGATAAAAAGCCGGAAGGGGTCATTACGGAGATTCTCGGTTATAAGGGAGATGTGGGCCTTGATATCAACTGTATCATGGCGAATCATAAGATTCCGTTTTCATTTCCTGACGATGTAATCAAGGCCAGTCAGCGTATCGATACAGTTATTCATGATGATCCAAAGCGATGGGACCTCAGAGATTTGCAGATGGTTACCATAGATGGTGAAGATGCAAAAGACCTGGATGATGCCGTAAGTGGGCGCAAGCTACTGAACGGTAATTACGAATTGGGTGTTCATATTGCGGATGTCAGTCATTATGTAACATCCGGTCAGGCCATTGATAAAGAAGCCTATAAACGCGGCACCTCCGTATATCTCGTAGACCGCGTCGTACCTATGCTGCCGGAGGTCTTATCAAACGGTATCTGCAGTTTAAATGCGCACGAAGACCGATATGCTATGACCTGCATGATGGAAATTGATGAAGCAGGTCAGGTGGTAAACTACCGTATTAAGCCTTCCATTATCCGAGTTGGACGTCGTTGCAGCTATAAAGAGGTATACAAGGCTTTGGCGGAAGACATTATTCCTCCGGATTTGGCGGATTTTATGCCTATGTTACGGGATTTGGCGGAGATTGCGAATATTCTTAATCGGATGCGTCGTCAACGTGGTGCATTGGATTTTGATTTTCCTGAGTACAAGGTGTTACTTGATTCGGAGGGGACGCCACTGCGCATTGTGAAACGTGACAGAACCTTAGCTGAGCGACTCATTGAAGAATGTATGCTTATCGCCAATGAAACGGTGGCAACTCATTTAAAGGATACACATCGGGCATCCGTATATCGTATTCATGAAATGCCTAACGAGGAGAAATTATCTCTCTTTCAAAAGGTTCTCAACTATCTAGGTGAAAACCTCATTCTCGGTGCTGATGGCGTTGCACCGCGGGATTTTCAAAAAATTCTCGATACGGTAAAGGGAAAAGATATCGAACAAGTTGCTCAGATTATGGCGTTGCGATCCATGCAGCAAGCTAAGTACAGCGTGGAAAATGTGGGGCATTTCGGTCTGGCATCCGCTTGTTATACGCATTTTACATCGCCGATCCGTCGATATCCGGATCTAATGGTGCATCGTCTGTTGAAGGCTGATATGCACTGGCCGAACGGATATAGTAAACGAGATGTGGATGAGGAATTTTTAGTACGTGCCGCGGAACATTCATCGATTCAGGAACAGGTCGCAACCGAAGCGGAAAGGGAAACGACGGATTTGAAGACGACTCAGTATATGGTTCCTTTTGTAGGGGAAGTATTTACGGGGATCATTTCGAGTATCACATCTTTCGGTATGTTCGTGGAACTCGAAAACGGCATTGACGGTCTCGTTCATATCAGTATGATGACGGATGATTACTATTTCTTTGACGAAGAACATTTCGTCCTTGTAGGCAAACGGACCGGACGCATATATCGATTAGGGGAAACCGTAACGGTAACCTTGGTGAAAGCCGATGTAGAGAAGAAACAAATTGATTTTGTTCTCGGTGAAGTTGATAATTTGGCGGCGATTCAGGAACAATTGAACAATGATTCGGATTACGGTGATTCTCGTAGAAGTAGTGGGGCCCGCAAGTCGGGCGGATCCAAAACGAAGGGGCGTAGAAAGCAGTCTTCTCGTAAGGACGGTTCCGGTCGCTCGAAATATGATGCTTTCAAAAGTAAAGCGGGTAAAGGTAAATCAAGCCGTAAGAAATCTCATAAAACATCGAAACGAAGCGGTTCGAAAAAGTCTAAGGGAAAACGTAAACGATAGGAGGCTATATGGCAAAACAATCAAATCCGTCGCTTATTGCTGATAATCGTAAGGCGCGCCATGATTTTAATATTCATGAAACCTATGAAGCCGGCATTGCTCTGACGGGGACGGAAATTAAATCCATTCGGCAAGGAAAATTGAATTTAAAGGACAGTTTCTGCCGCATTGATAAGGGAGAACTGTTACTCTACGGCGTGCATATCAGTCCTTATGAGCAGGGGAACCGCTTTAATCATGAGCCTGAACGGACCCGGAAGTTATTGATGCATAAATCGGAAATCAATAAATTGCACGCGCAGGTGAAGGAAAAAGGATATTCCTTGGTACCGTTAAACTTTCATTTCAGTCGTGGTTATGTAAAGGTTACGGTCGGTCTCGTAACGGGCAAAAAACTTTACGATAAGCGTCAGGATATGGCGGAACGCGATGCGAAACGCGATATAGAAAAACGTTTGAAGGAACAACAGAAATATTGATCTTACAGCGATGCGCTGTTCTGTAGCTAATTGTTAACTGCATTTCATAATTTGAAATGCAGTTTTTTCTTGTATAATTATGATTCTCTAATTATAATGTAAACTATAAGAAAGTTTGTGGTTAACATTATCTAGGTAGAGGAGATTATCATGAATCAGAACATCAGGTACATTACGGAAATCGCAATTTTAACGGCTATGATTACTGTGCTGGGGGCAATCAAAATTCCCAATGTTATACCGGGCATAGAATTTCAACTGTCCGCACCTTTGGCGGTGGCAATTTGCGCCGTATTCGGGTTTAAGAAGTACATTATCAGCGGTTGTTTATCGAGCTTAATCGGTTTGGCACTGGGGACACAAACCATATTGAATGTGATGATTGCTATGCAGTTCAGACTGATTGTAGGGTTGATTTTGTGGGTGTGTCATAATCATATGGTCGGCATTATCATATCCGGTCCTATTGCATCGGCTTTAGCAAGATTATCGCTATCTCTATATATCGGAAAAGCGGCGTTACCAATGATCGGATTAGCCGTACCGGGTATGATTTTCACCGTTATTATGGCCCCCGTATTTGTGAAAGTATTCCAGAAAATTCATAATCAGGTACCTCAACATCACTCCGTAAAAGGGAAGGTGTTATGATGAAACCTTTATATAGTATACGTATGCGTGCTGCTCAAGGAGGTCCTCATGAATCGGGAGGACATCATATTTCCGGTGCAGAGCGTATTGTTACGATGGATCAGGTGGGGACAGTGGCTCAGTCTTTAGTTGATCGAGCTTTACATCATAGTAAAGGGGTTGCTGATTTTATCAATATCACTGTCGATCTTGTACCGACGGATTCCATACGGCATATCTCCGTGTTGGACGTAGAGGAGCATGAAACCTCCGACGTATCCGATGCCCGTTTACTGGCAAAGAAACTTCTGGAGAAAACTGAAATTACTTCTGCATCCGTGGATAAAGGGGTATCTTTATTATGTGGTCTATCAACATCTATGCGCGGCGCTATGTTGATTGATTCCGTTTCGGGTGAACGCATTGATGAAGGTCAGCGAGGCGTGCGTGTCAGTCATATGGACACCTGCTCAGATCTCAGTATATACAATATGAATGAACATATGCGCGAGGCTCTGGTATTAGCCTCGAAGGTACAATCCTGTGAAGGCATTGTCGGTGAATTGTGCTGGTCCGATGACCCGGATTATACGGTAGGCTATGTCGCCTGTGACGGTGTATATCATCGTCTTCCTCATATGAAAGAAATGGGTTCATCCATCGGAGGGCGTACCTTTTTTGTTAAAACGGGAACAGATATATCAAAATTAATCGCTTATTTGGAGTCTGCCCCGGTATTAGTTGAATGGTGAAAAGATGTACGAATACTTTCAACAACAATTAAAAGATAAAGAAATCAGTCATAATTTCAGGACTATTAAAGAGTATCATCCCATAGATGCGGTGCGTGTACTGTATGATGATAGAGAGTATCTGATGATGGCCTCGAATAATTATCTGGGGCTGACCTTTGACAGCCGCATACAATCTGCGGCTATAGAGGCCGTACAGAAATATGGGACCGGATCCGGCGGAGCCCGCCTTGTATCGGGTACATTTCCTCTGTTTACAGAGATAGAGAGAGCCATTGCAAAGTTTAAGCATTCCGAGAGTGCCCTGATTTTTAATACGGGGTATATGGCGAATGTGGGGACGATATCCGCTTTGTGCGACAAAAACAGTATTATCTTCAGTGACGCATTAAATCACGCCAGCATCATTGACGGTTGCCGTCTAAGTAAAGCGGCTATACAGACGTATCGACATTGTGATACGGAGCATTTAACATATCTACTCAAGAACGTACCGAAGGATACGCGTAAGTTGATTGTTACGGATGGAGTATTCAGTATGGATGGTGATATAGCACCGTTGGATACGCTATATGAATTGAGCCGAGAATATAATGCGCTGATCATGGTCGATGACGCTCATGCGACAGGTGTTATCGGCGAGGGGCACGGGACATCAGCACATTTTGGCTTGGACGGACTTGTGGATATTCAGTTAGGTACATTGAGTAAAGCCTTGGGTTCCGTAGGCGGCTATGCGGCTGCGTCGAAGGTCATTGTCGATTATCTTGTCAATTTCAGTCGCAGTTTTATATTTTCAACGGCATTATCACCGGCTGATATAGGCGCTGCATTGGCGGCTCTTAACTTGATTGAAACCGATATTGATATTTATGAACAGCTACAGGATAATGTGGCTTATATGGCTCGAGCATTAAGAACATTCGGTATAGAGGCAACGGATACGACACCGATATTTCCGATTATAATCGGTAGCAATGAAGATGCTTTGGCTGTGTCTCATTCGATGCGGGAATCCGGCATTATCGGAACAGCTATCCGTCCGCCGACGGTTCCTGTCGGTGAAAGCAGAATCAGACTCACCGTGACTGCCGCACATACTAAGGAACAGATAGATTATGTGTGCAGGTCTTTGCAACAGGCGATGAGAAATATTTAATTGCTAAAATTGACAGTGTGTATAAATAGGCTTATAATTATTTAACCGACGCACGGGGATGTAAAGGTTTCGACAGGGGTGCGTGTGGTATAGATAGCGAGTCGGCGTTCCATGAGGCCGTAAAACGGTGGGAAAACATTTAAACGCAGAAGAAAATTTTGCATTAGCTGCATAAGCTACGTCCCTCATACTTGTGCCTACCAAGTGTGAATGGACGTCAAACAGTAGGCTGGCCTAATTTAGTTGTTCATATGAATTAGGCGAGATAATATGAACTGGGGTTGTGTAGCTTGTCTGTGAGCGATAGCAACCTGAGACTCAAATCATAGACTGTACTCGGAGAAGTCTATATGGCAACACTTCTGGACAGGGGTTCGACTCCCCTCATCTCCACCAAATGAGAGGCCTACATTTATTTCTTGAGAAATGAGTAGGTGTTTACAGATAAATTTAAGATTATTCGGCTATAATAGATGGAGAACAGCCGATTAAGTGGTTTTAAAACCGCCTAGGTAGATTCTTAGGCGGTTTTTTGTATAGTAAGAACCATTTTATTATTAATAGGTGGTAAAAAATTTGAGGGGTGATAGTTTATGGAAATTTTACTTATGTCATATTTAGCGGGAACAGAAAGTATAACAAAAAAGTATCTTTCAAAAATGGTTTCGAATAAAATAATTTTTATTCCTACTGCCGGAAATGTCGAACCATATACTGGATATATCGATGAAGGTATTGAGATGCTGAGATTGCTAGGGTATGAAGTTGAAATTATTGATATTACCAAATTTGATGAAGGCTATTTAAAGGATAAAATTTTAAAGGCGGAATGTATATGTATATCCGGTGGGAACACCTTTTATTTATTGCAGGAAATAAAAAAGAAAAATCTTATAAAGGTCCTTGTTAAAAGAATCAAAGAAGGGGCATTCTATATCGGTGAATCCGCAGGGGCAATCATTATGTCTGAGAATATTGAATATAATCACATAATGGATGATAAAAGTATAGCCTCTGAATTAGATGATTATGCAGGGTTAAATGTATTTGATCATTATGTTCTGCCGCATATAGGAGAGTATCCATTTGAAGAAACTGCTCAGAAAACATTAGATATTTATCAAGATAAGATATCATTAGTGCCGATAAACAATAATGAAGCAATTTTAGTGAATGATAATGGTTATACGGTATTAAATGAAAACAAATAAAGTAAACTAGTGATTTATAATTTTATATTCTTGAAAGTTATAAGTGTTCACATTTAAATATTTAATGTCAATGATTTTTACCATTTTTATTGCATACAATGGAAGAATGTTTATCTAGATTTTATCTGTATTTTACTGTGTTCAGAATGTCCTTATAAGTTGACTTCATAAATAGAATAAAGTAAAATAAATTGTAATATTTGTGATTTTATTGTGCCCAAAATGATTAGTTTCTGAAAAGGAGTATAGATAATGAAGTTTCGTTATTCCCGTATGTTGGCGGCTCTCGTAGTGTCAGTCGTTATGGTTGCTGGTTGTGGAAATAACCAACAGCAATCCGGTGACGTGGCTGTTAATGCATACAAGATAACCGCCAGTGATACACAAGTGGATCAAACATTTAGCGGTACTGTTGTAGCAGAGAATTCTGTAGAAGTACATGCCCGTGTAACCGGTTATGTAGTGGAAAAATATGTTAAAGGCGGGGAACAGGTTGTAGCGGGGCAACCGTTATATCGTATTGATTCCCGCGAGTATGAAGCTAGCCTGGCTAATGCCGAGGCACAGGCGGCACAGGCCAATGCCACGTTGAAAAATGCTCAGGTGGATTTGCAACGCTATGAAAATTTGGCTAAAGAAGATGCCATCGCTCAACAACGTGTAGATACACAACGTAGTACGGCAGAACAGGCTCAGGCTACTTATGACGCTTATGAAGCATCTGTTAAGATTGCGCAGGATAATTTAGGTGATACTATAGTATATGCACCGTATTCAGGTACACTTCGCATGGATGACATAGATTTAGGCACCTTTGTTCAGGCCGGTTCCACGAAATTGGTAACGATTGATTCTATCGATCCGATCTTTGTTGAATTCAGCATGACGGAACAAGAGTATCTCGATTTCATGAAAAATCGTTCCGGTGATGATACAAGCGGTACAAATTTAAAATTAAAATTGGCTGATGGTAAGGAATATGGTGAATTAGGTACGGTTGTACAGGCTGCAAAGAGTCTTGACAGCTCCACAGGTAAGCTTGTGTTGAAAGCGTCATTCCCAAATCCTAATCATCTATTATTGCCGAATATGTTCGCTACCGTAATTTCACCGGGGGAAAAATTGAAGAATGCTATCTTGGTTCCATCTCGTGCGATTTTGCAAATCATGGATAAAAACTTTATCTATGTAGTCAATGCAGACGGTGTGGTTGAACAGAAAGCTGTTGAAATCGGCGGAACAACAGATGGCAATACAATTGTTAAATCCGGTTTATCCGCAGGGGATACCATTGTCGTCGACGGCTTAACAAAGGTTAAGAACGGTGTGAAAGTAACCCCTAATATGCTTACAAAAGACCAATTGAAGTCAACAAAATAAGAGGAGGCTAGATCGTGTCGAAATTCTTTATTAATCGGCCTATCTTTGCCATCGTAATAGCTATTGTTATTACGTTGGTAGGTCTCATTTCCATGATGAACCTCCCGGTAGCTCGATATCCACAAATTTCTCCACCTACGGTCCGTGTTAATACTGCCTATACCGGTGCTACGGCACAGGTCGTAAATGATACGGTTGCCAGTGTTATTGAAACACAAATTGTAGGTGTACAAGATATGGACTATATGACGTCCAACAGTTCCAGTAACGGCAGCTATTCCTTAACGATTCAATTTAATCAGGGAACCGATGCCGATATGGATACCGTTAACACTCAAAACCGTGTACAGGCGGCACTTTCACAATTGCCGTCCGAAGTACAGGCGGTAGGTGTAACGACTACAAAATCGTCCGGTGATATGGCGATGGTATTCTCATTGAATTCGCCAAATGGTACCTATGATTCTACATTCCTTAAAAACTATGGAACCAACTATATGATGGATGAGATTAAATCCATTAAAGGCGTAGGTTCTGTACAGGAATTCGGTTCTGACTATGCCATGCGTATCTGGTTAGATCCGGCGAAGATGCAGAAAATGGGTGTTACCATTTCAGAGGTTACAGCCGCTATTAAGGCTCAGAACTTGCAGGCTGCGGCCGGTACTGTGGGGCAAAACCCGACAAATGGTCAGCAGGCATTCCAATATCCTATTAAGATTGAGGGGCGTCTTGTAACACCGGAACAGTTCGGTAATATTTCATTAACAAATTCTCAAGGTACAGTACTCCATTTAAAAGATATTTCCCGTATTCAGGTTGGTGCAGAGGACTATAATTTCTCCGCTAAAACAAATCATAAAGAGGTAGCGGGTTTTGCTGTTTCCTTGCAAAATGATGCGAATGCACTTGAAACAATTGCTAACGTAAAGAAAGTGCTGGAAGAGCAATCCAAGTCATTCCCGCCTGATCTGGAATATCACGTTGTCGTCGATAATACGAAGTTCGTAAGTGCATCTATTAATGAAGTTGAGCATACTTTCTTTGAAGCTTTACTCCTCGTGTTAGTCGTAGTATATGTATTTTTACAATCCTGGCGTTCCACAATCATTCCTATGATTGCCGTACCGGTATCATTGCTCGGCACATTCGGCGCATTTGTCATATTGGACTTCTCCATCAATACATTGACATTGTTTGCGATGGTGCTGGCCATCGGTCTTGTCGTCGATGATGCTATCGTCGTGGTGGAAGCCGTCGAATATGAATTGAAATACAATGGATTACCTCCGAAAGAGGCTGCCATCAAAGCGATGGAAAATGTACAGGGCCCTGTAATCGGTATCGCTTTTGTACTGGTTGCCGTATTCGTACCGGTTGCCTTTATGGGCGGTATGACGGGGATCCTGTATAAGCAGTTCGCTTTGACCATTGCCGTATCCGTTGTTATCTCCGCCATTATTGCCCTTGTATTGACACCGGCACTATGTGCGACGATGTTGAAACCGCATGTACCGAATAATCATGAAAATTGGGTGCATCGTCAATTGAATAAATTTAATGAAGGTCTCGACAGATTCAGCAATTGGTATGGCCTTCAATTAGCTCGCTTGAGTCATAGATTGAGCTTAACGATTATCACGTTGCTTATATTTGCGGGCGGTACAGCGTTAATTTTCCACTTCCTGCCGACGGCTTTCGTACCGGCGGAAGACAGCGGTTATTATATGATTGCTGTCAATGAGCCTCCTGGGGCAACAATGGATCGTACGATGGCGACTCTTGAAAAGATTGCTTCGTTCTTAGAACGTAAAAATGATCCGGAAAAGAAACCTGAGGAACAATTGTTCCAGGAAGTATTTACGGTAGGCGGTTTTGACATCTTAGGAGGAGGGCAAAAAACCAGCGCCGGTATTATCTTTGCCTCTATGGCTGATTGGAAATACCGCACGACCTCCGATACATCTATTAATGCTATGATCGGTCAAACATTTGGTTTTGCAGCTCAAAAAGTACCGGAGGCTACTGTTATCGCTATGAATCCGCCATCCATTCCGGGCCTTGGTACTACCGGCGGTTTCAGTATGTATATTATCAATAAGTCCGGTGATAGTGCACAGGTTATGGCTGAACGTGCTAATGATTTCTTAGCGGAAGCGCGTAAGAGTCCTGCAATTCAATCAATTTATACAACATTCGATACATCCACCCCAACCTTACAATTTGATGTAAATCGCGATAAAGCGGCTCAAGATGGAGTGGCAATATCCGATATCTTTACTACATTACAAGGTTTCTACGGCAGTATTCAGGTTAATGACTTTACTACATACGGTAAAAACTATAAGGTTGTTGTACAGGCTGAAGATGCATATCGTCAGAATGCAGATAATCTTAATATGCTAGCCGTTCGTAATAGTAAAGGAACGATGGTACCGGTATCAAATTACATTACGAAGGAACAAACCGGTACTCCATCCAGTATCACTCGTTTCGATAATGCGATGGCCGTACAAATCGGCGGTTCCCAAGCGAATGGTTATTCCTCCGGTGATGCTATTAATGCTTTGAAAGACGCAGCTGCTAAAACATTACCGGCTGGTTATACTTATGACTGGGCCGGACAATCCCGTGAAGAGTTGAAAGCGGGATCTCAAACTATTATGATTCTCGGCTTAGGCCTGGTATTCGTATTCTTGATCTTGGCCGCTTTGTATGAATCTTGGAAGGTACCGTTTGCCGTATTGTTCTCCGTACCGTCCGGTATGATCGGTGCATCGTTGATACCGTTCTTGTTGAATTTTACGGGCAGGTATCAGCTGGCGAACGATATTTACATGCAGATCGGTTTACTTACCTTGGTGGGATTAGCGGCGAAAAATGCGATTCTGATTATTGAATATGCTAAGATTCGTGTCGATGAACGGGGCATGAATGTTGTTGATGCAGCTATTGAAGCTGCGAAGATACGTTTGCGTCCAATCTTGATGACATCCTTTGCGTTTATCCTCGGTGTATTACCGTTGGCTGTATCTACTGGTGCCGGTTCCGGTGCTCGTACATCAATGGGGATTACCGTGGTTGCAGGGATGACGACGGCAACATTGTTCGGTATATTTATCATTCCGATGTTGTTCATCATCATTGAAAAACTTGGACCCGGCTTGTTGACTAACCGTAAGAAAGACCATGAATAAACATCGTTAATATTTTGTATATTATGATGGTTTAAAACACGCCACTACATAGTAGTGGCGTGTTTTTTTGTGTGAATTATGATATAATGAATAAGTTAAAAATCGGATTGACTTAAGTCAATGAAGTTATATATTTATTGATAAAAGAGGTATAGTATGAGTGACGTAAAAACATATGTAGCAGGCCATAAAAGTCCGGATACGGATTCTATCTGTTCCGCTATTTCCTTTGCTAATTTTTTGACACAAATGGGGACCCCTGCCACACCTGTATGTGCCGGACCAGTGAATAAAGAAACTGCTTTTGTTCTTGATTATTTTGGCTTTGCTCATCCTACAATTGTTACTAATTGGGAGGAAACATGTCCGGAAGGTGGAAATTTATATTTAACTGATCATAATGAATCTAAACAAATCATCGATGGCTATAAAACGATGAATATGTGCGGTGTAATTGATCATCATCGCATTGGCGACTTTGAAACGGATGGACCTGTATTTATTCGTATGGAGCCGGTAGGGTGTACTAATACGATTTTGACTAAGTTGTATGTAGAAAATAATCAGGACATTCCCAAGAATATTGCCGGACTAATGTTATCTGCCATTATTTCTGATACCGTATTGTTCCGTTCACCTACATGTACGGAAACAGATAAGGAAATGGCACATAAGCTTGCTGATATTGCCGGTGTAGAACTTGCCGTATACGGCTTGGATATGTTGAAAGCAGGTGCGGATATTTCCGATTTGACGAATGATGATATCGTTCGTACGGATATGAAGGAATTTTCCGAAGCGGGTAAAACTATTTCTATCGGGCAAATTTCCGTTATGGATACGACCGAAATTCTGGCTAAACAAAATGAATTAATTACCGCCTTGGAAGCGCTTCGCAGTGCTAATAATTATGATGCATCATATATTATGATTACGAATATTCTTGATGAAAGTACCACATTATTGTTCAGCGGTGAAGTTAATGATGTTGTAAAAAATGCATTCGGGAAAGATATAAAAGATAACTCCGTATTCCTGCCGAATACAATGTCTCGTAAAAAACAAATTGTACCACCGATTTTGGGGGCTATGAAATAAGATATGTAAAATGGGAACGTTGCTATGCAACGTTCTTGTTCTCTATGTAATGTAATAGATTATATTTAACATTAAAGATTAGACTTAGGATTATATAACACTTTACTATAATATCCTAATTATATTGATTAGATGTAATGTTATAGGTTAAGTCTTTATATATAGATGAAAATAGATTGAATCTGATTTTAGATCTAATCATTAAGGGCTTTCGGGGGTATTCTGATGAATTCGTTATTAACAGGTTTGAATAAAGAACAACAAAAAGCGGTACAACATACGGAAGGCCCTTTATTGATTCTTGCAGGTGCCGGATCTGGTAAAACAAAAGTGTTAACGGTGCGAATTGCTCACCTATTGGCACAAGGTGTCAATCCTTACGAAATTCTGGCTATTACTTTCACCAATAAGGCGGCTAAGGAAATGAAAAGCCGTGTGGAAGGTCTTGTAGGTGATGTGGCCAATCGTATCTGGCTCAGTACATTTCACAGCTTCTGTGCTAAGTTTTTACGCTTTGAATTAGATAATTTTTTAGGCTATAACAGTAATTTTACGATTTATGATACATCGGACTCTCAGGTTGTTATCAAGGCCGCATTGAAGGCGTTGAACCTTGATGATAAATACTATCCCGTGGGGGCTATGATTGCTGCTATTTCAGATGCGAAGAATAAATTACAGTTCGCATCGGATTACCGTAAACAGGCGTGTGACTTTTACCAACAAAAGGTAGCGGATGTATACGAGTATTATGAACGGGAACTGCGCAAAAATAATGCATTGGATTTTGATGATTTATTGCTCGTAGCTGTTAAATTATTGCAGACAAATGCGGCGGTCCTCGATAAATACAGCAAGCGTTTTCGTTACGTCATGATTGACGAATATCAAGATACGAACCATGCTCAATACTTGTTGGCGTATTTATTATCTTCGTACTGGAAAAATATCGCCGTCGTAGGCGATGCGGATCAGAGTATCTATGCATGGCGCGGGGCGGATATTCAAAATATTCTGGATTTCGAAAAGGATTATCCGAATTGTACATCTATAAAACTGGAACAGAACTACCGATCTACAAAGATTATTCTCGATGCGGCTAATGCGGTTATCGATAATAATGAAGGTCGACCTGAGAAAAATTTGTGGACCGATAAGGTGGACGGGCCTAAAATTCAGCATTTTACGGCTCAATCCGAGCATGAAGAGGCGGCTTTCATCGGCGATACGATCACCAAAAAGCATGATGTTCATGGTGTGCCATATGGAGATATGGCGATTTTATATCGTACAAATGCTCAGTCCCGTGTACTTGAGGAAGCATTAATTAAACGAGCCTTGCCTTATATGATGGTGGGGGGGACAAAGTTCTATGACCGCAAAGAAATTAAGGATGTTTTAGCCTATTTACGGGTTTTATATAATCCCTTCGATGATCTCAGCCTATTGCGGATTATTAACGTTCCAAAGCGAAGTATCGGTGCAACTACGGTATCTAAGTTACAGGAATATGCTCGTGCTAATGGGACATCTCTATTTATGACGTTGACCCAATTACACCTGGTTGATTCTATCAAGGGCAAGACAAAAGAAAAGCTGGAAGAATTCGGCATTCTAATTTTCACGTTGGTCGCTGAAATGGATGATAAATCTGTTTTAGAAATTTTAGAATCTATCTTGGACAGGACCGGGTATCTTGCACAATTAGAGGAAAGTGCGGATCCGCAGGATCAGGCGCGTGCTGAAAATATCGGTGAACTGTTGTCTGTGGCAAAAGACTTTCAGGATACAAATCCCACAGGTACAGTAGAAGATTTCTTGGAGCAGGTCGCCCTTGTAAATGATGTGGATTCCTTTGAACAGGAAGAGTCTAAGGTTACCTTGATGACATTGCATGCCGCTAAAGGTTTGGAGTTTCCTATCGTATTCTTATGTGGCTTAGAAGAAGGACTGTTTCCGCATAGCCGGACGTTGATGAATTCTGATGAAGTTGAAGAGGAACGTCGCCTTGCTTATGTGGGAATTACGAGAGCGGAGAAGGAACTATTCATCTCAAATGCCACAACGCGTACCGTATTTGGTCGTACAAGCAGTTATTTACCATCCCGTTTTATCGATGAGATTCCGGAGGAATTAGTTGATTCATTGCGTGCTAAACGAAAGGTGCCTGACGACATTAAACGTCATGTACCACAGCATATGAGTGTAACCAGTCGTCCCGTAACAAAGCCGATTATTCGAAATGAAGTTATTGCCGATTGGAAGATTGGTGATACCGCAATTCACAGTAAGTGGGGGAACGGTAAGGTTATCGGTGTTGCTGGAGAAGGGGCCGGTATGAAATTGACCATTGAATTTCCGACGCAAGGGGTACGCGTGGTAATGGCGAAGTTCGCACCAGTGAAAAAGGGATAACACCTTTTTTATATAGATTTTTTCAATATAAGAATAACTACATATCATTAAACTTGAAGCAAGCTTATGTAGTTGAACATAAAAGGATAGAGTATGAATCCGAAAGATAGAATAGAAGAATTACAGAAAGAGTTGACTCATGCGCAGTATTTGTACTATGTGAAGGACGCGCCTGTAATGAGTGATTATGAATATGATACAAAATATCGTGAGCTCGTTGATTTGGAAACTGCACATCCCGAATATATTGTGCCGTCGTCTCCGACTCAGCGTGTAGGCATGAAGGTGGAGGGCTCTTTTGAGAAGGTTGTCCACGGTCGTCCCATGTTGAGTTTGTCCAATGTTTTTAATGCTGATGAAGTACGAGGATTCGCTCAGCGTGTAGAAAAGGAATTGGGGCATAAACCGTCCGCTTATGTGGTGGAGCTTAAAATTGACGGTCTCGCTGTGAATTTACATTATCAACACGGTATGTTTGTACGTGCCGTAACTCGTGGTGACGGCCGTGTCGGTGAAGATGTAACGGCTAATGTACGTACCATCAAGTCTATCCCCTTATCTCTTGAAAGTGCACCGGATTTCATAGAAATCCGCGGTGAAGCGTATATGCCTCATAGTGAATTTAAACGCATCAATGAGGAGCGTGATGAGGAAGGCTTGCCAACCTTTGTAAATCCCCGTAATGCCGCTGCAGGTTCCCTGCGTCAACAGGATCCGGCGATTACGGCCAGTCGGAATCTTGCATTTTTCGCTTATGCAATCGGCTCTGAAGAAGGTGCAGGTATTCGTAGTCAAGAGGAACTGTTACACAGTTTGGAGAACTTTAAGTTCTCCGTTAATCCTCATTATCGCGTATGTAAGACAATCGATGAAGTTATTGAAACCATTGAATATTGGAGAGAAAAGCGTCACGAGTTACCATATGATACGGATGGTATGGTTATAAAGGTCAATAGTTTTGATGACCAGGAGATATTAGGTAGTACTGCAAAAGATCCGAAATGGGCTACAGCTTATAAATACCCTCCTGAAGAGGTGGAAACGGTCCTTAAGGATATAACGATTAATGTGGGGCGAACCGGTGTTCTCACGCCGACCGGTGAATTGGAGTCCGTATTCGTATCCGGCACGAATGTGAGTCGTGTCACCTTGCATAATCAGGACTTTATCGATGAAAAAGATATCCGAATCGGAGACCATGTGATGATTCACAAGGCTGCTGAAATCATTCCCGAGGTTATCCGTGTGTTACCTGAAAAACGTACCGGTTCAGAGGTTAAATTTACGATTCCTAGTACATGTCCCGTATGCTCATTTCCTGCGGTTCGACGTGAAGGGGAGGCGGCCGTACGCTGCACAAATAAGCACTGTCCTGCCATTGAAAAGGAGCAAATTATTCATTTCGCATCACGCGACGCTTTGAATATAGACGGCTTAGGGCCGAGTATCATAGAAAATCTGATCAATGCAAAATTGATTACCAATGTAGTTGATTTGTATCATTTGACTGTGGATCAGTTGGTTACGCTGGAACGAATGGGTACGAAGTCGGCGGAGAATCTGGTGAAAGCTATCGCCGATTCTAAAAATCGAGGCCTTGATCGAGTGTTATACGGTTTGGGCATCCGTCTCATCGGAGCAAAGGCGGCAGCTACTATAGCTCATGTGGTCCAATCTATGGATAGGTTTCTTACGATTACGAAGGATGAACTTGTTGCTGTAGAGGAAATCGGGCCTACCATGGCGGACAGTATTGTAGAGTATCGAGAAGATCCTTCGCATATAGAGATTATTGAAGGGTTACGGGCTGCCGGTTTAAAGATGACCGTTGATGTGGCTGAGTCTGCAGGTAATGAAATGGATGGAGAAATCGTTGTATTAACGGGAAAATTGGAATCCATGGGCCGCAGTGAAGCCGGTAAAATCCTTGAGGCCCACGGCGCGAAGGTGACCGGATCCGTTTCGAAGAAAACAACACTTGTCGTGGCAGGGGAAGACAGCGGCAGCAAATTAACGAAGGCTAATGAATTGGGAATTCGCGTCATGAATGAAGATGAATTTCTGGAACTCATAAGGCCTTGGAACGGTTAACACCTTTGAAAATGTAAGCTATATGAATTATAATAATACAATATGAAAGGATGTGTATCGATGAAAATCAGCCAAGAGGAAATTAAGAATATTGCCTTGCTTTCACGATTAGAAGTAAAAGAAGATCATACGGCACATATAGAAAAAGAATTGTCCGACATCTTGTCTTATGTTGCGGAACTAAATGCATTGGAACTAGATGGCGTAGATCCGATGGCCCATGCCGTACCGTTGCAGAACGTATTGAGAGAGGATGAATTAAAGCCGTCTCTCGATCATGATTTAGCATTATCCAATGCGCCGGAAGCAGAGGACGGGTACTTTAAGGTACCTCGTGTCGTACAGGAATAGGAGGTTTTGCAGTGGCAACCATTCATGAATTACATAAGAAATTAGTGAATAAAGAAATCAGTGCCGTTGAATTGACGAAGGCTGTTATCGCTCATAAAGCACAAGTAGAACCGACTGTACATGCGTATCTTTCCGACTCTCATGAACGGGCGCTCGCTATGGCGAAGGCTGTAGATGAAGCTATCTCTAAAGGAGAAGTAATTTCTCCATTGGCCGGGATTCCGGGCGCACTGAAAGATAATATATGTGTAAAAGGAGAGACGACGACGTGTGCATCTAAAATGTTGGAGCACTTCGTGCCTCCTTATAATGCATCTGTTGTGGAACGTCTCGATGCGAATCAGTCCGTTATTCTCGGGAAATTGAATATGGATGAATTCGCTATGGGCGGATCTACGGAAAATTCCGCTTTGGCTAAAACGGTTAATCCCTGGAATAATGACTGTGTACCGGGCGGATCTTCCGGCGGTAGTGCGGCTGCTGTTTCCAGTGGCAGTGCAATTTGGGCTCTCGGTTCCGATACGGGCGGTTCCATCCGTCAACCTGCATCTTTTTGTGGTGTAGTAGGTTTGAAGCCTACCTACGGCAATGTATCTCGTTATGGGCTTATCGCCTTTGCGTCCTCCTTGGATCAGATCGGACCTGTTACGCGGGATGTAACGGATGCCGCCTTGGTATTAAATGCTATTTCCGGGCATGACGCGAAGGATTCCACATCGATTCCTGGGGCGCGTGTAGACTATACGAAGGCCCTTGTAAATGATGTGACTAAGCTTAAAATCGGTGTGCCTAAGGAATTCTTCGGGGACGGTCTAAACAGCGATGTTCTCAAGGCTATGGATGAGGCAATTGATACATACAAGAAATTAGGTGCTGAAATCGTTGAGGTTTCATTACCTAATTCTAAATATGCGTTATCCGCGTATTATATTATCGCTTTGGCTGAGGCAAGTTCCAACCTGGCTCGTTATGACGGCGTAAGCTATGGTATGCGCGTACCGGCGGATAACTTGGTAGATATGTCCACCAAAACTCGTACCGAAGGTTTCGGTCAGGAGGTACAGCGTCGTATTCTCCTTGGTACATATGTATTGAGTTCCGGTTACTATGATGCCTACTATTTGAAAGCCTTGAAAGTACGTCGCTTGATAAAAAACGAACTGGATGAAGCTTTCTCCAAAGTAGATGTATTGTTGACACCTACGGCGCCAAATACGGCATATAAGTTCGGTGAAAAGGTAAATGATCCGTTGGCTATGTACTTAGAGGATATCTGTACGGTACCGGCAAACTTGGCGGGCATTCCGGGTATCAGTATTCCTGCGGGTATGAGCAGCAATAATTTACCGGTTGGGCTACAATTATTGTGCCCTGCTATGGGTGAAGAAACATTGCTTCGCGCGGCTTTCACATTTGAACAAGCCCGTCCGGATTGTCAATTAGTAGCACCGACAGGGGAGGTTTCTCTATGAGCAGTAAATATGAAACGGTCATCGGTTTAGAGGTTCATACAGAGCTTAAGACTAAATCTAAAATCTTCTGTGGTTGCACCACTGAATTCGGCGGTGACCAAAATACACATGTATGTCCGGTGTGTCTAGGTCTACCTGGGGCTATGCCTGTGTTGAATAAAAAGGTCGTGGAATATGCTATTAAGGTAGGTTTAGCATTAAATTGCGATATCCTCCACTTTAATAAATTTGACCGCAAGAATTATTATTATCCGGATTTACCTAAAAATTATCAGACATCTCAATATGACTTGCCGATCTGTCTAAATGGGCACCTGGATATCGAGGTAGACGGTGAAACAAAGCGTATCGGTATCACGCGTATCCATATGGAAGAGGATGCGGGCAAGCTCGTTCATAGCGGGAATACTATTTCCGATTCCAATTTCTCAAATGTTGACTATAACCGTACAGGTGTACCATTGTTGGAAATCGTATCGGAACCTGATATTCGTTCCGGTGCGGAGGCAAAGGCGTACGTTGAAAAACTGCGTTCTATTTTACAATATCTGGAAGTATCCGACGGCCGTATGGAGGAAGGCTCCCTTCGTTGTGACTGTAACGTATCCGTACGACTTCGCGGTGATACTGAATTCGGTACACGTACAGAAACAAAGAACGTCAATTCTTTAACGGGTATTCAAAAAGCTATCGAGTATGAAGCGTTACGTCAGGCTCAGTTGATTGAAGATGGCGGTACTGTGGATCAGGAGACGCGTACATGGGATGATGCTCAGGGTATTACATTGGGAATGCGCAAGAAGGATGCGGAAAATGATTACCGCTATTTCCCGGAACCCGATTTGGTACCGATTGTCATCACTGATGAAGAAATCGAAGCGGCTCGTAAGGCATTGCCTGAGTTGCAGGATGCCAAGATTAACCGCTTCATATCTGAATACGGATTACCACGTGAAGATGCGATTATCCTCACGGTATCCCGTAAGACAGCAGATTATCTTGATGCGACTGTACAGGCCGGTGCGGACCCTAAAACGGTATCCAACTGGATGCTCGGCGATTTGTCCAAGATGATCAATGAAAACGGATTGACTTTTGCTGAATCGAAGGTAAGTCCGGAAAATCTGGCCGGTATGATTGCTCTTATTGAGAAGGGCACAATTTCCGGTAAGATTGCGAAAAAGGTTATCGTGTCCATGTGGGAATCAGGTAAAGATGCGGACACGATCGTTAAAGAAGAAGGGCTCGTACAAATTACCGATACCGGTGCGATTGAAGAGATTGTTAAGCAGGTTATTGCCAATAATCCGCAACCTGTTGCCGATTTTAAAGGCGGTAACGGTAAAGCTATCGGCTTCCTGGTCGGTCAGGTTATGAAGGAATCCAAAGGTCGTGCCAACCCCGGTATGGTTAATGAATTACTTCAAAAATTCTTAAAGGACTAATCTGGAATAGTTTTTTGATATACAGCTTAACAGTTATAACATCCTCTACATACACATGCTATGTATTAATAGACTGTGTAGTAGAGGATGTTTTTGCATGTATATCAGCATTTTATGATATAATACATTGTATAAAATTTATTAATGTTTGTAACCTAAAAAGGATATAATCATGACTGACAGAACAGATAAACGAGAGAAAAATATACATCAAGATGCTGGGCAATATACGGATTCTACAGGATATACACAAAGTGAACCGAATACACGGGTTTTGTCGGATGATGAACGTCGTGATTTTGACGGTGTTACCATCGATGAAGCAGGTGAGTCTGTCCATGTCGAATCTACACCGACCGCTACGGATCAGGAGCGAGCGTACTATGAAGGATATGAGCAATACGGTCCGCGTGTTAAAGTATATCACTTTGGAGGCTCAAACTGGCTCAGTCGCATCATCTTGTTGTTAATACTTGCGGTGGGTTTTGCGGTCATCGTGATTTTCGGTAGTCTTATTTTTACCGTCGTAGGTGCTATCATCCTGATAGGGGCCATCATTTCCTTTATCTTTGGTCTCTTTTAATGATATAATAATTATATTATGACTAGACGGTGGCGAGGCCATTCGATGATGAGGAAATATGAACGTAGTTTTATCGACATTGAATTCAAAATTTATACATTCTTCTTTGGCCTTACGCTATCTTAAGGCCTATGGCAAGGCTCATGGACAGGCATACGATATAGTGGAATACACTATTAATATGCCTGTTTTACATATTCTCAGCGATATAACGGAACGCAATATCGATGTGCTCGGTTTTGCATGCTATATCTGGAATATCGAGATGACATTACATGTGGTGGACATGGTGAAAGCCGTGCGTCCGAATATTAAAATTATCCTCGGCGGCCCCGAGGTATCGTTTACAGCTGATGAAATTCTGGAGCGATGTCCTTCTGTAGACTACGTTGTGCAGGGGGAAGGGGAGGAAGCCTTTTACCATCTGATTAGGGCACTGTCCGATAATCGTGATGGCCTAGAGGAGCCTATTGCCGGCGTACGCGGTCGTCATGTGTCCGGTGCTCTTATGGGATCTACGACAACTGTGGAGGTTAAGGATCTCAGCACTATTCCATTTCCTTATGTAGAGGAGGATATGGTCGATTTGGAGCATAAGATTATTTATTATGAATCGTCTCGTGGCTGTCCGTTTTCCTGCCAATACTGTTTGTCGGGCAATAAAAATACGGTGCGCTTTTTTCCGCAGGAAAGAACGTTTAAAGAGTTACAATGGTTCATCGACCATAATGTCAAGCAGGTAAAATTTGTGGACCGCACCTTTAATTGTGCACCGGCTCATCATAGACCGCTGATGGAATTCATAAAAAATGCTGATACGGAAACGAACTTCCATTTGGAAATGGAACCGGAGCTCATGACGGAATGGGAGACAAGTATCCTGTGTGAAACACCGCCGGGGCGGATTCAAATTGAAGTGGGCGTGCAGAGTACGCATAAGAAGACCTTGGACGCTATCAACCGCTATAATGATTGGCCATATATTCAGACCGCTATTCGGCCGATTATCGAGGCTGGCCGTACACATGTGCACATGGATCTTATCGTAGGGTTACCGTATGAGGATAAAGCTCGCTTTGGGCAATCCTTCAATGATTTGTTCAGCTTGCAGCCTCATGCGTTGCAAATCGGTTTTCTGAAATTGCTGAAAGGCTCCGGTGTACGTCGCATGGATGAATATCATTATGTGAGTGACCCGTTGGCACCCTATGAGGTGTTGAGTACGCATGTATTGCCTTATGAAGATGTACGATTTTTAAAGCACTTTGAAGACGTCTTTGAACGATTCTATAATAGCGAACGCTTTAGGACTGTGTTCTCATATATTGGGGCTAAATTGATCAATGGTCCTGCTGATGCATTTACATATTTTGTGGAAATGACTGAAGCCTGGCTTGCGGCCGGACACCATAAGGTAAATCTGAAGGATATAGACCAGATAGAGTTTCTTTATAGATTTTTCCTTGATCGAAATGATATGATTGCTGCAGAACTATTGCAATATGATACATTGGTGAGCTATCGCGGAAAGGTTCGTAGTGAAGCAGTAGGGCTGCCTAAGCAGACGAAGGAGCTTTTACAAGAAGGGGAGGCATTCTGGCGTAATGAAGAACTGGCATCTCAATATATTCCAAATTACACGTTTAAGGAGTGGCGCAAGATCCGTCAACAATACGTAGAAATGCCTATGTCTAAAGAAACGGCAAACGTACTGGGCATTAGGAATATACAGGATGAACCGCTTACGGTTGTCATCGATGTTAACAAAGAGGTGCCGCCGTTTATACGACCGCATGTTGAGCCTTAATAAAGTGACATCGATAATTTTAAATTTTTATCCCATTGTATAATTGTAAAAAATATTGATAATGTGTACAAACAGGAGTGTCATGACTGATACGACAAGACCGAAGCGATATCGTATGGTATCAAAATTTTATAAGGAACGATATGGTGAAAAGGTATATAAATTACCTGTCGCCTTACCGCTCACATGTCCTAACAGGGACGGTTCCGCCGGTGTAGGCGGATGCACGTTTTGCGGGGAAATCGGTGCGGGGTATGAAAATCTGCCCGCAACTATGACGGTTAAAATGCAGTTAGAGGAGAATATCGCGCATATCGGTCCTAAGTACAAGGCGAAAAAATTTATTCCCTATTACCAGAATTTCAGTAATACCTATTTGGAATTGGCCGCTTTCAAAAGTTATATGGAGCAGGGCTGCATCGATGCGGCTGTAGGTATTGCCATTGCGACGAGACCTGATTGTATTGCTGATGAATATCTGGATATTCTCGCCGATATCAGAGACCGCTTTCACAAGGATATTTATATCGAGCTGGGTTTGCAAACCGTTAATTATGATACATTGGAAAAGATTAATCGCGGTCATGATCTAGCTCAATTTATCGATGCTGTATTACGGATTAAGCGGTATGGATTTAATGTGACCGCTCATATGATTGTTAATCTGCCGTGGGATACGATGCAGGATACGGTGGAAGGGGCTCGCATATTATCAGCCCTCGGGGTCGATCAAGTTAAATTACATGCCTTGTATATCGTTAAGAATACGCTGATGGCGAAATGGTATCAGGAGGGTCGATTTACTTTGATCAGCGCCGAAGAGTATGCTGACCGCGTGGTTAATTTCGTGCGTCATCTGCATCCCGATATCGTGTTGCAGCGTTTAGTAGGACGTGCACCGGAGGATAATACCCTGTTTACCAATTGGTCCATGGGATGGTGGCGTGTACAGGATTTAATAGATGATAAGATGGATGAACTGGATGCCCGACAAGGTGATCTATGTGATTATCTGAATGGTAAGGCGGTTCGTCAGTTTATAGATTAGGAGGTTGTATGAGCGAACAAATCTTTACATTTCCTACATATGACCTAGCTCAGTCGATTTTAGGTCAACATAATCGTTATCTGCATATGATGCTAGATGTCATTACGGCGGATGTAGTGGCTCGCGGCGATACGGTGGTCATCAAAGGCGACGAAGATCAAGTGGCCGCTTTGTATCGCACCTTGGAGGAACTCGTGTTTCTCTATCGAGAGGGCAGTACGATTACGGAATCTCAAGTGCGAATTGCGGCGAAGCTTGTGGCTAATGGCAAAGCGGATGCGGTACATACCATGTTTGAGGATACATTATCCGTAAATATGCGCGGTAAAAATATTACGCCTAAGACGGAAGGTCAGAAATATTATGTGGACAGTATCCGCAAGAATACTATTACATTTGGTATCGGTCCGGCCGGTACAGGTAAAACATTTCTGGCTGTGGCTTTGGCGGCCTTTTATTTAAAGAACCGCAATGTGGATAAAATCATATTGACTCGTCCTGCCGTCGAAGCCGGTGAACGGCTCGGCTTTCTGCCCGGTGAATTGCAAGATAAGGTGGATCCGTATTTACGTCCTTTATATGATGCCTTGCATGAAATGTTCGGAATCGAACAGGTGCAACGATTTATGGAGCGCGGCACCATCGAAGTGGCACCTCTTGCTTATATGCGCGGACGCACGCTTGAAAATGCTTTCGTCATTTTAGATGAGGCTCAAAATACGACGGCGGAACAGATGAAAATGTTTCTGACCCGTTTAGGGAACAATTCTAAAATGGTGGTCAACGGTGATAAAACACAAATCGACTTACCGCCACGGGTTGTGTCGGGCCTCGGTGAGGCGGAAAAGGTATTGCGCCATGTGCCGGGTATCAATATGGTTTACTTTAGTGATCAGGATGTGGTGCGCCATGATTTGGTAGGACGTATTGTGAAAGCCTACGACGCCTATCATGAACAGAAGTCAACTCGGGATGCAGCTAAAGTAATTCCGGTTCAAGATGCTAATAAGGGTATGGTGAAAGAATAAGTATGTATATACATATCAGCTATGACGAAGATATAGAACAAGATTCACGGATTGAGGCGATTATCCGCAAGGTATGTGATGAAGTGAGTCGCGTTTATGGTCTTGAAGAGGATGAGATGAGTATTCTCCTCTGTAATAATGCGAAGATTCATGAACTTAATAATCAATATCGAGGTATTGATAGGCCGACGGATGTTCTCTCTTTCGCCCTTAATGAGGGGGATGACTATGAAGGTAGTGAAGAGGAGCATCATTTATTGGGTGATATGATTATCTCTCTGGAGCGTGCCCGTGAACAGGCTATCGAATACGGTCACAGCTTTGAGAGGGAACTGGCGTACTTAACGACTCATAGTTGTCTGCATATTTTAGGTTATGATCATATGAATGATGAGGACAAAAAGGAAATGAGAACGGAGGAGGAATTCGTTCTCGGTAATCTCGGTTATGTGCGGGAGGATGCACCATACAATGAATAAGAATGAACATTTTAAATCGGGCTTCGTAGCCGTTGTAGGCCGTCCTAATGTGGGAAAATCTACCCTTATAAATGCCCTTATAGGTGATAAGATTGCCATCGTTTCCGATAAGGCGCAAACGACGCGTAATCGCATCATCTGCGTATATACGGATAAATCGAAACAAATCGTCTTCATGGATACGCCGGGTGTGCATAAGCCTAAGCATAAGCTGGGGGAATTCATGGTGGATGCGGCCATCGAATCATTAAAGGAAACGGAAGCGGTCCTCTTCGTGGTGGCCGGCAATGAAAAACGCGGCCCAGGAGATAATTTCATCATAGAACAGCTAAAGCGCGTTACAGTTCCTGTCTTTTTAGTGGTAAATAAAATCGATACATTAAAAAAAGAAGAACTGTTAGAGGCAATCGTGTCTTATCAGGATGCGTATCCATTTGCAGGGGTTATTCCTATTTCCGCAAAGGATAAGGAGAATTTGTCCGAGGTTTTGCGCGTACTGGAAGAAGTCTTGCCCGAAGGCCCTCAATATTTCCCTGAGGATATGATTACGGACCAACCGGAGCGGCTTATCATTTCCGATATTGTGCGGGAAAAAATTCTGCTCGCGACACGCGATGAAATTCCTCATGCCATTGCCGTAGACGTGGATGAAATGAAAACGCGCCCCGATGGTACAATGTATGTACGTGCCACCATTTACTGTGAAAGGGACTCACAAAAGGGCATTATTATCGGAAAACGCGGTGCGCTCTTGAAACAACTTGGTGCAGAGGCACGGGCTGATGTGGAAAAGTTGTTGGCTACAAAGGTATATCTCGACCTTTGGGTTAAGGTTAAAAAGGACTGGCGCAATAAATCCGGTATGTTATCCGAATTAGGATATAAGAAATAATAAACAATAATCGATTGTTTTGATATACTCTATATATAATGTTCTGTAATTAAAATACGAAATCATACATCGCAGTAAAATCGTATTTATAAGTTCGGTGATATCATCATGTGATGATATGGAAAGGATTTTGCATGGATAATGTAGATGGGCTGATACCGTTAGGATTCGGTCTGTTATGTATATTTTTAATTAACTTTTTTGTGGTTGCCAAGTTTTCATTTGCTCGGCTCAGAAAAGAACATGTCGAGGATATGGATATTCTCGCAGAAAGGGACAGGGAATTTCTCTTAAAGTTATATCAAAATCCGGAATACTTTTTGAATACGACCCAGTTTTTAATTCTGTTCTTTATTCTTGCTCTGGCTGGAACGGGGACTTTCGTATTTGACAATGTAGTGGATAGATTGATGTCCTTTCTAAATGTGCAGACCGAGTGGATGCATTTTCTGTTGGATATTCTGTTATTGCTGTTTATCAGCCTTATCGTGCTGATCTTCGGTGAAATTGTACCGAAAGCGTTAGGTTTATCTTTCCCTACAAAATACGTAAATACATATAGTCGTATCGTTGTGGCTGCCGGTCGTCTAGTATATCCTTTCATCTGGATTGCCGGTAAGATTTCCACGGTTATTCTTAAGTTTTATAAAACAAAATATCTTACAGAACTTGATCTGGTGTACACGGAAGAGGAAATTCGCATGATGATTTCCCGCAGTCATGAAGAAGGACAACTAGACCAGGTTGAATCGGAGCTCATCGATAATGTATTTAACTTTGTGGACCGTATGGCTAAAGAGGTTATGGTACCGCGACAAGATGTGGACTGTGTCTTCGTCGAGGACGGCTATGATGAAGCGATGAAGGTGATTCGGTCGACCGTTCATACGAGATATCCTTTGTGTGTAGAGGATAAGGATCACATCATCGGCCTCGTTCATATTAAGGACCTCATGGAGCGTCCTAACCAAGCGAAGAAGGATTTAAGGAACATCAAGCGGGATATTTTAACCGTTCCCGAAGTCATGAAGTTGTCTACCTTGTTGCAATATATGCGTACACGCCGGATCTATTTAGCGGTTGTCGTTGACGAATATGGCGGTATGGTCGGCCTTGTTGGTCTTGAAGATATCATTGAGGAGCTGGTCGGAGATATTCAGGACGAGCATGAACCTCATTTACCGGCAACCATGTCGTATGCGGACGGGTCATTTGAATTTGACGGAAAGGTTCTCGTTGACGAAGTTGAAGAAATAATGAATATTGAGATTGAAGATTCCGATTCAGATACTATCGGCGGATATGTGTTCGGTTTGTTGGAGCGCACGCCAATCGTAGGGGATACGGTAGATGCCAACGGATATACCTTCGAGGTAACACAGATGCAGGGATATCGAATTTCGCGCCTCAAGGTAACGCCGCTTCCTGAAGAGGAACCTGTGGAAGAAGAGCATGAAGAAGCTTAGCGGAGCTTTCAATACACCGGCTATCGTTATCAGTCGAAAAAAGTATAAGCTATATTCTGTTTTTACTTTCATCACGCCGAGCTTAGGTATCATACGGGCATCGTTACCGCATAAACGCCTGCAGAGTATGCGTAACGGTTCCTATTTACGACCTTTCAGCGCCATGTACATTACAGTTGTTCCCTATGGGGAATACGTGAATGTAACACAGATTGACGGATCCTATGTTGTGGAGTCGTTAGATACCAATCTTGAAAATATCGCTTATGCGGCAGTGGCCAGTGAACTTATACAGGAACTTTTTGCGCTGTATGATGCGGATCGCAACGTATTCGATGTAGTGGTAAATTATTCAAAGTCCATTCGACAGCGTAATGTTCGACTGGGAACGATTATGCTGGGATGGCAACTGTTGTCATTGGCCGGTGTTGTGCCTAAGGCACATTATTTTATGAATCGGCAAAATGCCGATGATTTCTGGCGGGAACTTTACACTGTAACACAGATGGGTGTATCTCCGTCAGTAAAAAAAGCATTACCTATACTTTTAAGCTTTCAATGGGGGGATGAGCTGCAGATGGAATTTTCCGGTTCTCTTTGGACCGAACTGGAAAAACTCTTATATGCCTATGCATCTCATGAGATTGGTGAACCCTTGAACAGCGTTATTTTTCTGAATACTATGATAAAATAAAGTGATTTGAATTTGATAGAAATTTTTTAATCAGATTTTAGTTTTTTTTACATTAAAGTGTGTGTGTTCGTTATGTGTAATTAAGTATAGTGAGGAGAGTTATTCCGTGAAAGCAAATAAATTATTGATTACCGCTGCTATTATGACTATGTCATTTGGTTCTGTTTATGCGACACAAATCGTATCGCCAAATATTAATCTCAGTTCAACAACTTACGATATGATTGATGCTTTGCATGCACAAGGATATATTGATACATTACCGACATCAAAACCGTATACGCGTTTACAGGTAGCCCAATGGATTGCAGAGGCTAATAGTAAGGTAGACAGTAATACACCTCAATTCATTCAATCCATGATTTATAATCTTGAATCTGAATATGCCGATGATATGCAGACCTTGGCAACCGGTGAACAGGATTCCAAGATTATTGTTGATTCCGTGAAAGTATCGGTAACATCTACCAATTCACCGGCCTATAATCAAAATCAAGGTGGTTGGACTCGTACCGCCAGTACATATCAACCGTTAAATGGAAATAATAACGGATATACGTATAATCGTGGTACTACGGTAAGTGGCGAAATGAATATTCGCGGTACCGCCGGTAATCATGTGGCGTATGCTGTGACGCCTCGTACCGATTTATTTGCCGGAAATAACAGTGCACGACTTATTAACGGCTATGTTAAAACACATATCGGGGCCGTAGAGGTTCAAGCAGGTAAAGATGAACTCTGGTGGGGCCCGATGTATCAATCATCCCTTAATTTGTCCAATAATATGAATGCTTTAACCGGTGTGAAAGTGACGACAATTAACCCTGTAAAAATAGGTGGCACATTTAGATTTTTGCGATCTGTAAAACCTACATTCGTATATGCAAAATTATCGGATGATAGAAGCGATGTTAAGCATCCGGACTTTTTCGGCGCCCGCATTGAGGTGTCTCCGACTAAACGACTTGTATTGGGTGCCAGTTTGACGTCCATCATGGGTGGTGAAGGTCGTCATTTAAGTTTATCTGATTACGGTCGTTTCTTAACGGGAAAAAATGAATCAGTACGTTCCAAAGATAAGTGGAACAGTATTGCCGGGTATGATATAAAATGGACATTACCATCTATGGAAGTATATGGTATGGTATATGGCGAGGATCAGGCGACAGGATTAGGATTCATACCGAGTCCATCCCGTATTGCGTGGACCGCAGGGGTATACGTTCCGAAAATTGGTAAAAACCACAATTGGAATCTTCGCTTAGAAGGTGGCAAGACAAGTAACTGGTGGTATTCTCATTGGTCATATAGTGATGGCTATGTGCATAAAGGTCACATCATTGGCGACTATATGGGCAACAGCAGTAATCGTTTATACGCTAGACTTGGCCATTGGGATAAGAAGGCAAACCTGACAGCCCTTAATGTGGAATATTTACAGTTAAATCGTGAAGTTAATACTGATGCGACGGCTCTCAATGTATGGCTTGATCACAATCGTAAACTATCTCAAAATTGGTCCCTTGGCGCTAAAATTGGCGTATCCAGACTCCATAATATGACTGAGAAGAAAGATAAAACGGCTTATTTAGTCGGTGTTGATGTAAAGCGTACATTCTAAAGAATGATGGTTAAATTATAGAATTTGGATAATGTAGTATTTAAATGTTGATTATGTGTATAAAAGTTATTAGATTGACATTCATCCCTCTGTATTGTTACAATATTACGTATAATATATGCGATGAAGCAGAGTAGTAAACCTCTTTAGCGAGTGAGGACGGTGTAAGCTCACATTTGGTTGAAGGCGCTGTAGAGCATTGGCAGGAACGCAGGTATCTGTTAGTAAAGGCCAACATAGAAAAAAGAGGGCGCAAGCCAAATAGGGTGGAACCGCGGGTATACTCGTCCCTGTAACGTTTTTCGTTACAGGGACTTTTTTGTTTGTAACGAAAATGTTTTCACAGAAAGCATTGTATAGTGGAGGCAACAATGACATTTCAAGAGATTATTTTAAATCTACAAAAATTCTGGAGCGAGCAAGGTTGTATCGTTCAAAATCCATATGACATCGAAAAGGGTGCAGGTACAATGAATCCTGCAACATTTTTGCATGCTATCGGTCCTGAACCTTGGGCCGTATGTTATGTGGAGCCGTCCCGTCGTCCGGCAGACGGTCGTTATGGTGACAACCCTAATCGTCTGTTTCAACATCATCAATTCCAAGTTATCGTGAAGCCGTCACCTGATAATATCCAAGAATTGTATTTACAATCCTTAGCTACATTGGGAATTCATGCTGAGGATCATGATATCCGTTTCGTAGAGGACAACTGGGAATCTCCAACATTGGGCGCTTGGGGCCTTGGCTGGGAAGTATGGCTCGACGGTATGGAAGTAACTCAGTTCACATATTTCCAACAGGTCGGTTCCATCGACTGTAAACCAGTTTCCGTAGAGATTACATACGGTTTAGAACGTCTGGCTATGTATATTCAAGGCGTTGAAAACGTATATGATCTTAAATGGAATGACAATGTAACCTATGGCGATGTATGGCATGCCAACGAAGTTGAACAATCCGTTTACAACTTCGAATTAGCAGATACAGATATGCTTTTCAAATTGTTTGATATGTACGAAGCAGAAGCAAAACGCGTATGCGAAGCCGGTTATGTTCTGCCTGCTTATGATTATGTGCTGAAATGTTCTCATACGTTTAATCTGCTCGATTCCCGTGGCGCTATTTCCATCAGCGAACGTACTGCTTTCATCGGCCGTGTACGTGCGTTAGCGCGTATTTGTGCACAACAATACCTCGCTAAACGCGAAGAATTGGGATTCCCGCTTTTGAAAGGAGATAAATAAGATGGCAAAGGATTTATTGTTTGAAATCGGTGCAGAAGAAATTCCTGCCGGCTTTATGCCAAATATCTTAGGTCAATTGAAACAATTGGCCGAAACAAAATTAAATGATGCCCATCTTCCTTTTGAAAGCATCGCAACATACGGTACACCTCGTCGTTTGGCTCTTATCGTGAAAGGCCTTGCCGATACATCTGCTGAAATCAGCGAACGTCATAAAGGTCCTTCCGCCTCCATCGCTTATGATGCTGACGGTAATGCTACAAAGGCTGCTATCGGTTTCGCTCGTGGTAAAGGTCTTGATGTAGCTGATCTTGTTGTAGAAGACGGCTATATTTACGCTGAAACTAAAACTGCTGGCGTATCTGCAAAAGATATCGTCACAGACATGTTGCCACAATTAATTACAGGTCTTAATTTCCCTAAATCCATGCATTGGGGCAATTTAGATGCTAAATTCGTACGTCCTGTACGTTGGCTTGTAGCATTACTTGATGAAGAAGTAATTCCTGTAGAATTTGCTACTGTAAAATCAGGCAATGTAACACGTGGTCATCGATTCTTAGGGGCTGATGAATTCACTATCAAAAATGCAGCATCCTATGTAGATACATTAAAAGAAAACTTTGTTATGGTTGATCAAGACGCACGTCGTGAATTGATCTCCAAACAATTACATGATATTGCGGCTTCTAATAAGGCATCCATCGTTTGGGATGATGATTTGTTAGAAGAAATCAACTATCTCGTTGAGTGGCCTACAGCATTGTGTGGTGGCTTTGAAGAGTCCTACTTGGCACTTCCAGATGCAGCTATCATTACACCAATGAAAGACCATCAACGTTATTTCCCATTGGTTGACCAAGAAGGCAAATTGTTGCCAATGTTCTTAACAGTTCGTAACGGCTCCGATCATTCCATCGAAGTGGTTCAGGCCGGTAATGAACGCGTATTGCGCGCTCGTTTAGATGATGCTAAATTCTTCTTCAACGAAGATCGCAAGAAACCTCTTATCGAGCATCAAGATGGTTTGACTAAAATCGTATTCCAGGAAGGTCTTGGCAATTTAGCGGATAAAACGGAACGATTGTTGGAATTAGGTCGTATTTTCGGTGAAGAATGCGATTTGCATGAAGATGCAGCGGTTGTGTTGGAACGAGCTACCACGCTTGCAAAAACGGACCTTACTACGGGTATGGTTACAGAATTTACCGAATTACAAGGTGTTATGGGTAAGGAATATGCGCTACTTGATGGTGAATCAGAAGACGTAGCGGAAGCTATTTTTGAACAATATTTACCGCGTTTTGCAGGTGATGTATTGCCTCAAACCGAAGCCGGCAAAGTATTATCCATTATTGATAAAGTGGATAATATCGTTGCTACTTTCAGTCGCGGCTTGATTCCTACAGGTTCTCAGGATCCATATGCGTTGCGTCGTCAAACTATCGGTATCTTGAATATTTTACTGGGCAGTGACTGGAATATCAGTTTGCGTCCTATCTTTAAAGCATCTATGAAATTGCTTAACGTGCCGGATGATAAACAGGATGAATTGCTTGGTCAGGTTGAGGAGTTCTTTACTCTCCGTTTGAAAAATATTTTTCTTGATCGTGAAGTACCGCATCATGTTATCGATTTACTGTTATCTAACAACGAATTGTCTGTGGCAGATGCGGAAGGCCTTGTAAATGCATTGCTTGCAAACCGTATCGACGAAGATGTTGAACTTGTTCAAGCTTACACACGCATGTATAATTTGGTGAAAGATGTGACATATGAGTCCGTTAACGCGTCGCTCCTTAAGGAAGATGCGGAAAAAGCATTGTTTGAGGCGGCTTCTAAAGCATATGAAGCCAGTCTTGCTGCATGGGATGCTCATGATTATGATGCCGTTGTTGCCGTACCGGCTATGCTGGTTCCTGCAATCAATACATTTTTTGAAGATGTGATGGTTATGGATAAAGATGAAGCAATTAAAAACAATCGTTTGCAATTACTTCGGTTAGCTTATAATGTGATGGCTATTATCGGCGATATTAGCGCATTGAAATAGAATGGTGAAAGGACGAGTTGTTGCGACTCGTCCTTTTTAGCTGTGTACTTTTACAGGATTGCACAATACAGATTGAAAGTTATAATTCATATGAAATTTGTAATCTATGCAGGATTTTAAAATGTAACGGCGAATACAAATAGTATACAAAGTTGTAAGGAGAAATCTTATGATTACAGAGGTTGAATTATATAAAGCCTTACGAAAGGTGCCAAGTGGTAAAGAAAATTCGCGTCAACGGATTCTCATAGAGCTATACATGAGAGGTCAGGGAGCATCGCAAAAAGATCTTGTTAACGCTCTTGATATGAGGCCGGCCACGGTTTCGGAACAACTGGATATTCTCATTGAGCAAGGATATGTAACTAAACATATCGACTTCATGGATAAGAGAGTATCCATTATAGGTCTCACTTCCAAAGGAGAAAAATTGGGTAAAGATTTGTCGTCATCCTACGAGGATTACCTAAAACATATATTTTCCGAATTGAGCGATGTTGAAAAGGATGAATTGTTCAGGCTGTTACAGAAACTTTCTAAATAGACTCCATTATGAAATCTAAATGATATAGTATAATTTTTTATATAGAAAATACTTGATTAAAGGTCCTGTTATATGGTATTATTGTTCTGTTAATTTGAGACAGTCCGCTGCCTATAAGGTGTAGGTATTGAATGTCTGCAAACAGGAGGAAACAATGAACATTATTAACGTACTCGAACAGGAACAATTACGTACAGACATTCCTACATTCCGCTCCGGTGACACCGTGCGTGTACACGTAAAAGTAGTGGAAGGTAGCCGTGAACGTATCCAGGTTTTTGAAGGCCTGGTAATCAAACGTCAAAATGGTGGCGTTCGTGAAACTTTCACAGTTCGTCGTATTGCATCCGGTGTAGGTGTAGAACGTACATTCCCACTTCACAGCCCACGTTTAGCTAAAATCGAAGTTATGCGTCGTGGTGTTGTTCGTCGTGCTAAATTGTACTACTTACGTAACCTTACTGGTAAAGCTGCTCGTATTCGCGAAAAACGCTAATGTTCTTAAAAGGCTGCCGATGGCAGCCTTTTATTTTTGTCTAACTTATGACATTTAGGCATTTTGTTTGATGAAATATCGAATATGCTATATATTTAAGATACAGCTAATATACAATATAGTTAATATGAATGATTTTTACGATATAGTAATCATATATGTAAATATTGAAATATTTTGATAATCACATTTGATTTAATATGTGGAAATAGAAAGGATATACTATGGCAGATTCACCTATCGTGCATTGGTTTCCCGGGCATATGGCGAAAGCCACCCGAATGATTACCGAGTATATCAAAAAGGTAGATGTAGTTATCGAGCTGCTTGATGCACGTATTCCGAGGTCTAGTGCCAATCCCGTTATTATCGAATTAATCGGACAGAAGCCGCACATCGTACTATTGAATAAGGCAGATCTGGCAGACCCGAAAGCGACAAAGGAATGGACCGAGTTTTTTATGAATAAGGGTATTACCGTACTTTCTATTGATTCCAAGTCAGGAAAGGGAAATAAGAAACTCTTATCTACAGTGGAACGTCTCAGTAAACCTATCATTGATCGCTGGATGGCGAAGGGGATTCGAAGTCGTTCCGTGCGAACCATTATTTTGGGTATTCCTAATGTCGGTAAGTCTACATTGATAAATTCATTGGCCGGCTCTGCCGCTACAAGAACAGCTAATAAGGCGGGGCACACTCGGGGGCAACAATGGGTTAAAATCGGTAAAAATCTGGAACTCTTAGATACACCCGGTGTATTATGGCCAAAACTCGAGGATCAGCGCGCGGCGGCTCGTCTGGCCATGACAGGGGCCATATCCGATGATGTATATGATTTAGAGCATGTCATCAAGCAACTTATTACACATCTTTTAACTAATGGGCCTCAGATTTTAGTTGAGCGCTATAAATTAAAAGAGACTGAGATGACAGATGTTGATATGATTCTTGAAAGTATCGGTCGTCGTCGCGGATGTCTTGTAAGCGGCGGCATCGTCGATTTTGATAAGGCACGTCGAATCATACTACAGGATTATCGTAACGGAAAACTCGGCGTGATTACCCTGGACAGGGTCGATGAAGAACCGTATTATGCTGATGATAATGAGGGGTCCCGTAATGGATAAGATAGAATTATCGGATTTAAAAGTACAGGATATTAAGGCGCTTTTTGAAACAGATAAAGCTTTGGATATTTTACCGCTAGCTCAAGCGGACTCACGCAGTTCCGTGCAGAAGTTGGCCGCGGCTTATATTAAGCGCCAGGAGAAAGAGCTGCAAGAACAGCAACGCCTCATGGGAATGTATGATTATGAAGGCATATTCTATGATCAGGATTTATATCATGTTGCCGGTGTGGATGAGGTTGGACGGGGGCCTATAGCGGGACCTGTGACGGTAGCGGCGGTCATATTGCCGCCGATGACACTTATTCCCGGCCTTAATGATTCGAAAAAGTTAACCGAAGAGAAACGTGAGGCTTTATATGATATCATCATGAAAGAGGCTGTGGCGGTAAGCTGTGTTTCTTATGGTCCGGAAAAGATTGATGAACTCAATATTTATGAAGCGACCCGTCAGGCCATGTATGAAGCTGTTCGCACATTATCGGTACCGGCCGAGGCCGTAGTGGTCGATGCCATGAAGTTGCCTGATTTAACTGTTCCCGTAGAGTCTATTATCAAAGGGGACAGCAAGAGCGCTAATATTGCGGCCGCATCGATTATTGCTAAGGTTACACGCGATCGGTATATGAAGAGTTTAGACGCGGAATACCCGGGGTATGGTTTCGGTATTCACAAGGGTTATTACACTGAACTGCACAAAGAAGCCGTGGAACAGCAAGGTGTGACACCGCTTCATCGCAAAAGTTTTGAGCCTATAAAATCAATTGTAGGCTGGGTGAAAGAATAGATTTATAAATTAAAATTGTATATAGTTTAAATCCGTATAGAGGTTCCTGATGGTCACCTGTGTGACTATTGGGAACCTCTTTTCTATTTACTTTATGAGCCAATCATTCTACGCTACACATATAAATATACAACGGCTGATAATGGCACATTTGATCCATTATGATGAATTTTTAATACGTCACTGTGATTGTTGTTAATGATTGAGGAGGCTATATGCAAACGATGAGTACCGGTAAGTCATTCAATGAACTCGATTCAAAAGCCCTCGGTGAATGGGGAGAGCGCGTAGCTGTTTCTTATGTAGAAAAGATGGGACTGTCCATTGTGGAAACGAACTACCGTACAAAATTGGGAGAAATCGATATTATTGCTAAAAAGGATTTAGTCTATCATTTTATCGAAATAAAGGCGCGTCGCGGCGTGCAGTTCGGCTTGGCGCGTGAGGCGGTATCAAAGAAAAAGCAGAAGCATATAAAACGAGCTGCCATGCTGTACTTATACGATTTATATCAAAAGAAACGGCGCTGGAAAGAGATTTCTTTTGATGTCATCGAAGTGTATCTGCATGAAGACTTTCAAAGTTCCATTCATTATTTACCGCAATGTTTTTAAGAGAGGTACGGTTATGTATGCAAAACTATATGGAGCAACGCTGCACGGTATCGAAGGATGTGTCATAACGGTTGAGGTCGATATTTCACAGGGACTGCCCGTATTGGATATCGTCGGATTGCCGAATCAGTCCGTAAAGGAAGCACGCGAACGTGTGCGGGCAGCTATAAAAAACAGCGGTTATGAATTTCCCATGCGGCGTATCGTGGTCAATTTAGCGCCTGCCAATATACGAAAAAGCAGTGCAGGCCTTGATTTAGCGATTGCCATAGGTATCATCCTGGCCTCCGGTCAGATTAAAGGACGGAAGAAAAATTTACAATCGCTGTTCGAGCGGTGTATATGCATGGGTGAACTCGCTTTGGACGGAACGATTCTTACAACGTACGGAACCCTTGCCATGGCTCTGTCCGCAATGGAGAATAATTGCCGAACAGTCTATACCAATCCTGTTAACGGGCATACATTAGAGGCTATACCTAATCTGACGGTTCATAGTGAGACTACACTGCAGGGGATTATTTCCTTAATTGAAAGTCATGCCAAAGGCGGTCAATCACAGTCGGACGATATTTGTAATCCCGTTATAAATACAGATGAATCCTATGTGCCCGTAATGGGAGAATACGCTGTTGATTTTGGAGATGTGCGCGGACAGGATTTAGGTAAGCGCGCTATGATGCTCAGTGCCGCAGGACATCATCATTGTATTATGGTGGGACCGCCCGGTGCGGGGAAGACGATGATGGCTGAGCGTTTACCCACCATACTGCAGCCCATGTCATGGTCTGAAATAGTTGAAGTGAGTAGGATTCAGGATGTATTGGGATTACTTGGTAATGAAGGGCTCGTAAAAACGAGACCGTTCAGGCATCCGCATCATACGGCAACAGTAGCGAGTATGGTGGGCGGCGGTATCTCAGGGAAGCCCGGTGAGATCACCTTGGCTCATGGCGGTGTTCTTTTTATGGATGAGGCCCCTGAATTTCAACGGCAGGTCATAGAGGCGCTTCGACAACCGCTGGAGTCGAGGACGATAACGATTAACCGGTCGCAAGGAAATTATATCTATCCGGCCGACTGTATCTGTATTTTTGCGGCTAATCCATGCCCTTGCGGATATTACAATGATCCGTATAAGGAATGTTTATGTTCTCAAACGGACATTCATAATTATCAGCGGCGTCTGTCGGGACCGATCATGGATCGCATCGATCTACATATTCCTGTGGAGCGGCCTACATTAGAACATATGCTGGATACGACGTATTCCTCCATGGATAGTGAAAGCATGCGTCATCAGGTTGTTGAGGCCGTAGCATTACAAGGTAAACGATATGAGGGACTTCCTTTTAGCTCTAACGGACAATTACCGCATAGAGCAATACGAGAATTATGTAATGTGACGGATTCCGCATGGCATGTACTCGGCACTGTTTTTGAACGCTTTCACATGAGCGGTCGTGCCTTTGACAGGATTCTAAGAGTGTCGAGAACTATTGCTGATTTAGAGGGAAATCCTGAGGTGGAAGAAAAGCACATATCTGAGGCGATGATGTTTCGCAGTGAACAGTAGGAGCGATTATGACTAAAATTTATGAGGATAATTTTTATATAGCAGGGCTTCAAAGCTTATATTATATAGGCCCTGCACACATTCGTGAACTGATCAGAAAATTCGGAAGCCCTTATGATGCGTGGGAAGCGGTTAAGAATCCGAATAATCTGCAGTCATTTACATCAATGACAACACGGTATATAAACTGTATATCCGCTAATGCCAAGGATGAACGATTGCAGAGTATATATGATAAAATTCAGGAATATCATATGTCGTATCTTACGTATTTAGATGCGGATTTTCCGGAGATTCTTCGACATATTTACAATCCGCCGGCCATCGTATTTATGAGAGGGAATCGGGCACTACTGGATGACCGTATTCCTAAAATCGGTATTGTGGGTGCCCGTAAATGTTCCATATATGGTCGAAATGTGGCGCGTATGCTCGGTAAAGAATTATCTAAATATGTAACGGTTATTGTCAGCGGAGGGGCAAGAGGTATCGACTGTCATAGCCATGAAGGCACGTTATCGGCACATGGATACGGTATTATCGTCATGGGATGTGGTCTTGATATCGCTTATCCCCGTGATAATGCGAAATTATTTGATCGCATGTTACAAGAGGGGGGCCTGCTCCTGTCCGAATATCCACCGGGAACGCCTCCTTCAGCCAAGCATTTTCCGGCCCGTAACCGTATTATCAGCGGTCTATGTAAAGGCGTTATCGTTGTCGAGGCGCGTGCGAGCAGCGGCTCCTTAATCACTGCTGACATGGCCAACAGTGAAGGGCGGGATGTATTTGTCGTCCCCTGTAATTTATTGGATCATGTGGCGGATGGGAATAAATGGCTTATACGGCAAGGGGCTCATGTATTGACGGGTGTGGAGGATATCGTAAAGGAATACGGCCTGATAATGAGAGATAGTGTAACGGGTCAACTTTCACAAGCACAAGATACGGATACATCTATAAATAATGGTAAAAGTGTTGATACACAAGGGGGCGGTGTGTTAAGCTGTAATTTGAATAGGAGTAAGGTATTGGATGTAATACCGTTTGACAGATGTATCACCGTCAGTGATATACTGCATGAAACTCATATGCCATTACAGCAAATACAACCTATATTGCTCGACTTGGAACTGGAAGGTGCCATCGAGCATAATCCGCCGAGAGGCTATATTAATATTACTAGGAGTGATATACTTGTCCATTAAACGATCAATCGTTATTGGCGAGCCTAAAACAGCTGGCGCAAGTACAGAGAAAAAGAAGAAAGAGAAATCTAAAAGCACAGGTACTACCATAACAGGAAAAATCGGTAAGGAAACGTTGACACCTGTGGGAATTGTACGGGATAAGTCCGTATTACAAACGTCGATGCCCCCTGAACAGCGTGAACCACGTGTATATAATCCTGACGGTAAAGTTCTGGTTATCGTGGAATCACCTGCTAAGTCTAAAACCATTGAAAAGTTTTTAGGGCCTAATTATGTGGTAAAAGCCAGTATGGGCCATTTAAGGGATTTGCCTAAATCGCAGATGGGTATCGATATCGAACACGGTTTTACACCTCGTTACAGCAATTTGGTGAGCCGCAAAAAGGTCATTGATGAACTTATATCTTATGCCGATGACAGCAGTGCCGTCTTACTGGCGACTGACCCGGACCGCGAAGGTGAAGCCATTTCCTGGCACTTAGCGTACATTTTAAATGTTGATCCTACATCTACGTGTCGTATCACATTTAATGAAATTACTAAATCCGCTGTAGCGGATGCGCTTAATGCGCCGCGCACCATCGACATGAATATGGTGGATGCTCAGCAGGCGAGACGTGTATTGGACCGTATTGTGGGGTATAAATTAAGTCCACTTTTATGGAAAAAGGTATGTAAAGGTCTCAGTGCCGGTCGTGTACAGTCCGTAGCGGTACGTCTTATTTGCGAGCGGGAACGTGAGATTCAAGCCTTTGTTCCGCAAGAGTACTGGAGTATTGAAGGCAATTTTGAGACGTCGAAGAAAGAGTCCTTTAAAGCTGAGTTAACACATATTAAAGGTGAGAAAATCGATATCACCGCTGAAGGTCAAGCACAATCCGTGGTTGATGCTATCGGCGATGCTGATGCGGTGGTGACGAATATCGAGAAACGTAAGCGCTCTCGTAAAGCGGCACCTCCGTTTACGACATCCACATTACAACAGGATGGTGTGCGTAAGTTGAATTTTGGTGCTAAGAGGACCATGATGATTGCACAACATCTTTATGAAGGTTTGGAAATCGGCTCATACGGTCATGTAGGTCTGATCACTTATATGCGTACGGATTCTACGCGCATTTCCAAGGAAATGCAGGTAGCGGCGAAGGACTTTATTATTCGTACATATGGTGATGAATATTATCCATCCCGTCCTAATGTATACGGCTCAAAAGGTTCCGCTCAGGATGCGCATGAGGCGATTCGTCCGACCTCTCTTGAGTTGACACCTAAAATGGTGGAACCGTTCTTAAGTCGTGATGAACTCAAGTTGTATACATTAATCTGGAATCGATTCATGGCAAGCCAAATGGCACCCCAACAGAATGAGTCTACAACGGTTGAGCTTTCAGTTCATGATGAATATACATTTAAAGCGACGGGGACCCGTGTATTGTTCCCCGGGTTCAGTGTCGTTTATGAAGACTCTAAAAAAGATGAATCTCCACAATTGCCGGCACTTAAGAAGAATGATGTGGTTCATACCGTTGAAGTATTGCCTGAGCAGCATTTTACACAGCCACCTCCACGATACTCGGAAGCGAGCCTCATCAAAACTTTGGAAGAACTCGGCATCGGACGTCCTAGTACCTATGCTCCGATTCTGGATACGATTGTGAGCCGCAACTATGTGGAAAATACAAACAAACAGTTTGTTCCGACAGAGCTGGGCTTTGTCGTGGTAGACTTTTTAATTGCCTATTTTGAAAAAATCATCAATACCGGTTTTACCCGTGATTTGGAAGAAGAGCTTGATGCCATCGCAACCGGTAAAGATACATATTTGAAGGTATTAACAGATTTTTATAGGGTTTTTGCAAAAGAATTAGAGGAAGCCAATGATGTGGAGCGTGTTGAAATCGTATCTATGGAGAGTGATGAAACATGTGAAGTCTGCGGTAGTCCTATGGTTTATAAATTCGGACGTTACGGTAAATTTTTAGCATGTTCCAATTTCCCTGAGTGTAAGAATACAAAACCTATCACCGTAGGGACCGGTGTAACCTGTCCTAAGTGTAAAGAAGGGGAAATCGTAGAACGCAAGTCTCGCAGGGGTCGTTTGTTTTACGGCTGTAATCGATATCCACAATGCGATTTTACACTGTGGGATAAACCGACACATGACTTTTGTGATACATGCGGATCAATTATTGTTGAAAAAACGTATAAGAACGGAACGATAAAAAAATTCTGTTCTAATGAGTCATGTCCTACACGTCCGCCTAAGAAAACTAGAAAGAAAAAGAGTGAACCCGTTGCTGAGGAGTCTAAATAAAAAGCTCCGTTGCGGGTAGCGCTATAGAGGAATAACTATTGAATACAAAATATGTCATCGTCATCGGTGCCGGACTCGCCGGTTCCGAGGCGGCCTGGCAGTTAGCTAATCGCGGCGTTCATGTGGAGCTATATGAAATGCGTCCACATAAAAGTTCGCCTGCTCATCAGACGGATCAATTCGCCGAACTCGTATGCAGTAATTCGCTACGGGCAGGTAATATCGAGAACGCCGTAGGTCTTTTAAAGGAGGAGATGCGTCGTTTAGGGTCTCTCATTATGGAATGCGCCGATGCTACGGCTGTTCCCGCGGGAGGGGCTTTGGCGGTGGATCGTCATTTATTCAGTGAAATGGTGACTCGAAAGATAAAAGCTCACCCGAATATTACGGTCCATCATGAGGAAGTTACAGAGATTCCGTCAGAGGGGACTGTAATCTTTGCATCGGGTCCACTTACATCTGAAGCATTGGGTGATAAGATAAAAACACTTACCGGTGAAACGGGATTCTATTTCTATGATGCGGCGGCACCGATCGTGACGGCTGAATCCTTAAATTACGATAAGGTTTTTGCGGCCTCCCGATATGATAAAGGTGATGCGGACTATCTTAACTGTCCTATGACAGAAGAAGAATACAAAGCGTTCTGGCATGAATTGATCACGGCTGATGCGGTACAGACGAAAGACTTTGAAAAGGAAATATATTTTGAAGGATGTATGCCTGTAGAAATCATGGCGAGCCGCGGCGAAGATACATTGCGTTACGGTCCATTAAAGCCTGTAGGTCTTATAGATAAGAGAACAAATGCGGAATCGTATGCGGTTGTACAATTGCGTAAGGAGAATAAGGAAGGCACCATGTTCAATCTGGTCGGCTTTCAGACTCATTTGAAATGGGGTGAGCAGAAACGTGTATTCGGCATGATTCCGGGACTTGAAAATGCGGAGTTCGTTCGGTATGGTGTAATGCATCGCAACACATATATCAATTCGCCGGAGTTATTGAACCATGCTTTTCAATTGAAAAAAGAACCGAGGTTGTTCTTTGCAGGGCAAATGACGGGTGTTGAAGGCTACTTGGAATCTGCTGCCAGCGGGTTAATGGTAGGGATTCAGGTTGAACGATATATTTCGGAACGTCCGTTTATAGAATTTCCGAGGACTACGGCTTGCGGAGCACTGAGCCAATATATTTCAAATTATGAAGGTTCAAATTTTCAGCCGATGAATATAAATTTTGGTATAATGGAATCATGGCCGGAGAGAATTCGCAAGAAAAAAGAGAAGAATGCTCTTATTGCAGGCCGTGCTCTTGATGAATTATCACTATTGAAAGAACGGGAACAAATTTAATACTATATGATAAGGCTTGTGAATATGATTCTTCGAGCCTTATCATGCTATTGGGGAGGTTTAGAATGTCTGAATTTCATTCCACTACAATATGCGCTGTAAAGCGCGGTAATACGGTTGCCATCGCCGGTGACGGTCAAGTAACGTTTGGACAAGCCGTTGTGATGAAGAATACGGCTAAAAAGGTACGTCGTATCTACAACGGTAAAATCGTTACGGGCTTTGCCGGTTCCGTTGCGGATGCTTTTAGTTTGTTTGATAAGTTCGAAGCAAAATTAAACAGTTATAACGGGAATTTATTGCGCAGTGCCGTAGAACTTGCTAAAGATTGGCGCAGTGATAAGATGATGCGCAATCTGGAGGCTTTATTACTTGTGTCTGACGGAGAAACAATTTTACTTCTTTCCGGTAATGGCGAGGTTATTGAGCCTGATGATGGTATTTGTGCTATCGGCTCAGGCGGAAATTACGCATTAGCGGCGGCTCGTGCATTGGCGGAGAGTACGGAACTGTCAGCTCGGGATATTGCGGAAAAATCCCTGCATATTGCAGCGGATCTCTGTGTATATACAAATCATAATGTCATTGTAGAAGAATTGGAGGCATAATATGAAAGACAATTATACCCCAAAACAAATCGTTGCCGAGTTGGATAAATATATTATCGGACAAAAAGAGGCAAAAAAAATGGTGGCTATCGCCCTTCGAAACAGGTGGCGCGCAAAACAGTTGCCGGAAGAGGTCCGCGATGAATACGTACCGAAAAATATTCTTCTAATCGGACCTACCGGTGTCGGTAAAACGGAATTAGCTCGTCGTTTGGCTAAAATCATGCATGCTCCCTTTGTAAAGGTAGAGGCCACAAAATATACAGAAGTCGGCTATGTAGGTCGAGATGTTGAATCCATGGTTAGAGACCTTTTATTAAACTCCATTCGTATGGTGAAAGAAGATAAAAAGACAAAGAATCATGTAAAGGCGACCAGGCTTGCTAATCAACGTTTGGTAGATATTTTATTGCCCTCATCCGGAGGGGCAAAGAAATTTACTAATCCGTTGGAAATGCTGTTTAATAATAATGAGGAGAAGTCTGAGTCTAAGGCTGATATAAAGACTGAAAGTAAGGCGGACGAACGGGAAACCTTATTAAAGCAAATCTCCGGCGGACTGTTAGATGATAAGGAAATCACAATAGAGGTTCGGGATCAACAGAAAAATGTGGCCGGTATCGGGGCCGGAACGAGTCAGGAGGATATGGCGAATAACATTCAGGATATGTTGAATGCCATGATGCCGAAACGTACGAAAAAACGGACCACTACGGTGAAAAATGCACGAACAATCTTTGCAGAGGAAATTGCGGAAGATATGCTTGATATGGATGAGGTTCACGAAGAAGCCATTAAATTGGCGGAACGGGAAGGCATTATTTTTATCGATGAATTCGATAAAATCGCAGCGGGAAATGAAAATGTACGCGGCGTCGTATCCCGTGAAGGTGTACAGCGCGATATTTTACCTATTGTAGAAGGATCCATGGTATCCACAAAATTTGGCCCTGTCAATACGGAGCATATTTTGTTTATTGCGGCCGGCGCATTCCATGTGTCGAAGCCGTCCGACTTAATTCCTGAGCTGCAAGGTCGTTTTCCTATTCGCGTAGAATTGAACAGCCTCAGTAAGGAAGACTTTAAGGCTATTTTGACAACACCTCAACAAGCGTTGTTAAAACAATACTATATGTTATTACAGGCTGATAATGTAACGGTTCATTTTACCGATGAATCTATCGATAAGATTGCCGAGTTGGCATATCGTGTCAATAATGAAACGGAGGATATCGGTGCTCGCAGATTGCATACTATTTTGGAAAACCTGTTACAGGATGTTTCCTACAATGCACCGGCACCTGAACCGGTAGAGGTAACCATTACGGCCGCTATGGTTGAGGATCGATTAAATACGTTGGTTGAAGATCAGGATTTATCACAGTATATTTTGTAGATAACAGAAAAACAAAGCCCCTCCGACGGTAATATTACGTTACCGTCGGAGGGGCTTATTGTCATTATTTTCTTTTATGTTTCTTCGTGTTTTGTACTGTAACTGTTTCGGTAGCCAATAATTGTTTTTTCTCCAAATATCCCAGATAGATGAAGAGAATGATACCGATGACGATAACGATGACACTCGTCATTTGTGCCGATTTAAGACCGAGCGTTAAATCTACATAATCACCGCGTAAGAATTCCAGGCAGAAACGTGCACTTGAATACAGGATGGCGTACAGTATGAATACTTGTCCTTTAGCATGTTTAAACGAGCTGAATAACAGCAGCGCTACAAAGATGAGAATATCGATTTGTCCTTCCCATACTTCTGCAGGCCATAATGGTTGATTACCGTATGTGCGATAAGCAAGGGTGCTTTCAGGATAAATAATACCGAAATTTCCTCCTGTAGGATGTCCGAAGGCATCGCCGTTTAACAGGTTAGCCATGCGTCCCACGGACTGTGCTAAGATGAGGGCCGGCGCAAAAATATCCGCGAAGGCCCAGAAATCGATATTATTCTTTCGTAAATACCAGTAACCGGCAATCGTACCGAGAACAACACCGCCCTGAATAGCCATGCCGCCTTGCCAAACGAAGGGGATTTCCAATAGGTGATTTCCGTAATAATCCCAATCGAAGAAAAATACATCCCAGAGACGTGCCCCGATGAGTCCCGCAACGGCGACGGTAATTGAAAAATCCACGATGTGTTCATGCCAGCCGCGGCCGTCTTTTTTTAGTAAAACATAGGCTACAGAGGCTCCGCATAAGATGGCTAATGCTAACATGGTTCCATAGGCTCTGATCGGGAAATCCCCAATAAAAAATAGATATTGATGCATATAAATCTCCTTATACCTTTATCGTTATTATATTTTTTAAAATATACAATTTAAATTATAGTGTACATATGTGCTGATGACAACATATGTCTGTGAATCTAAACAAATATGGTATAATATAAGAATTGTTATTATGCTCTTTGAAAGAGACTAGAGTTAGGAGATTCAATGTTCCGTAAATCTAAAATTATTCAATCATTAACAGCATTGGTATTGTCCGCATTAGCTACTACTGCAGTGCAAGCGGAGGTTTTGGTACCGCTGGATCAGTATTTGAATACTACTACACGTCGTTATGAGACGAATCAATATAAAACATCCTATACAGTTTATGTACCACAATTGGAACTAAGAGGTAACACGATCTTTATCAATCCTTTTAATGTGGGGGAACCCGTTAAATTACCGGTAACAAAGGTTAACGGATCTAATTATGTGGATATCGAATCCGGTGCAGCGATGTTGGGTGTCAGCTATACGAAAAATCAGGACGGTATTACTTTGAGTCCCGGTGCTGATACGACAGATGTTAAGGAATCGTATACATTACAAACACCGTTAGCTTGGGCTTTCGATCCGTGGCCTACGGAAGGGGCTCCGTATAGAACAAAACTTAATACCAGTGGAGATAATATCATTTCACCGAGTTGGTTTAAACTACATAGTACAGGTATCGAATCGAGTCCTAATGTAAGTGTCGACTATGTGAAAGCTTATAAAAAGAATGGCTATCACGTCTGGCCATTGATTACGAATCGATTTGATCCGGGCTTTACGAGCGGTATTTTGGCAAATGAAGCATTATGGAAAAAATATGCCCATAACCTCGTACAATATGCTTATATATATGGTTTTGACGGATATAATTTTGATTTTGAAAATATCAATTATGTCGACCGGGAGAGATTGACCAAATTCGTAGCGTATTTGTCGGGGTATCTACATCAGTATAATATTAAATCATCCATTGATGTAACCGGTTATTCTAACAGCCCTGAATGGTCTTTGGTCTATGATCGCAAGGCTTATGCCGATACGGTAGATTATGTGGTTCTTATGGCATATGATGAAACGTGGGCAAAAAGTACCTTTGCCGGACCTGTATCAAGTTATCCATGGGTGCGGAAAAATGTGGAAAAAATGATTCATGAAGTACCGGCAAACAAGCTTGTACTCGGCATTCCGTTTTATATGCGCCTATGGCGAGATACAAACGGATATGCCAAGGCTGAAACCTTACCTATGCGAAATTCAGCGCAATATTTTTCCACATATAAAGATCAAATGCAATGGGATGACCAGTTAAAACTGTATTATTTATCGATTCCTAGAGGCGGCAGTCATGATCGTATCTGGTTTGAAGATAATACCTCATTAGGATTTAAGTTGGATCTTATCAAAGACATGAACTTGGGCGGTTTTGCGGCATGGCGTAAAGGTTTTGAAGATGAATCAACCATTGCCATGATTCAGCAAAGAGATTTGGGAAAAGGTGTACCTAAATCTGCTGATGCTATAGTTAATGAACCGGTAAAAACAGAGGAGAAATCATTATCGAAGGTAGATGCTTACAAACAACGTTTAGAAAAAAAGGCGAAGGAAAAAGCTGCTAAGAAAGAGGCAAAGCGTAAAGCAAAGGAAGAAGCGGCTAAGGCTAAAGCGGAAAAGAAACGCTTGGAACAGGAATCGATAAAAGTCGTAAAACGCTAGAGTTTGACTGCTTTCATAGTAAGTAGTAAAATAAAAATATTAATTAGAAAACGGCAAATTGTTAAGATTGCCATTGTTTAGGAGGCCCTACATGAACGAAAAATATGTAGCCCAAGATATTGAAAAAAAGTGGCAGAAGTATTGGGAGGAAAACCATACTTTTAAGACAGAGTATGATGAATCCAAGGAAAAGTACTATGTACTCGAGATGTTCCCATATCCATCGGGAAATTTGCATATGGGGCATGTGCGTAACTATTCTATCGGTGACGTTGTAGCCCGTTTCAAAAAAATGAAGGGATTTAACGTATTACATCCGATGGGATGGGATTCCTTTGGTATGCCTGCAGAAAATGCGGCTATCAAGCACGGTATTGCACCGAAAACATGGACTCTTGATAACATCGAGAACATGAAATTACAACAAAAAGCCCTCGGATTGTCGTATGATTGGGAACGCGAAGTAGCGACATGTAAAGAAGACTATTATAAATGGACACAATGGTTCTTTACACAATTCTATAAAAAAGGCTTGGCCTATAAAAAAGAAGCAAAAGTAAACTGGTGCGAAACATGTCATACGGTGCTAGCGAACGAACAGGTTATAGACGGTGCATGCTGGCGCTGTGATAATCCGGTGGAGAAAAAGGATTTATCTCAATGGTTCTTGCGAATCACCGAATATGCCGATCGTTTATTGGCCGATTTGGATACGCTGGACCACTGGCCTCAGCGCGTTAAGTTGATGCAGAAAAACTGGATCGGTCGGTCAGAAGGTACTGAGTTTTCTTTTGATATGCCGTCCATTAATGAACGTATATCCGTATATACTACACGGGTAGATACGATTTACGGCGTCAGCTATGTCGTATTGGCTCCTGAACATCCTTATGTGGAACGCCTGATTGACACGGCTCCGAACAAGGCGGAACTGGAGGCGTTCATTACGCGGATGCGCAACATGAGCGATATCGATCGTACCTCTACAGAGGCTCCGAAAGAAGGTATGTTTACCGGTTCCTATGCCGTAAATCCAATGTCCGGCGAACAGGTGCCGGTTTGGATTGCAAACTATGTACTGGTAGATTATGGTACCGGCGCTGTCATGGGCTCTCCTGCACATGATGAACGTGACTGGGAGTTCGCTCATAAATATGATTTGCCGATTAAACAGGTCGTTGCCCGTGACGGTGAAGAGTACAGCCTTGAAAAATGGCAGGAATGGTATCATGAAGATGGTATCTTGGTAAATTCCGGAGAATTTAACGGTCAAACCTCCGAAGAGGCTCGTAAAAATATTACCGCAGCCCTCCATGAGCGAGGCATCGGTGAAGGTAAAGTCAATTTCCGCCTTCGCGACTGGCTGATTTCCCGTCAACGCTATTGGGGCGTGCCGATTCCTGTCGTATATTGTGAAACATGTGGTGAACAGCTCGTTCCCGAAGAAGATTTGCCTGTACTTTTGCCTGAGGATGTTACATTCGAATCAGGCGCCGTATCTCCGTTGGCGACGTCTGAAAGCTTCCTGAATACAACCTGTCCGAAATGTGGAGGTCCCGCACGTCGTGAGACCGATACGATGGATACATTTATCGATTCTTCCTGGTATTTCTTGAGATATACGGATGCGAAGAACGATAAGGCGCCTTTTGATAAGAAAGTTGCTAACTACTGGATGAATGTTGACCAGTATATCGGCGGTATCGAACATGCTATTCTTCATTTATTGTATTCCCGATTCTTTGTGAAGGTTATTCACGATTTAGGTCTTATCGAATCAAATGAACCGTTCCGCGGACTATTGACACAAGGTATGGTGCTTAAGGAAGGCAGCAAGATGTCTAAGTCCAAAGGTAATGTGGTATCTCCTGAGGAAATCATCAACACTTATGGCGCCGATACCGCGCGTCTGTTTATTCTCTTTGCAGCGCCTGTAGATCGTGATCTCGATTGGTCCGACCAAGGTGTTGAAGGTTCGTATCGTTTCTTAGGTCGTGTGTGGCGCATCGTAGACGCGTATCATACGGAAGCCCAGAAACATAATACAGGTGAACTTACAAAAGATGAGGTGGCATTGCGTCGTGAATTGCACCGTGTTATTAAAAAGGTTACGGAAGATCTTGATAATAACTTTAACTTTAATACGGCCATTTCCGCTATCATGGAACTTGTCAATGCGATGTACGCACACAAGGATAAGGCAGAGTCCATCAATAGCGCATTGGCGAATGAATTGACTCACTCCTTATTACTTCTCTTGGCACCGTTTGTTCCTCATATGACCGAGGAATTATGGCATGAATTGGGTGAAACTACATCCATTCATACTGAAAGCTGGCCTGTATATGAGGAATCCGCTCTCGTTGTAGACGAAGTGGAGGTCGTGTTACAGGTTAATGGCAAGGTACGTGATAAATTAACTGTTTCTGTAAATATAACGAAGGAAGAATTAGAGGCTATGGCTAAAGAGTCCAGCCGTGTTCAGGAATTTACAGAAGGTAAAAATATCGTAAAGGTTATTTACGTACCCGGCAAGCTTGTAAATATCGTTGTAAAATAAATAACGATATACTATTTGTTCGAAAATGTAAGCCCCCAACTACATAGGTAGAAGGGGGCTTATTTAAGTGGGGTAAGTATGGCAAAACGCAGTGATTATATTACTTGGGATGAATACTTCATGGGGGTTGCCATTTTAGCGGCACAACGCTCAAAGGATCCGAATACACAGGTAGGCGCCTGTATTGTAAGCAATGATAATAAGATTTTGTCCATCGGCTATAACGGAATGCCTTTAAACTGTAGTGATGATGATTTTACATGGGAACGGGAGACAGCGGACGATAATAAATATTTTTACACCGTTCATAGTGAACTGAATGCGATTTTAAACTATCGCGGAGGCTCGCTAGAAGGCTCTAAAATTTATGTTACTTTATTTCCCTGCAATGAATGCGCCAAAGCAATTATTCAAAGCGGTATCAAGGCTGTAATATATAGAGATGATCTCTACAAGGATACAAAAGAGGTTAAAGCCTCTAAACGTATGCTGAAAACAGCCGGTGTGGATATCATTGAATATCAGGCTACAGGACGGACTTTAAATATTACTTTGTAAGACACGATATAAGTGATTATTCATCGATATACAATAAATAACCCTATCTGTTGATATTTTTATGATGAGTTCCTTTTAATGGATTATCCATTTGAAAAGGTTCATATCATTCAATAGATAGGGTTTATTATATTAAAATTGCAGGTGACCATTTACCATAATATCAACCTCTTGACCATCACGTGTATAGCCTTTGATGTTCATTTTTTCATGACCGATCATAAAGTCCACATGTGTCAAGGAATGGTTTAAACCGCGCTCTTTTAATTCTTCTTCGGATAAGCCGTCGCTATTCTTTAGGCATGTCGGATAGGCCGCACCGATCGCTAGATGACAGGATGCATTTTCATCGAATAGAGTCTCATAGAAAATCTGGTTGGACTGGCTAATAGGGCTGTAGTGATCAACTAAGGCGACTTCACCCAAATATAGTGAACCTTCGTCCGTTTCCACTAATTCTTTCAGTACATCGAGACCTTCATTTGCCGTATAATCCACGATTTTGCCGTCTTTGAAAGTAAAGGAAAAATCGGAAATCGTATTGCCCTGATAGATGAGCGGTTTTGTACTGTATACAACGCCATTGACTCCATTGTATTGTGGTGCCGAGAATACTTCCTCTGTCGGTATATTGGCATTGAAAACAGTACCGTCTTTGGATTGTTCTTCACCGCCTTGCCAAATATGACCTTCCGGCAGTTCAAGCAATAAATCGGTTCCGTTTTCACAAGTATAGCGCAATGCTTTCAAATCCAGTTTGTTTAATGCTTCACGGCGATGGCGTAATTTAGCCATATGATGTTTATATGTATCTTTAGGCTCTATGCCTTCGATACGGCATAGTTTTAATAAGGTCTGCCATAACTGGTCGATTTTTTCTTCATCGGTACCCTTATAGCCTAATAAATCGGCCCATAGTACCGTAGGCACGGAGGCAACGCACCAGGTGACAGTAGAATTCATAATCGCCGTATGATAGAAGGATAATACCTTATTAAGATTTCGAGATTGAAGTGAAATTCGTTCGGTCGGAATGCCTGTAAGTGCATTAGGGTTCGCACTGATTAATGATAAAAAGGCTGCTTTATCGTCTATGTATTGTTCATAGAATACAGGAATCCAGTTAGCCGGATTCTCCAATACAGTCGCTTTCGCATGCAATAAGCGTTGTCGTGTAATCGGGGAAGAGCGCCAATTTACTACAACCTCTTTAGCTCCTAGCCGGTACGCTTCTTCCGTGACGATGACAGTAAAATCTTTATTTTCCACATCTACTGAAACGACGAGGGTTTGATTCTCTTGCAAATTTACGCCGGACTGCAATAGTGTACGGGCGTATTTTCGTAATGTATCTTGATTCATATAATTCTCCTTATATTCGATATTAATCGTGAAAATCCTGCTGAGGTGACCAATAGTGTCACCGGTAGGATTTTTTTCTTTCATAAGGAAATCCTTACATAGGAGGTGCATTATGAAAGAACGGTTGAAACGATTTATGATACCTATATTAATCCTGTGTATTTTAGTAGGAATTTATTTCCTATGGCCTATTATAACAGATGGGGGCACTGAATTGCCAGGTGGCGATGAAGTTAATCAGGAGATGGCAACGATAACGTCAGACAATAACCATAAGCCTGTTGCCTATGTGAGCGGCGCTGTTGCCACGCCTGGACTTTATGAAATAGAAGAGAATGCTACGGTAGGTAATCTGATTGCCCTTGCAGGCGGATTGCTGCCGTACGCCGATGTGGATTCGCTGAATATGGCTGAGAGTGTCAGTGGAGGGGATCATGTACATGTGATATTTAACTTTCACGGTAATCCTGAAATGTTGTTGAGAGGTAAAAAAATCAATATCAATACGGCCACAATTAAAGATCTTGATACATTGCCGGGAATCGGCCCTGCCACGGCAAAACGCATAGAGGAGTATCGTAATCAAAAGGGACCTTTCACGTCCATTGAAGGCATCAAGGAGGTGAAGGGAATTGGGGATGGACTGTTTAAGAAAATTCATGACAAGATTACGATTTGACGATAAAAATCGTCACATATCCTCAGCCCATACGATTACCCACAGCGTATGGGCTCATCTCATTTTATGCGCTATGATATGCGGCATAATATCAGGTTACGGACAACATCATGTTATATTGCATAATATGTATTACATAGTGGCCGTTTGCGTTGGATACATGTGTATAACAGTGGTGAAAGCAGTATGGAAAGGATGTTCCGTTAGACATTTAATTTTAGCTATCATGATTATGGTTGGCAGCAGCTTTATATCGTATTGGCATATATCCAGAGTTATTCTGGATTACAATTCATATGAAGCCTATTATTTACATCAGGATGGAGAATACTTGGGGATAGTTACGTCTGCGCCGGAGGAAACAGTTCTCCATGATACTTCGTATTATAAATATGATCTTGAGATAAAAAAGGTTCACCCCTTTAAAGAGACCGCTAAGGATGTATATACAATGGGAAAGGGTGTTATAACCGTATATACAAAGGTAATAGATTCTGAAATAAAGCCATGCTTAGGTGATATAGCCGTCGTCACAGGCGAACCGAAATCTCTGTTCATGGTGGAGGAGGAGGGACGCATTAACTGGCGTGGTCGATATATCAGTAATTTTCAGACGGGGCGTATGTACGATGCTATGTATCGCATAGCATCAATTCAGGATATTCAGACATTTCGATACACAGAGAGTGTAATCGTCAAGGTATATCGATGGTGTTTGCATAGTTGCGGCACCGTGCGACAGTCTGTGGACACGCAAATCGGTCAACAGATGACAGGAACCGCTAGGGTTCTGGCTCAGGCGTTATTTCTCGGTGGCCATTATAATGAATTGGGCCAAGAAGCGATGAAAAGCTTTGCCTATACGGGACTCATTCATATTCTATCTATATCAGGTTCACATATAGCCTTGCTTCTTGCACTAGTTTACGGAATAGGACGTCTCTTACGACTGAAAAAACGAACCTGTCTTATAGTCGGTGTGTGTATGGCGATTTTTTATTGTGCTATTGTCGGCGGTAGTGCCCCTGTGGTACGTGCCACATTGATGTGTTTACTACTGTGTATCGCATATATAAAAGGTCGTTTTTATCAGGCGAAACAGGCTTTGTGTATCTGTGCCATATGCTGCATTATGTATGACCCCTTATCCGTACTGGATGTGAGCTTTCAACTATCCTTTGGGGCCACTTACGGTTTACTCTTATGGGGCACCACGTTATATGAGCGCATTCAATGGTTGCCTTCGTGGTTGAAAGCACCCGTGGTTCTATATCTGTCGGCGCAATTATTAATATTGCCGTTACAGTTATATTACTTTCATTATATAAGTCTCGTAGGTATTATAGCGGCATGTATAGTCGCACCGTTATTAGATATAGCTATCATGTGTATAGTCTGCACCGTATTAATCAGTTATATAGTGACGATACCATGGTTGTGGTGCATGATAGACTTTTTATTGCGCGGTTCCTTATATATAAATCATTTGCTGAGTCATAGTCATATCGGTCTGGTCTGGACCGGTATGATGGAGCCTTGTTGCGTTTATTTATATTATGTTTTCCTTTATGTTTTTACCTGTTTATTAGAACCGGAAACGAATCGGTCCGGAAAATTAGTTTTCCTTTGTTCTGGCTTAATGATTTTTACATATATGCTTTCCATTATAATGACACAATATCATAAAGACAGTATTGTTCACTATATACCGATGAAGCAGTGTAATGTTTTGCTATGCATAACGCCAAATCATGAAAAGGCATATCTATATATTGATGCACCGGATCATATCAAGGTGGCCCCCAATGAATATTATATTTATAATGCGGTTCGTGCCTATGGTGTAAAGCCTCATGACGTGGAGGCTATCTACTTTCACAGTAATGGAAAATCTACTGTGCTATATCAAAATCATATGGCACAAATTATGGTATATAATGGACAAAGAGCGGAAAAAAAACTACAATTAAATGATGAGATTCATACGGTTTTTATAACGAGTCGGTCGCATGTCATCGATGAGCTGTTTGCGCAGGCTCCACGCAGTGACATATTGTTCGGTAGCGCCCATGGCGCTATGCGTGATGTGGATCCGTCCGATGAACATATTCATATATTAGGATATAAATTTATAGGTGATGTACATCTGTGAAAGGGGGATATATGGCACAAATTTATCTTATCTACGGTGATGAACCGCAGTTGATAGAAGAAGAAAAACGAAAATTCCTCGCTACATATCCGGACCTTCCCGTAGTGGTACTCGATGATGAGGCGGGGCCACAGAAAATCAGTGAACAACTTTGTGAAGATTCATTGTTTGGAGATCAGAAGGTATTTTGCCTTGTAAACCTGCCTATTATTCGTAAAAGCGGTAAAAACAGCGATGCATGGACCCCTTTATATGAACTGTTCACAAATTATAAAGGTGATAATCCGATAGTGCTTATCTATCATGATATGATCGATAAACGAATTAAGCAGAATAAAGAGCTTTTGGATAAAATTCCGAATCATCAATGTAAACGTCTCGAAGGGGCCGACCTTGTGATGTGGATACGTCAATATTGCACATCTCATGGATTTAAACTACTCCCTGATGCACAGGAATATGTGTCTCATCTTATAGACCTGTGGCAGGATGTTCCGGTTTCTTTTATGCGAACCGAGTTTGACAGATATTTTTTACAAATTACGGGTGAAAAGGTCATTACGAAAGAATTTCTTGAGGAAAACAGCAGTGACTACGGAGCAAAAAATATTTTCGCCTTTAAGGAAGCATTATTGAAACGTGACATCAATACCTTATTGGAACTGTTTCCGTTTATGTTCAGTTATAAGGAACTGGACCGCGCCATGAGCTATATTGAAGGGCAATTACGTCTGCAGCTGCTCGTCAGCGAATGTCGTCAGGCCGGCATGTCCGTAAAAGCTATCGAAAATCTATGTAAGGATAATAATTCGTCCTTTAAGCCGTATCCGATTAAACTGGCCTATGAAGCGAGTTCACGTATATCAATTAAAGCATTACGTGCCTTGCTGAAGGGCCTGTACGAAATTATACTCGACAGTCGCAGCAGTAAGGGCGATATATGGCGATTTAGAGATTTATGTATAACCTATTGTGGGTATAAAGGATAAAGATGAAAGTACGTTATCGTGTTGTACCAAAACAGAATAAGAAATCTTCATTTTATGTGAACTGCCATAGTCAACAAGTCACCATTCAGGCTGCAGATTCAGCTTTTACAACATTGTTAAGTCTTCGTGAGCGATTGACTCGATGGTATGAGGAAAAAAATATTTCCTTTGATGCTATTCCTACAAATACAGATACGTCTTGCTGCTTTGTCTGGAAGGTCGACACTGAAACGGGAGAAGGACTGGACACGTATTATTACGGTGGCGGCTGTGGTGCCGGTGAATGGATTGAGGAGGCGGAAGCTCGTCGGGAAGAGAAGGAAGCCGCATTGCGTCCTAAATACGGGCAATCCTTTGCAGGCATACAGGACTCGGAAGCGGAAAGTCATCGAGACTGTTACGATGGATATGATGAGGAGGATGATTTTGCTCCTTTCGTCGAAGCTGTAGAATTAGGGTATTTTGATAATAGTCCCATTGTGATGCCAGCGCAAACTGCAGCGGCATCAACGCAATGTAATACGGTTGCATCTATCAGCAGTGGTCAAAAGAAATCCGGCACGAAATCACTGTCACCTAAAGGAGGAAATTTAAAAGGAGCTGTAAAGGCCGGTAACGGAGACGGAAAATATCCTCATCGTGCACCGAAGGAGATACCTCCTGAGGAAGGTATGATAGTAGGTCCACGCTTTGACGGAGATCCGGTTTCAATTATGTCCGTTCAGTCCAATGAAAACGGTGTTATTTTTGAAGGCGTATTTGTAGGACTTGAAAAACGGGATACACGGACCGGAAAATCCATTGTTTCCGGCAGTATCTGCGATAAAACGAATAGCATGAAATTTATCAAATTTACAGATTCCCCTGAGGATGGCGATAAATTGTTAAAGCAGCTGAAAGGTCTTAAAACCGTTATGGTACAGGGGAATGTCGCCTATGAAGATCGGTTTGACAAAGATTTCGTTTTATCAATTCGCAGTATTAAAGAAGTGGATCGTACCGTTGAACGTTCGGAAGATCGTCCGGATTCTCGAGTTGAGTTACATTTACATACTAAGATGAGCGATAAAGACGCCCTTGTTTCCGTTAAAGATCTCTTTAAAACCGTGAAAAAATGGGGACACCCGGCAGTGGCCATTACTGATCACGGTGTAGTGCAGGCATTCCCCGAAGCGCAAGCCCTCGGTAAGGAATTGGGCGTTAAGGTAATTTACGGTGTGGAAGGATATCTCATCGATGATGCTACCGTAGAACGTGATGAAGAGCCTGTACTAGATAAGAAGAAACCGAAGGTTAAAGATAAACGATACCATATTATTCTGTTGGCGAAAAATATGGTAGGTCTTCGCAATCTCTACAAGATGATTTCTATTTCTCATCTGGAACATTACAAGGTTCGTCCCCGTATTCCTCGTTCCGTCATCGAAGAACATAGAGAGGGAATCATTATTGGATCCGCCTGTGAAGCCGGTGAACTGATGCAGTCCATCGTTCGGGGGGCGACGAAAGAGGAATTGCTAGAAGTCGCTTCTTTCTATGATTATTTGGAGATTCAACCGCATACGAATAATACCTTCCTGGTTCGTAAAGGCTTGATGCCTGATGAACAGGCTCTTATCGACATGAATAAGACTGTCATAGAGCTTGGTGAAGCATTGAATAAGCCTGTATGCGCTACTTGTGACGTACATTATCTGCATCCGGAAGAAAAAATTTATCGCGAAATTATGCTTACTGCATGCGGCTATCCTGATGCTGATGAGCAACCGGACCTCCATTTGCGTACAACTGATGAAATGTTGGCATCTTTCCCTTATTTGACTCCGGAAAAAGCCTATGAAGTAGTCGTGACAAATACACGAGCTATCAATGACAGTATCGAAGAGATTAAGCCGGTTCCTGACGGAACATATTCACCGAAAATCGAAGGTGCCGATGAGGCTTTCACAGAAATGTGTTATCGCAATGCGAAAGCAATTTATGGAGATCCGTTGCCACGTGTCGTACAGGAGCGTCTGGATTATGAACTGGATTGTATCATTACCAATGGATACGGTGTATTGTACTATATTGCTCACAAGTTGGTTAAAAAATCACTAGATGACGGATATCTTGTTGGTTCCCGTGGATCCGTAGGCTCATCCTTTGCGGCTACCATGTCAGAAATCACGGAGGTTAATCCGTTGCCTCCTCATTATATATGTCCGCATTGCAAGTGGTCACAATTTTTTGAGAATGGTGAATATGCGGGCGGATTTGATTTGCCTCGCAAACAATGTCCTGAATGCGGTCACGATCTAGAAACCAACGGTCACGATATTCCGTTTGCCATTTTCCTCGGTTTTGAAGGGGACAAGGTACCTGATATCGACCTTAATTTTTCCGGTGATTATCAGGCGAAGGCCCATAAATATACGGAGGAACTTTTCGGACGTGATAATGTATTTAAAGCGGGTACCATTGGTACTATTGCGGATAAAACGGCTTTCGGGTATGTAAAAAAATATGCCGAAGTGCGTGGAATACAGGCTCGTAACGGTTTTTTCGAGAACCTTGCCAAAGGCTTCACAAATGTAAAGAATACGACGGGACAACATCCGGGGGGCATCATGGTATGTCCTCGTGATATGGATGTGCATCATTTTACGCCGATTCAATATCCGGCGAATAAAAAGGATAGCGGTGTTATTACAACACATTTCGATTATCACTCTATCGAAGGGCGTATGACGAAGCTTGATATTCTCGGCCATGATGATCCGACTATTATTCGTATGTTAGAGGATTTAACAGGTATAGATGCGAAAACGATACCGTTTGATGATCCGAAGACATTGAGTCTATTCTCGTCTACGGAGGGTATCGGATTAAAACCTGAACAATTACAGGGGGATCAGGTGGCGAGCCTTGCTGTACCGGAATGCGGGACTAAATTCGTACGCGGTATGCTGGAGGATTCAAGACCGCAAACATTTTCGGACTTGGTGCGTATTTCGGGATTTTCTCACGGTACTAATGTATGGCTTGATAATGCACAGGATCTCATTAAAAATGGAACCTGTAAATTGAATGAAGCTATTTCTACCCGTGATGACGTCATGAATTTTCTGATTCATCGCGGTATGGACAGGAAACATAGCTTTTTTGTTATGGAAAATGTCCGTAAAGGTAAGGGTATTGAAAAGCGGAATAAACAAGGTGAAGCCACGACGGAATTTGAAGCGGAAATGCGAGATAATAATATTCCGGAATGGTTTATTGAATCCTGTAAAAAGATTTCTTATTTATTCCCTAGAGCCCATGCGGTGGCCTATGTAATGATGGCGTTCCGTATCGCATGGTTTAAGGTATATCATCCGCTCGCATTTTATGCGGCGTACTTCTCTATTCGGGCGAAGGCCTTTGATTTACGAATCATGACAGGGGATCTTAAGACTCAGTTAGCGGAATTTAATCGGATAAAAGCTCTGGATAAAGCAGCCGGCCCGAGAGAAAAAGATCTCATGTCCGCTTTAGAAGTATCAATGGAAATGTACCAGCGAGGCTATCGATTCAGTAATGTTGATATACAGCATTCGGAGGCACGCCGATTCAGTATTAAGGACGGTGCATTATTACCGCCGTTTTTAGCTATTGATTCATTGGGCGAAAAGGTTGCGGATGCCATAGTTGAGGAGCGGGAGAAAAAACCGTTTACTTCCTTGAAGGATTTGCAGCGCCGTTGTAAAGTATCCAATACTATCATTGATCTTATGAAAGACCTCAAATGTTGTGGTGAATTACCTGAAGATGAACAAATGTCGCTCTTCGGGGCGTAATATGAACTTATTAAGCACTTTATAAGATATCAAATCTTTGGTCAGATGGGAGATATAAAGAATGGTTAGCAAATTACTAAAGTCTTTTGATCTTAATTTGGACGTATCGGATATCCCAGGTGTGTATTTTAATGAATTTGGAGAATATGTTGATGAGGACGGTAATGTGTTGACTCCCTCGCAGATTGACGAAATAAGATATAAAGATGATTATGAGGATGATTATTATCGTTAATAAACAATAATAGATATGGGACTTTATCAGCGTATACAATTGTTAAATCAGTCAACAAAAAGGGTGTCACCAAATGATGACACCCTTTTTGAAAGATTTGCAGGATTAAATTGTAACGCCAATTATTAATATAAGGACTTATATTTCATCCAGTTTGTTTTGGCCATTTCCTTGAGTTCCGTACCACGTCCGTCAAGGATTGCATTAATCAGATATTTACTGAATCCTTTAGCTTGCTGGTATGCAATTTTAGGAGGCATAGCAAGTTCCTGTTTATCGACGCGCACATTGATGATAACAGGTCCGTTATGGTTAAGTGCTTCCTTTATTTTTTCGTCTACCTCACTGGAATTTTCAATGCTGATGCCCTTAATGCCGGCTGCTTCAGCGAGGTTTCCGAAGTCCGGATTTACGAAATCCGTTGCGTAATCAAGATATCCTGAGGCTTTCATTTCCATCGCGATAAAGCTCAGTTCCTCATTGTTGAATACAAATACTTTTACAGGAAGATTTAACTGTTTAAGTGTAAGCATTTCACCCATCATCATCGTAAAACCGCCATCGCCGGAGAGGGAGATGACCTGGCGATTAGGACAAGCATTTTGCGCCCCTATGGCATGCATCATAGCATTAGCCATGGATCCATGATTAAAGGAACCTAGAATGCGGCGTTTTCCATTGGTTTTGAGATGGCGTGCCGTCCAAATGACAGGAGTTCCCACATCAAAGGTAAAAATTGCATCCTCAGCCGCTAATGTATTGAGACGATTAACGAAATACTGAGGGTGAATAGCTACACCATCCAGTTCTGCCACAGCATAGCTGTCAAGATCGGAGCGGAATTTTTTATAGGCCTTGCGGATTGTATCGATAAATTCCGTGTCGTCACGTTGAGAAATCAGTGGTAACAACTCTTTCAAAGTATCCTTCACATTGCCTATAATTCCCTGTGTTAAAGGAACACGACGTCCTAAGGCGCCAGGATCTCTATCGATTTGAATAACCTTAGCGTTTTCAGGATAGAACGGACGATACGGGAAATCTGTACCGAGCATAACAAGAGTATCACATTGTTCAATAGCACGATATCCTGATGTATATCCTAATAAACCCGTCATACCCACATCATACGGATTGTCCCATTCCACCCATTCTTTGCCTCTGAAAGCGTGTACAACAGGGGCCTGTAAACGTTTAGCCAGTTCCACAACTTCGTCATGAGCCCCTTCACAGCCGGCACCGCAGAATAAGGTAATACGCTTACCGGATTCAAGATGAGCTGTCATTTCTTCTATATCACTTCGTTGCGGGATGATATGAGGTAATTTAGGATGGTGCCATACCGGTAATTTATCAACTTCCATTTCCATAACTGCAATATCGCCAGGAAGGACGATAACTGCAACATCCTGATTGCCTACGGCCGCATTCATAGCTCGGAATAAGATTTCCGGCATCTGTTTAGGACTGGATACCAGTTCACAGAAGCAAGAGCACTCTTTAAACAGATTTTCCGGATGTGTTTCCTGAAAGTAACTCAAACCGACTTCAGACTGAGGGATGTGAGAGGCAATCGCCAATACGGGCACACGGTTGCGATGACAATCAAATAGACCGTTGATTAAATGTAAATTTCCGGGACCTGAGCTCCCCGCACATACCGTGAGCTTGCCCGTTAATCCCGCTTCAGCACCGGCGGCAAAGGCCGCAGTTTCCTCATGGCGTACATGTTCAAAAGCAATCTTACCGTTACGACGTAAACTATCGTTTACAGAGTTCAGACTGTCTCCTGTAATACCATAAATTCGTTCTATACCCGCATCGGCAAGAACTTCTATTAGAACATCCGAAATACGTTTTTTTGCCATATTATCACCTATATTTAATAATAAATATCAAAATCATGATTTATTAAACCATATAATCTATACTAAACCTGTTCAAACACTAATTATGTGAGAAATGTTACAATTGTCTTATCCTTGCATAAGGCTTATAAAAGTGTTACTATTAATTCATAAACAAAATAGATGAGTCTTTGGGGATAGGTGAAATTCCTTACCGGCGGTATAGTCCGCGAGCCTTATGGGTACGAATCGGTGTAATTCCGATACCGACAGTAGAGTCTGGATGAGAAAAGACGGAGCACATAATAGGTATGTGCTATTTATGATGACCCGAAGGACTATATTATAGTCCTTTTTTTTATTGAGGTGATATGTGATGGATGACGTAGTATATATGAAACGCGCCATTGCACTGGCAAAACTGGCCGCAGGCCATACGGCACCCAATCCGCTGGTAGGGGCTGTAATCGTTAAAGATAATGAAATAGTAGGTGAAGGGTATCACCATAAAGCGGGTACCGCCCATGCGGAGGTTCATGCTTTGGATCAAGCCGGAGACAGGGCAGAGGGGGGGACTTTATATGTAACCTTAGAGCCTTGTTCTCATTACGGCAAGACCCCTCCATGTGCACTACGCATTATTGAATCTGGTATACGTCGGGTTGTTATCGGCAGCACTGATCCGAATCCGCTCGTATCGGGTAAGGGGATTGCCATGTTGAAAGAGGCAGGTATCGAGATAGTATCTCCAGTTTGTTTACACGAATGTAGCGAATTGAACGAGCATTTTTTTACCTATATTCAAACGGGGAAGCCTTTTGTCACCTTAAAGAGCGCCATGTCATTGGATGGTAAAATTGCCACTTTCACCGGTCAATCTCAATGGATTACAAATGAATCATCACGGCGTGACGGTCACGTATTGCGGGCCACACATGATGCGATGCTTATCGGCATCGGTACGGTGTTGGCCGATGATCCGCAGCTGAACTGTCGTCTCAGTGACAAAGAGTTAGGTAATGCCTTGTTGGATAATGGTATTCTCAATAGTCCTATTCCGGTTCATCAACCGGATGTTATCGTTCTGGACAGCTTGGGTAGAACGCCTGTTACAAGTCGTGTTTTTGATGTGAAGGAGCGAGCGGTGCATATTTTCGTATCCGACGGTTGTCCTAAGGAACGTATTAAGGCCCTTGAAAATGCCGGGGCGATTATTACGGTTATAGAGACCACATCTACACGTAAGAGTCATAAAACGGACATTCTCATCGATATAAAAAAATTATCTATCGATGATGTTCTTACAAAACTGGGCGATTTAGGATATACATCCCTTTTAGTTGAAGGGGGATCCGCAATCATCAGTTCCTTTGTAGAAACGATGAATTTTGATAAGATTGTTACCTATATCGGTGATACGCTTATCGGTGGTATCGATGCGACACCGGCTGTAGGCGGCAGAGGTTTTGAAAGTTTAGACGCTTCACCTCGGTTAACTTTCACAAAAGCGACGGTGATTGATAATAATATTCGCATCGAAGCATATCGTCAGGGAAGGAGGGACGCTTATGTTCACGGGAATCATTGAAGAAATCGGCCGTGTTGAAAATATTAAGAAAGGCCCTAAATCCTTGGCTATAACAATTCGTGGTAAAAAGATCTTTGATGATTTAAAAATAGGCGATTCCGTAGCGGTCAACGGGGTGTGCCTGACGGCTACGACAATCGGGAATGACGTGTTCACGGCTGATGTTATGCCCGAATCGATTAAAATGACGACGTTCACAAATCTGAAAGTTCATCAACCGGTCAATCTGGAACGTGCCATGCCGGCAAACGGAAGGTTCGGTGGACATATTGTGGCCGGTCATGTGGACGGGACAGGACGTATTATCAACCGTGAACAGACGGATAATGCCGTAATTTTTACGATTGATGCACCAACATCCGTTATGGATTATGTCATTTATAAAGGTTCTATTACCATAGATGGCATCAGCCTTACCATAATGAGACGTACAGACAGTAGTTTTTCCGTATCAATTATTCCTCATACATTGAGTGAAACTGTACTAGGTACTGCGCATATCGGTACAGAGGTGAACCTGGAAACTGATATTGCGGGACGTTATATACGTCATTTTATGAATGTCGGTGTTGAATCCACTGAAAATAAAGAAGAAAAATCAATGCATTCCATCCTTGTAGAGAATGGATTTATATAAGTAATAAGGAGAGTGTTCCCATGAGTGAACAATTACATTCTATTGAGGAGGTTTTACAGGACCTAAAGGTCGGTAAACCTGTTATCATCGTCGATGATGAAAGCCGCGAAAACGAAGGCGACCTCATTATCGCCGCTGAATTTGCCAATCAGGAAAATATCAACTTCATGGTAAAATATGCACGCGGTATCGTGTGTACACCGATGCGTCGCGAAGCACTTGAGAAGTTGGGCATTCCTGCAATGGTATCTAAAAATACTGATAATCATGAGACGGCTTTCACGGTGACCGTGGATCATGCAGATACCACAACGGGCGTATCTCCGGCGGAACGGGCGTATACAATTCAAAAACTGTTAGACCCGAATGCTAAACCGGAAGATTTCCGTCGACCTGGACATGTATTTCCGCTTGTCTACAGAGAGGGGGGCGTTTTAGTTCGTCAAGGCCATACTGAGGCATCTATTGATCTTTGTCGCCTAGCCGGGCTACAGGAGGCGGCTGTCATCTGTGAAATAACAAAGGATGACGGTGATATGGCTCGCTTGCCGGATTTGCTGTTCTTTGCAAAGGAACATAATCTGAAAATCGCATCTGTTGCGGAACTTATTGAATATCGTAAACAACATGAAGATATGATAGAACTTGGGGCCTGCTCTAAGTTGCCCACAAAATTCGGTGATTTCAATATCTTCGTATTTAAGAATGAATTGGACCACAAAGAACATTTAGCAATCGTTAAGGGCGATGTACAGAACTGTGATAACGTACTCGTACGTATTCACTCCGAGTGTCTGACAGGTGACGTATTCGGTTCAAAACGCTGTGACTGTGGCGAGCAACTGGATCACGCATTACGTGCCATTGAGAAAGAAGGCAAAGGCGTAGTTGTCTATATGCGACAGGAAGGTCGTGGTATCGGATTAACCAATAAGATTAAGGCTTATGCATTACAGGAGCAAGGTCTTGATACGGTGGAGGCTAATGAGCAACTAGGTTTTCCTGCAGATATGCGTGAATATTCATTGGCGGCTCAAATTATCCGTTTCTTGGGCATCAAGAGTATTCGTCTGTTGACGAATAATCCGGAAAAACGCCATGGCCTGGAGCATTGGGGAATCGATGTAAATAGTCGAGTACCGCTCATCATTGCGGCGAATAAATTTAATGCAGGCTATTTAAAGACAAAGGAAGAGAAAATGGGTCATATGTTAGAGAATTAACTCATATCTGCTTCTTTACTATTCATATAATAAAATTTCTTTTGAAAAGAAATACAGGAGGTTATAACATGATGATTCAGGAAGGTAATTTATTAGGTACCGGTAAGAAATTTGCTATTATCGGCTCTCGTTTTAACGAATTTATTACGACAAAGTTGATCGGTGGTGCAGAGGACTGCTTATTACGTCATGATGTAAAACAGGAAGATATCATCGTAATTTGGGTTCCCGGTGCTTATGAAATCCCGTTGATCGCTAAAAAGGCTGCTTTGTCCGGACGTTATGATGCCGTAATCTGTGTAGGTGCCGTTATCCGTGGAGCTACAACCCATTATGATTATGTATGTAATGAAGTGGCAAAGGGCATTGCTCATGTTTCCTTGGAAACAGGTATTCCTGTAATGTTCGGTGTCGTTACGACAGAAAATATTGAACAAGCTATCGAACGTGCCGGTACTAAGGCGGGGAATAAAGGATATGATTGCGCTATGGGCGCCATCGAAATGGTTAACCTTATCGATCAAATCTAATAGAATGTGTAGGAAATACTGGAATGGATTATATAAAACGTTTTACCACTCGTGAAGGGGTCCGTATGTCATTGGCCGTTACAACGGATACGGTTGAAACAGCACGTATACGCCATGATTTATGGCCGGTTGCAACGGCTGCGTTAGGTCGCGCCATGACAGGGGCCATTCTGTTAGCCGGAGATTTCAAGAATCATGAAAATGTAAGCCTTCGCATTAAAGGTGATGGACCGCTTGGCGTTGTCCATGTGGATGCTTTTTCAGATAATACGGTGCGCGGCTATGTAGATGAACCACATGTGGATATACCGCTTAAATATGAAGGAAAGCTTGATGTAGGTGCCGCGGTCGGTCATAAAGGCGAGGTGCAGGTGACTCGTTTCACACAGCTTGCACAGGATTATACATCCGCCAGTCCTATCCAAAGTGGCGAGGTAGCGGAGGATTTAGCTTATTACTTGTATGCCTCCGAACAGGTGCCGTCAACTATCAGCCTCGGTGTATTGGTTGACCCCGATTATCACACAATCGTAGCCGGCGGATTTATCGTACAGGCTTTACCCGATGCAACGGATGCGGCATTGGCGCAAGTAGAAAAAAACATCAACGAATTAGGTCCTGTAACTGAATATTTAAAAGCTCATCCGGATGGTACAGGCCTTGTAGAACGAGTGCTCGATGGACTGACTGTTAATGAAGTATATAATGAACCGATTCATTTTCAATGTCGTTGCGGTCGAGATCGTTTTGCCGGCGTCCTTATGACATTGCGTGAAGAAGATAAAAAGGCTCTTTTAGAAGACGAAACGACAGAACTTGTATGTCATTACTGTAATGAAAAATATCATTTCAGCCGCGAGGAACTGAAAGAGATGTTCAGCCCGAAAGGTCCCATACAATAAGGCTTGTAAAGATAATTATAAATTATAGAGGCTATAAGCTTTTGCTATAGCCTCTTTTTCTATTCTGTGAGACAATAAAGACGAACATGTATTAATTACAGGAGGTTACTATGAGTGCAATTGGTGTAATCGGCGGTACCGGTGTATACGATCCATCTATCTTTGAAAATATTCATGAAGAATCTTTAATGACACCATATGGTGAAATTGATTATGTACAAGGTACATACCACGGAAAGACCGTTATCTTTGTGGCCCGACATGGTAAAGATCATACGATCCCTCCGCACAAGATAAATTATCGTGCTAATATTTGGGGGTTAAAAAAATTAGGTGTCACCTTTATCATTTCTACGACCGCTGTAGGTTCATTAAACGAAAACTTTAAGCCCGGTCATTTTGTATTAACGGATCAATTCCTAGATTTTACCAAAAACCGCATCACCACATTTTATGAAGGCGGTAATCGTCCGGTGGCTCATTTAGATGTAACCAATCCATATTGTCCGGAATTGCGGGATATTCTGAAAAAGGTCGGTACAGAACAAGGTTTATCTATTCATAACGGCGGGACCTATGTATGCACAGAGGGTCCACGATTTGAAACACCGGCCGAAATTAAGATGTTCCATATGCTTGGTGGCGATACGGTAGGTATGACAAATGTGCCTGAAGTAAATCTTGCAAATGAGGCGGAAATGGCATATTCCACTATTTCTATGATTACAAATTATGCCGCAGGAATTTCCGATGATGTCCTAACGCATGGAGAGGTGGTTGAAATGATGGCGAATATGGCATCACAACTGAAATCTCTTATTCTGGGTGCCATTGATCTTATCGATGTGAATGCCCGCTATGATGCACATAATCGTATGCATGAATACGGCGGCTTTAAATTATAATAAGGTTCTGAACCGCACAAAGGAGGATCTATGAATAATATTGAGTGGCAAGAGTCTACTTTAATTTTATTGGATCAGACGAAATTACCTACGGAGATTTCATATATTAACTGCACCGATTGGCGTCAGGTGGCAGAGGCGATTAAAATGCTTCGTGTTCGCGGGGCTCCCGCCATAGGTGTTGCTGCCGGCTATGGCCTTATTTTGGCGGCTATGGAGGCGGCAAGACTTGATGCTCCGTTTAACGAGCAGTTAGTTACTTTTTATGATTTTAGTGAAAGCCTTAAGGAAACACGTCCTACCGCCATTAATTTGGCATGGGCCGTAGAGCGCATTGTAAACCTGGTGAAAGCTGAGACTAAAACTTCATCTGACATGGAGCACATTATAAAAATTATTACGGCAGAAGCCGAATCGATTCACAAAGAAGATGTAGTTCTTAACAGACGTATGGCCGAGGCCGGGGCTTCTTTATTTGAAGGTCAGCGCAATTTGCGTATTCTGACGCATTGCAATGCGGGGGCATTAGCTACGGGCGGACTCGGTACGGCATTGGGTGTTGTTCGTAAATTATATGAAACAGGTCAATTGGAACGCGTTTATGCAGATGAAACGCGTCCGCTACTCCAAGGGGCACGTCTCACGGCCTTTGAATTACATGAGGACGATATTCCCGTTACACTGGAAACGGATAATATGGCGGCTTATGCGATGCAACAAGGATTAATTGATGCTGTAATTGTCGGTGCGGACCGTATTACCACAAAAGGTGATGTAGCCAATAAAATCGGCACCTATGGTTTGGCCGTTCTCGCAAAATTCCACAATATTCCGTTTTATGTGGCTGCTCCGTACAGTACATTTGATTTTACTTTAAAAAATGGTAGTGACATACCGATAGAAATGCGTGATGCTTATGAAGTTACATCGTTTCACGGCGTACAAACTGCACCGGAGGGCATAGATGTACTCAATCCGGCTTTTGATGTGACCCCCCATGAATTGGTTACGGCCATCATCACGGAAGAAGGCGTTCTTACACCTGATTTTGAGGAATCTATCGGTAAATTGCGTCACATCGTACAGAACAGATAATTGTATTTATTTTTTCATAGATTTATATAAGAAACTTTATAGAGGTAAATATCATGCAGTCGTTGATCAAAGATATTAATCTTGCTCCAGAAGGACGTAAGAAGATTGAATGGGTTTCCAATTTTATGCCTACATTGAATACATTGGGCGATCGTTTTGAAAAAGAGCAGACTTTCAAAGGACAAACTATCGTGGTAAGTGTTCATTTAGAGGCTAAAACCGCATATCTTGCAACCGTATTAAAACGCGGCGGTGCCGATGTCATCGTAACGGGGTCTAATCCGTTATCCACTCAGGATGATGTGGCGGCAGGGCTTGTAGACATGGGAATCACCGTATACGCCTGGTATGATTGTACGGATGAAGAATATTTCAATTTTCTCCATAAGGCACTTGATCACAAACCTCATATTATTATCGATGACGGCGGAGACCTTGTAAATTTATTACATACTTCGCGCCAGGATGCAAAGGAACGTCTCATAGGCGGCAGTGAGGAGACAACTACGGGTGTACATCGTCTATATGCATTGGAACACGCAAAACAGTTGACGTTTCCTATGATTGCCGTAAATGATTCGTATTGTAAATATCTTTTTGATAATCGCTATGGTACGGGACAATCCGTATGGGACGGCATCATGCGTACGACGAATCTTACCGTAACGGGTAAAAATGTCGTCGTTGCCGGATATGGATGGTGCGGCAAGGGGGTCGCCATGCGCGCCAAGGGTCTGGGGGCCCATGTATACGTAACCGAAGTGGATCCAATCAAGGCGATTGAAGCTGTATTCGACGGCTTCACAGTATTGCCTATGATTGAGGCTGCCAAGGTGGGGGATATTTTCTGTACCGTAACAGGCTGTAAAGATGTTATCGTAAAAGAACATTATGAAGTGATGAAAAATCAGGCTATCATGTGTAACGCAGGTCACTTTGATTGCGAAGTGAATGTAAAGGATCTCACAGAGATTGCTGTAAGTCATGAACGTGTACGCCAAAATATTGAAGGATATACGATGTCTGACGGTCGCAAACTATATGTATTAGCTGAAGGTCGACTCGTAAATCTCGCGGCCGGTGATGGTCATCCTGCTGAAATTATGGATTTATCTTTCGCTATGCAGGCATTGGCAGCGGAACATATTTTGCATAACGGTGCCGATATGAAACCAAAAGTATACGTATTGCCTCATGAACTGGATACGGAAGTTGCAAAAATCAAATTACATTCCATGGGATATGATTTGGACACGTTAACGCAGGAACAAATCGATTATTTGACAAAAGTAAACTGATATAAGTTCTGCCAGAGCGAAATCTGTAAGTGCTTAGAAAAGGCTTATGTTGCAATGCTAACTTAAAGGAGATATTATGTCTGATTTATTGATTACCCATGTGGACGTCCTCACCGATGAGGGGGTTCTTAAAAATCATGCTATTGAAATTGAAAATGGCTATATAACATCAATTCTAACTGATGATGAAGTCTCATACGTGAAAGCAAATGCGAAAGAAACTCTGGATGGGAAAGGTCAGTTGGCCGCACCTGGCCTTGTAAATACTCATACGCATATTGCGATGGGGCTGTTTAGAAATTACGCGGATGATTTAGAATTGATGGACTGGCTGGAAAATGCGATCTGGCCGACAGAGGCCAAATTAAACGATGATTATGTGCGTTGCGGCACACAGTTGGGCATAGCGGAAATGTTACGATCCGGTACGACTACTTTCAGCGATATGTATTTTTTTATGAATACGACTGCGGAGGTGGTGAAGGAAACAGGGATACGTTCTGTTCTGTCTCGCGGACTTGCCGGTGTTTCACCGACAGCAGACCAGGCATTGGCGGAGAATGCGGATTTATATCGCACTTGGAATGGGTTTGATAATAATCGTATCAAGGTCTTACTGGGGCCTCATGCACCATATACATGCCCTGATTCATACATGGAAAAGGTTATCGCTTTATCACATGAGCTTAATTGCGGCATTCACATGCACCTATCCGAAACAAAGGGGGAAGTGGAGAATGTGATGAAAGCAACGGGTAAAACACCGATTGCTCATATGCATGATTTAGGACTCTTCTGGAATACGACATTGGCGGCGCATTGCGTACATGTGACCGATGAAGATATGAACATTATGGCCGAAAATAATGTAGCGGTTGCCCATAATCCTCAATCCAATTTGAAATTGGCAAGCGGCATCGCACCTGTTCCTGAAATGATTGCTAAAGGTATTACCGTAGGCCTTGGAACAGATGGCTCCGCTTCTAACAATAATGCGGATATGCTTGAAGAAGTCCGTTTAGCGGCATCCCTTCATAAAGCTCGACTATACGACCCTAAAGCTATTCCCGCTCAAGCTGCATGGGCTATGGGGACTGTAGAAGGTGCAAAGGCATTAGGATATAATGATTTAGGACTTTTGAAAGCAGGTTATCGTGCTGATATTGTATTATATGATGTATCCGGCATGCATTGGCTGCCTCGCTACAATGATTTAGCCGCACTTGTATACTCCGCTAACAGCTCTGATGCCAATACCGCAATTGTAGGTGGTAAAGTTCTTATGAAAGATAAGGAACTGCTTACCATTGATGAAGAAAAACTAAGAGCGGAAATTAATAAGGCTCAAGCTTATTTTAGTAATTAGAAGCAGTCAATTCTAAAACAAAATTTATCGTGAACTATACCTTTGATGATTCTATACATTAAGGATAACTAACAGTAAGAAGAAAACCCACTCATGATGCATTGTAGAGTGGGTTTTGTATTATATAGAGGTTGACTTTATTTAATTGCTTTTACCAAGAACATGGGTACGGGAATGTAAAATTCGTTTTCTTCATTATATATGCGTGGCCCTACTGTCGGATCAACGATGACAGATGTAACCCCTAATTTACTGAGCAGTTCTGTATCCCATTGTGGGCGTGTAAAAGATGAAATCTCCAACATATGGTATATAGTATGGCATTTATCGAGTAATTCAGGTCTGATATGTTCATGTGCATTGTGAACAGTTGCGGGCAAGTGATGATGATTCCTTGCGTGCTCCGCGTCATAATTGAGCAACAGTCCTCCTAGTTTTAATACGCGAAGCCATTCTTTATAGGCTTGATCCGGATTCGGTAAATTCCATGTTACATTGCGTGCCACTACAACATCAAAGGCCTCATTATCAAAGGTTAAATGTTCAGCATCCATAACGGAAAATGTGGCGTTGCAGTCCAATGATTTACTTAATGAATTGGCTTCATGAATCATATTAGGTGTAATATCGATACCGTGAACTTCATGTCCTTGTTCTGACAGAATGATACTGAAAAATCCGGCCCCGCATCCGATATCCAATATATGTAGATTTGAGCCTAAATTATCAAGATGACTCATCAGTTCATTACGCCATAGATTTAACTTTGTACTGTTAAGTTCCTTAGCACGTAAGGCGCTGAAATCATGAGCGCGCTCACTCCAGTATGATGTAATAAATGTTTTGTCCTCCTCCGTAGAAGTATGATGATTAAATATATCGTTCATAGTCTTTCCTTTTTATGTATTTCTTATATAGTATCATAGATTGAACATGAACTATACAAGAAATATCACATAAATCTATAAATAATTATTAAGAATCATTCATGAAAGACATCTAATCTTTATGCTATAATACTGTTATATTTTGTATCGATAGGAATCAAACGGCTTTATGGTATCGATTGTTATGTAAGAATCATAAATTAATTTGTAAATTTGCTGAGAGCTTGTGATAAGAGGAGAGTACATGATTTTACAAACGGGACAGCGCACGGATATTCCCGCCTTTTACGGCCTCTGGTTTGCAAATCGTATACGTGAAGGGTATGTAGATGTAAGCAATCCGTATCATTCCGAATTAATAACGCGTTATAGGATTAGTCCCGATATAGTGGACGGCATAGCCTTTTGTACAAAAAATCCGGTTCCTTTCATACCTTATATGGATGTAATCGAGCCTTATCGTCAATATTGGCATATGACTATAACACCGTACGGAACCGATATTGAACCTTTTGTGCCGCCTTACGAAACGGTTCTTGAAGGATTTAAGCAAATAAGTATGCATTTAAATCCCCAATCTATGGTGTGGAGATATGATCCGATTATGTTAACCCATGCTTATACCTTTGATTATCACTGTGAAAGCTTTCAAAAAATGGCAAAGGCGCTTGAAGGGTACACTGATACGGTTGTGGTCAGTTTTATAGATATGTTCGATAAGGTAGCTCAGAATTTTCCTGATGGGTACCGTCCGGATATAGATATACAGATGAAGATCATCGCTGAATTCGTATCAATTGCAAAGGCTCATCATATGGAGCTTAAGACCTGCGGGGAAGGGCATATATTTTCCAATGCAGGAGCAAATACCTCGGGATGTTTGATACTCGACTGTTATGAGCGGGCGTGGCATGTTAAGTTGAAGGCGCCTAAACGTACACCGGCTCGGCCCGAGTGCAGTTGTTACTTACACGGGGATATCGGTGCTTATGACAGTTGCAGTCATTTTTGTAAGTACTGTTATGCCAACACAAATCAAGAAGCGGTACGCCGAAATAGACTGCGACATGATCCTGATTCAAGTTTACTGTTGGGACATGTTTTAACAGGTGATACAATTCGAATGAGTGATGAAACGAGCTGGATTATCGATGAACCATATAGACAAGATTCTTTATTTTAGTAGAGTAGGTGCGTATGATTACCCGAGAGAGAACTGAAGAACAACAAGAAAATAATTCTAACCCTGTATTAGCCATATGTTATGACTTTGATAAGACATTGACGCCTGACGATATGCAGGCTCAGGGATATATTCAATCTCTGGATATCGATGTGGATGCATTCTGGAAAGAATCGAACGGACTTGCCAAGCAGCACGATATGGATAATAACTTAGCCTATATGTATATGATGGCTACTAAATCATATGGTAAACAATTTCTTACAAAGGAGTTGTTATCAGCTTATGGCGCTAAAGTTAAATTATATGACGGTGTACGAACCTGGTTTGAACGAATTCGACAATACGGAGCGGAAAAGGGTGTACATATTGAACATTACATCATTTCATCGGGACTGAAGGAAATGATTGAAGGTACGGAAATGGCAAAAGAGGGGGCTTTCACAAAAATCTATGCCAGTGCGTTCCTGTTCGATGATAAGGGCGTTGCTACATGGCCAGCACAAGCCATTAATTATACGAATAAAACTCAGTTTTTATTCCGCATTCAAAAAGGTGTGCTCGATATCAACGATCCTCGTGTTAATGACTATCTTAAACCCGAGGAACAGCGCGTACCGTTCCGCAATATGATTTATATCGGTGACAGTGATACGGATATTCCTTGTATGAGCCTTGTTAATGCCAACGGCGGACATTCCATCGGTGTGTATGATCCGGACGAGCAGAATAAGGATAAAGTCTATAAAATGATGCGTCATCATCGTATACGATATTATGCGCCGGCTGACTATAGTGAAAGCTCACATCTTGATATGATAGTTAAGCAGATTATCGATAAAACTGCCGCTTATGAAGCTCTTGAACGTCAATATGTAAAAGATAAACAAGAGGCTGAAAAGAATTGATAAATTATATAATGTAATATGCATAATAGAAAAATTATTTACCTGTTTAGAAAGGATACACATGAATATCAAAGAGATTCCTCAAAAATGGATAGATACCTTTAATCGATTAGGCTCGGAAGGCGTATGGAAACCTACCGTTGATTATCAAGACTTATTTAATCGGGATGAACTGATGGGAAAACCTTTATTTACATTACCTATGGGGACGGTAAATTTTCCAACAGGCCAACTTACATGTTGTGATCCGCTTATTATGTTACCTCATATGCCTGATACATATGTTCGGACCGTTGAACCCGGAACCTATTTATTGGAAACAAAGGTAGCTGAGTTTGAGCAGAATACATTTCGCTATGTCGCTACTCGTGTCATTTTTACCGCTAATGAACCTGTTTACTATGAATTGGCTCTAAAAGGGTCTGAGAATCTCGACGAACTGAATAAGGATAGCTATGTAGGATTTCCCGTTGAAGCGGGCTTAGCAACTATTGTTGATGAAGCGACAATACAGGCTTATGATATTTTCTATAAGGATTGGCATCAACAGAATCCTGAAAAAAATATATATGATGATTATTATAGTACTCTTTTTCAGCTGAATGCGTTGGCTTATCCAAGATACCAACGATCAAAGGGGGATTGGATTAATTTCACGATTCCTAATACGGATTTATCGGTGCCTATGATTCAATCCGGATTTGGAGATGGTTTATATCCTGTATATTGGGCATTTGATAAAAATGGTAAGATATGCCAAATTATCATGGATTTTATTGATTGTACCGAAGCATATAAAACAAATTAGATTTATTTCAGGTAGTATTTCATTATGAGATATTAATGATAGTTTAATATATATTGAATATGCTATCATGTATTCTCATTCGTTATCAAATAAAACAGTAAATAAGGCACTAAAATAAAAAGCACTTGGATTGATCATATCAGTATTTGATACGATTAATTCAGGTGCTTTATTTTAAGTAAATTATTTCATAGTATAAATATATCTGAATATTATAAAGTTAGGTTAAATCCCGGGTTAGACTCCAAAGACCCAACGGATAACGACGCGTAAACAGCTGAGCAGTAAAATCGTTTCCGCCATAAAATGCAGGGAAGCCTCCATACCTTGACCGAGACGTTTAAGACTACCTAGTTTAGCTTTTGTTATAACTTCGCACCAGCACATATAAAAACCTCCGTAAGAGTTAATATGAGTAATTTAGATAATTTATATGACTATTTTACAATTGATTTCAATTAAATTCAATATCAACTTAATCAACATATACCAATTGTTATTAATATGAATTATATAAAAGAAATAATTCATTGATAGATATGGAATATTTTAGGTGTAATATAAATACCGTAAACTTTATAAATAAAAGATTGGCTTATAAAATATTGGTTAGTTTCCTTACTTTTATATAATTACTTCCGATAACGATATATTATCGGAAGTAATTATATAAAAGAATTGGGCTCTAATGGCCCAATTTCTTTTATTATACGTTTTATAGCTTATTTACGTTTAAATGTATATGGTTCGTATTCTACATCTTTGTGACGGTTAGTCCACCAGTCCCAGCCGATTCGTGCGAGTTTCCAAGCTATACATCCTACAATGATGCCTAATACTAAACTGGTTAATACATCTGTCGGATAATGTGCAAACAGATAAACTCTTGAAAATCCTACGATTAATGATCCAATTAATGCTATAATTCCTAAATATCGCTTCTGAGGCGCGATTTGACCTAGCCCCAGGTAAATGGTCATAGCTGATGCAAATGAACCAAAAGTATGTCCGGACGGGAATGAATACGTGTTAGCTAATGGCAATGCTGAAATCGATGGTACCGTAACTTCCGGAAAATCTACAAAAGGTCTTAATCTTGCTATATGCGGTTTTAAGCCTTGATCACCGATAATAAATACAAATCCTAATGCAATGATGATTGCAATGCCTAATACGCGATATTTTTTCTGAATCATCAATAATAAAGCGATTATAATCCATAAAATACCGCTGCCGGTTATTTTTGACAAAAATGCCATGATAGGCGTTAAAAAGCTATATACAAGGTGGTCATGTACATAGAAAATCAGGGTGTGATCAAATTGTAATATTGCGTCCATAGTATCCTCTCATATCACAGCTAAATGAGAAAGAGTGAGAATAATATGCATTCAAATTCTTTCTCATTATTCGGTTCTTTTACAACTAATTATATTTACTATCTCATTTACGAGTACAAACAATAGCCTAAACTATTTATAACGTATGGTCAATAGTTCAGGCTATAATTAATGAAATCTTTAATTAATGTTTTTTTACGGATTGAGCCGACCTTGTCGTAATAATCGTATCTACCGGATCATATACGGACTCGTACACATCGGTTTGACTGACGCCGTTTCCATAGGTAATTTGTCGATATGTATTCATTGATAGACCGACATGGCCTTCCTGCGTCTGATTTTCTTTGATTGATGGATCTACCTTGGTAATCGTTTTATTAGGAATTTCCTTTTGATCACCTACATATATAGATACATCTTTTGGCTTGTCCTGAGGTGTACCGATGATATATATCGTCAATGTTCCTCGCCCCATTACACTTATGATATATACGGATTGCTGATATGGATTTTTAAACTGAAAGTCCAAATAACCCCATGCAACGGTGGCGTCACGACCGGCCGGAATATATCCGACAGGCTCAAAATGCGGCGTACGTTCAACTATTGTCATACCGGATAATAAAGCGGTATTAAATATGGTAGAGCTCACCTGGCAAATGCCGCCACCGACTCCGGGTACGAGTTTACCGTTAATCATAACCGGTGCATCATCATATCCGGCTTCTGCTGTACGCTCCCCTACAATTTTATTGAAGGAGAATACTTCCCCCGGTTTTAATAAAGTGCCGTTGATTTTATCGGAGGCTAACTGAATATTATGAGTACGGCTCGTATTATTGGCATCATAATTCGTCGTATAGGATGCTAAAATCGCAGTTAAAGGCTTAATGTCCTGATCGGTTACTTTTATTGTATTTTTCGTAGTATAAACCATATCTATATGCGTTATGGTATTTCCAGCAGCTATATTGTCTTTAATTTGCTGTAACGTAGCATCAATATCGATGCGTTTGCCTTCTTTCCCGGGATGCATGACAACCTGACCGCCTTCTACTGATAGATAGGCGTCATGACCGGGTGTATCAATAGTCTTTGCTAACTCCGATAAATAGGTTCTGCTCTTCACCTCATCCAGCCTGTATTGTGTTTCAAAGTGCTGTCCGTAATATAACGCATGGAACCGATGATTGATGAGTGTCCATAAATCATCTTCGTAGCCATATGTTGAAATCGCTTTCACCAATGTTTCCGTATCGACATTAATACCGAGATCATTATATGATGCCTGTTTCGTGGTCTTGCCAATATCGATAGTTACCGTATGAGGTGTAGCATTAAATAATTCAGTAATACGATTTTGCAACTCATCCTTCGGTATATTGGATAAATCCATATCGTTATAATACACGCCGTATGATACATGTTGCGTCGGTATATATGTACAACCACCGGTATTAATGGTCAGTATGATGGCACATAATAAAAGATATTTCCTGTTCATAAATCCTATATGACTCTCCCTGATTAGTATTTGTATTCCTTATATTATAGCATATGAAACGCTATTCTATGATACAATTAGAGTATACATGTAAGGTAAAGGTGAACTAATGTCAGGATCCAAGGAACAACAAAAACATTTTTATTTACGTCATAATGATGCCTTTATGAACAGTACTAAACTTTCTATGAAAGCAAAGCAAAGTATTTTATTATCCAAGGCGGAAAACACGGTAGACGCCTATGAATCGGATTGGGACGATTTTGTAGACTGGTGCACGTATCAAAAGGTATCTTATTTCCCGGCTACACCGGAAACAATTGTAAATTATATCAATGATTTAGCGGATTATGCAAAGGCAAATACCATATCACGTAGAATCAGTGCCATTTCAGAAAATTATAATGCTTCGGGCGTTGGAGAAAATCCCTGCATGGCTCCCATTGTTAAGCAGGCACTTCGCGGTATTCGTCGACTAAAAGGTACATTTCAACAGGGTAAAACACCGGTATTACTGGAAGATATTGAAGATATTTTAGATTGTATGAGTAAACTCGATATGCCTGAGTTGCAATTATTGCGAGATAAAGCTATCTTACTTATCGGTTTTATGGGGGCTTTTAGACGCAGTGAAATAGCGGCTTTAACAGTAGAAAATTTACAGTTTTCTCCTCAAGGACTGGAGATTTTTGTAGAGTCCTCAAAGGCGGACCAGGAAGGTCAAGGCGCGGTGGTAGCAATTCCATCTATCCCCGGTTCACCTCTAGATGCAGTACGCGCCTTACAGCAATGGCTTCGAGCGGCTGGGATTACAGAAGGGCCGGTGTTTAGAGGCTTTACAAAAAACATGAATATTCGTAAAAATGCTATTTCCGATAAGATGATTGCGGAGATTGTAAAAAAATATGTATCTCTTATCGGTCTTGATCCGGCCATGTATGGTGCTCATAGCTTGCGTCACGGATTTGCGACGACGGCCGCAGCTTATGGCGTAGAAGAACGTAATATCATGCGTCAAACACGTCATCACAGCGTTAATATGGTACGTAGATATATTAACGAGGCAAATAAATTTGTAGATAATCCGATTGCCACAATTTTTGAGAAACGATTCAAATAATGATTTCAATCAAACCATACTAATATAACAAGAAGCAGCCAGTTTTGTAACTGGTTGCTTCTTGTGTGGAACATATGATTCCATATATATTTAGTTTTGAGCCACATAGTCCAAAGCTCTAACTGGACTACCTTGAAGATTAGTCGGTACCTTTAATACCGTACCGGGAACGAGCGTACCGGAATCATCAATTTTATTTAATTCCTTCATTGCATATACTACTTCCCGTACATCCATATCCGTATGAGCTGTACGCGCTGCAATATCCCACATGGTATCCCCCGCTTGTACTTTTACCTCACGTACAGCATGTGGATTAATCTGCACTGCAGGGTTTGTCATATGATATCCAAATAATACTGTTAAGCACATTCCTACCATTATCATAATCTGTTTCATCTCATACCTCACATTTATATCGAACATAAATTTAAGAACATTTGTTTGTTTACATGTTAATAATAGCACGCGAACGAATGTTCGTTCAAGACTTTCCAGAACAAATGTTTGCAAAAAATTATAATTTTATCTATAATAGACCTATAAGACGATATTAATGATGTAATTTCTAATTTTATAACATGTTAAATGACCTATTTTACTGTATTTAAGATATTAAAACATTGGAGGTAGCCGTGAGACGCCCTGCGACAGATATAAACACAAAACAGCGACGTATACTGGATTTTATTAAGGATTCTTTACATAATGAATACCGTTGCCCTACAGTTCGTGAAATTTGTACACATGTAGGCCTCAGCTCCACCTCTACGGTACAGTCTCATCTCAATGCGTTAGAGAAATTCGGTTACATTAAGCGTGATCCTAATAAAAATCGGGCTATTACCGTATTAGAGGATATAAAACCCAATATTTCCGTCAGCGGTAATGAAACTTCCAGTTCCGATAATTTTGAATTTCTCGGTGCCGGACTCAAGCAGGTGCCTCTTATCGGGACTGTACAGGCCGGTATGCCTATTACGGCTGTCGAAAATTTAGAAACTACATTGACTTTACCTGTACAATTAACAGGTGATTCCGATTGCTTTATGCTCCGCGTTCAAGGGGAATCTATGATGAATATCGGCATATTTGAAGGGGATATGCTTATCGTACGCCATCAAAATACAGCGAATAATGGCGATGTTGTCGTTGCCCGTATCGATGATGAAGCGACGGTTAAACGTTTCTATAAAGAAAACGGACATATTCGCTTACAGCCGGAAAATGATGATTTTGACCCTATCATCGTTGATGACTGCCATATTGAGGGTTTAGTTATCGGTCTAGTACGAGATCGTATTTAATATTAAGAATACATCTGATGAATATCTTTAAACGATATTTTAAATCAATACCCTTAAACAATATGTTTTAAGAATAAAATGTTTTTACAATATAATACTCTATATAAATAATACTCTATCTATATAAATAAAAATGTTGGAATGTCTCGAGTAAGAGTTATCATTCCAACATTTTTGTTTACATATATTTTTTAAATTATCTTCTGGTATTTTTGGCTATAATATATATTATCTACGCAGACTGGCAAAAATTGCTCCTGATACATTATGCCATACGCTAAATATGGCACCGGCTAAAGTCGCTAACGGATTCATTGCAAAATTGGTAGCTGCTAATGTAACGGCCAGCCCACTGTTCTGCATCCCCACTTCTATGGCGAGCGCCGTAGTTTTGTCGTGTTCCAGTTGAAAAATTTTACCTACACTTAGCCCCAAAATGAGTCCCATTATATTATGGATTCCTACTACCGTTAAAGTCAGCAAACCGGAAATCAGTATTTTGTCCCTATTAATAGCGATGATTGCAGCTATTAACAGAACAATAGCAACAATGGATAGTATAGGACTGATCGATCTGATTTCCTGTATATGTGATTTACTTATCCATTGTACGACGCCCCCTAGTATGATAGGCAGTAAGACAACTTTTACCGTCGTAATCATCATGGGCAATAACTCTACATGGATCCATGTTCCACCAAGATATAGAATGAGTAATGGCGTTATAAGCGGTGCCAATATGGTTGAGGCTATGGTCATTCCAACAGATAAAGCTACATCACCACGGGCAAGATAGGTTATGACATTACTGGCGGTTCCACCCGGACAACAGCCAACCAGAATAATTCCTAACGCGATATCCGCTGGTAGGACAAATATATGACATAACAGTAATGCACTTAAGGGCATAATCGTATATTGTGCAATAACACCTATACAAATATATTTTGGATGCTTAATGATACCTTCTATATCTTTCAGACTGATGGTAAGACCCATGCCAAACATAGCTATTCCCAGTAAAAGTGGTGTGTAGGATATGGCCCATATAAAATAATCAGGTAGCATATATGCGATACATGAAAAGACTAAGATCAATAAAATTATATATTTTGATACAAAACGATTAATGGATACCATGATATTCATACAGCACCTCATTGATGTAATTCATAGGAAAAGTTATCAATAAGGCGTGTATGACCTATGTATACCGCTAAGGCGATTAATACAGGTCGATCTATTGTATCAACAGGCTGCATTGTAACGGCATCGACAATCGAGACATAATCAATGTGAGCTAAAGGTTCTGTATTGATAACGTCTGTCATAGCATTGATAATGGAATCAGCTGAACTGCCGGGTACTATTGTATTTTGACCTACCTGTATGGATTTATATAATATGGTAGCCGCTTTTCGTTCTGATGGAGATAAGTATGTATTGCGCGATGATTTGGCTAATCCGTCCTCCTCTCTTACGATAGGAACCCCTATAATCGTAACCGGAAAATTTAAGTCTTCTACCATTTTACGGATAATAGCCAGTTGTTGCGCATCTTTTTGTCCAAAATAAGCATTATTGGGTTGCACTATATTAAATAGTTTACTCACAACAGTGCAAACGCCTTTAAAGTGAATCGGTCGCGTAACACCGCATAGGGTTTTAGATAGCTCAATAATGTCCACAAATGCCTTTGGATCGTGATACATTTCGGTTGCATCCGGTGCAAAAATAGCGTCTATACCTATAGAGTCACATAAGCTTTTATCACCCTCAAGATTTCGCGGATACGCATCTAAATCTTCATTTTCTCCGAACTGAGCAGGATTTACAAAGATTGATACAACGACCTTGTCGTTTTCCGCACGGGCTCGACGCATCAGTGCGGCATGTCCTTCATGCAGATAACCCATCGTCGGTACAAAACCGATTGTATAGCCTTCTTTTCTCCACTTATTTACAAGTGTTCGTACATCATGTACTGTGTTTATAACGTTCATGAAAGTCTCCTCCGTCAATTTATAGAATCGAAGATAGTCCTATACAGTCTACTGTATTTTCAATCAATTACAGCTATAATCAAATACCGTTATTTTGATCAACTAATAAACCATGTTTTTCATAGTTTCTTATATGACTTATCTTATTTTTTTCATCTACAAATACAACGAGAGGTTTATGACTCTCAATGTCATGCTCATCGATTTGTGCATAACACATAATAATGATTTTATCATTTACCTGTACATTCCGTGCGGCTGCTCCGTTGAGACAGATTACCCCGCTGCCGGGTTTACCCGCTATAGTATACGTGGTAAATCGTGCACCATTATTAATATCTACGATTTGAACTTGCTCATATTCTCGTATTCCGGATGCATTCAATAGATTCACATCAATAGTAATGCTCCCTACATAATCAAGTTCGGCTTGTGTTACCGTAGCTCTGTGAATTTTGCCTTTCAGCATTGTTAGTATCATGTTAAACTCCTTGTGTAATAAATGTATCCGCCATCAGGTCGGTTCTGATTTTCACAATCGTTCTGTTTATCATGAAATTAACAGTAGACTAGAGTATAGTTAAAAATACTATCTCCACGTCAGATTATATCATAATTTAAAATTAATGCGAGAATTTGCAATTATATAAATTTAAAAGTTGATTAGGTCCTTTATAGGACCATAGATATATACATAAAAATAGCCATCACTACATCTGTAATGGCGGCTATAAATTTATGTTCTATGTGTAAATGGATAAAAAAATATTTATTGCTTTTTATACTCAGCTAATGCCTTATCTATATAAGCTGCTTCTTCTTCTGATGGTTCACACATAGGCAAATTGAATGCACCTGCAGGCAAACCAAGTTTACGAACTGCATATTTTACAGGAATCGGATTTGTTGTAATAAACATGGCTTTTGTAATTTCAGCCAAAGTCTGATGAATGCGTATCGCCTCGTGATTATGCCCTGCTTCAAAAGCCTGAATCATGGCATTGATATCCGTGCCGGCTACATGGGCAACAACAGATACGACACCACATCCGCCAACGGATAAAATCGGTAATGCCAAACCATCATCTCCGCTATAGAGCATAAAGGACGGATCCGGTAATAATCGTTTGATTTCAGAAGCGATCATTAAATTACCGCTTGCTTCTTTAATTGCACAAATATGCGGATATTCTTTATGTAACCGGGCCAAAGTATTTGGAAAAATACCGGTACCTACTCGACCTGGCACATTATACACCATAATCGGTAATGTAGTTGCCTCTGCGATAGCTTTAAAATGTAAATATTGTCCCTGCTGATTCGGCTTATTATAGTATGGAACCACTACGAGTAAACCATCAATTCCAGGAATCGTTGACACTTCTTTTACAAAGTCTACAGATCCTGCCGTATCATTTGATCCCACGTTAGCGATAATTGATCCTTTGTGACCGCATTCTTTGGCGATTGCCGAGAAGAGTTTCAATTTATCCTCTCTGGATATGGTTGGATTTTCACCTGTTGTACCGCATACGACTAAACCATCCGAGCCATGCTCTAATAAATAATTTGCCATTGAAATGCAGTTTTGAATATTTACAGATCCATCCTCATTGAATGACGTAACCATAGCTGTTAATACACGTCCGAAGGTTTTCATATCTGTCCTCCCCCTGATCGATAATTAGAATGCTTGTTTTTCCACCAAGTATTCGGCAATTTGTAAAGCGTTTAATGCAGCGCCTTTACGTATTTGGTCCCCTACAATCCAAAAATTCATTGCCTTATCGTTATATAAGTCTTTACGGATACGACCGATTTCACAGTCGTTTTGATTAGATGTATATAGTGGCATAGGATAAATTTGCTCCGCCGGATTATCTTTTACCTGTAGACCCGGGAATTTTTCACATGCCGCTTTGAAAGCTGAAACAGATACAGGTTCTGCAGTTTCCACTAATACGGATTCAGAGTGCGAACGGTATACAGGTACACGTACCGTAGTCGGAACCACCTGAATCGAATCGTCATGAAGAATTTTATGAGTCTCATTGACCATCTTCATTTCTTCTTTAGTGTAATCATTATCGAGGAAAACATCTATTTGTGGTAATAAATTGAAAGCTATAGGGTAATGTTTCGGTGCCGATCCTGTCGGCAACAAATTAGCGGTCATTTCCTCGCCTGCCGTATATTGTTTAACTTGATTTTCAAGCTCTTCAATACCTTCCTTGCCGGCCCCGGAAACAGCCTGGTATGTACTTACAATGATACGTTTAATTGGGGAAATATCATGTAGCGGTTTCAGTCCCAAGCTCATGATAATAGTGGAGCAGTTCGGGTTAGCGATGATGCCCTTATGTTTTAAAATATCCTCCGGATTAACTTCCGGCACTACGAGCGGTACTTCAGGATCCATTCGGAATGCACTTGAGTTATCGATGACGATAGCACCTCGTTTAGCCGCCTCCGGTGCTAATGTTTTAGAAATTGAACCACCTGCAAACAGTGCAATATCGATATTTTCAAAAGATTCAGGCTTTGCCTCCTCAACTATGTACGTTTTACCGTTTACCGTTAATTCAGTACCGGCGGAACGTGCTGAAGCCAATAATTTAAGATTTTCATAAGGAAAGTTTCGCTCTTCGATTAGTGTAATAAATTCGGCCCCTACAGCACCGGTTGCACCAAGAATTGCAAGATTTGGTTTTTTCATGAATATATCTCCTTGATTATATATTATAAATAATGCTCCAATCCGTATGTTAAGCCCGGTATAGATGCTATCTTTTTACAAGCCAATACAACACCCGGCATAAAGGATAAACGGCTCAAGCTGTCATGTCGTACGGTCAATGTTTCATCGTACCCGCCGAATAAGACTTGTTGATGTGCCACATAACCGGGTAGGCGTACACTGTGTATCGTTACATCATCCACTTTGGCACCGCGTGCACCGGGTAAGCTTTCACGGGTCAAATCCTCATCAGCTGTAACCTGTGCCGCCATTTTTGCATCATTAATTAATTTCGCTGTCAGAATTGCAGTTCCTGACGGAGCATCATATTTGTGATTGTGATGCAATTCAATGATTTCCACATTCGGAAAATAAGGTGCTAACTCAGCGGATACCTTCATCATCATAACGGCACCGAGTGAGAAATTAGGTGCCACTAGACAATTTGCATTATGTTTACGGCCGATTGTATCTAGCTCATTCCGCTGTTCCGCCGTTAAACCGGTTGTTCCGATTACAACATGAATACCGGCAGAGAGCATTTTTTTTGCATTTTCGTAAATAACTGCAGGACTTGTGAAATCGACGATAACATCAGGTTTTGTATCACCTAAAACCTCATCCACAGAAACCTTCATGGTAATGCCTAGTTGTTCAATACCGGCTACTGTACCTATATCCTGACCTGATTTTGTAGGATCGATACCGCCTACCAAAGTTAATTCGGAATCATTATGTACCGCTTTGACCACTTCACGGCCCATTTTTCCGCCGGCACCGTTTACCATTACTCGAATCATATATCCCCCTCCAAAAAAGCCAGTGGAAGTATCCACTGGCCTCATAGTTTATACAAATAATATAACTCATACTAAAAGATCAATGATAGCACTCCACCAATAATATATTGATGACAGTCATCCACTTATTAAATAGACAACCAGAACGATGTTTTGGCAATCATCGAACTTCGGCAAGCATCCCTTTTATCACGATTCAATGCATGCCGGCTCCTCATGATTACTCTTTATACTCGCTCCTCTACCAATTTATTTAGTTAATATAACTAGTATAAGAAATTATACGCTTTTAGTCAATGAAAATGGTCAATTAGTTCCTGTGCTGCCGCTAATGCCGTCTCGGACATACTGCGACCTGACATCATTGATGCTATCTGTATAACCCGTTCTTTACTGTTTAAAACCGCTAATGTTGATACGGTTCGTTCATCCTGTTCTATCTTGGATAAATGATAGTGCTGTTTCGCGATACTTGCCGTCTGCGGTAAGTGTGTAATACAAAACACCTGATTCATTTTTGATAAAGCCAAGATTTTTTCAGCTACCTTTAGGGCAATATCACCGCTGATGCCAACATCGATTTCATCGAATACCATCGTTTTGTAGGTATCGGTGCGAAATACCGATTTGAAAGCTAAGGCTATACGCGCCAACTCGCCACCGGAAGCTACCTTATGAAGCGGTAATAACTGCTCCCCTTTATTCGCTGTAAACAGCAATTCGATGGATTCGGCACCCAAAGCCGTCAATTCATCGGCTTGAACGATTTGAAATTCTATATTTCCTTTAGGCATACCGAGGTCGACTAATTCTTTCTGCAATGCAGCAGTGATGAGCTTTGCATTTTTTGACCGAATTGTTTCCAATTCAATAAGAGCTGTTTTTGCCTTACTTTCAGCCTGATGTAATCGCTCCTCCAATTCATCCTGAGCGAATACCAAATGTTCTAATTCCTCAAGTCGTGTCTGCGCCCTGTCCTCATAAGCCAGGATATCCTCAATGCTTTCACCGTATTTTTTCTTCAATCCATAGATTGTAGTATCACGATCCTGGCAGAATTTGTAACGTTCCTCATCATAGCTGATATTATCTCTATAACGATCAAGTGATTGAGCCGCCTCTTCCAGTTGAAAGTAAGCCGAATTGACCATTTCGGATACATCTTTTAAAGATTCATCGTATTTAAGGAGGTCATTGACCTCTATCTTGATTGAATTAACCGTATCAAGTAGTGGTTGCCGACCGTTATAAAATGCATCATAACAGGAAGCGAGGACCTTATCGATATGCTCAAAGCTGTCGAGCCGTTTAAGTTCTTCAGAAATAGCTGTATCTTCGCCTACTGTAAGCCCTGCTTCCTCAATTTCGTCGATTTGATATCGCAACATATCAAGTTCGCGAGCTCGTTCCGCCATATTCTCCTGTAAATGATCCACTTCTCGCTTTGCTTCTTTATAAAACTTATAAGCCTCTACATAATTTTTATAAGCCCTCCGGCCTTCCGTATTATATGTATCAAGATATTCGTGATGTGTATCGGCCTGCAATAGGCGTTGATTACTATATTGACCATGAATATCAGCCAAGCACTGTCCAATTTCCTTAAGTGCTTTAAGCGGTATCGGCTGATCATTTGCGAGAATCGTAGATTTACCGTTCTTGTTAAATGATCGAGATAGTATCAACTCATCGTCTTCGACAATAATATTTTTGGATTCCAATAATTCTTGTATACTTTTGTGATTGGCGATATCGAAAGTTCCATCTATAACAAAACTATCTTTACCGTGACGAATGAACTCGCTGCTTGCGCGTTCTCCTAAAAGGATACTGAAGGCATCCATAAGAATGGACTTCCCTGCCCCAGTTTCGCCGGTAAAGATAGTAATACCATCGTTAAATGAAATATTCATTTGCTCAATCAACGCAAAGTTACGAATGCTCATTTGCGTTAACATATATTTAGTCCTTCATTAAATCTTGAATTCTAGCTAAAATTGCAGGAACTTCCGCTTCCGTTTTTGCAATTAACAAAATTGTATCATCCCCGGCTAAGGTACCGATGATTTCATTCCATTTTGCATGATCGATGGAAAATGCAACAGATTGAGCTGAACCCGGAATCGTATGTAGCACGACTTGGTTCAAGCTATGATCCACTTTGATTAGAGAATCTTGGAATAGTCGATTGATGCGGCTGCGAGAAAGAACTACGTTTTCCTCCGGAGATAATGCATATCGATAATGCCCATCACCTGTAGGAATTTTGATTAACATCAGTTCCTTAATATCTCTGGAAACGGTAGCCTGTGTTACCTCAATCCCCTCTTCTAATAAGGCTGCCGCCAATTCTTCCTGGGTCTCAATCGCCTTAGACTGTACGATTTCTTTAATTTTGTTATAGCGATAACGTTTCATGTTGAACTCCCTTTTTTAAACCTGCACATAAAAGAGAATAGTATCTTTCTATTTATTATTATACCATATATTCATAATTAATATATGGTATATATCGCATATAGTATACGTCTTATGCATATTATACTAATATTTAAAATATTGTTAACATTCAATATACTGATTAGCTACAAATGCATAGCCTATAGTATTCATCTATTTATAGGAAATTAATAATTTAAGAATTACTATATACCGATGTATAAATAAAAGACCCGGGAACAGGTCTTTTATTAGTCATATATGCATTAAAGTTATTAATAATAACAAATACTCTATCGCTTCTGTAAAATAAATAATTCAGGGGGCTGGTTTACCTGATTCATAGGCTGCCAATGACATACATTATACAGCTTCTGATTCAAGTTTTTTAAATACGATTGCAAGTATTCTTTTTCTGCTAACCCCTCTTCCGTTCCCGGATAAGCAACAACCGTAATAACTCCGGAGTTGTCTAATTTTCCCAGCCCCCTCTTGAATGGCATTAATGGTATGATGCGGTTCAGTTATAATTTGATGATTACTTCCTGGTAAATATCCTAAATTAAAAATCATCAGATCAATATTGTTATCCTTAATATCTTCTGATAATGCTTTGTCGTGAGATCTATGAATAAATGTGAGACTCACATCCTGGGCAATTCCATTAGACCGTAGTAATTCTTTACTGGTGTTAATGGCCTGCATTTGAATATCAATGCCGTACAAGTGACATCCTTTTTGTGCACGCTCCGCCAGATATAATAAATCATGACCGTTTCCGCAAGTCGCATCCACTACGACTTTGGCATTCGTCATAACGCGATCCCATATGAGATGTTGAAATTGAACGGCATTATTAATATTTATCATAAAAACATCTCCCTTGAGAATGTATATTATAAAAGCTCATCCCTGCGGGATGCCAGTTTCTTAAATAAGGTGCCGAAAAAACATTGATCTTTAAAGCGAACGAACAGACAATACACGGGATTAGAACTGATATGCAGTACCTCCTGATTTGTAAAAGTATAATCAAAGGTACCGTCAATACAGATATGAAGTTGCGGCTCCCGTTCCGGCATCGTGATTTGAATGGTATCATCTTCTTCAAGAACCATGGATATGCCCTGAATCAAATGAGGTGCCACAGGTGTGACGATAATCGATCGGTTATCCGGCTTCATAATCGGACCGCCTGCTGAAAGGTTATAACCGGTAGACCCCGTAGCTGATGCGATGATCAATCCGTCAGCAGGATACATTTGCGTATGCTGATTATTAACGGACATATTGATACGGGCCATCTTAGCCGGTTCCGCGCGGGTTATAACGATTTCATTAATGATAGGGACTAATTCTTCTTCATCGCCATTACTGCGATCTATATATGCATATAAGTGGCCCCGTTTTTCAATGTTATAATCACCTTGAGCTATACGTTTAATATGACTTTGTAGCTGATGGACCTCAATCTGATTCAAGAAGCCCAATTCGCCTAGGTTAATACCGCATACGGGGACTTTATAAGGGTAAATTTGACGCGCCAAATGAATAATTGTGCCATCTCCACCAAAGCTGAATGCAATATCAATCTGTTTGAATATATCAGGACGCGGTAAGATATGTGTTTTTGGAATTTGTAACACTCGAGCAGGTGCATCGGACTCCAAGTCATCCGGCAAAAAAACTTCAATCTGTTCTTCTCTGCAAATATGAGCTGCCATTTTTAAGACCGCCATAATATTGCTTTTTCCCATGTTGGGGAAAAATCCGATACGCATAGTATATCTCCTATAATGAATGAGCTTCACTTACGACACAATTAATCAATTTGTCATCTATCGGCAAAGCTCCTTCTTTACTTTTCTTAAAATATCCTAAGAACTCAATATTACCTTCCATTCCCTTGATGGGGGAATACGTTAAGCCATAGAGATAAAGACCGCAATCAAAAGCGACATGTAATATTCTCCGCAATACATCCTTATGAACAGCTTCATCCCGAACGATACCGCCTTTACCTACATTTTCCTTCCCGGCTTCAAACTGGGGCTTGATCAGGGCGACCAGAGAGCCTTCAGGCTTTAATAACGTGGTTGCAACCGGCAAAACTTTATCAAGAGAAATAAAAGCTACATCGATGGATATGAAATCAACCTGTTCGCCTAATTGCTCTGGTGTAACGGTGCGAATATTTTGCTTTTCCATATTGATAACGCGAGGGTCCTGGCGTAATTTCCAGGCTAATTGATTATATCCCACATCGATGGCGAAAACCTTTGTAGCCCCGTTTTGTAATGCACAATCCGTAAATCCGCCCGTGCTGGCCCCGATATCAACCATGACCGCATCCTGCAGATTGATGGGATACATTTTGATAGCCTTCTCCAATTTAAGCCCCCCACGACTTACATACGGCAAGGTATTTCCTTTAACGTGAATATCGGCATCTACAGGAATCTTTGTTCCCGCCTTATCGATACGCGTAGTATCCATAAATATAAGGCCTGCCATAATAGCGGCCTTCGCTTTTTCTCTGCTTTCAAAAAGTCCCCGGTTGACGAGAAGCACATCTAATCGCTCTTTAGTACTCATATGACACCATTATACACATAATAAAATTGAATATATGCTACGAGAATACCGAGAATTAATCCGCCGAATACTTCAACAGGCGTATGTCCCAGTAATTCCTTTAAGGCTTCCTTTCGGGTTATAACAACAGGTATATTACGTTTTGAAAAGTAGTCTACAATCTGATTTAAGATCTGTGCTTGACGACCCGCCTCTAACCGTACACCGGATGCATCATACATGACGACAATGGAGAACACCAGAGAAAGGACAAATAAATCCGATACGCCTCCATTTTTTAAAAATATTGCCGTCGTGGTAGCAATGACAAAGGATGTATGAGAACTTGGAAACCCTCCCGATCCTACTAGTCGTTCGAATCGTAATCGACGGAAGCGTACAAGCTGCCATATAAACTTGATGGCCTGTGCGGAAAACCAGCCCCAAAATGCGGCCTGGGCTATATAATTATGTGCTGTTTGTAGCAATATATCAATCATTCCATGTACCTATAATCAGGTATAAACCTCTCTAATTTGTTCGTTCTAACAGATAATCAATTAACGACTCAAGGATGGCTGTATCATAAGCGACGCTCTTCAATGCATCATGTGCCTGATTGCCAACCATATGAGCCTGCCGTATCGCCCCTTCGAGACCCAGTAATGCCACATAGGTCGACTTGTGCTGTCGAATATCGCTTCCGGGCGTTTTACCGAGTTCCTCTATCGTTCCTGTTACATCTAGGATATCATCGGTGATTTGGAATAGCAATCCTAAACAATTCGCATACTCCATAAAAGCCCGATATGTATTTGCATCCGCATCTGCTAAAATGAGCCCCAGTTCAACAGCGGCATTAAACAGTGCTCCTGTTTTGCCTCTATGTAAGACCTTCAGTTCCTCCAGCGGAATATGCCGATTTTCGCTCAACAAGTCAAAAGCCTGGCCCCCTACCATACCTTCCGGACCTGCCGCTTTAGCTACACAGATAATAGCTTTGATTCTCTGCTCCGCGCTGGCGGTTCTATTGGAACCCATTAATTGAAATGCATAGGTTAAGAGGCCGTCCCCGGCAAGAATTGCCATTCCTTCCCCGTATACTTTGTGGTTAGTCAAATTACCGCGACGATAGTCATCGTTATCCATGGCAGGAAGATCATCATGAACTAAGGAATACGTGTGAATGCATTCCATAGCGCAGAGAAATTCCTTATAATCCGCAGGGATCTTATCAAACATTTCAAGAACCGCCTGGGTCAGTATAGGGCGAATACGTTTACCGCCTTGCATAAGGCTATATTCCATGGATTCATAGAGCGGTGCATATTCCGTATTAGGACTCTTCAATATTTCTCCGAGCCATTGTTCAATATTGTTTTTACTCGATTCCAAATATGTTTTGAACATATGAATCTCCTTATTCACTGATGCGTACCTCTTCGATAATCTGTTGTACCTCAGTCTCTACGGAATCCAACATGGCCGCACATTCTTTTACCAATGTGAGTCCTTTTTTATATTGCGTCAATAATTCAGAAATTGTCATGTCTCCTTCGTCTAAATTTTTAACGATATCTTCTAATGTTTTATATTTTTTCTCATAACTTTTCAGTGATGCGCTCATCTATATGCACCTCCTTAATTGTTGCAGATACATTACCGTCTGATAATATAATACGGATATCATCTTTAGGATGGACCTGTGATACGGATATAACCGATTGTCCTCTATGTTCAACTTTAGCATAGCCCTTCAGCATCATGTGTAATGGATTAAGTGATTCCATTTGCTGAGCCAGTAATGCTAAATTATGACGTTCTGTACGACAGGCTTCAACTGCCGATGTTTTCATCGATTGTGAAAGTTGTTGCAACAGTGTTTTTTGTTTATGTAGAAATTGAAGGGCCGGAATCCCCAGTTTACGATTAAACAGTACGGTTAAATCCGTTCTTTTTTGTTGTAACGTATAGTGTATGAACTGATGCAGGAATTCTTTTTTCTCCAGTAACTGTTCCTGTAATGTCGTAAGAGGTAAAACCGATAATTCCGCCGCATGGCTTGGCGTAGCCCCACGTACATCTGCTGCGTAATCACATAATGTATAGTCCGTTTCATGTCCCACGGCCGAAATGATAGGCGTATGTGCTTTATAAATCGCCTCCACCACAGCACGATCATTGAAGCACCATAGATCTTCCATAGATCCGCCGCCACGCCCGACAATAATTACGTTTACATCCGGATCTGCATCGGCAGCGGCAATCCCTTTGGCAATAACAGGTCCTGCTGCCGGTCCTTGAACCGGTACGGAATACAATTTAAATTGTACCAGCGGATTACGATTTTTACTCACATGTAGTATATCATGCAATACGGCACCCGATTGAGATGTGACAATGCCGATACACTTTGCCATATACGGCAGAGGCTGTTTATGGCTGTCATCAAAATATCCTAATGCGGTTAATTCCTTTTTTAATGCATCAAATTCAAGCTGTAACGGACTCTTTTCCCCTATCTGCATATCTGATGCAATCAGATTTAAACGACCCATTTTATTATAAAAGTTTACGGATGCTTTCACAGTTACCAACAAGCCGTTTTGAATAGATGAGGCAAGCCCTTTTTGCATGACTGTACTGGACCACATGGTTACATCGATAGCGGACTCCTCATCCTTTAAGGAAAAGTACATATGACCGCTGCTATGCCTCTTTGCATTGATAATAGTGCCGCTTACATAGACGTTTTTTAGCAGATATTCGCGATCCAAGGTCCGTTTTATTAAGTTGTTTAATTGCGTAATAGTTAACACATTCACGATTATCTGATAACCTCTTGTAAAAAAGCCGCCCCAAACGCATTACCTGTCGCATTATCAACGGAAAACCGAGGCTCTGCTACATGTAATTGTATATGTTGACGTTTACAATATTGTTCGATCCGTTTTCGTAAAATGGAATTACTCATGACTCCCCCCACCGCAACGAGTGTTCTTACCTGATGTTTCTCTAAATGGTAGGTAAACAATTTTTCCAGGGAGTTGGCGATACATGAAAAGACGGCACGCGCCAAATCAGCTTTATCCATATCGGGTTCAACGCGTCTCATAGCGGCGCTACAAGGACCGGCAAAACTGATCCATCCGTCTTTTACAGAGGACGGCAATGATTTATAGGATTCAGTTTGCAATGCGAGTAATTCAAGTTCGCGCCCGGCCGGAAATGACAGTCCCATCGCAACACCGATACGATCCACAAATTGACCGCCTTGCAAATCATTAGAGCCACCGATGATATGAGATGTAAACATACCATTTCCTTCATACCGGCAATGAACGAGTTCCGTTGTACCGCCCGATAAATGTAATGCCAGAAACGGTTCTGTCGGTATGGTCTTCATATTCCGTAAAGCCGCCAGGATATGATTTTCCTGATGAGAAAAGATATGAAGCGGCACATCCATCAAATGGCTTAATGTCTGTCCTTGTCCTAACCCCACCATAAATGCAGGCATGTAGGAACTTTCTTCACGGCGAGGAAATCCGCTGACACCGATACCTTCGATCGATACCTTGGGAAGTTGTTTGATTAAATCAGGTAATGCTCTCGTATGTTGAAATACCATATTTGATTGTTGCAGCCCTCGTTCGCCTGCTTTTACATCGAGAAGCTTTCGCACTTCTTCCACAATAATGAAGTTGTTGTCGACAATAGCGCAACTGGTCGTATAACAACTCGTATCGATACCTAAATAATAACGCTTCATTATTTGCTCTTATTATATGCATCCAATATGGCGTTTACCAACTTATAGGATGCATCGGACCCGAAAACTTTTGCCAATTGAATCGCTTCATTGATAGCAATGGAAGGTTCCAATGATTCTCTGTCATTTGTCATTTCCCAAAGGGCCAATCGTAAGATTGTGCGATCCACTTTATCCAGATGTTCAACCTTCCGGCTCTTGCAAAATGGTTGTAATTGTTGATCCAGAGTATTTTGATTTGCCAATACGCCCTGTACTATTGACTTGGCATATTCCGTATCCATGTCTTTCGGTATATCCCCTTCAGGAAATTGTACATCGACTTGGTCACTATGAAATTCATTGGCAAATAATAATTGAAAAGCATATTGACGGGCTTCTCGTCGATTTTTTTTAGTTCTCATGTGAGGTCGGCTCCTTTTCTTTCACAATCCCTTCAATATGTACATCCACCTTTACATGATCAAGATCGAGCATATTTTTTAAGGTCTGTTGTATTTCTAGTTGTAACTGTTTGGACAAGTCGATGAGATTATATCCATATAGAGCTTTAATATATATATTGACCTCTAAAAAGCCTTTGCGATGTTTTACGTTAATTCCCGGCAGATTACGTTGACCAAAGGCATGTGTAATACCTTCTACCAGTTCATCATAAAAACGAGGGCTTAACGAGTGAATACCGGGGATAGTTCCCAGCGTTTTAGTCGCCACATCAATAATAACCGAATCGGCAATGTTAATAGTATCCACATCGAGTCCATAATTTAGTTTATTATCTGAAGTCATAGATACCTCCTATGTCCGAGGTGTGGGTACAAGATCGTCAAAAACGATATCCTGTACAACAATATCAATAGTCTGTACTTCAATTTCAGTATAGGATACCAATGCTGTTTTAATACGTTCCTGTAATCGCAAAGCTACATCAGGAATTCGATACCCGTATTGGATGCACACATATAATGTAACCGCAATCGCGCCTTCATCATTAAAGGATATCTTAACCCCTTCATGATCGGTTTTGCGACGAAGTAGCGTATTTACTCCATCGTTAAAGGTGGAGCTCATATGATGAACACCTTTAGTGTCCAAAGCGGTAATGGTAACAATGGTGGCATACACATCATCACTGATCTTAATTTTTCCCGATTCTAGTTCAGTATTTTTTTTAGTCATACTGGCCTCTTTCATAAAAAAGCACTTATCCCCTATATATAATTACATAGACGACAAGTGCTCATAGTGTAAATGTTACGATATATGGGGAATAAAATTCCATGAAAAGATCTGTCCCCAATACATATCAAAACGTATTAGGCGCGTTCGATGTATTGACCTGTACGGGTATCAATACGAAGTACATCGTCCACTTCAATGAAGAGAGGTACTTTTACAGTATAGCCTGTTTCGAGTACAGCCGGTTTGTTACCGCCCGTTGCAGTATCGCCACGGATGCCAGGATCTGTTTCAACAACGCGAAGTTCAACGGCTACAGGCAAATCAAGACCGATTACGATACCTTGGAAGAACATGATAGATACTTCCATATTTTCAAGAAGGAAATTTTTAGCATCACCTAATTGTTCAACATTCAATTCAACTTGATCATAGGTTTCGTTATCCATGAATGTGTAAGCACCGTCGGATTCGTACAAGTATTGCATACGACGACGGTCAACATGTGCTTTAGGCACCTTTTCACCGGCATTGAATGTACGTTCTACTACGGAACCAGTTTGCAAATTTTTCATTTTTGTACGTACGAACGCCGCACCTTTACCTGGTTTTACGTGTTGAAAGTCAACTATCTGCCATACATTACCGTCGATTTCAACGGTTACACCTGGACGAAAATCATTACTGGAAATCATCTAACTCTTCTCCTTTTAAATACCTATTTCAACTAACTCTTTTGGACTGTGTGTCAACACCTCATAGCCGTCAGATTTGACGATGACACTATCCTCTATTCTCAATCCGATAGAGCCTGATATGTAAATCCCCGGTTCTACCGTAATGATCATATTTTCTTCAAATACCGTATCGGATTTCGGATTGGCTACCGGTTCCTCATGAATATCAAGACCTACACCGTGACCGGTCCCATGGTTAAACTCCCTGGTATAACCTTTATCACGTATATAGTCACGACAAACCGAATCCAGTTCTTTGCCTGTAATACCGGCTCTAACTGCGGCAACACCTCTTTTTTGTGCTTCCAATACGATACTGTATAATTTTTTTTGCTCGTCTGACGCCGCCCCCATAACTATGGTTCGAGTCATATCGGAATGATACCCCTTATATACGGCACCAAAATCAAAGGTTACAAAATCTCCGATTTCAATCACCTTATCACTGGCTACCCCGTGAGGCATACTGGAGCGTTTGCCTGAAGCGACAATGGTCGCAAAGGAGGGTTCTTCCGAACCGCGCTTTAACATTTCCGTTTCTAAGATGATTCGCGCTTCGTTTTCCGTCATACCGACCTTTAATTGCGGTAACAATGCGGAAAATGCGTCATCTCCGATCCTGGCGGCCTTCCGTAATAAATCGAGCTCATCCGCTCGCTTTACGGCACGAAGCTTGGCAAAATTAGTAGACGTAAAATTAAACCGTTCATCTAATGTATCACATAATGTTTCATATGTATCGACAGGCATATATTTACCTTCTATACCGAAGAGTCCTTCATGAATATGATTATCATTGCAAATATCTACAAGAGAATCCATAACAGTCGTTTCATATTGAATTACCTCATATCCCTCACATTGCATTTGAGCCTGTTCGGTATATCTGAAATCGGTAATCATAAACGCTTTCTCCGCGGTGATAACCGCAAAGCCCGTGGACCCTGTAAACCCAGCAAAGTAGTGAAGGTTTGTAGGACTCACTAAAATAACGCCTGTTAACTCTTGCTCTTTGATATACTGCTGTAGCCGATTTAATCCGTTCATAATCATGCTCCTAGTCTATAAAGTACATCTAATATTACCATAAATTACCTATATTGAATAGGATTTCATGCTACTTTTTAAATGCGTCCACCTCTGATGGGGTTAATTCTAGCATTGATCCGACCGTTTCGATACCGTTTAAATCAACAGATCCGACGGAAAGGCGCTTTAAATAAGTTACCGTTCCTCCCGCAGCACCGATCATGCGTTTCACCTGGTGATACTTTCCCTCTTCGATTGTCATGTGCAAAGCGGTTGGCGAAAGAATTTCTAATACAGCCGGTTTACAGACCGTTCCGTCACCTAATACGATTCCCTGACGGATGCGCTGTAATCCGTCAGCTGATAATGTACCGTCATACTCAACATAGTATACCTTCGGTATATGTTTATGACCGTTTATGATAGAATGCCCCCATACACCGTCATTAGTCAATAACAGAAGGCCTTCCGTGTCCTTATCAAGACGACCTACGGGAACGACGCCCATCTTCCGAAATTCGGGCGGCAGTAAATCCATCACGACAGGATGCATCGGGTCTTCCACAGCTGTCACATACCCTTTCGGCTTATGAAACTTAACATAGTACGCCTGTGTACGATTGACCCTTTGGCCGTCAACAGTGATATTATCCGAATCCAGATCAATATGCATATCTTTTCTAGTTACTACTATTCCGTTAACAGATACACGTTTATCTTTGATAATTTGATGTACTTCCTTACGACTGCCGTAGGCTTTATTGGCCAATAGTTTATCAAGTCTCATTACTGATATCCCTGCAGCGTATCTACGTGAGCCGTATCATTCAATAGGTTCAGTATATTATGATCGAATTCACCCATACCATTGTAAAAGACACGATTAATCGCCGTATTACCTTGACTGAAATTCCAGCAATGACTAATGGAGATATCCAGCAATTTGCACAACAACGTCCGAATGGTGCCGCCATGGCAAGTAATGAGTAATGTTTCTTCCTCGTCATTAGCAGAGATAAACTCTTCGAGTCCTGCCCACGCGCGCTCCTGTAATTCCTTAAAGCTTTCACCATTTGGAACTCTGACAATATGAGGTTTTAAATACATTTCATCGATTAAACTGGGCCAACGTTCTTCAATTTCTGAAAACAATAAAGCCTCCCAATCACCGAAATTTAATTCCCGTAATCGTTTATCAGTCGAAATCGGTATCAACCGATTTCGTCGAATGGATTCGGCCGTCACCAATGCACGAGATAAATCACTTGATAAGATTCTGTCAAAGTGTACATGACTGAGAGCCTCACCACAAGCCTTAGCCTGTGCTAACCCGTTTTCATTTAAGGGTACATCAGTAATACCCTGATATTTTCCCATCTTGTTCCAGTCAGTTTCACCGTGACGAACGATGTATAACGTTTTCATATATTTTCCTATGCTTTAAATATTTCTTCTATTATACCTGATACGGTCACATTTGATTCATGGTCCTTGATAGCCAGACGAATCCATTGATTACCAAGTCCTTCATAGTTGTCGCAATTCCGTACAATCATGTTATGCTTCTTCAAAACTTCATTAATCGAATCCGCTGTAATACCGTCTTTCTCAATATGTAACAACATGAAGTTCGCTGATGGCGGATATACTGTAATGCCTTCTATAGCCGACAAACTTTGATACATAAACTTCTGTTCATCCTGTACATCGGATTTTGTTCGTTTTACATAATCTGAATCATTGAGGGCAGCCTCCAGATAGGCCTGTGCCAAAGTATTGACAGACCAGGCAGGAATAAAAGATTGTAGCTGTTTAATGATATTCGGATTTGCAAATACAGCACCGATTCTCAGACCCGGCACGGCATAAAACTTAGTAAAGGAATGAACTATAATGATGTTATCAAATTCATCAATGAGCTGTCGCATGGACTGCTCATTATCACAAAGCATATCATTTCCAACAAAATCTATAAATGACTCATCGATGACGAGCAGGCTGTTTGCATCGGCTAACATACCGGCAAGGATACGTGTATGGTTGATATCAAGTAAAGTTCCGTCCGGATTATTTGGATTTCCCAGGAAAACGATAACTCTACCGTCCTGCCCCTTTAGTTCTGCCGCAAATGTTTCTAATGCTAAGTAAGGTATCTCAAAATACGGTACTCCATTATCATCGATACGAGGTCGATAGAATATATCACGGACCGGAATATGACTGGCCTTTAAAGCCTCTTTATATTCAGAAAATCCCGGTGCCGGAACAAATGCCCCCGTATAATTCGGCAGACGACAAATCGCATAAAGCAGTTCAGCCGCTCCGTTCCCCACAACAATTTGGGGTTTATCTACACCATATGTATCGGCAATCGCATTTAATACATCATCATTTGTGGCATCCGGATAATGATTAATATACCGCAATCGATTATGTAGCGCATCAAGTCCCTTCTGATTAGGGCCCAATGGATTTATATTGGCGCTGAAATCAATAACCTCATACGGTTCAATACGTTGTTCATGGGCAAACTTAAAAATATTGCCCCCATGTATATCTGACATAATATTCTCTTTCTGTTATAAACTTTATTTTCATCGCTTGATATAGGTCAATCCCTCGTTAGTTGTTTCTACAGTATCTACATACGTTAGATGTGGTAAAGTTCGCATGATTTCATGCTTACAATCATCAATACCACCATAATCAACGGGAAATAATAAACCCATGATAGTACCGCTATGAGCGATAATAGTACCGACACTATGATAATGTACACCGATATCGTGAAAGCTGTATAAATCAGGTTTATATAGGATGCGTTGATTACCGAAGGCACTCAATGTAGCGGCTTGCCCGATGAGATTGATATCATGAGTCTTTAATCCTCGTTTAAAAAGATCCAGCGATTCTTTTATAATCGGTTCTTTCTCCTTGATTTTTTCGGTTAAATCATCCTGTCGGTTAAAAGCAATCGTATCGATACTTCCTCCTTCATCAAAAACGAGGATTTTTAAGGGCGGACACATACCTAAATGTTCGGAAATAGTTCCTTCAAAATAATCAAACTGCGTAACTCCGGGATAAAATGAAGCATCTGTAGGTTCAACGGTTAAGCAGATACGCTCCAGCTCTTTAAATGATAACTCACGATGTATTGCAAGAGCTGTCGCCATGGCCGTCACGGCGATATCTGCGGAACTGGATGCCATCCCCTTTCCTTGCAAAATGTCCGATCTCACATATACGGATGTATCTGTTTTGTCCTGTTGATTCCTAGCTAAAACAAGTTGTCTGGCACGAGCAGATTTTGGTTGGAGGGAACAAAAGTAATTATAAAAAGGATGTTTCACATCGCTTAATGCATAAGAGTATCGATTTATGGGACAAGTCACTAAAAATGACTGTCCATCAATGGACCCTTGGAGAAATTCTCCACATGTACCGGGGGCTCTCACATAATAGGTCACCATGAACTCCTTTCATCAAATGCATTAATATAAGGTCAGAGGTAAATACTTTATGATTTACGTTCTAAAATACGGCTGGATTGGATGCAACCGTAGCGGATAAAATAGATAAAATGATGATATATACAAATAAAAGCAATACCTCTGTCACTTCTGTAACAAAACCGTATGTATCGCCGGTAGTACCTCCCAACTGTTTTACGATATATCCGTTTAAAGCTATATTGATAATATAAGCGACAATCATGCTTATCACATTGATTTGGAAAATACCTAATGTAGCATATACCAATATACCTAATCCAGATATATATTCTACATCAGGCACGGAAATCACCGCATAGACTCCATATAGTACGGTATACAAGATACTGCCGATGAAAAGCAATATAAGCGGCATACAGAATGTAGAAATCGTATTATATAGCATGACATGCTTGGGGCCATAATTTGCAAAGGCGGCGCCCATGCCTTCTTTACGTGCATAAGGATACGCTCGAATACTGAATACCATGGTCCATCGACTCATGAGAGGCATCATGATAAGTGCCATCGGAATAAATTCGGCGGATGGAATAGCAGCCAATAATTGCCATTTTAAAAGCGTAACAAAAATAAAGGCGATGACCCCGAATGAACCGACATGACTGTCCTTCATGATTTCAAGCTTTCGCTCCTTCTCACGTCCGGAAAACAGTCCGTCGCTGGTGTCCATCAAGCCATCCGCATGAAGTCCGCCTGTCAACAGAAACTCAGCTACTACGATGATCAGCATTAACGGCATGCGAGGTATAAATAAGGATAAAATACCGTATAATATAGCCAAAAATAATCCGATAATCAAGCCTACATAAGGAAAAGCGGCCACGGATTTACCGAAATCCTCTACTGACCAATCTGTCTGGTTCACTAATTTTATACGTGTTAAAAATTGCAATGCAATAAAGAAAGGTGTCATTGTTCCATCATCCCATAGGTTATAACTGTACTGATAATAACCATCAGCAATGTCGTAAAGTACATCATATAAATAGATCTCGTAATATGATTGCGATTCATAGCTTCAATAGGATCGCCCATATATTCACGAAAGGTCATTTTGTTGAAATATTGGTTATATCCGCCTAAACGAATGTGTAAGGCTCCTGCTACCGGTGCTTCGGCATAGCCGCCATTTGGACTTGGATGCTTATTAGCATCGCGAACCCCTATCTTAAAAGCCGACTTTGCATCAAATCGTAGAAAAAATGCGGATACGACTAAGAGAATAAATGTAATACGAGCCGGAATCCAATTTAAGATATCATCCAAGCGGGCCGCCACACGACCGAAAAATAAATATTTCTGATTCTTGTATCCCATCATGGAATCCATCGTATTTGCGGTTCTATAAAGAATAGCCCCCATGGATCCACCCAGAATAAAGAAAAATAGCGGTGCAACGATACCGTCAACGGTATTTTCAGCAATTGTTTCTACCGTAGCGCGTGTAATTTCACCTTCATCAAGATCGGCTGTATCACGACCTACGATCCAAGATAGCCGTTGACGGGCACCTTCAATATTACCATGTTTTAAAAGCTGTCCGATTTCAAAGCCCGCCCCTGCTAAAGAACGAGGAGAAATAGAGATATAGAGTAAAAGCACTTCGATGGCGTAATAAACCCATTCATGAATCACGCCGCCAATCCAAAGTATAAGCGAAGCGAGAATATATACGGTCAATAAAATAAGACCTACCGCAATACCTCCGTACCATAATTTTTTTGTATCATTATCGGTTTCCTTGTAAAGAACAGCCTCAAAAAAGGAGATAATGCGTCCGATGATCGCTACCGGATGATATTTACTTTTAGGATCCCCTATAAAAATATCCAATAAAAATGCTAACACAGGAATACAAACGAAGCTATATTTTGTAAACCATTGCCATACTGTTAACTGTTCCATTTAAATCCTCTATTTTAATTCAAATTAGACATAATATAATCCATATCCAGATGTTCTTCCACGATATCGGCCAGGCGATTATATGCCGCATCCTTATGTTCAAAATAATGGAATACGACATCCAACGGTTTTAAACCTTTACGTTCACGCAATTGATTGATGATAAAACGTCTGAATTCGTCATTATCGAATATGCCATGAATATACGTACCCATCACCTGGTGATTTCCATCAATGAAACCGTCCACTACTTGTACAGGCGTTTCACTGCGACTTGTGATAGAAAAACATCTTGTAACGGAATCTTCCAGCGGGGTCGTATCCCCCATATGAATCTCATAGCCTACTAAATACGAGCCCGTATAGGTGCCGTTAAGAAACTGTAAGTTCGATGCGTTAAATTGAACCTGATGGGTTGTTTTTTGATCCTTCATGGTCGTTGTCGATTCAACGAGTCCAAGGCCCTCCACTTCATCGATATCACCTTCCATGTGATGCGGGTCAAAAATCGTCTTACCGAGCATTTGATTTCCTCCGCATACACCGATAACAGGTGTGCCGGCAGCCGCCAGCTTCTTAATCTCTTCAGCAAAGCCGGAATCCCGCAGATATGTAAGGTCCGCCAAGGTGTTTTTAGACCCCGGCAATATGATGAGATCCGGTTTACCTATTACGTCTCCCGGTCCTACAAAGCGCACTGAAACATCCGGTTCATAATTGAGCGCATCAAAATCCGTAAAATTGGAAATCTTCGGAGTCTGCATAACGACAACTTGAATATCCTTGCCGCCGCTGTTACGTTTATTCTCTAATGCTACGGAATCTTCTTCATCGATATCAAGATTTTCAATAGCCGGAATAACACCGACTACCTTTTTATCGGTTTTTTCCTCGATAAATGTCAACGCAGGTTCCAATAACTTAATATCTCCCCGGAACTTATTAATTACAATGCCTTTAATTAAATCCCTCTCTTCAGGCTCCAGTAATTCTAATGTACCTACAATTGATGCGATAGCACCACCGCGATCGATATCGGCAATGAGATAAACAGGTGCATTAGTCATCTTTGCAATGCGCATATTGACGATGTCGTTAGCCTTGAGATTAACTTCCGCAGGACTTCCGGCCCCTTCGATGACCATCATATCAAAATTGGAATCCAAAAAATCAATGGATTCCTTAACCTTGTCCAGTGCAGTTAATGAATACTTTGTGTGATATTCCTTAGCGCTATATACACCTACGGGTTTTCCCATGAGAACGACTTGCGACGACTGATTACCTGTAGGTTTTAATAAAACAGGATTCATCTGAACAATCGGATCAATGCCGGCAGCCTCCGCCTGTGCCACCTGAGCACGACCAATTTCATCGCCCCATTTCGTAACATATGAATTGAGGGCCATATTTTGAGCCTTAAAAGGAACTGTTTTATATCCTTTGCGGTAAAAAATTCGACATAAAGCGGTACACAGAATGCTTTTACCTACGTTGGAACTGGTTCCTTGAAACATGATTTTCTTAGCCATTTATATGAACCTCCTGAGATTTTAATTCAATGGTTACACCGCTAATCGTCAAATATAACTGGTCTGACGCATCGGCTACCGCGCGATTAACACGCCCCGCAATATCTCTGAAATACCGAGCCAATTTATTATCCGGTACAATACCCAATCCGATTTCATTCGTAACAAATATAACGGTTTTACCTTCCGTTGATTGAATCGACTTCAATAATGTATGTAATTCTGAAAGTATAGATGCTTCTAACTCATTTACATCTTCCTGCCCCGTGATTGATCCGTGTTTTAACATATGATTCGTGGTAAACATGGTCAGACAATCAATGAGCACCACATCGGCAGATGAGGAAATATCATCCCATGATGATGCAAGATGAAGCGGTACTTCATAGTTTCTCCATAACGCCCCTCGTCTCTCCTGATGTTTTTTGATTCGATCCGACATCTCATCATCAAAGGCTTGCCCTGTCGCTACATAGGCCTTTTGCCCTTCGAATGAAAGCGCTAAAGATTCCGCAAATTCACTTTTTCCGCTGCGTGCTCCACCGGAACACAGGATAATTCTGGATTTCATAATGCACCTATACAAGAATTTATAATTTCAGTATCATTATAAGTATAACAAAGGAGCGATACTATGGAAATTATGAATATGAAATTAAAAATGATGGCCACCTTATGGGATAATACCTACCGAGTAGCTATCGACGACGGTCAAGGTAAATACATCGGTACCGTACGCGTGGTGGTAAATGTACCTCTACCACCGGAGGCATTACCAGATAATGCACCTCAAGTAGAACCACAACTGTTGGTCCTCGTGGAGGATTTCGACTTTGGAGCAGACAAGATCATCTGCTTTGAAGCGACATTGTCCGATTTATTACGAAAAAAATTCAGATATGAAATTCCTCATATCTTCTTCTATTACCCAAGCCCTCAAGATGTATTAAATCAAACTATATCTCAATAAGGTCTTCTCAATAAGGTCTATAACGAGCAAAAAGCTATGTATAAACATAGCTTTTTTTATTTATTCAGCTCCGATTTCTTCCTCTACGCGGCACAGGATAAAACAAAGATCCGATAAGCGATTCAAGTATCGCAAATTCGACTCATGAACGCTTTCGCCGCTATCTAATACACGCCATAAAGCGCGTTCTGCACGACGTGCTATCGTTCTCGCAACATGCAAATATGCAGAGGATCGTTTATCCCCGGGAACGACAAAATTAGATAAAGGTTCTAATTTCTCATCAAATTTATCGATCACTTTTTCAAGATGCCTTACCTGTTGGTCCGTTACATCCGGAGCCTTATTGAGACTCGCGATATCCGCCATCAGCGTCCATAATGTACGTTCCAAATCATATAATTCTACTTGAACTCGTGCATTCTCCGCATACGCTCTGGCAAGACCTATAAAGGCCTGTAATTCATCAATTATACCATAAGCTTCCACTCGTAATGATGATTTCGGTACTCTTTCGCCCGTATATAAACCTGTCGTACCGGTATCACCCGTTTTAGTATATACACTACTAGCCATATAAATACCTCCTTATAAATAGAACATGATACGAATGTAAACGAGTTACATGATATGAACCTTAAAATTATTTATATTCCGGAAACCAAAGATGTACTTCACGCGCTGCCGATTCAGGAGAATCTGACGCATGAACCACATTGGAATCCATCGTTAAAGCATAGTCACCACGAATACTGCCAGGAGCCGCATCTACAGGATTAGTAGCCCCGTTTAAAGCACGTACAGATACAACTGCATTTTCGCCTGCTAAAACAAATGCAAGAACAGGTCCGGATGTAATAAAGTTGACTAATTCACCAAAGAACGGTTTATCTTTATGCTCCGCATAATGCTCTTCCGCCAGTTCACGAGGCACATGTAGCAATTTTAAAGCCTTAATCACAAGGCCTTTACGTTCATAACGGCTTAGAATTTCACCGCTTAATTGGCGTTTTACACCATCCGGTTTGATTAAAACTAATGTTTCTTGCATGGCTTACCTCCTGTTAATGCTGAATGTATTTAGAGTTTTGTGCTTGTTTTTTTAATTTTTCAATACGTTCCTCCGTACGTGGATGTGTACTGAAAAGATTACTGAAACTTTCACCAATACCGACCATAGGATTGATGATAAACATATGTGCCGTCGCATTGCTTGCATTAGGTAGTGCACCATGTTTAGAGTAGTAATCGATTTTAGCCAGAGCCGATGCCAGTGCCATCGGATTGCGACACATATCACCGCCGCCTTCATCGGCCGCAAATTCACGAGTTCGAGAGATACTCATTTGAATGAGTCCCGCAGCAAGAGGTGCCAGTATAATCATGCCGATGAGAGCTAAAGGATTACTCCCCTGTCCGTCTCGACTGTCTCCGCGCCCCATGAAAGCAGAAAACTGCAACACCTGCGCTATCATTGAAATAGCACCCGCCAACATAGCGGCAATGGTACTGATTAACGTATCGCGATTCTTAACATGTGTTAATTCATGACCGAGTACGCCTTCAAGTTCATCATCCGTCAATAGCTGTTGAATACCTTGCGTAACAGCAACCGCCGCATTGTTCGGATTTCTGCCGGTAGCAAACGCATTCGGCACCTCGCTGGGAATGATGTAAACCTTCGGCATAGGCAATTGGCCGTTTTTTGCCAATCTCTCGACCATACCGTACAATTTTGGATTTGATTCCGCTGTTACAGGCTGTGCATGATATTGGGCAAGAACGATTTTGTCACTATACCAATAAGACATGAAATTCATCCCCATTGATATGACGAACATCAATAGCATGCCGTTTCTTCCGCCGATCATATCGCCTGCAGCCATTAAAATAGCTGTTAACAGCGCTAATAAAAGAGTTGTTTTTATATTGTTCATGGTTTCCTCCGATTATAGTGTTGTGGCTATGCTACAACACTATAATTATACCATAAATTATATAATTCTTGCTCCTTTTGTATCAGCTTCCAGACAATATATTTTATTTTCAACGTCATGAGATGTGAATACCTCTCCCATAGCTTTTGCGACGTTTTCAACATGACATTTATCGGTATAAGCAATCAATGTAGAGCCGGATCCGCTAATGGTTGCACCATAGGCTCCTTCCGTTTTAGCGGCCATAAATACATCATCGCAATGAGGAATTAAGGCTTTTCGATATGGTACATGCAAATTATCTTCCAAAGCTATAGACAGATTATCTAACTGATGTGTAATAAGACTCGTTACAAACAGTGATGCATGGCTCACGTTTTGAACCGCCTCTTTAAAAGGAATATGATGAGGCAATACGGACCTGGCATATTCCGTAGAAACCAATACCTCCGGTACAACTACGGCAAAGTGCAGTTCCTCCGGAACGGGAATTACCGTATTTAATACTTTTGTTTTTAAGCCGGTTGCACAACATAAGTTTCCGTAAATCGCCGGTGCCACATTATCAGGATGACCTTCCATGCGATTGGCGATTACCAGAAGTTCTTCTTTAGTCAACGGATTTTTAACGAGAGTATTCGCCAATAACAAACCGCCCACAATAGCGGTGCTGCTACTACCTAAACCACGCGAAGGAGGAATTAATGTTTCTGAAGTAATATGACCGTAACGTATCGGTTCCTGAACAGTTGCAAAGACCTGATCCATGGCAAATCCGATGAGATTTTTCTTAGGATCCTCCATGCGGAGGATGTCGGCACCAAACCCTTCAAATGTATACGTGTACTCCATGGCATCCTCAAGGGGTGTAAAAGTAAAGATATTATATAAATTTAAAGCCAATCCCAGGCAATCGAAACCGGGACCGCAATTAGCACTGGTAGCCGGAACTTGAACGCGTATGGTTTTCATATCCATTAATCTTCCATAATACGAATAACACTATTGACTGATTGAACAGAACGCAAGCTGTTAAAAGAGTCTATAAGATTTAAAATGTACGAACGAGGGCATTTAGACGTAACGATAGCAAGCACTGCCATTTCAGGATCCATATTGCGCTGCACAATAGATAGGACGGAAATCTTTTGTTCCGCTAATTTAGCGGAAATTTTAGCTAAGACACCCGTTTTATTATCTACAGCTAGTCGTATATAGTAACTGGATTGAATTTTACCGGGTGCGTAAATATTCTTTTGATCATAATAGAATGATTTCAATTGACCGGTAGATCCGTTGGAAATATTTTTCGCAATCTCCATAATATCGCTTACTACGGAACTGCCCGTTGGCAAGCTGCCCGCGCCGCGACCATAGAACATGGCGTCATCGATTCCGTTGCCTTTCACATAAATCGCATTATAAGAACCGCGCACGGAGGCCAACGGATGCGTAACCGGTACAAATGCGGGATAAACATTAAGTGATAACCCTTTATTAGATTCCTTCGCAATGCCTAGTAATTTGATGTTATAGCCGAATTCTTTGCCGAATGCAATGTCTTCCGTATCGATTTTTGTAATCCCTTCAACGGATACATCGTCAAAGAAAATACGGCGATTAAAGCTGATGGATGCCAAAATTGCCAATTTACGAGCCGCATCGAGCCCCTCCACGTCAGCCGTCGGATCCGCCTCAGCATAACCCAATTCCTGAGCTTCTTTTAGTACATCTTGATAGCTCAAACCTTCATCGGTCATCTTAGATAAAATAAAATTTGTCGTGCCGTTCATAATACCGATGAGTTCCGTAATATGATTGCCACCCAAAGATTCATACAATGTGCGAATAATAGGAATACCGCCTAATACAGAGGCTTCAAAGCGCAAATCCACCCCATTTTTACTTGCCAGTTCCAATAAGTATGGACCCGATTCAGCTAATAAATCCTTATTAGCCGTAACGACGTTTTTCTTCGCTTTAAGAGCCTCCTCTACACAATCCTTGGCAAAGGTTGTGCCCCCCATTAACTCCACAACGATTTGAATCGAATCATCTTCTATGATATCTTTTATATCGGTCACATATTTAGTTGCTACAGGCAAAGTAATATTGCTGTATTTATCAGGATTGCGCACAAAAATTTTTGCGATATCAATATCAACACCGGTACGATCTTTAATGATTGCTGCATTAGTCTGCAATAAATTAAATGTCCCTTGCGCGACCGTACCGAAACCTAATAAAGCGATTTTAACAGTGGTCATAATAATTCTATCCTCAAAATGCGGACTAAGCCTGTCCTAAAATCTCTACCTTAATAATGCCCTTCATAGAGCGGATTTCATGCAGTAAATCCTCGAGGGAACCTTGTAAATTCTTTGTCTCAAAAGAGATACTGCTGTTGGCAATCCCCTGTAGCGGAATATCCTGATTGATCGTTAAAATACTGCCGTTTCGATCGGCGATTGCTTTCAATACACTGGATAACATACCCGATTCGTTCGACATAGATACGGTTATGCTTACAATCTTACCTTGAGCGATTTCAAAAAACGGGAATACATAATCCTTGTATTTATAATATGCAGAACGACTCAAATCCATTCTTTCAACGGCTTCGTTAATCGTCTTAACCTCACCTAATTTTAGGATTTCCTTTACCTTAATGGTTTTTTTGATCGCTTCCGGTAAAATATCTTCTTGCACAAGATAAAACTTATCTTTTTTTGGTTTAGACATACAATACACTCCCTTACTGTTCATGTGATGTTTCCTGAGCCACAAATTGTCGCCCATATAATGTTAACACCGCATACATTCCAATAAAAAACGGTAAATACTCCGCTACAACGCGCCATGCAACAGCCACAATACCAACTGTTCCGGCCGGCACGAATGAACCGAATAGAACTACGAACAATCCTTCTGCGATTCCTGTTCCCCCAGGTGTCGGTGCAAAATATAAAATGAGATTTAATAGAATCATCCGATCCAACACATCGATGATATGAATATCCGATGTAAAAGCATACATTAAGGCCGGTGCAATACAATATAAACAAAGCAGGCTCAAGCCGGATTCAAAAAATACGACAATAGACTGTCCCGGTTTCTTATATAATAATCCCAGTCCCTGATTTAAGGTTTCAAGCTTCGATAACCAGTCTTTAGTTTTATCTACCTTAAAGTACTTAGCTAAACGATATACAAATTGTCGCATATATTTAGTTTGTAATATATAGGTTCCTAATAAGGTCGCTATTACCGCCACAACAGCAAATACAAGCAACATATTTCGTGAAATATATGGTATTTCAATGGCGTCGTGAAGAAAAACGAACGGTAACATGACTACGAGAAACATAATTGAGAATACCGTACGTATCAATACGATAGGTGTTCCCTTTCCCAACGGTACACCATAACTTTTAAGGACCAAAACCTGAGCTACGGCCCCTCCGCTGGCCCCCGGCGTCAACATAGCCATAAAATAATTACTGAATATAACGCGAAGTACAGCTTGAATCGACAGCTTATAACCACCTATTTTTACGAGTCTCTGCAACCGTAATCCATCAAAGTACATTCCCAATGTTAAAGCCAGAAGTGCTAACAACAACGAAACTGCGTTAAAGCGCCTTATCGTTTTAAGTGCTTCCAGATCGATGGTGTAATATATGATCCCTGCAGATACGCTGATGAGTAAGAGAAGCATCAGAATGCCTCTCTTCATCATCTTACTCATGCCAAATCTCCATAATTAATCAACTCAATCTTATGCTGATTAATATATAAACGCGTATGATGCGAACAAACTGCTTTCAATTCATCCTCCCAGTGATATCCCCAGTCATAACGGCTGCTGAGGGCTCTATCATCATTGCCCGGATGTATCATCAACTCATGGGTACCGCTACGGTGACTTACCTCTTTCAAAATTCCCATTAAGGTCTTTTGATTGATATGACCGCCATTTATCATGCCCCAGAAAAATTGGGTGCTTATAATATTATTACTTCTGATAAAAGAGCGTGCATTATCCGCTACCGATGAAAGCCCCACTTTGCCGAGAAAGCGAACCGGATTGTACGAATAATTGATAAATCCGCTCATCTCCTGAGGAATGCGAATCGCCTTTATACCATACTGTTTCGCCTGTTCCACCACAAGTGGTAACACGCTAGGAAGAATATGCATATGTTGATGCCCGTCAATATGCGTTATATTAAGACCGGCATTCATAATTATGGATACTTGACTCTGTATTTCCTTACGCAATTCATCAAAATTAATTTTACCCGTATAAAGTCTTTTTATAAACTCCACATAGGTATTGGGAAATCTTCCCTGTTCCGTCAATAGTGACGATACCTCAGATGGATCACATACCGGTTTGAGACCTCCAACCAAGGCGATATGAATACCGATGTCCAACTTTGGGTTTTTTTTAGCCATGCTTATGGCTTCTGTAAAAGCTTCGCCTCCTGCTAATAAGGAGGTACTCGTAATAATACCTGTACGATGACCGTCAATAATCCCTCTGTTTACAGAACTATGAAGGCCAAAATCATCAGCATTTACAATAAGTTTGGACATAATCATCTTCCTTTTCATGTAAAAAAGGGAGAACTTTGTTCTCCCACAAAGGATATATGTTATTGTACCAAATACAGGTATCAAAAATCAATACAAAAGTCCTCTGCTTGTATACTAGCAGAGGACTTTTAAAATCTTATTTGATAAGCTGTTCCTGCACCTTATACATGCAAAGTGCCGCAGCTATCGATACGTTGAGAGATTCTATATCTCCGTACATAGGAATAGAAATACGGTAATCAGAGAAATCTAATATCTCCTTTGATACACCATTACCTTCATTACCGAATATTAATAAACTGCGCGAAGCATACCGGATATCTTGATATGGTACTGAATTCTCCAAGGCTGTTACATAAGTTGTTATTCTCTGTTCTCTGATTACATCATAAAATTCCGATAGTGATACATCCTCATATAAAGGAATCTTATGTAGTGCACTCATTGTGCTGCGCACAGTCTTATCATTAAACGGATCCACGGTTCCTTTCAACGAGAATATTCCTTTCACGCCTGCCGCTACGGCCGTACGTATAATGGTCCCCAAGTTACCCGGATCCTGTACCCCGTCCAACGCTACATATAAACCGTCCGTTATGCGCAAATCATCAATAAAATATTTAGGTTTATTTGCTATAGCCATCACACCTTGACCATGAACGGAGTTTTCCAACTTGTCGAACAAAGGGTCCTGAACGATATATGTCGGTACAGATTGTATATCTGATACACTTAATAACTCCTGAATAGTGTGTTCCTTCATTTTCGATTCTCGTATAACGATAACTTTAATAGCACCCATTTTCGCCACATCACGAATCGATCGAATACCTTCTAGGACATATTCATCATATTTCTGACGATATTTTCGATTACTTAAGGCAACCATGCGCTTAATCGTCTTATTGTCTTTTGATTGAATATACTCCATACTATCTCCCGTCACGTTGTTGTCGCCATAAATTATAAAATGCGCCCTTATTCTTTATAAGTTCATCAAAAGAACCGATTTCCTTCATTTTACCATATTCCAAATATACGATTATATTTGCATCCTCAACCGTGGATAATCTATGAGCCACGCTGAGAATAGTTTTACTGCCCCGTATACGCTCGATGCTGGCTTGGATTGCTTTTTCCGTATGACTGTCGATATTTGCGGTTGCTTCATCCAATAATAATATCGATTTTTTGCTCAATAATGTACGGCCGAAAGCGAGTAATTGTTTCTGTCCGTCCGACAATAGAGAACCCAAATAGCCTACAGATGTTTTATAACCGTCCGGCAACTGTTGAATCATGCCGTCCAAATTCACCTGACGGGCCGCTTTCACCATATCCTCATCGGGAATAGAGGTATCGAATAACTTCAGATTATCCTCTATAGTTCCTTTAAATAAATAGGCCTGTTGAAAAACATAACCCATAATATGTCGTAGTAAGGAACTGTCATAATCCGCAATATTGATATCATTTATATAAATTGCACCCCTGGTTGGTTTATGAATGCCCATCAATAGTGAAAGTAATGTGGTCTTGCCGCTGCCCGACGGACCGACAATACCTATAAATTCACCGGCATTAACGGATAATGTAAAGTCTTCCAAGGCATATTCATCATTATCTAGATAAGAAAACCAAACATGGTCAAATCGAATGCTGCGAATCACTTTAAATTCATCGGGAACAGATGTAATCAGCTGTCTATCTTCTTCCTCCAGCAAAGGAACTAACCGTTCCGCACCGGCCAAAGCGCTCTGCAGTGAATTGTATTTATCGGCGATTTCTTTCATAGGCTGAAAGAAGCGATCCATATATTGGATGAACGCGAAAACTGTACCTGCATCAGCAACGGAGTCGACCAGATTTGTCGTCGTAAATATAACGATAAGAGCAACGAAAAACAGACCATCCACAAGAGGCCTGAAGATAGAAAACGTGGTAACCTCGAAAATACCGGCCGCTAAAAATCTTTTGTTTACCTCGTCATAACGATCCTCTATATTGCGTTCACCACGATAGGTTTTTACGATAACAATATAATTTAACAGTTCTTTAATACTCGCATTGGATGCGGCCACAGAAGTACGCACCTGGCGGAACGCCTTGCGGGAGAACTTCTGGTATATCCATATGATACCTCCCATAATAGGCACAAGTATTGTCATGATAATGGCTAAAGGAATATTGATGAGATACATAAAGCCTAAAATACCGATAATCATGAGAGAACTGCTTAAAAGACTTAGAATAACTTCTGTATATAGAGTTCGTAATGCTTCTACATCATTAGTAATACGCGTCACCCAGTTACCTATAGGTAGTTTATAAAAACCTTTATGTGATTTATTGAGTATTTTCCGGAAGATAATCCCCCGTATATGGTAAATAATCTTTTGACCGAATGATTTTAAGAAATAGTTTTCTACAAATATACATATAACACTGCCCAAAATCGTTATAGCATACAGGACAGCATAATATTGAATTACATGTATATCATTTGTAGCAAAACCAAGATCGATGACCTGCTTGGACAAGTAAGGCCGCAACAATAATAAGATAAGATTTCCTAACAAAGCAAATGCGGCTATCATCAATATACCCATATATGGACGTATATAAGCACTTAAATGTTTAAATAAAGCCCAATCATTCCGGACATTACGCTTCTTCATGTGCGGCCCCTCTCTGTGCCATATATAATGTATAATACAAGCCCTTATTATTTAATAGTTCTTGATGATTTCCGGATTCTACGATACGTCCTTCATCAAAGACGAGAATGCTGTCAGCCTTTTCTATTACCTCCAGGCGTTGAGAAATACAAAGTATGGTTTGTTCATGGGAGGAACGCAGTGTATCGAGAATCGTATGAACCGTAATCGCATCTAATGCGGAAAAGCAGTCATCTAATAACAAGTAAGGAGCATTTTTATAAAATCCGCGCGCCAAATTGATGCGCTGTTGTTGTCCGCCGGACAGATCGCGCCCTTCTTCCCCTAAGACATGTAGATCATCGTGCAGATAATCACCTAAATCTCTATACAAATCCGCTTTTTTAGCGGCTTCCTCCAAAGATATGTGATGAATGGAACTCTGGCCGAAGGTGATATTGTCTGCGATTGTAGAACTCAATAGATAAGATTGTGTAGGCACATAGGCAACGGAATTACGCAATACGCCTAAAGGAATATCTGTAATATCACGATTGCCGAAATAAATTGATTTTTGAGGACTTTTCTGCAAGCCGATCAACAATTTGAATAGTGTACTTTTACCGGAGCCCGGTTTTCCTACAATGCCTATAAAAGAGCCCTTCGGTATTGTTGTCGTCACCTGCGATAATGCCTGAACCTTTGCGTTATCATAGGTAAAATTTAAAAATCTGACATGAATATCCTCTAACGTTAATATGGAATCGGTATCCTTGATATTTTCCGGCGGTAATTTCATAAAATCCATGATGCGGTCTAACGATGCCAACCCCTTCTGTATGATGGATATGAGTGAACCGACACTGATTAAAGGGCCTATAATGAGCATGATAAAAGAATTAATGGTAACAAACTCACCGATGCTCATACGCCCCTCCACAGCGAGACGCCCACATACAAAGATGCTGATACTGATACAGATAAACGGTGCAATCCGTGTGAGCGGTGTCAAAATAGAATCATATAAAGCGACATCCATATTCTTGTTATAATTTAGCCGATTGATATTATCAAACAACTTTTCAATGACCGATTCACGATTGAAAGCTCGCATCACATCCATGCCCTGAAACAGTTCCTGTCCAAATTCAGTCATATCGCTGTACGTCGTTTGTGCACTTCTCTGTTTAACCCTCAACTTACGTCCTAACAGAAAAATTGCAATTAAGGTAAATAATACAGGCGTCATGATTTGAGCCGCCAAGAGAATGTCGATTTTTTTGATTAATACTACGGAGCCCACAATGGAATAAAATACGATATCCACAACGATCATCACGCCCAACCCTAAAGCAACGCGCAACGATGTCACATCATTGGTCATCAGCGCCATCACCTTGCCGGGTCCGTTCATTTCGTAATAAGTCGTCTCGATCTGCAGCGCCTTCTTACAAAGCTTCTGACGAAACTGATACTCCATCCTCCGAATGGATCCTAATAAAGTGCGACGGGAGATAACTTTCAAAATAGTTATAATAATTAATAGTGCCACAAAATACAAAATATAACGAACAAGGCCCTCCTTGTTATGACTCAATGTATCGATAGCATTTCCGATAAATTGAGGGACCAATAAAAAAGCCACATCAATTGCCATCAACAACATGATGCCTATTGCATAAATCCAACCTTCACGGCGGAAAAAATCTTTAAAAAAATCTACAGATTTCATAATTCCTCTCAATTATATTTAACATAGTCTATATGTATCATAGTATGTTTGCTATATAAATACTACTATTTTTTTCATTATATTATCAATACAATATCTTTTCTGAAAGTATATCGAATTTTTTGATTTACTTATAGATGTGTAAATGATATACTATGCATAGATACAAGACGTATCCTTAATTTACTTAACATTGAAACTCTTAGGAGGAATACAACATGGAAAAACGTACTGGTGTAGTTACATTTGCAGGTGGTCCTATTACTTTGGTGGGCCCTGAAGTTAAAGTAGGTCAACAAGCTCCTGATTTCACGGTTTTGAGCAATGATTTACAACCTAAAACATTAAAGAATTTTGACGGTAAAGTAAAAGTAATCTCCGTTGTACCATCTCTTGATACAGGTGTTTGCGATGCTCAGACACGTTGGTTCAACCAAGATGCAACAGCACTTTCCGAAGATGTAGTCGTATTGACAATTTCTATGGACTTACCATTCGCTCAAAAACGTTGGTGTGGTGCTGCAGGCGTAGATAAAGTTGTTACTTTGTCTGACCACAAAGATGCTTCCTTCGGTGAAAACTATGGTTTCTTGATTGAAGAGCTTCGTCTTTTAACTCGTGGCGTTGTAGTAATCAACAAAGATAACAAAGTAACTTATGTTGAATATGTACCTGAAGTAACTCAAGCAGTTAACTTCGATGCTGCATTAGAAGCAATTAAAGCTGATATCTAGTCCGTAGATATTCATTTGATTATACGATTGTGTAATCATAAAAAGACCGTACGGTGTACGGTCTTTTTTATGTGGTTAGTATTTGTATTGTAGGTGATTATTATATGTGGATTCGTATTTCTAAACTATTATTAACGATAAAAAATATAGCCCTTGTAGGCGTTGGTATTGCACTTTGTATTGCACTTATTAATACATTGATTAGTCTTGTCTATGTTACGTGGGCAAATATTCAAGGTTATAGTACATACTCTTTATTAATTGAAGAACTAATTACCTTCTTTCTATACTTTGAGTTTATTGCACTCATCGTCAAATACTTTAAAAATAACTTCCACTTTCCGCTTAACTTCTTTTTATACATTGGCATAACTGCAATTGTAAGACTTCTAATTATCAATCATGAATCATCATTTGATAATTTGATTTGGTCTGTCGCAATTTTTGTACTTGTATGTAGTTTAGTACTAGTAGAAAAGTTTATTGGACATAATGAATAACCATAGAATTAATTATCTTCTATATCTCTAAATAGAAAATGGCCTCTACTACGGTAGAGGCCATTTTTATGGGTAATTTAATTAATTAGAAGATATTTTTGCTGTAGTTAGCGTACTTAGCTTCTAATTCTTCCATTTTATCATTCATTTCAATTTGTAATTGAGATGCTAGATCATATTCACCATCATTAAGTGCATCAATTAAACGAGTGAATAAGGATTTACGATCGTCACTATCTTTAGCAAGGTAGAAACGTAAATCATTAACTTCTGCAAAGCGTTTATCATCTACACTATTTCGGCTGTCAGTATGAATTGCAACCATACTACGAACTGTATCCAAATTATTTGGAATTAAACGATTAGCCAAAACTAGTTTCCAACGTTTAAGAATTGAGGCAATAAAGGAATCCATTAAATCTTTAGCAAATGCATTGCCTTGAGCCAATGTTTCTACTAATTCAGGATTATTTTGATAACCCTTTATATTTTCCCATACAGTAGCTGGAGCAACACCAAACATTTGATTACGTTCTTCTTGTGTAAAATCATCAAATACATCTTTTTCAGTACGGTATGCACGATTTGTAGCAAGATAATCAGATGTTTCACCTACTTCTTTGGAAAGCTCTGTTTCCAATTGGGCTTGTGTTTTACCAGATGTAATAGCATATTTCATACCATCAAATGCAGAAATAAAGATTAATGCTAAAGCAGTATATGTATTAGTGTAAGGATTTGGAGAACGCAATTCGTAACGTGTTGCCATAGGATTATCGATATCTCGAATTAAACCGCAAAGGATTGTACGGTTACGGCTAGGTTCAGATGGATCAGTACCTAAAGATGTAACAATACATACTGGCGCTTCAAACCCAGGTTTTAAACGATTTAAAGAATCTGTTGTAGAGCTAATGAATGGATTAATGGCTTCATAGTGTTTTAAAAGCCCCATAATTGCACCAATTCCTAAAGAGCTAGCAGATTCTTTACGCATATCTTCTGGGCTAAATAAGTTAACAACTTTACCAGATTTTAATTTAGCCATAACACCAAAATGAGTATGTTCACCAGAACCAGCTACACCAATTATTGGTTTTGCATTAAATGTTACATCAAGGCCATTTTCACGGAATACTTCACGAACAATGATACGAGCTTGTAGTTCATTATCTGCTGTTTGTAATGGATTATTTGAGAATTTCCAGTCGATTTCTAATTGTTCTAATACAACTGCTTCATGACCATCTTCATCAAGTTTAGCTTTAACGCCACCTACTTCTTTATGACCCATTTCAGCAACCATACCATATCGATCAAGACGTTCAACAGCTTGTTCTAATGCAGTACGAACTGTACCATGAGTACGTTGCCAGTATTGTTCTTGTAATTTTTGGGATACGGATAATTCTTTTTTTGTAACTGTTCTAGATGGAGTTTTTACCCAGAATTCTAGTTCTGTTGCAGATGTGAAAATGATATCTACAACTTCATCAGCTTTCACATGTGGCATACTAGGTAAGCCATGTTCTTTAATCAAAGCCAATAATTCAGCACGCACATAGTCGCAGCTGCGTTTTAAAATAGAACGAGAATCTACATAGCGATAGTTATGCATCAAGAATGCAGGAATACGAAGTGTACCAGTTGGTAAGCCTGTGACAGGATCAATATTTTCGTAGTTGTAATCAACAAACCAGTTCACACTTGGATCACCCCACATATCTACACGAGCATTATTTAATGTAGCAATATTTGTAAGTACTACAGAGGAACCATCTGTTTGAACAGCACGACCTTCAAAGAAAGATTCGTAGTCATCGAAGAATGCTGACATAGGAATCTTTTCATCAGTATCATTACCTGCTAAGTCAATACCTACAAGAGATACGAACTTGATTTCAGGATGTTGTTCTAATAATGCAAGAACGCCTTCTTTCCCATATTGACCCGCTGGAATGTAATATAATAATTCATTAGTTGTCGACATATTTGTTCCTCCTAAAAGAAAAAGACTCCAACAAATAAATATATAAATTATATATCTAAAGTGGAGTCCTCGTTGACCAATTATTTTATTGAATTCATATTATCATATGTTGAAAATATATGTCAATAACTTTCTATAGAATTTCATTATTTTCTTAAAGTTACATCCAACACACTCATTACTATCAACTCTAATCAATAACTGTATATAGAATAGCCGTTGATATCACTATATATTATCCAAGTAATTCTTTAACAATATTATTGACAACCTTACCATCTGCACGCCCTTTTGTTTTTGGCATTACATGTTTCATAACATCGCCCATATTTACGTTATCACCACATGCAGCAATGGCTTCTTGTACAATTGTACGGATTTCATCTTCTTTCAATTGCTCTGGTAAGTATTTTTGCAATACAGCCATTTCTTCTTTTACATGACTAATTAAGTCTTCACGACCTGCTTTTTCAAATTCTGTTAAGGAATCTTGACGAGTTTTCATTTCCTTCGCCAAAATGCCGAGAACACCGGCATCATCAAGTTCTACCTTATCATTGATCTCCGTATTTTTAATAGCGCTATTTACCATGCGGATAACAGATAATGCCGTCTTTCCTTCTTCACGAGCCTTCATTGCGGCTTTCATATCTTCTTTTAATTGATCCTTTAAGCTCATCATAGCCTCCTTTTAAAATAATAGAATGCTCTATCGTACATACTGACCTTTAGTTAGCCAAATAATATAAAGAAACCCTAATTCCGAATTTCATGAAGCCATGAAAAGGCAGAATTAGGGTAATCATCTTATGCTCTGAATTTGCGTTTTCTTGCTGCTTCAGATTTTTTCTTTCTTTTTACGCTCGGTTTTTCGTAGTGTTCGCGCTTTCTAACTTCAGACAAAACACCTGCTTTTTGGCAGGAGCGTTTGAATCGGCGAAGAGCACTTTCAAGCGTTTCGTTTTTACCGACTTTGATTTCAGACATCTATATCCCTCCCTCCAAAAATAATCTCAGGGAAGTGCTGATAATTTATATACGCACATATACATATTATATGCAGTGTACCAGTATCTGTCAATATTTTCCGGTATATTTTATAGGATTTTTAATAGGCCTTGTAAAGTAGTCTGACATCTGGATAATCATGCTTCAGGCCATCCCATCTCTTCACCGCCCAAGAGATGAGCATGCATATGAAATACGGTTTGACCGGCTTTTCCACCAGTATTGAAAATCAAACGATAACCATCTTTAGAAATACCGAGTTCTTTTGCAACATCACGAACAAAAGGTAGTAATCCTTCAACGTAATCTTCATTCTTTTCATTAAGATGAGCAATGTTAGAAACGTGATTTTTAGGCACAATCAGTACATGTACTTTTTTGACAGGTTGAATATCATGAAATGCATAGAACTTATCATTCTCTAAAACTTTTTTAGAAGGAATTTCACCATTGATAATTTTACAGAAAATGCAGTCGCTCATAATTAAACTCCTTATTCAATAATCAAATAATTATCCTCTAATCCTGTAACAATCCCACCGATGAGATCACCAATTTTATGTAATCCATCAGATTTAATTTTACCATTTACATATTCACTTGTTAAACCCGTATAGTAACCATTCTCTTCTTTCTCAATCAGGATTTCGCCGGGCTTACCGATGCGGGACTTGGCATATGCTTCATAACCGGATTGGCTAAGACTATTTAAAAGCGCTACGCGAGTCTTTTTTACAGCCTCGGGCACCTGATTCGGCATGGTTGCCGCCGGTGTGCCTTCACGAATAGAATACGGGAAAGCATGAATATGAGTAAAACCGATTTCTCGGACGGTTTGTAAGGTTTCTTCAAAATCCTCATCCGTTTCCTGAGGGAACCCGGCGATGATATCCGTCGTAATTGACAAATCTTGAATGCGAGCTCGTAGACTTGCTATCAAATTCTTATATTCTTGCAACCTATAATGTCGTTTCATAAGATTTAATACATGATCGGATCCGGCCTGTAACGGCAAATGTAGATGCGGACATACCCGTCTGTCTGTCGCCATTAATTCCACCAACTCATCAGATACTTCAACGGATTCGATGGAACCGAAGCGGATACGATATAAGTTTGGAATTTCAAGCAATGCTTTCACTACATCAGCTAATGTAGGACGCCCCGGTAATTCAACACCGTAATTTCCCAAATGAATACCGGTCAGAACAATCTCATGAAATCCGTGTTCCACCAATCGATTCGCTTCCCGTACAATATCATCGATTTTACGGGATTTTAACTGACCTCTCGTATAGGGAATGATACAGAATGCACAATAATTATTACAGCCTTCCTGAATTTTCATGAACGCTCGTGATTTGTCGGATTCATTACCATACAGCGGCATTTCTTCAAAATTTGATTCCTTCATAATATCACGGACAGCATTGATTTGACGTTCCGTAGATTCCAATTGTTCAACAAGTTCTACGATTTTAGAACGATTATTCGTGCCGATAACGAGATTAACCCCATCAATGGCCGCAATGGCATCGGGATCAAGCTGTGCATAACATCCTGTCACGATAACATAAGCATCCTTATTTTGACGCTTTGCCTTGCGAATTAACTGTCGGGATTTTTTCTCCCCCATATTCGTAACGGAACATGTATTAATGACATAAATATCCGCCTTTGTATCGAAGTCGACCGCCCGATAATCATTCTGTAAAAATAAACCTTTCATGGCATCCGTATCGTACTGGTTAACACGACACCCCAAGGTTGTAAAAGCAACGGTTTTCATTGCACCTCTCAATTCTAAATCTATATCTGTTCTAATTTTATAATTCCAATTCATATTGAATCATCGCTAACGCGCCTATAGCAGCCGTTTCAGCTCGCAAAATAGTATGTCCCAACGATACCGATTGGCCACCACATTCTATAATAGCATTGATTTCCTTCTCTTGATAGCCCCCCTCCGGGCCTATACAGATGAGAATATCCGAGATTGACGAGTCGGATGATACATTTTGTAATGCATCCTTTATAGTCAGACCGTTTTCATTTTCATAGGCCACCAGTTTTACTGCTTCTTTTTCAATCTTTAATACTTGTGAAAGCGTTTCTCCTACAACAAGAGACGGTAACTGATTCCGTCCGCATTGTTGGGCCGCCTCCAGCATAATTTTCTCCCATCGCGATACTTTGGAGGTCAATTTTTTATCATCGTATTTAGCAACGCAATTAGATGTGCTTACTAAATAGACAGTATCTACATTTAGTTCGGTTGCTTTCTGTAATACCCACTCCAGCTTTTCACCCTTTAAAAAAGATTGGACCAACACAACGCGGTACATGGCCTCCTGTGAATCTACGTACTCGATAAGTTCAGCCTTCGCTTTCCCATCTATTTCTTCCATAATTCTGTAACTACCACATCGCCCGTCACTACCGGTGACGATAATAGGTCTTTCAAGACGATGACGAAATACATGAAGCACATGATGAGTCACATCTTGAGGTAATTCAATATATTCACTTAATGGCGTAGAAATAAATATTTTTTTCATCGTTTCTCTAATGCGAATGTATGCCAGGGGCCTGACACTCGCTCCTCAATAATGTTCCAGTTATTCATGATGTAAGGCATAATTTCCTCATAACGATCATCGATAATTCCGCTGATAATTAAAACGCCCTTATCATCCAGTTTAGACCCTATCTGAGGCAGCAATATTTTTAACGGATCTACCGTCAAATTAGCAAGAATAATCTGTGCCGATCCATCAAAGTCACTGTCCAGATTACCACAAATAATATCCGCCTTTACATGATTAGTATCACAGTTGAGACGAGCCTGCTGAGCCGCATACTCTTCGATATCAATCCCTACAAGATGTGTAATTCCTAAATAAGATGCTACCAATAGGAGTATGCCTGTACCGGTTCCTATATCGAGACAGGTCACATCATCAAGATTAATAGATCTGCTATATTTCTCCAGCAACTCCGCACAGCTTCTCGTCGTTTCGTGAGCCCCTGTACCGAAGGATATGTCCGAATCGATTTCTATAATTGTTTTATTATCAGTATTATCATAATCCTGCCAAGCAGGCTTGATAACCAAACCGGGAAGTATTTCAGTAGGCTCAATATACTGCTGCCACGAATTCAGCCATGTCGATTCATCAAGCATATGTGACACAATTGATGAAACTTCGATATCAGCCTCTATAAGACGACTCTTTAAATCCGCCTCTATCATCCTGACATCTGATGATGCATCGGCATATAGGGTGTATTTAAGTAAATCTGGATTATCCTCTATATCCTCTTCTATAATTCCATTGTCTGTATAATCGTAAAAAAGAGTAGTCACCTCATCGGTGGCTACTCTTTCACAGACAATGGATATTTCTATCCATTGCATATATGCTCCTTTATAGGGAATGTGAAGAAATGAACCATTCTTTCACATGAGCTGTTCATTTCGTTAAACAGTCCTTTATCTTATCAAAGAGACTTTTACTTACCTGTAAATTATTGACGTCCTCATTGCTTTCATTAGCAAATCGCAATAATAACTCACGCTGTGTATCGGTCAATTTCTTAGGCGTTTGGACATTTACCACGATATGTTGATCCCCCCGTTGTTTAGGGTTGCGCAAATAAGGAATACCTTTGCCCTTTACGCGGAACGCCGTTCCCGTTTGAGTACCTTCCGGAATCTTTAACTCTACTTTACCATCTAAAGTGTTCACTTGTATAGAGGCACCTAATGCAGCTTGAGCAAAGCTGATATTCACACGACTGATCACGTCATTTCCATTTCGTTCAAATTCCTTATGAGGACGAACGAAGATATACACATAAAGATCACCCTTAGGGCCGCCTAAGATACCAGGTTCCCCTTCATTGGCGACGCGCAATCTGGATCCGCTATCCACACCGGCAGGTATTTTAATGGAAATTTTTCGTTTCGCCAACATCTCACCGGAACCGCGACATTTAGAACATGGTTTCTCAATGATCTTACCGCTACCGTGACAGCGTGAACATGTACGAACAGATTGCATACGCCCAAATGGAGTATTCTGAATAACCGTTTCTTGACCGGACCCCTGACAGTTTGGACACGTATCGACACGAGATCCCGGTTCACCACCGGTACCATGACAGTGATCACATTCTTCATGACGATGTACTTCAATGTCCATAGACTTACCAAAAGCCGCATCTTCAAAGGAGATATCTATATCTTCGCGCAAGTCATTGCCTTTTTGAGGTCCCTGTTGTTGGCGTCCGCCCCCAAACATACCGCCAAAGATATCGCCGAAAATATCACCGAAACCGCCAAAGCCGCCTTGGAAACCTCCGGCCCCCGCACCGCCTCCTTGTTTGAAGGCATCGTGGCCGAACTGGTCATACTGTGCTTTTTTTGTTTCGTCAGACAATACTTCGTAAGCTTCGTTTGCTTCTTTAAACTTCGCTTCCGCTTCCTTTGGATTATCTTTATTTACATCCGGATGGTATTGGCGAGCCTTTTTACGGAAGGCTTTTTTAATTTCATCCTGAGTAGCATTTTTACTGACCCCCAGAATGTCATAATAATCCCGTGCCATTCATTACCAACCCTTCTTATTTCTTTTCGTCATCCACTACTGTATAATCCGCATCTACAACATTATCATCAGCTTTTGCGCTACCTTGCTGTTCAGCACCGCCCGCAGCTTGTTGTGCCTGTTGAGCAGCTGCATACATTTGTTCAGCTAACTTGTGTAATGGAGCAGTTAAAGCTTCACTGTCTTTTTTGATGTCATCAATGTTGCCGGCTTCGATAGATTTCTTCAATTTATCTTTTGCTTCTTCCACTTCTTTCATCAAAGCAGCATCGCCCTTACCTTCAAGGTCTTTTAATGCTTTTTCCGCTTGGTAAACTAAAGAATCCGCATTGTTTTTAACATCTAATTCTTCTTTTTTAGCCTTATCTTCCGCTGCATGAGCTTCCGCTTCTTTTACCATGCGGTCGATTTCCTCTTGTTGTAAACCGCTGGAAGATGTGATTGTGATTTTTTGTTCCTTTTGAGTACCCAAATCCTTAGCTTTTACGTGTACGATACCGTTAGCATCGATATCAAATGTCACTTCGATTTGAGGAACCCCGCGAGGAGCCGCCGGAATGCCATCCAAGTTGAAACGACCCAATGTCTTATTGTCCGCCGCAAATTCACGTTCACCTTGTAATACATGAATATCTACAGACGGCTGATTATCTGCCGCCGTGGAGAATACTTGAGATTTAGATGTAGGAATTGTAGTATTTCGGTCGATAATGCGTGTAAATACACCGCCCATTGTTTCAATACCGAGGGACAATGGAGTTACATCGAGCAACAATACATCTTTAACTTCACCTACCAATACACCGCCTTGAATAGCTGCACCGATGGCAACACATTCGTCAGGGTTAACGTTTTTAGTCGGTTCTTTACCCAAAACTTTTTTAATAGCTTCCTGCACAGCAGGGATACGGCTGGAACCACCGACAAGCAATACTTTATCAATATCGGATGCAGAAAGGCCGGCATCTTGCATCGCTTTACGTGTAGGTTCAATCGTTGCCTGTACCAAATCAGCTGTCAATTCTTCGAATTTTGCACGGCTCAATGTTACATCCAAATGTTTAGGACCTGTAGCATCAGCAGTGATGAATGGCAAGTTAATATTCGTACTTGCTACACCGGACAATTCGATTTTAGCTTTTTCTGCCGCTTCTTTTAGACGTTGATCGGCTAATTTATCGGTGGACAAATCGATACCGGTTTCTTTTTTGAACTCTTCAATAAGGTATTTCATGATGCGTTCGTCAAAGTCATCACCACCAAGATGGTTATTACCGGATGTAGCCAATACTTCAAATACGCCGTCGCCTAATTCAAGAATGGATACGTCGAATGTACCGCCACCAAGGTCAAATACGAGAACCTTACCGTCTTCATCCTTATCTACGCCGTATGCAAGTGCAGCAGCCGTAGGTTCGTTGATGATACGAAGAACTTCAAGACCTGCAATAGCACCAGCGTCTTTTGTAGCTTGACGTTGAGCATCTGTAAAATAAGCAGGTACCGTAATAACAGCCTGTTTTACAGGTTCGCCCAAATATGCTTCCGCATCGGATTTGATTTTTTGAAGAATCATCGCAGAAATTTCTTGCGGTGTATACTCTTTACCCTCCACTTTAACTTTGTAGTCACTACCCATATGACGTTTGATGGAAATAATCGTGTTTTCCGGATTAGATACGGCCTGGCGCTTTGCCAACTGACCTACAAGACGTTCACCGTTTTTAGCAAAACCAACGACGGAAGGGGTTGTACGAGCACCTTCCTGATTAGTAATAACCGTAGGTTCGCCACCTTCCATAACAGCAACACAAGAGTTTGTAGTCCCTAAATCAATACCAATTACCTTTGCCATAATATATGACCTCCTAATACTATATAATCTACTCAACAACCTTTACCATCGCCGGACGAATACAACGTCCATCAACAGTATAGCCAGTTTGCAATACTTCACAGACCGTATCAGACTCATATTCATCTGACGGTACACGCATAATCGCCTGGTGAAAATTCGGATCAAACGGTTTTCCCACAGCTTCGATAACAGCTAAGCCATGTTTAGATAGCATAGCCATCAGATTCTGATGAATCATGATGAATCCATCGAGGAATACCTTTGCATCACCTTCTGCAGGAGATTGAACAGCGCGTTCAAAATTATCCAAAACAGGAAGTAAATCGGTAAGCACATCTCCTTTAACGAATCCTGCAAGTTGTTCCTTTTCCTGATTCGTGCGCCGTTTAAAGTTTTCAAAATCTGCCTGTAACCGTTTATAGCGATTATCAAAGTCAGCTTTCAACTCTTCCAGCACTTGAGCGACATCTGTTACCGCCTCATCGGATTCTTCAACGACTGAATCTTCAACGGGAGGATTTTCCACCTTCTCATCAGTCGCCTCTTGTTTAATGTCTTGTTCTTCAGCCATTACATACCCTTTCTATTTTTGTTCTTTTATCATGGTTTCCATTACATGTTTCATATGTGACAGCATACCGATGATACGCCCATATTCCATCCGCGTCGGGCCGAGAATAGCCAGTGTTCCTATCGGCTGCTCTTGATTCCTGAAATCAGCCTGCACCACACTCATCGTGTGGAGTGCCTCCGTCTGGTTTTCCACGCCTATTTTTACCTTTATCGGTGTCGGCGAATCATCTTTCAATAACTGTCCTAATTCATTCTGTTCTTCCACTAATGAAAGTAAGGGTTGTACCTTTTCAACAGATTTAAACTCCGGTTGATTTAACAACTCCGTAGCGCCTACGGAGTAAAACAACTTGCGTTTATTAATCGCTCGTAATAAGGTTTCCGAGAAAACCAATAAAACCTCCTTAGGTCCTTCCATATGAATCAAAATCGTACCCAACGCTTCGGCCGTAATATAACCGATGCTTACATTCTGTAAGGCATTACTGAATTGTAATGCTAAATCTTGTAATACATCCGGTGATACGCTTTCACCAAAGTACATCAACTCGTTATCTAACGCCCCCGCCTCGGTAATCACAACCATGATAGCCTGATGACCGCCTAGAGGCAATACATGAATATATTTCACTAAGGCGCTGTCATGCGCCGGTGCAAGAAATAAACTCATGCTATGGCTCACTTGTGAAAGCAGTTTAGCCATATTGAAAAATAATTCACTCGTTGACCCGTTGGAATGTTTCCAAATCATTTCTATTTTTTCAGCATCCTGTAATGGAACAGGTTGTCGATTCATCATAGAATCGACATATAAACGATAGCCCTTCGCTGAAGGAATACGTCCCGCCGATGTATAAGGTTGCTCCAAATAGCCTAATTCCTCCAAATCGGACATTTCATTGCGCACCGTCGCAGGGCTGATACCGAGATTATAATTCTTTGCAATCGTTCTTGACCCTACCGGTTCTGCGGATTTAACGTAATCTTCAATTATGGCTTTCAAGATGCGCTGTTTTCTTTCATCCATAATAACACCTCTTGTTAGCACTCATAAACTTTGAGTGCTAATCGCATGTATAATATTATCACACTTACATAAATTGTCAAGCAAAAAAAATCCCTAAAAACTCAAATAATATCTATTTAGTCAAAAAGACAATTCAATTTTTGAAATTAATTAGTCAAAAAATCAAAGACTATAAATAAGAAAACACTTATCCTATCTCACGTTTGACAATCCTCTATTCATTTCTCAAACAGATAAAAATAAATCTAATTGAAAAATAAATTATTAGACCTGTAAAATAGATAAGTGTTTTTATATACTATTTAAGTTTATTAATTATAGCTCTAAACCTTCAAGCGGATTCCCCAGTCTTACTAATAATTTTCCCATACGTTCCCGAGGTTCACCATTTTCCGCATACCAGTCGACCAAGATATCAACCGCTTTTTTAGCCTGTTCCACAGATAAATTTCGAGCCAGTATTTTTCCGGCCTCCGGTTTAATCCCCGTTGTACCACCAACGGCAAGCATAAAACCATGAGATGTACCGATAAAGGCTATATCCTTCACCATGGCATCCGGACAGTTACGCCCACATCCGCTGATACCGATTTTACACTTATGAGATGTCTTACGCCCATAATGTTTACGTTCCACATAATCCGCCAGCTCTTGAGTCTCCATTTGGCCATTTTTACAATGGCCCTTTCCGACACAAGCGATAAGCGAATTTACACCGCGATGAATGACCGTAGTAACCCCTTCCGGCAATTCGGAAATAAGTTGTTCTTTATCCTCTTTTTCAATCCCTGTAATCTGCAAACCTGTCACAACATGACGAAACGAACCGCCATATTTTTCAGCTAGTTCTATACATGCTTTCATTTGTTCCAATGAAAATTCATTATGTAAACCGTGTAATATAACCGATGTCTTCATCGTTCCTCCTCAAATCCAGCATGCTTATTCATCATCATCCTATTAATCCTAACATATCGGATTTTGAGAATCTGTGAGAAAATACATTATTCACGAATAAATTGACCAAAAACATAGTTTCCGTGCTTTGCACCTTCAGGTGTTACATGATAGGCGCCATGATGAAAGTTCATCAATCCTTTAGCAACTAATTCATCTATACTCGGGCCAAATAAATTACGCACAGAGATACCAAATCGATCCTTAAACAGCTTCTCATCAAGGCCCCATTTTGTTCGAAGTGCAAGGAAACAAAAATCTTCCTGTGCCCGTTCAATAGATATGTTCTCCGTTTCGACAGTCGGCATTTCATATCGATCGACCGATTGAATATACGGCATGACATTGCGGTTGTTACTTCGTCGCACGCCATCATAAAAGGAATGTGCACCGGCTCCAAAACCTAAGTAATCTATATAATGCCAATATTTTAAATTATGGCGACTGTACGATCCGCCTTTAGCAAAATTAGAAATTTCATAGCGTTCAAATCCGAGTTCACATAGACCTGTCATCATGGTATCATACATGGATTCATCAATACTTTCATCGGGTAAGGAAATCAATTTCTTTTTTACAAGATGATATAAATACGTTCCCGCCTCAACTTGAAGTCCATAGGTAGAAATATGATTAATCGGTAAATCCCGAACGAGTTCTAAGTTTCGCTGAACATCGGCCACCGTTTGATTCGGCAATCCATAAATAAGATCAATATTAATATCCTCAAAACCGGCTTTCTTCGCATCTTGTACGGCCTGTATGGCCTTTTTCGCCGTATGGCTGCGATGCAACCGTGAAAGAGCCTTATCATCAAAGGTTTGAATACCGAAGCTGATGCGGTTGAAACCGAGACTGACCAGCTTAATTAGATATATTAAAACAACTTCTCCAGGGTTCGACTCTATGGTCATATGACAAGAATCTATAATGGTAAACGTATGACGTATTTTATCTAAGATCATTTTTAACTGATCTATGGATAATTCCGTCGGCGTTCCTCCACCAAAATAAATGGTATCAATAGGGCGAAGTTTCGATTCAGGATGCTCATTAGCCCACAAGTCGATTTCCTGCACGAGAGCATATATATAGGTCTCATAATAATCCTGTAAATTTTGATATGCTGGGAAATCACAATAAATACACTTCTGTTTACAAAAAGGGATATGGACATACAGCCCCATATCCCCTATTGTAAACAGATTCATAGTTTTTGAATCTGTTTGTATCATATTAATCCTCAACCTTGAGTATAGCCATGAATGCTTCTTGCGGAATCTCAACGGAGCCGACGGATTTCATCCTTTTTTTACCGGCTTTTTGTTTTTCCAATAATTTACGCTTACGCGAAATATCGCCGCCGTAACATTTCGCGAGCACGTCTTTTCGCCATGCTTTTACCGTCTCGCGAGCCACAATTTTCGTGCCTACTGCAGCTTGAATCGGAATTTCAAACATTTGACGAGGAATGAGTTCCTTCAGTTTCTCCGCCAATGCACGCCCCCGTGTAGCCGCTCTGTCCTTATGTACAATAATGGACAACGCATCAACAGGATCACCATTTAATAAAATATCCATCTTAACCATCGGCGACTGCTTGTAACCGATTAACTCATAGTCAAGAGAAGCATATCCCTTCGTAGCGGATTTTAATTTATCGAAATAATCATAAATGATTTCACTCAACGGCAGATGATAAACGACGGACACGCGTGTCTCATCAAGATACTCCATCGATTGATACTCACCGCGTTTATCTTGGGACAATTCCATAATAGTGCCGACGAAATCCTTAGGAACAATTGTTGTAGCCTTAACATATGGTTCTTCAATATAATCGATTTCAGTTGGCGGCGGCAGTTTCGCAGGATTATCAACTTCAATCATTTCTCCGTTGGTCTTATATACCTTGTAATTTACAGACGGCGCCGTAGTAATAAGGGATAAATTATATTCACGCTCCAGACGTTCCTGAATAACATCCATATGCAACAACCCGAGGAAACCACAACGGAATCCGAAGCCGAGCGCCAACGACGTCTCAGCTTCATATTCCAAAGCGGCATCATTGAGCTGTAATTTTTCCAATGCATCACGAAGGTTTTCATAATCCTTGGAATCCGTCGGATATAAGCCGCAATATACCATGGATACGGCCTTGCGATATCCCGGCAACGGTTCCGGTGCCGGATTGTCCGCCAATGTAACTGTATCGCCTACATGACAGTCCGCAACATTTTTAATGCTCGCCGCAATACATCCTACAGAGCCGCATGGTAATTCTTGTACAGGCACGAGATTCGGCGTAAAAATACCAAGCTCAGTTACATCAAAGTCCTTCTTATCATGCATCATACGAATTGTATCTTTTGCCTTAATAGCCCCCTCTTTAACCCGTACATACGCAATAGCGCCCTTATACGAATCAAAACGGCTGTCAAAGATCAATGCCCGTGTCGGTTCATTCGATTTATCCGGTGGAGCCGGTACCTTATTGACGATGGCCTCTAAAATATCGGGAATACCAATACCGGATTTTGCGGAGCAGAGCACAGCTTCAGATGCATCCAGACCGATTATATCTTCAATCTCCTGTTTTACACGATCAGGGTCAGCCGATGGCAGATCGATCTTATTGATAACAGGGATGATTTCCAAATCATGCTCTAACGCAAGATATACATTTGCCAACGTTTGAGCCTCTACGCCCTGTGCGGCATCCACAACCAGCAATGCCCCTTCACAAGCAGCAAGAGAACGTGATACTTCATAACTGAAATCCACATGACCCGGCGTATCGATCAGATTGAGAATATATTCCTCGCCATCGTGCGCTTTATACAATATACGTACGGATTGAGCCTTAATTGTAATACCGCGTTCCCGTTCCAGATCCATGGAGTCTAATACTTGTGCCTCCATTTCACGTTTTTGTAATGTGCCCGTATATTCAATTAATCTATCGGCGATGGTGGACTTACCATGGTCAATATGGGCGATAATACAAAAGTTACGAATGTGTTTCGTTGACATAATCTATTATACAAATCCCGAGATTTGTATACTCCTTTCTAACATACCTGATCGATAACAGCACCTCCCAGTAATTGAGTGCCGTTATAAAAGACTACAGACTGTCCCGGCGTGATAGCCCGTTGCGGTTCTTCAAAGACGACCTCCATCGTATCATCATCGAGGATTCGTGCCTTACAAGGTGATGGATTAGCGGCGTAACGAATCTTTCCTTCCGCCTTTAATTCCTTATGAATCGTATCATCCAGGAAATTATAAAATTTACAGATCATACGATTGGTAAAGAGTCGCTCATTAGGACCTACGATAACTTCATTACGTTCGCCATTAAAACCGATAACGTATAGAGGATGTTTATAAGCGATGCCGAGCCCCTTACGCTGCCCGATGGTGTAGTTAAATAAACCTGTATGCTTACCTAATACTTCTCCATCCTCAGTAACGATATTGCCGATTTTCGGTTTTTCTTTCATTTCCTCTACCACGAGTTTTTGATAATTTCCGTGAGGCAAGAAACAAATATCGACACTATCCGGTTTCTTTGCAACCGGTAAATCGAATTCTTCGGCCATCTTGCGGGTTTCTGTCTTACATTGCCCCCCTAAAGGAAACATGAGATGACTCAAAATGCGCTGGTTCATATTATACAATACATAACTCTGGTCCTTTGTAGGATCTATGCCCTTATGTAATTCATATAAACCGGTCGATTCATTATAGTTAACCTGTGCATAATGACCTGTCACCATATGTGTCGCCCCCAGTTCAATAGCACGATTGAGCATTAAATCAAACTTGATATTTTTATTGCAAAACACACAAGGATTCGGCGTACGTCCGTAAGAGTATTCTTTTACAAAATAATCAACTACATTGTCGTAGAATACATCTCTTGCATCGATTACATGATGCTCGATACCGAGAAAATCACACATTTTCTTGGCGTCCGTAACAGCTAGAGGCACCGAATCATAAGGGGTGCCGCTCACCCACAGCCAAAGGGTGATACCAAATACTTTATAGCCTTGTTTCAGTAGCATGGCAGCCGTCAAGGAGCTGTCCACGCCACCGCTCATAGCTACAGCGATAACTTTTTCCATACTTTCTCCTTTTAATGATCTGTTGATCATAAAACAATCAGGGTGAAAGCCTGACGTGTAAAAACACTAGTTCGGTGTAAAAGTCCGAGTAGTATCACTATAAAATCATAGTAACTTATATTATAGCCCAGAAACAGGTATATTGAAAAGATTTGAAATAAAAGAATCCCTTCCCGTATAGAGAAAGAGATTCTTTGGATTATCTATATTTTAACAATTCTTCTGCGGCGCCTAAAATACCGAGCATGGAGTGTTCAAATACTAGTCCGCCTTGCATAAAAATTGTATATGGAGGACGAACGGGACCGTCTGCACTCAACTCTATGGAAGATCCTTGTACAAATGTACCGCCGGCCATGATGATTTTGTCTTCATAGCCCGGCATATCGCCCGGAATGGGATGCACATGAGCATCTACAGGAGAATACGCCTGCATACCGCGACAAAACTGTTCCATTTCCTTCCCGTTATTCAAGTTGATAGCCTGAATCAAATCATAACGATTCGAATTCACCTTAGGAAATACGTCGTAACCGAGCAGTTCCCCCACAGCAGCGGTATATACGGCACCCTTTAGAGCTTGCAGGACCACATGAGGAGCCATAAATAATCCCTGGAAGAACAATCGATATCCCGGTGTATAAGAGCCCATATGGTCTCCAAGACCCGGTGCCGTCAATTGATATGCCGCATCCTCTACTAAATCCGCACGGCCTACGATATAACCGCCCGTCGGAGCCAAACCGCCGCCGGCATTTTTAATGAGTGACCCCGCCATGATATCGGCGCCAATCTCTAACGGCTCTTTTAATTCTGTGAATTCTCCATAACAATTATCGACAAAGCAAATTGTCTTCGGATTTTTTTCTTTTACAGCATCTACAATAATCTTAATATCCGCCACGGATAAAGGTTCACGCGTACTGTAACCGCGAGATCGTTGAATGACGACAACACGCGTATTGTCGTTAACCGCATTTGCGATAGCTTTAACATCATAAGTATTGTCCTTCAAAGGAACTTCAGTATAGGTAAAGCCCTTTTCAATCAGGGAACCTCTCACTTCTCGGGTAGAGCCTATAACCGACTGCATCGTATCATAAGGAGCCCCTACAGCATAAATGAATTCAGTACCATTCGATCCATTCCCCATTAGCGCCATCAACGTTGTGGCCAATGCATGGGTACCGGATACAAAGTGAGGCCGTACAATAGCTTTTTCACCTTTAAATACATAGGCAAACACCTCATCTAGTTTTTCTCGGCCCACATCGTTATAGCCGTAACCTGTAGTCCCGTTAAAATGATAATCAGATACTTGACATTCTTTAAAAGCTTCCAATATTTTTTTTGTATTCACCAATGCGATAGGTTCAAATTTTTTAAACTCCGGTTCAGCCATTTCAAGGGCTTTAGTGCGTATTTCTTCTAATGTCATACTAATCCTTCTCTATGAATCAATTCCATAGCTGTATTAAAAATATAATCCTTTGACGTCGTATCATCTATATAAATCCATTGGATATAGGGCATCCGCTTATACCATGTAATTTGTCGTTTTGCAAAATGACGCGTATTTTTTTTAATTAAATCCCGACAAGTATCAATCGTAATGGAACCCTTTAAATATTCGACGACCTCTTTATAGCCGATACCTTTGAAAGCTTGACATGCGGGATTTACACCGCTTTCCACCAACCGCTGCACTTCATCCACAAGACCAGCGTCAAACATCATATCGACGCGTAAGTTAATGCGTTCATATAATTCATCACGATTGCGCATGAGTCCTATAACGGGGCCCATATAAGACAGTCCGTCTTTAGTCTGGTTACGTAAAGACTCCACATCACCATGATGTAATATTTCTATGGATCGATATAAACGATGCTTATCCGTATACAAAATATCAATGTGATTAGCCTTACCCAATTGTCGAGCATACTTACGTAAACCTTCAATACCATCCCGCTCATAAAGTTTATCTAATGAAGCTCGTAACGATTCATCGGGCTTTACATCATTAAAATTATAATTCTCTAATAATGACTGCACATATAAGCCTGTTCCACCTGACAGAATCGGTAAAATCTTACGAGAGGATAACTCATCAATAATATATCGCGCCTGACTCTGAAAGATTGATACCGAATAAGAGTCATCGGGTTCGAGAATATCGATTAAATGATGTCTTATGCGTAGTAACTCCTGGGCTGACGGTTTTGCCGTACCGATATTCAACTGCTTATATACTTGATAGGCATCTCCGGAAATGACTTCTCCGTGCAATTCATGCGCCAACTCTAGCGTGAGCTCTGTTTTTCCTACCGCTGTAGGCCCCACGATGGTAATTAATGGATTCACACTGTCTCCTTTATATATACGCCATAACCGATACGACTGTATTTTCCCCCAATCCATTGATCCGGTGAATGTAGTTGAAAGATAGAACTGAAAGGCCGCTCCTTAATAATAAAACCGTATTTAGCGATACGCATAGCTTCATCTATGATGGACTCCGTAATCGCGCTTTCCACTGTATGCCCCCGCAACGGCTTAAATTGTGGACTATCCTCAATAGGCACTTCAAACATGGGATCAAAATAAAGAATATCTGCAGCATCATCCTTTAACGTAGGTAAATACTCCTCAAAAGATGCATGATGCATCAAAATTCGACGTAGCGCCGCCGTTACCTCCACCTGCCTATGCTCATAGTGGCTCAGTCCATAGGATGTTGATAACCATATGGGTAATGATGCTTCTAAACACGTAATATGAGCATCCGGAAATCCGTAACTTAAGACAACGCTGTCACTGCCGAGCCCCGCTGTACAGTCTAGTAAACTGAACGTTGAAAGCATAGATACGGGATGTACCGCTGTCAAAATAGATTGCACAGCATTAATCAGATGGTCTCCCTCACCTCTCTGTATGCGTAAAATACGTAACTGAGCCATGGACAGATGAAATGTATGGTGTTGAGAAGGCGAAAAATATATAGTCAGACCGTCTCCTGATAAAACAGCGATAAAATCAGAGTGATACGCTTCAAAAAGCTGTGCCATCGACGATTTATTCCGCTTTACATAAGTCATAGGAATAGAGGAAGCCAAATGCTTAGCTTCCTCCTGAATGAAACCATTTGATTTTTGTGATGTGGTAATGATATTCATATTAAGACCGTAAAAATAATTTTCCTAACTCATCGGGTGTAAACTTGATAATCGTAGGACGTCCGTGAGGACATACATAAGGTTTTTCCGTATTAAATAAATCCTCAATCAATGTCGCCATCTGATACATGTTCAGATTATGTCCCGATTTGATTGCACCTCTACATGAAGCATAGGCTAACATTTCATGTCGTAGTTGTGCCTTAGTAGGCTTTTGATGATCATGCAAATACGAGAATACATATTGTAAAATCTCAAATGCTTTCGATTCCACCAAATCAACGGGGGAGCCTACCAATTTGATCTGTGCGGGTCCTCCCAGCTCCACATCAAAACCTAAATCGAGTAATACGTCCCGCTCCTCTTCTACGAGCGTCATATCATCCTCTGTAGCCTCCTGTAACTGAGGGACAAGAATAGATTGCATAGGAATCGCTTCCGATGATTTACATAATTTATCATAACGGACACGCTCGTGTGCGGCATGTTGATCGATAATATAAAGATCATCACCCTTTTTAGCCAGAATATAGCAGGAAGCGACTTGTCCCATAGGTAAAAATCCGGAGTTCCGAATAATCCGCTCCGCTTGATTCGTTTCTATCATATCCTGTTTCAAGGATTTGAATTTCTCCACATCTTCCGCCGTATAACTGGTATAAGCGGCCGGAACGGAATTAAACGTATTATCCGTAAAGGTTTCCTGTTCATATGTAGACTTTGGGGGTGGCGGCGTAAAACCGTGACTCTTTAAAGAATCTACAAACTGTGAGGTTTCATCGCGCATTACCTCATAACCTTTATTGCGGCGACTGCCAAAAACCTTATCATACTCTACGGCTGTAGCGATATGTTCGGCAGACTGCATATCATCTCTCACCATCATTCCCGATTGATACGAATCATAAGTACTTTTACCATGAGTATCGACAGTACTTTCACCATTCGTATCAATGGTCCCCGGCATATAGGAAGAAGATTCTCGTTCATACCGTTCATGCAGAGGATTATTCAATGCATTAAGAATACCATGATAAACAGCCTTGAAGATTAATTTTTCATCAGAAAATTTTACTTCACTTTTACGAGGATGCACATTAATATCCACCATATCAGCCGGTACCGTAATATGAAGCACGACTAGGGGATGGCCGTTTTTCGGTAACAGCGCATGGTATGCATTATCGATAGCCTTCATAATAGTCTTGTCGGAAATGACACGGTTATTGACGATAATGGTCTGCCATAATCGTGTACTCTTTAATAATGTGGGCTTACTAACAACACCGTCAATATAAATTGAATCACTTTCATAGGCAACAGAAAATACATCATCCTTCGTTTTATAACCGTAAAGAGCCGCCACGGTATCAATTATATTACCGTTTCCGGGCGTTATAATGGCCACCCGGTCATCGATGGTAAGTTTAAATGATATATGAGAATTGCTGAGAGCTAATTTACCGACAATATCCTGAATTTTAGATGATTCGGTGCGCTCTGTTTTGAGAAATTTACGTCGTGCTGGCGTATTATAAAACAAATCCTTGATTTCAATAGTCGTTCCCGGTGCCGCACCATAGGGAATGCAGTCCGTGAAAGTTCCGCCGTCCAATGTAATACGCGTGCCCAATTCATCCTCTGATTTACGCGTAATCAACGAAAAATGAGAAACCGACGCGATGCTGGCTAATGCCTCACCTCTAAACCCTAAAGAAGCGATATCGAAGAGATCCTCCACCTGCTGAATCTTAGACGTCGCATGACGCAAGATAGCTAATCGCGCATCCTCTTCGGTCATACCGATACCGTTATCGGTAATACGCATATAGGAAACACCGCCATCTACGATTTCAATCTCTATATTCGTCGCCGATGCATCGATGGAATTCTCGATAAGCTCTTTTATGACGGAAGCAGGACGTTCAACGACTTCACCGGCGGCTATTTTATTAATTGTCTTTTCATCCAGTACATGAATGGTCGGCATTATTTACCGCCTCCTTTGCGAGCCTCTTCTTGTAGTTGATACAGTATATTCAACGCTTCAATCGGAGTCATGCTCATCACATCTAAATCAAGCAAGCTGTCTACCACGGAATGAGTAAATAGATTCCCCGTCGCCGGTTCACTTACCTGTTTTACGACATTGGAGGCTTGCGGTATAATCACGCGTTGATTCAAATCATCGGCATCGTTGCTCTGATCCTCTAGAGACGCGAGAATAACTTCAGCCCGTTTCAGCACGGAATTCGGTAATCCAGCCAATCGGGCCACATGGATACCGTAACTGCGATCGGCACCACCTCTGATAATGCGACGCAAAAAGGCCACATCTTTTCCCTTTTCCTTAACCGCAACCGTATAATTTTTCAATTTACTGTAAGTTTCCTCTAAGGTGATGAGCTCATGATAATGCGTTGCAAACAGTGTCTTACCATGTATGTGCTTGCATATATGTTCAACGACGGCTTGAGCAATACTTAGTCCGTCAAAGGTACTCGTACCACGACCTATTTCATCAAGGATTATAAGGCTATTAGAGGTGGCATTTTCTAAAATATAGGCAACCTCTTTCATTTCCACCATGAAAGTACTTTGCCCCGTAGAAATATCATCGCTGGCACCTACGCGTGTAAAGATTCTGTCTACAGGTGAAATAGCTGCCTCCCGAGCGGGGATAAACGAACCGATTTGCGCCATGATCATCAAGATAGCGACTTGCCTCATATAGGTGGATTTACCGGCCATATTAGGACCCGTAATCAACAGAAATTCCTCATCATCATGATTTAATACCACATCATTCGGTACAAAAACCTCACGCTTCAGAAATTTCTCGATTACCGGATGCCGTCCATCGCGAATATTGATTTGCCCGTTCATTGCTAACGTGGGACAAATATAATTTTCTTCGTATCCCACCAATGCTAAAGAACAGAGCACATCTAAATCCGCCAAAGCTCGTGCGGTCTGTTGTATGTCTTTAATAACAGCCTTAATCTGTTCTCGCAAGTCCTGATATAACCGGTGTTCAAGAGCAATCATTTTTTCCTTTGCGCTGAGGATTTTAATTTCAAATTCCTTAAGTTCCGGTGTAATATACCGTTCCGCATTAGATAGTGTTTGCTTACGAATAAAATAATCCGGCACCTGTTCGGATTTATTATGAGATACTTCAAAATAATAACCGAATACCTTATTATAACCGGTCTTGATTTTGGAAAGGCCCGTTGCAGCCTTGATGTCCTCTTCCATCTTGGATAGCCATTTTTGACTGTCGGTAGTCAACGAACGCAGTTCATCCAGTTCTTCATTATATCCGTCTTTTATAACGCGTCCTTCTTTTAATGTAAGAGCCGGCTGCTCTGCTATAGCATTATATAGTAAATCATATAATTCACGATGATTTTGAATGCGTTCATTAATAGATGTTAACGCTAAACTGGTGCAAATGTTTAAAGTATTTTTTAATTCCGGCAATACTGCTAACGATTCCCGTAAGGCAGTCAAATCCCGTGGCGATACGGAACCCGTTTCCACGCGGCCCACAATGCGTTCAAAATCATAAATACAGTCGAGCTTATTCCGCAAATCGGTCCGTTCCGCTCCGCGAGTGATCAGCTCTGAAATAGCGGATTGTCGACGTTGAATTTGATTAATATCCGTCAATGGACTTTCAAGCCATTGTTTTAACAGCCGTGCCCCCATCGGTGTAAGGGTTCTGTCCAATACATCAAGCAATGTTCCCTTCTGACCACCGTCGCGAAGATTGTGCGTAATTTCCAAATGGTGCAATGAAGATGTATCTAAGATAAGTCGATTACCTACACTCAGCTGATGCACATAATTGATATGGGAAATCGGAGATTTGATGACATCTTGCAGGTATAACAACATAAACCCCAATGCTTCCCATACATCTTCTTCCATCAGGCCCAAATCGCCGAAATGGGCTACCGCCTGTTCCGCTACTTCCCGCTGTGTATGATAGGTGGAAAATGGAGAAAATACAACATTGCTGAATTGATTACCGATAAAGTCTCGAATTTCTCGAGGTAATTCGCTACCTTCAGGCAGAATGATTTCCGTCGGTCTATACATGCTTAACGCATCATACATATCACTCTTTTTATCGGATTCAGTAATGCGATGCCAAATGACTTCACCGGTTGATACATCGGAAAAAACGAGAACCCACGAATCTTTTACCATATAAAATAAAGCTAAAAAATTATTGGCCCGCGCATCATTGGCATTTTCCGTCATAACAGTCCCCGGCGTCATAACTTTTATGACATCCCGTTTTACAATGCCCTTAACCGCTTTAGGATCCTCCAGCTGCTCACAAATAGCTACCTTATAACCTTTTTTAACCAACGTCTCTATATAGCTTTCAGCAGCGTGAAAAGGAACGCCACACATCGGTGTGCGTTCCTCATCGCCCGTAGGACGTCCTGTTAACGTTATATTCAATTCTCGAGATGCTAACAAAGCATCATCATTAAACAATTCGTAAAAGTCACCTAACCGAAAGAACAGAAGTTCCTCTTTATATCTCGATTTGATATCAAGATACTGTTCCATCATTGGTGTCTGTTTTTTACTCATATTCACCTCATATATTATGAGTCATATCATATATTCCGCTTATATTCATATATACCCAATCGATTGTTAACTAAATAAATAATCGGATACAACAATTTATAGACTACAGGAGCCAATGACAACATGCTTCCCGTAAAGTTAATCAGTCCGGTCTGTTTAAGTTTAGGATTCATGTCCATAATTTCATGACCATCTTTTGTGCCCCATTGGAATGAAACATCCATCTTACTGAGCATATCATGCTGTTTTGTGCGTTTTGCCACGTAAGGAGAAATCATATCAAGATATAACGTGAATTCTTCAAAAGAATCCGTCAGTAATCCTAAGAACTGCTTCATTTCATCCAGTGTAAGATACATGACCACGCCTTCACTCACAAACAGCAATTTACGACCGTTTGTTTCAATTTGAGCAGTCCATGAATCTTCAGTTATGGAGCCCACCAGATTATGTACACGATCATGCGGTACAAAGAAATGTGTACGCGCCTCAATCACTCCGGCAAAATCAATATTATACCAATCAATATAACCGTTGTCGACTCGATAAAACATTGTGTCTAAACCGGCACCTAAAGATACGACAATACAATCTGGATATATAGATATAAACTTTCGTATCTCCTCATCGATTACTTTCGCCCGTCCTAAAATTCCGTAATAGGACATCTTTACATCTTTAAATTGACTGAAATCATAATCGATTTGTTTTATAATATCCCATGATTTTTTATCCTTTAATACGGATTGTTCTGACTCGTAATCTTTCGCTCGCGCATATAAAGTTAATAAGGCCGTTTCACCTACAGCGTTTAAATCCAATTTCATAGTTACACCTTCTTTATAGAAAATAAGAAATCTAAATGGTGTTCATACCTATGAAAGTCATCAATATACAACTTTTATATTATTCTATTATTATAACACACATATTTTCTAATCATCATCTGTCATACAATAAAAAAGAGAACACCTCCACCATATGCAGTACACGCTAAACTTAAACCAGATAGATCTAACTTTAGAAATTACATAATAATGGTGTGTTCTCTTTAACGCTTTAATTCATGTATTATAAAATGCTTCCGTAGCAAACCCATGTTTGAGCTTTATCAATATGAGCTGAAACGGTATCACCGATTTTCAAAGATTCATCTTTTGGAAAGAGAACCATTTTATTACCTGATGTACGTCCGAACCACATGGATTCATCCTTTGCACTAGGACCTTCTACAATGATATCAAATACCTTGCCTTCCATTTCTTTATTTAACTCCAGAGAAATTTCATTCTGTATATCCATCAATTTTTGTAGACGTACGCGTTTCACTTCTTCCGGTATCTGTTCATCCATGGTCGCTGCAGGCGTACCGGAACGTTTTGAGTATATAAATGTATACGCCATATCATAACGGATATCCTGTAATAATTCTAGCGTTTGTTCAAAATCCTCATCGGTTTCACCCGGAAAGCCTACAATAATATCGGTAGTGACTACGATATCTCTAATTTTCTCTCTGCAGTATTGTAAAAGCTCTTTATAATGCTCAACCGTGTAATGACGATTCATTTTCTGCAAAATCCGATTGGAACCGGATTGAATCGGTAGATGTAGATGTGTTACCACATTACTCGAACGGCCAAGCGCATCAATCATAGATTTCGTCATATCCTGAGGGTGGCTCGTCATATAACGAACACGCTCAATGCCAGGAATACCGTCTAACGCATCTATGAGTGTTCCGAAATCAGTACCGTCTTTAAAGTCCAAACCGTAGGAATTCACATTTTGCCCGAGTAATGTTATCTCTTTGAATCCTTTTTGTCCTAACTCCGTCACTTCTTTTACGATTGCAGATACGGGACGACTGATTTCTCGACCTCTGACATGAGGCACAATACAATATGTACAAAATTTATTGCACCCGTTCATTATAGGAACCCAGGCAAAAAATATACCGTTAGGTTTAGCTTGTAACTCCGGCAACACCGTATTATCCATATCAACATTGATTTGATGCGCATGAGTGCGCTCCACTTCGGCAATCATTTCATTAATATGGCGAATATTATGTGTCCCCAGTACGATGTCAATATGCGGCGCCCGTTTAAACATATCCGCCTGATTTTTCTGGGACATACATCCGGTAATAGCGATTATTAAATCTTTATTTTTCGCTTTTAAATGCTTTAATTCACCGATACGACCGTACACCTTCGTTTCGGCAGTCTCCCGAACCGCACAGGTATTCAATATAATCAAATCCGCCTGTTCCACATCATCAGTAGGAATATAGCCTACTGACTCCAACTGATGTGCCAGCCGCTCCGAATCCGCCGTATTCATTTGACAACCGTAAGTATAAATATAGTATGACTTCATTCCAACTCCTACATATGTTTTATAATTTTCCGTTTTGTTTCTACAATATTCTTCACTTTGATGGACATTCGCTCGATAGACATACCGGTAATATATTCAATCTCATTACGTACGGACTTTTGCACCTGTTGCATCAAATTCTTGACGGGATACCCGTGTTCAATGACAACGGCCATATCCAAAATGAGTCCGTTTTGTCCTTTTTTACTCTTCTTAAAAGAAATATCACTGGATTCGTCTACACCGGCAACTTTTTTTAAACCGTTACGAATCAACTTGATAATCACATCGTCATCGAATGTTAAGCGCCCGTAATAACTGAAAGCAGGACGTACAACAGATCGTTCAAAGCCTTCAGACCCGATTTGTCCCAATGTATCCTGATCCTGTTTTTTCAATGTTCGACGGCGCCACATCGTCTTAATCGGATCGATAAGATACCCTTTAAAATGAGGTTTAAGCTCCATCGTCGGAACGGGAATAATATGCTTGCCTTCCTTTAAACGCGCATGTTGAGCGCGCTCTATTTCCTTCGGTGTCGCCACATCTTCAATGCGTATATAACGGTCCGGTTCCTGTAATCCCAAGGCCTTCGTTATTTTTTTCACCATATTATCCGATGTGCCGATAATCATTAATTTATTCGGATTGATTTTATCCAGTTGATCACGAACCGACTTCACCTGCACAGGATCCTGAAATATAGCGCGTCGTACCGCTTTCAGACGGCTTGATTCCTTTTTAGCTGAAAAACCTGCCACAATTTTATTATCATGAATTAAAATACCATCATCGATGATGCATTCTATTTTATTTTCATGAGCTAGAACAAGTGCACGATGACTTTTGCCTGTCCCGCTGCTGCCAACAAATGCAATGACTTCCATACTTTACCTCGGTATTTATAATAAATCTATAAATTTGGACACACTTTCACTATCGACTACAAAATCACCTAATCTTGCAGGAGGTTTACCTTGAATGCCATGATAATCCGATCCGCCTGTAATAAATAGATGGCGTTCCATTGCTAAAGCCTTATATTTCGATTCATCCGTACTATCGTGCTTAGAATGGTATGCCTCAATACCGTCAAAATCAAACTCTAACATCTCTACAACATAATCATCGTTACGGATTAACTTAGGATGAGCCATAACAGCTAAGCCCCCTGCTGTGTGAATGATATCGATAATCTTTGGAACTTCAATCTTAACCTTAGGTATATAGCAGGGACTGTCCTTATGTAAAACGGTGGAAAAGACTTCGTTAATATCCTTTGCATACCCATTATCGATGAGTAGTTGACCTATATGAGGTCGCCCATATGCCCGAGCATGAGGAAATGTATTTTCAAGCATGTCCATCGTAATACGATAACCTGCCTCGTTACAGCGTTGAATCATCTTTGCAACGCGCGAAGCTCTTTCAGCCTTGACATAATTGATGAATTGCATAAGTTTTTCATCAGTCTCATCAAAACGATATCCTAAAATATGAATATCTTTACCTTTATAATTACCGCTAAACTCACAGCCTGTAATAATCTTTATAGATTGTGCAAAATCCCATTTTTTCTGAGCATCACGCAGCATCATAATTCCATCTATTTCATCATGATCTGTTAAGGATATCATCGACAGATTAGAGGCTAAACTATGACGAAATAAAGATTCAGGAGATTCAACCCCATCCGAAAATGTGGAATGCATATGAAAATCAACTAACATACATGCCTCCCATTATAATTACCTTATTAATTAATTATGACTGATTCCTATAATTAATTCAAGAAGAGGAAAAAATTGCGATTCCGATGAATATTCATCGAAATCGCAATCTTAATTATAAATTTTGCAGTAATTCGGTCACCTTAGATGTAACCATATCTATAGCACAAGTGATGGTCTCCCCCGACTTGCGAATTTGAATTTCCACTTCATCATGTTCTACGGTGCTCTTACTTACCGTAATACGCAATGGATAACCGATGAGGTCCGCATCTTTAAACTTGACACCGGCCCGATCCTTTCGATCATCTAATAATACATCTACATCGGCCTGTTGCAAAGAATCATAAATTCTCTGACTTGCCTCCATCAAAACCGAGTCCTTCGCATTAATAGGCACGATAACGGTTTCAAACGGTGCAATGGCACGCGGCCAGATAATACCGTTTTCATCATGATATTGTTCTATAGCCGCCGCCAATGTGCGGGATACCCCGATACCATAACAGCCCATAACCATCGGATTTGGTCGACCGTTTTGATCCAGGAATGTAGCTTGCAACGCTTCGGAATACTTTGTACCTAACTTAAAAACTTGTCCTACTTCAATACCTTTAGCATGTTCCAAAGTACCGCCGCAACAAGGGCATACATCATCGTCTGTAATCAGACGAATTGGAGCGATGATGATATCATCCACATCAAAATCCCGTTTTGGATTGATATTGATATAATGTGCATCCTTTATATTAGCGCCACCACACACATTATATGTTTCCATAACGGACTCATCAACAACGATAGCGAAATCATCTGATTGATGTAATCCTACAGGACTTATAAAGCCGGCCGTCAAACCTACTTTTTCAAGTTCTTCCGGCGTAGCCATTTCCGGTTCCACCGTGCCGAGCACAGCATGTTGAACCGCAATTTCATTAACCTCATGATCGCCTCGAACGATAGCCAGAACAACCTTTTCGTCAATTGAAAATACAACGGCTTTAATTGTTTTCTCCAATGGCAGGTTAAGCATATCTGCAACAGCTTCAATAGTACTAGCATGAGGAGTATCCACAATTTCGAGATTCTTATATACTTCTTCATCCTGCTTCATAACACCAGGTCTACCGATTTCTATGTTGGCCGCATAGTCACAAGCTGTACAATACACGATGTCCGCTTCACCGGCATCGGCAATAGCCATAAATTCATGAGTCCCGCTACCGCCGATAGCACCAGAATCCGCCTCAACCGGACGGAACGTAAGACCGCAGCGGTTAAAAATGTTCATGTATGCGTCATACATGGATTTATAGGATTCATCGAGACCTTTTTCATCTATATCAAAGGAGTAAGCATCCTTCATAATAAATTCGCGACTGCGCATCAAACCATATCTGGGACGACGTTCATCACGGAACTTACTTTGAATCTGATATAAATTTACAGGTAATTGACGATATGAGTTAATTTCGTTTTTTACTAAGGTCGTAATCATTTCTTCATGAGTCGGTCCCAAGCAATATTCATTTTCATGGCGATCATGGATGCGCATCATTTCCGCACCATATGCCTTCCATCGACCGGAATCTTTCCAAATCTCAGCCGGCTGTAAAATAGGCATCATAATTTCCTGTGCGTTAGCACGGTCCATTTCTTCTCTTACAATAGCTTCGATTTTTTTTATACTTCTCCACCCTAATGGCAAAAAGCTATATAAACCGCTGGCCGTTTTCCGAATAAAGCCCGCTCTCAACATTAACTGTTGACTCACCACGTCTGCATCAGCCGGAACTTCACGTAATGTAGGCGCATACAATTTACTGGCTAACATAATTACTCCTCATCCAATAATTCTAAATATTGATCGATTTCTCTAAATAATGTATCTACAAGTTCAGATTCAGGCACAGTTTTAATAACCTCGCCTTTTCTAAAGACAATTCCTTGTCCGTTACCGCCGGCGATACCGAAGTCAGCCTCACGTGCTTCCCCGGGACCATTTACAACACAGCCCATGACAGCCACCTTAATAGGTGCCTTAATAGACGCTAAGCGTTCCTCCACAATCCCGGCCATATCGAACAGATTTACCTGACATCGTCCACAGGTAGGACAGGAAATCATGGTAGCCCCGAAGTTTCGCAGACCTAGATTACTTAAAATACTTCGGCCTACTTCAATTTCATGAATCGGATCTCCCGTAAGTGAAACCCTCAATGTATCTCCGATACCATCCAATAATAAAGCCCCGATTCCCATAGCGGATTTAATGGTACCCTGTTTTATCGTTCCAGCCTCCGTAACACCTAAATGCAATGGATAGGGGATCTTATCAGATAATTTACGATATGCCTCAACCATAAGAGGCACCTCGGTTGCCTTTATAGATAATTTCATCTGACGATAATCGAGTTTTTCAAGAATACGAACATGCTCCAATGCGGTGTCCACCATTCCGTCTGCCGTAGGATGCCCGCCATGAGCATCAAGAATATGTTTTGGCAGTGAACCCGCATTGACACCTATTCGAATCGGAATCTGCTTTGGTTTTGCTTTTTCTATAACCGCCAATACCTTATCTTCACCGCCAATATTCCCGGGATTGATACGCAAACCATCGACATTATTATCAATAGCTTCCAGAGCTAATCTATAATCAAAATGAATATCTGCAATCAAGGGGATAGAAATACCCGCACGAACAGCCTTAATCGCCTTTGCGGAAGCCATTGTAGGTACTGCGACACGTACCAACTCACAACCAGCTTCAGCCAGATGATTGATTTCCGCAATGGCTTTTTCCATATGTACAGGATCCGTAGTAATCATTGACTGAATACTAATCGGTGCGTAATCCCCGATTTTTACTGTACCTACATAGATACCGTTTGTAGGTTTACGAATAATCATTATAATCTCCTAATTGTATTATAGTAAACGGAAAATATCCTGAGTCGTCACATATAGGAATAATGTTACCAATAAAGCGATGCCAACCATTTGAATGTACATAAGCGCTTTAGCCGGTAACTTACGCCCCGTAATGGCCTCCACTATAATAATAATCAAATGTCCGCCATCAAGAACCGGTAACGGCAATAAATTGATGACACCTAAATTAATGCTGAGGAATGCGGCAAATGCTAAAAGCGGTGCAAATCCGGATTGAGCTACCGTTCCTGCCATTTGTGAAATACCTACAGGACCTGATAACTCAGCGGCCTGTGTACCGCGAATCATCTCGTATAATCCCTGTATCATAGCTGTTATGGTTTTACCTGTATCGGTTACAGCCTTTGTGAAAGCTTCACCTACACCGTATTGCTCGCTGGTAAAGCTAGGATAAATACCAATCTTTACTGATCCCTGCTCCATTTTAGGAATAACAGTCGTTTCGATGCTTTCACCATTACGATTTACCACAACAGGAACACCATGATTAGCGGTCCCCATTAAGCTAGGACGAATTTCTTCCCATTTAGTAATCGGCTTACCGTCAATGGTTATAATGCGATCGTTAGCCTTTAAATCAGCCTGCTCTGCAGCACTGCCGGAAATAACATTCCCAATAACCGGTTCATCACTATAGGTCATATTGCCTACCGATAAATTTAAACCAAAGAAAATAACGATAGCCAACAAAAAATTAAATACTGCGCCGGCGGAAATTACGATAAACTTCTTCCATGCCGGCTTTGTATAAAATGAACGTTCATGGAGTTCCTCCTCCGGACTCATACCGGAGATACGATTAAATCCACCCAATGGAATAATGCGAATGGAATACAAGGTTTCCCCCTTTTTCACCTTCGCTATAGCCGGTCCAAAACCGATAGCAAATTCATCGACTTGCATACCCGACATCTTGGCCGTAATAAAATGGCCTAATTCATGAATAAATACGATTAAGCCAAATACAAAAATCGTGGCTAATGCCGTTGTCATATATACTCCTATGGCATCAATGATATGGCCTTTTCTCTGGCCCATCGATCGATGGCTAATAAATTATCTAATGTAAAAATATCTTCTCTCCCCATAGAATCAAGAACAGCTGTAACAACCTTATAAATATCGCCAAAGGCGATTTTATCATCTAAAAATGCATAAACAGCCGTTTCATTTGCCGCATTAAATACGGCCGGTTTAAAGCCTCCCGCACGACCTACCTCATAAGCAAGTCGTAATGCAGGAAAATCATCATATCGAGGCGGCAAAAATTCTAATTGTAACGCCTTTGAAAAGTCCAAATGAGTCATAGATAAATGCTCACGTTTCGGGTACGTCAAAGCATACTGGATAGGTTCACGCATATCGGGATTCCCCAATTGTGCCAAAATAGCCCCATCCTTCATACGAATCATGGAGTGGACAATACTCTGCGGGTGAACTACCACATCAATATGGTCAAAATCAAAATCAAAAAGCCAGTGAGCCTCTATAACTTCTAGGCCTTTATTAAATAATGATGCCGAATCAATGGTAATTTTATTCCCCATATTCCAAGTGGGATGACGTAAACAGTCCGCTGCTGTAGCAGATTGTATAGACGCGGAATCCCAGGTTCGTAACGGACCGCCTGATGCAGTTACAATTAGTGAATCCACATTACTGCGGTCCTGTCCTTCTAAACATTGAAATATGGCGCTATGCTCACTGTCAATCGGCAAAATCTGAACATTATGCGCTTTAGCTAAGGATGTAATAAGTGGGCCACCGGCCACGAGGGTTTCCTTATTGGCAAGGCCTATTGTCTTGCCTTTCTTTATAGCTTCAACAGTCGGTTCGATGCCGGCAGCACCTACAATAGCCGTCACCACCATAGATGCTTCTTGAATAGTGGCCGCCGCAATAAGAGCCTCTTTACCGCCAATTAATCTGGTAGATCCGGTATAACGTTTTTTCAGTTCTTCAAATGCTATTTCATCGACAATCCCTGCTATTAACGGCTCAAATTCTTTGATTTGTTTCTCTAAAAGATCGATATTATGATGCGCCACTAATGCGACAACCTTAAATTGATCCGGATGCTGAGAGACCACATCCAATGTTTGTGTACCTATGGAACCGGTACTTCCTATAATACTAAGATATTTCATGAAAGGAATCCCCTAATGTCTATGAAAGCATCAATACGTAAATAAGTATCGCCGGAGCTGTAAACAGCAGACTATCAAAGCGATCCAATACGCCGCCATGCCCCGGTAACAAAGTTCCGGAATCTTTCACATTACATAAACGCTTTAATTTTGATTCAAATAAATCACCTAAAGGTGCCAAAATACCGCAAATCATCCCTACGTGAATACCGAACCAAAAGGGAATTCCCACAATATAGGAGAAAACAGCACCTGTGATGATACATCCGATAAATCCACCGATAAAACCTTCTAAAGTCTTATTTGGACTGATAGTCGGAACTATTTTATGCTTACCAAAAGCGCGCCCTGCAAAATAAGCAAATGTATCGCTGGCCCAAGTAGTGAATAACAAAAACCACAATGTAATGACGCCCCAATTATACAGTTCAAAAGGCATAGGTAATAACATGTATACCGAGTCATGGCGAATAATTAGTAACGACGCCATGCCGATTACTACATAGAGTAGACCGAAGACGCTGTACGATACGCTCGACATGTTATATTTACTTTCACCGAAGGTACACAACATATAATTAGCGAATAACCCTAACACAATTATGGCACCTGCCAATACATACATCTGTATAGCCAATGAAATCATGATCAATAGCACACTCGCGTATCCCCATATGATAGACATACGCACATGTTTAGCTTTACCTAGCAAGACAAATTCACGCCACCCCAAAAGTGCCAATATCGTGATAAGTGTATCATAAACAGAGCCTCCTATTGTAATGGCCCCAAGAGCAATGATAAACCCTATAACAGCAGTTATAACGCGTGTTTTTAACATTTTTATTCCTCATATAAGCCGCCAAATCGGCGTTCCCGTTTCTGATACGCAATTACAGCTTCAATCAATGTATCCTTTGTAAAATCAGGCCAATGTAAATCTGTAAACCAGAACTCCGCATAGGCAATCTGCCATAAGAGAAAATTGCTGATCCTAAAATCACCGCTAGGACGAATCAGAAGATCCACATCGCTGAACTCTTTCGTAAACAAATGTTCACTGACATAATTCTCTGTAATATCATCAATACGAATGGAACCATTAGCAACGGATTCGGAAATATCACATATGGTTCTCACTATTTCATCACGTCCACCATAATTAATTGCCAACTGCAAGGTTAGACCTGTATTATTCTTCGTTAATTGTTCTGCATCCTCAATAATGGATTGTAATTCTTGTGAAAGTCCGCCTATAAACCCGATAAATCGGATACGGACATTATGCTCATGCATATATTTCACGTTTTTATTTAAATATTCTTTTATCAAAGACATTAAAAGAGAAACTTCCTGTTCAGGCCGTTTCCAGTTCTCCGTAGAAAAACCGTATACGGTAAGCGCCTTAATGCCCAGTTCATCAGCAGCGATAACAATTTGCTTTAATACATCGGCACCCGCCTTATGTCCCATAGAACGTGGCATACCTCTACGTTTCGCCCAACGGCCGTTTCCGTCCATAATAATAGCAACATGTTTCGGTATAGCATTATTATCAATGTCAGATGTGGAAGGCTGATTACGGTTAAATATTTTCTTTAGCATAGTCTACCTCGATAGAACGTCCAAAGTCGGAAGCAATCATTGGTCTATACACTAATACATGTAAACACTCATCAACTTCGGTAATACGTGCTACATACAATCCTTCATTAGCGATTTCAAAATATCGGTTGAAGGATGCTCCAATCATCACCTTAAAAGGAATATGGGCAGCCTGCAAACGAGATTTTGCAAGCTGCCATGGCATTCCAATAAGAGTATTAGAACTGCACATTATACTTCTAATACATCCTTTTCTTTTACTGCTTTTAATTCATCAATCTGTTTGATTTTAGAATCCGTTAGTTTTTGAATCTGATCTAATCCGTCTTTAACATCATCTTCGGTAATCGTTTTAGCTTTTTCTTCCTTTTTCAAAGCATCATTTACATCACGACGAATATTGCGAATCGAGATTTTAGCATCTTCCGCTTTTTTATGAACCACCTTGACGATTTCTTTACGGCGTTCCTCTGTTAATTGTGGAATAGTCAAACGAATTTGAGCCCCGTCATTACCAGGATTCAAGCCGAGGTCAGATTGTAATATAGCTTTCTCAATAGCACCAATCATAGTTTTATCCCATGGAGCGATAACAATCATACGCGGTTCCGGTACGGAAATATTTGCAACTTGATTGATTGGAGTCTGACTGCCGTAATAATCGACCATAACTTTATCAAGTAAAGCTACACTAGCACGACCCGTACGAATCGATGCAAATTCATGCTTTAAAGCCTCAATGGACTTTGTCATGCGCTCTTCTTGCTGTTGTAGTAACTCTTTAATTTCCATCTGAATCATTCTCCTCGAACTATGGTCCCGATTTCTTCACCCTTAGCGGCTTTAGTAATATTACCAGGAATATCCATGCTAAATACGATAATAGGAATATTATTATCTTTACATAATGTAGTAGATGTAGCGTCCATAACTTTTAATTCTTTCGTAATAATATCGTTATATGTAAGCTCATCAAATTTTACGGCATTAGGATTTGTCTTAGGATCGGAATCATATACACCGTCAGCAAATTTTTTTGCCATCAAAATAGCATCCGCTTCAATTTCTGCGGCACGTAAAGCAGCCGTAGTATCAGTCGAAAAATATGGTTTACCAAGTCCCGCACCGAAGATGACAATGCGTTTTTTCTCTAAATGACGAATCGCACGTCGACGAATATACGGTTCGGCAATTTCCTGCATTTCGATAGCCGTTTGAACACGTGTATCAACCCCGGCCTGCTCTAATGCATCTTGTAATGCCAAAGAGTTCATCACTGTAGCAAGCATACCCATATAATCGGCAGTAGCTCGGTCCATCCCTTGATTGCTTCCCGCCAATCCTCTCCATAGATTACCGCCACCAACAACAATAGCGATTTCTAAATCGGTAGATTTTGCTAAACTGGCGATTTCTTGGGCAAATTTTTCTACCACATCCGGATTAATGCCGAAACCTTGATCTCCGGCTAATGCCTCTCCACTTAACTTCAAAACAACACGCTTAAAGTTTCTCTTTGCCATGTGTATACTCCTCTATTGCAAAATAAGAGAACACTGTACGGTGTTCTCTTATTAAATCTTACTTATTTACCAACAGATGCCATTACTTCAGCTACGAAGTCATCTTGACGTTTTTCAATGCCTTCGCCCAAACCGTAGCGCACAAAACGACGTACGTTGATGTTTTCACCGATTTTTGCAATATTTTCATTAATGATGTCTGTAACGGATTTGTCGCCATCTTTAATAAATGCTTGTTCTAATAGGCAATTTTCTTTATAGAATTTTTCAATACGACCGGCCACCATTTTTTCCAAAACAGCTTCAGGTTTTGGTTTGCGGCCTGCTTTTACGTCTTCTTCAGCTTCTACTTTAGCTTGTTCCAACAATACTTGTTTTTCATGTTCGATTACTTCTGCAGGAACTTCTTCACGGTTCAAGTATGTAGGATTAACAGCAGCGATTTGCATAGCGATATCGCGTGCCAAATTTTGGAAATCATCCGTTTTAGCAACGAAATCAGTTTCGCAGTTAACTTCTACTAATACACCGATACGACCGCCCGCATGAATGTAAGAAGAAACAACGCCTTCTGCGGCAATACGACCAGCTTTTTTAGCTGCCGCAGCCAAACCTTTCTCACGAAGAAGGTCAACCGCTTTATCAATATCACCATCGGTTTCAACCAATGCTTTTTTAGCATCCATCATACCTGCGCCAGTCATGTCGCGCAATTCTTTTACCAAAGCAGCAGTAATTGCCATTATTTTGTTACCTCCTAGTATTAATTAAGGTAAGGATATAGTCCTTACCCTAATTATATATGTTATAGATTTATCTTTCAAATGCCAATCCGACAACGATTAAGCTTTACCGTCACGAACCATTTCAGCGGAATCAGCTACCATGTTATCCAATGCTTCTTCAAAGGACTCGCCTTGACGACCTTCTAGAACAGCATCAGCCATTTTACCAGCCAACAATTTTACAGCGCGAATAGCGTCATCATTTGCCGGAATTGGGAATTCAACTTCGTCCGGATCGCAGTTAGTGTCAACTGTTGCCACAACAGGGATACCCAATTTTTTAGCTTCTGCAATAGCGATTTTTTCTTTTTTAGGATCGACTACGAAAAGCGCACCTGGCATTTTAGGCATATCTTTGATGCCGCCAAGGTATTTTTCCAATTTATCCATTTCATGACGAAGACCGATAACTTCTTTCTTAGGCAATACTTCAAAAGTGCCGTCTTCAGCCATAGCTTCCAATTGTTTCAAACGTTTGATACGTGTTTCAATTGTTTTGAAATTAGTCAACATACCGCCCAACCAACGTTCATTTACGAAGAACATGTTAGCGCGGATAGCTTCTTCTTTAATAGCTTCTTGAGCTTGTTTTTTAGTACCTACGAACAGGATTACTTCACCTTGAGAAGCAACTTCACGTAAGAAACTGTAAGCTTCTTCTACTTTTTTAACTGTTTTAGACAAATCAATGATATAGATACCATTGCGTTCAGTGAAGATGAATTTCGCCATTTTAGGGTTCCATCTTCTAGTCTGATGACCAAAGTGTACACCAGCCTCTAATAATTGTTTCATTGATACTACTGCCATTGTGGCACCTCCTGTTAATTAACTTCCGCCGCTTCATCCTTCGGGTCACCCAAAATTAGGCACAGTACCGAAGTCCACTGACGTGCATATTTTTCATACCCACTAATTTTAACAAAAAAGTTTTTTAAAAGCAAGCAAAAGAGAGGTGAATTCTTTGGAATTCACCTCTCGAAATATTCTATCAATTTGTCCGAATCGCTTCGATCATCTGAGCCCGATTTGAAGCTCCGAATACTGCAGATCCCGCTACGAGTACCGTAGCACCGGCTCTTTTAATGGGGACACAGGTTATATCGTTGATACCACCATCTACTTCGATTACAGCCGAAGTATTATCAACCTCTTCAAGTAACAGCTTTGCTTGCTTAACTTTTTTAATAGCGTTCGGTATAAAAGATTGTCCCCCGAACCCGGGGTTAACAGACATGATTAATATCATGTCAAGATCAGCCGCAATATCTTCAAGAACAGCAACCGGAGTACCCGGGTTCAATGCAATGCCGGCCTTCATACCGCATTGTTTGATATGCTGCACCAGACGATGTATATGAGGTACCGTTTCCTGATGAAATGTAAAGTACTCCACACCTATCTTGGCATACTCTTCAACATAATCTCCCGGATTTGTCACCATCAAATGAACATCGAAAGGCAGCTTCGTATACGGCCGGATAGCTTTCACAACAGGAGCGCCAAAAGTCAGGTTAGGCACAAAGTGTCCATCCATAACATCGATATGTAATAAATCCGCTCCGGCCGTTTCAATGGATTTTAGCTCTTCACTTAAGATAGCAAAATCAGCAGATAACATAGATGGTGCAACTTTAATCATCTTAAAACCTCTTTCTTTGATTCTCTATGTCTCTTCGTATGGACATATACGCATCATAGCGCCCCTTATGGATTAGTCCGGATGCTAACGCTTCTTTAATACCGCAAATCGGCTCATGTTCATGATAACAAGGATTAAATTTGCAATCCTCTACATAATCAGCAAATTCAGGAAACAATGTAGTCAATCGTTCCAATGATACATCATTAAATTCGATAGCACTGAATCCAGGAGTATCCATGATGAAGGAATCCGTATTCAAACTAAATAATGATGCATGACGCGTCGTATGTCTACCGCGCTTAATTTTATCGCTTACTTCACCTGTTTGGAACGTAAATTTCGAATCCACCGCGTTGAGAAGACTGCTTTTACCAACCCCTGAAGGGCCTGCAAAAGCAGTGACCTTATGTTCCAGCACATGTCGTAATTCATCAATCCCCGTCATAGCATAAGTGGACGTCATAATCACATCGTAGCCGATAGATCGATACAGATCCACCAGAGATATCGTAGATGCATCCATTAAATCGCATTTATTAACACATAATATGATAGGAATATCCGCATGTTCAATCATAACGAGCATCTTATTTAATAATAGCTCGTTAATATCTGGCTCATGTGCGGCCACGACCAGAACCACCTGATCGATATTGGCCACAGCGGGGCGAATCATCGAATTATGACGCTCGTGAATGGATTCTACGAATCCATCGTTGGAAATAGTAACTCGATCACCTACTAATAAACTGTAACGTCCTTTTTTCAACCGTCCACGAACCTTGCATTCATGAACGGTTCCCTCTTCATCTTGCACATAGAAGTAACCGTTCATATTCTTGATAACAATGCCTGTAATCATACTGCCTCTTATAATGCCGTATCCTGAACTAATGCGCCATTGAGATATACTTCGATACGAACATTGCCGACACCTGATACTTTTTTAACTATGCGATCACCAGGCTTATTCGTATCATCGTAAATTACGGCAGAACCTTCATCATCTTTTACGATGATCTTCAGTTCCTGATTCTTTGATCCCGGTGGTACTGTTACGTCAACGGTTCCTGTTGTTTTATTGCCACTTTGTTTGGAATCGTCCTTCTTTTTGTCCTTATATTCGGTCGTAAGATTTAAGGACGAACCTTCATCTACCTCATCGCCTGCTTTGAGACTTTGTTCCGTTACCACAGATTTATCCTCTACGGAACCGGCCACCTGATTTACAGCGATATTAACCGCACTTAATGCATCACGGGCCTCTTTTAAAGACATGCCTACTACATTAGGTACCTTAACTTTTTTTACCTTCGCCTTATTTACTACAAGATCGATTGTAGCCCCTTTAGACACCTTGGAATCACCGGATGGCGTTTGCGCGATGATGACACCGTCAGGCTTTCCGTCTACACTCTCTTGTGTAATCTTACCTACAACAAGACCTAAATCTTTTAGGCGCTGACGAGCTTGATCCACCGTCAGACCGGATAAATCCGGAACCGTAAGATCCCCTACGCCTTTTGAGACAACGAGATGAATTGTACGTTGTTCTTTAACCTTTTCACCGGCATTCGGCGTTTGAGAAATGACTTGTCCTGCGGGCACATCAGAATTTGTGACCTCACTAGTAGACACGCGTAGATGTTTATCTTCTAAAATATTTTTAGCGACGGATACCTGTTTGCCTACCACATTAGGCACATCTACAGTTGTATTACTCCAGAAATTACCATAAGTTAAAAATGCTCCTAAAAAGGCGATTAAGAAGATGACAGCCGCCCCTAGAACAATGTATTTCTGCGGGATAGACGCAATTTTATTCAACATACGCTTCTTTTTACTCTCAACTTTCTGACTACTCTCTCTATCGATATTGAAATCCTCCAGTGCGTCAGGGTCCACCGCAGGAATCATTTGTGTCGCAAAATCATATGGTTCATGACGTTGCGTTTTTCCCATTGTAAATCCTTGTGAAAGCCGTAAATCACTAATCATATCCGAGATTGACTCAAATCGATCAGCAGGATTTTTTGCCAGTGCTTTCATCACAACCGCCTCTAAAAGCGGCGGGATAGAAGGATTATATCTAGTCGGAGGAGTAACCTTTTCACGCACATGTTTTAAAGCTACCGCAATCGGTGTCTCTCCCTCAAATGGCACACGCCCCGTCAACATTTCGTACAGCACAACACCTAACGAATAAATGTCCGTATTTCCATCAACAGGCTTACCGCTAGCTTGTTCAGGTGACAAGTAATGGGCGGATCCCAAAATAGAATTGGTATACATTACTGTATTTGTCGCATTCATAGCGCGCGCAATACCAAAGTCCGTTACTTTTACACGACCCGTACGAGTAATTATCACATTATGAGGTTTAATATCACAATGAACTATCCCCATCGCATGAGCGTGTTCGAGGCCTTCTGCAATAGCAATAGTGAATTTCACAGCTTCATCAATAGATAATCGACCATGACGCGTTATATATTCCTTTAACGTTTCTCCATCAACATATTCCATAATAATATAATGTAAATTCTGATCAAAACCTACATCATACATATTGACTATATTGGGGTGATTAAGTTTACCTGCCGCCTGTGCTTCACGTTTAAAACGTTTAACAAATTCATCATCATTAGCAAAATTTGCATGTAAAATTTTTATAGCTACAGGTCTTCCTAATAAAGTATCTTCTCCAAGGTACACATCCGCCATACCGCCTACACCAATTTTATCAACGATGCGGTATCGATTATCTAGAAGTATATCCTTTATATTCATAGCACTCATTATTTCTCCGTTTCTAGACTAGATTGTACCAACCACAATAGTTACATTATCTCCGGCACCGACATCATATACAGCCGTCATTAAAGATTCGATAGCTTGCATATTATCATCAATAGCATGTAAAGTGGATGCAATATCTTCATCCGTTACATATCCGCTTAATCCATCGGTACACAACAAGATACGGTCACCGGTTTGTACCGTCTCAACACCACTGTCAACCTCAAGATTTTCATCGACACCGACGGCACGGGTCAATAAATTTCTTTGAGGATGTGTAAGCATTTCGTCTTTCGTAATGTCTCCGGAATCCAGTAATTCTTGTACCATAGAATGATCCGTAGTAATTTGTCTCAATACGCCGTCTCTAAAAATATAAAGGCGACTATCTCCAACACTGGCCCAATATAATTTATCTTCATCAATGGCGGTTACCACTGCAGTAGTTCCCATTCCAGCCAGACGTTCTTCGTGAGCTACGTGATCGACAATCCGCTGATTCGCATGAAGAACAGCATCACATAAGTCCTTCTGTTCAACATGCTCTATAGCGGATAAGTAGTCTCGTATTTCATCCACGGCATACGTGCTGGCAATTTCACCACCGCTATAGCCGCCCATACCATCAGTAACAGCACAAATAGGACCGTCTATAAAAAAGCGATCCTCATTACGCTGCCGTACAAGACCAATTTTACTTAAACCAACAAAATTATTCATAAGTCTCCTTTTCCCGACCGTGAGCAGCTTTCAACTGTCCACATGCGGCTTGGATTGCATCGCCCATTTCTTTACGTATAGTGACAGATATACCGTAAGATGCGACGATATCTTTAAATCTATTCATATTAATCATAGATGGTTTATATAAATCAATATGTTCATTGCCATTAACAGGAATCAAATTAACATGGCAATTAGGAAAATCCTTACAGATTTGTCCTAATACATGAGCCTCATCAAAGGAGGCGTTCACGGAATCAATCAAAATATATTCAAAGGTAATACGACGCTGTGTCGTATCATAATAATATTTTACCGCATCCAACACCTGAGTCAAATTATAATGAGCTCCTACAGGCATTATACTGCGTCGTATATCATCAGTTGTCGCATGCAATGACAATGCAAGCGTAATCGGTAAGCCTTCATCAGCAAGCTTATATATATTAGGAACCCAGCCACAGGTAGAAATGGTCATCTTACGATAACTGATATTACAAATCGCAGGATCATGTAATAACTTAAGCGCATTCAATACATTATCATAATTTTGAAGCGGCTCGCCGGCCCCCATTACAACAACAGAGTGAATCGGCTGCTTTATGATTTGTCCAAAGATAACAACTTGACCTACGATTTCCGCTACCGTTAAATCACGATATAAACCGCCCTGCGTAGAAGCACAGAACACACACCCCATCGCACAGCCCACTTGGGAAGAGACACATACGGAATATCCGTAGTGCTGCTCCATCAACACCGCTTCAACCCTACTGTGGTCATTCATTTCCAATAAAATTTTACGGGTCTTGCCGTCAGGTGCAATCGATTCTGTAATTAATGCAGGTATAGATATAACACAATTCTCCGTTAACCACTGTCGCAAATCTTTTGGAAACTGTGTCATTTCCTGAAAGTCAAAAACATACCTATGATATATATAATCAAGTAGCTGTTTCGCTCGAAATTTTTGTATATTATGGGTCTTGAAAATAATTTGTAACTCTTCTAAAGACTTACCCAATAATTCTATCATAAATACTCCATTTCTTTTGATTATGATAGGCGCTTCATACGAGCCATAAAAAATCCATCCATATCATCCCGAGGAGGATAGGTGGTAATCATACCATCCTTAGATGAAGGTAGTCCTTTCAGTTCTACAGGTTCAATAACAAAGTCTTTATGATGTTCTAGAAACTTCTCTAATACATCCTCGTTTTCACCGTGATTTAAAGTACAAGTTGAATATACGAGATAGCCCCCGACCTTCACCATTTTGGATGCGCACTCCAGAATTTCTAATTGTAACGTCGGCAGTTCAAATAGTAACTCTCTGGACTTACGCCAACGCATATCAAGTTTTTTTTGTAAAATACCTAATCCTGAACACGGTGCATCCACCAGGACACGATCAAATTGATTAATCCATGAATCGGGCAAAGTCCGTCCGTCCTGTAATTTCATGGAGATAATGGAAACACCGAGCCGTTCAACATTGGACTGCATTAATTGTAATTTATGTTCATATATATCACAACTCATGATAGCTCCTGTATTTTCCATTAAGCTTGCCATATGCATTGACTTGCCACCGGGTGCAGCACAACAGTCCAGAATACGTTCACCCGGCTGAGGATTAACCACATGGGCTACAAGCATGGATGCTTTATCCATAAACGTGATATGCCCGTCCAAAACAGGGCGTGCTTTCTCTAGATGTCCTTGATGACCATCGATATAAATACATTCGGGAATATATTCATCCCGGTCAACAGTCCAGCCTAATGCGCGTAACTCCTGTAAACATTCGTCAACACTCACCTTAATCGTATTAATACGAGCCGTTAAACGAGATTGTTCATTAAACCAGGAACAAAGGTCTATAGTTTTGTCTTTTCCCATTTCGTTTAACCACAATTCCACAAGCCAGAGAGGTTGATTATAGATAAATGATATTTCCTCCGCTTCAGATGTAGCCAATTCACCGATGGAGATACTATCCATGTCACGCAATACGGACCTCATGACGGCATTGACGAACCCCGACAAACCTCGCGTTAATTTTTTTGCTAATTTAACGGATTCATTCACCGCCGCGCTTTCAGGAACCTTATCCATATATAAAATTTGATAAATACCGAGGCGCAAAATCTCAACGACCATGGATGATAACTTTTTTATAGGCCTGTTAGCGAAATGAACAATAATGGCATCTAAATAATTTCTTCTGCGAATAACCCCATAAACGAGTTCAGTGAAGAAACGGCGATCTAAATCCTCTAAATGATAAGTTCGCAAATATTCCTGCAGTTTTATATTCGCATAAGCACCGTTGCGATTGATATCAGACAATGCTTTCACAGCCAATAAACGTATATTCGGTTGTTGCTTATTCTTAACTAATGTCATGATTATTCCTACCAATCAATTGTTCAATTACGGTACGAACACGTTCGGAATCAACCTTTGTATTACAGCAAGGACCGTTGGGACGCTCATTTAATACACCGATTACAGGAATCGGAAATACATCAGCCATACCGCTTGCTAAATCGCGTTCGCACGCAATGGCCACAATCGCCTTTGGACGTGCCTCTTTTACTTTCAGACGCGCCAACGTCCCGCCGGTAACAACGATAAACTGGCATCCGTAGTCCCTTGCGATTTGTAATAAATCCCCCACCTGACATCGTCCGCACTGTTTACAATTATTTACATCATGAGTTACCTTATGTACACAGGAACTTTCCTGTAGACAATGTGGCGTTAATAAAAGAATCCGTTCCGGTTCAACAATATACATATCAAGTGTAACCAAATGATTAATCAGATCAATCATCGACTGACGCAACCGATCCTTTGTAACACCTCTCACTTTGCCGAGAGCCAATGATAAAGGAAACAGCCCATATATAAATCGGTTTGCTAGGCGCAAAATAACCGGATGTAATTTAACTATCCCCGTAGAAGCCACGATTAGTGAAGCACATAAGAACCATATGATACAAATAATTAGAACCAGTATTACACAGATAATCAGAGGCGCCATAAAGTGTAATTGTAAAAGTCCTGGCCATAAAATATACATGAGAAAGCTCAAAAACCCGGTCAAAATGGCACAAGTCAAAGTGGATAGCACAAGATATAAGGGAAATGTTTCGTATTGCTTAGATTTGGTTTCCAAAAACCATCCCGTCCTTTATTTGATGACCATTTACAAAATCATTTGCACTGATTCGCTTTTTATTCTCCGGTTGAACCTCGATAAGACGGACAAATCCGTGATCGCCGGTAGCGACAATCAATCCGTCCGCACGTGAAACGATAGTTCCCGGAGTACAATCGGATTGGAGTATCACAGATTTACCGTTTAGAACAATGGTATTATCATCAGCAGAAATCTGTTCAACAAGGTCAGCACGCCATATCTTTAACCGCTTACCACCTAAGAATGTATAGCAGCCTGGCGCCGGATTAAGGCCACGAATCAAATTAACAATGGATACGGACGATCGATTCCAATCAATAAAACCCATTTCCTTTGTGATTTTAGCTGTATGTGTTGCCTCTTCATCATTCTGAGGGACAGCATTAATTTCACCGTTAACCCAACGATGCAAAACAGGTACAATCGTATCTGCGCCAAGCTGTGCAATACGGTCAAAGAGTTCACCCGTAGTTTCCCCGGGCAGAATATCCGTTTTAACAATGTCGATAATATCCCCTGTATCAAGGCCATCATCCATATGCATAATGGTAACACCGGTTTCTTTATCACCATTGAGAACTGCATAATGAATCGGTGCCGCCCCTCTATATTTCGGTAAGGCAGAGGCATGAATATTGATGCATCCATATTGGGGAAGTCGAATTAACCATGGCGGTAAAATCTTCCCATATGCGATGACAACAATTATATCCGGATTCAACTGTTCTAATTGAGCCTGAATCGTTTCATCCCGCAACGTAACAGGTTGATAAACAGGCAAATCATGAGCCAGTGCAGCCATTTTTACGGGCGGCATCTGTACCTGTTTACCTCGTCCCTTTTGTTTATCGGGCTGACAATACACGCCTACGACAGAAAAGTCAGACCGCACCAACGCTTCTAATGTGGGAACGGAAAAATCCGGTGTTCCCATAAATACAACACGTAGCGATTTTTTACTAGACAATTTCTTTCTCCTCCGGATGATCCGATATTAATCGTAAATTCGTCGCTTTTTCAATAAATAGATGTCCTTCTAAGTGATCGATTTCATGTTGAAAAATACGAGCCAAAAATCCTTCGGCTTTAATTGTGACCTTCTTATTATAAGGGTCAACCCCCTTCACGGTAATCTTTTCAAATCGCTCCACATCGCCAAAATAACCGGGAACACTTAGGCAACCTTCCGGACCAACCTGTGTGCCTTCAGCATGTGTAATCTCAGGATTGATTAAAGCGATAAGTCCGCTACCTACCTGATCATCAACGACGATAATGCGCTTCGATACGGCCACCTGTGGCGCTGCAAGTCCTACGCCTTGTGTTTCATACATAGTCTCCGCCATATCATCGATAAATGCTCTTAATTTTTTGTTTACATAGTCAACAGGTTCCGCCACTTGTTTCAATACCGGATGACCCGCCTTAATCACATCTAATACCGCCATAAATTCTCCTACACTACACAGGATCTACATCAATAAGTAATCCTTCTTGCGTAAAAATCCACGAGTGATATATATATTTCTTCATATCAGTCAAATCCGTACCGCGAATCATAATCGCTAAACGGTACATATCACGTACCTTTTTAATACTTGCTTCATAAGGTCCGTTAATTGTTATATCCAGATTTCCCTTATGACGTTCCAAATCATTTACTATGCGATTAGCAACAGATTCCAGCGTATTCATATCCTGATGACGTACGACCATATGAATCATTTCACGGAACGGTGGATAACCAAGGGCTTCACGATTCTGTATTTCTTCATGGTAAAAGCCAACATAATCATGAGTCTTACTCTTTATTATAGCATAGTTTAAAGGATTATATGTTTGTATCACGACATGACCAGTTTTATCGCCACGGCCAGCTCGTCCTGACGTTTGTGTCAATAAATCAAACGTTCGCTCCGATGCGGAATAAACAGGTATATTTAATACTGAATCCGCCGTCAAAATGCCAACGGCAGTCACACCTTTAAAATCGTGCCCTTTAGATACCATTTGAGTCCCCAATAGAATATCATATTTATGATTCCCGAAATCGTGAAGTATATCCTCCGCTACTTGCTTATGTTTCGTTACATCCTGATCCAGCCTTGCGATACGGGCATGTTGAAAGTGAGCTCTCAGTTCTTCCTCTACCTTTTGTGTACCGGATCCGAAAAACTTGATGCGCTTACTTTTACATTTTGGACAAACAACAGGAATCGGTTCATGATGTTCACAATAATGACAACGTAACTCCTCACCGGCCTGATGATATACCATAGCCACATCACAATGAGGGCACATAATCGTTTCCCCACAATCACGACACATAACAAATGTGCTGTAACCGCGACGATTTAAAAGTATAATCATCTGATTATGCTCATCCAATGTACGTTGAATAAGATGCATCATGGCATCGGAAAATACAGAATAATTACCATGCAGCATTTCTTCTTTCATATCCACAATCGATACGGAAGGCATCGGTTGTTCAAAAATACGGTTCGGTAACTCCAATAACCGATATGTGCCGTTTTGTGCCTTGTAATAGGATACTACAGAAGGTGTTGCAGACCCGAGAATTACCGGACAGCCATGTGCCTCACCACGCCATAATGCAACATTTCTTGCATGATAACGCACCATATCTTCCTGCTTATAAGATGTATCATGCTCTTCATCGACAACAATGAGACCTATATCTTCGGCCGGTGCAAATATTGCGGACCGAGCGCCGATAATGATATGACTATCTTTACGACGTAATCGTTCCCAATTGTTATTACGCTGCTGCACCGTTAATTTACTATGGAAAACAACGACTTCATCCCCAAAGGTTTCCACAAAGCGACGAACAATCTGATCAGTTAAAATAATTTCCGGAACCAAAATGATAGCGGTTTTATCCTGACTGATACACCGTGCGGTAGCTCGCAAATAAATCTGTGTCTTACCGCTCCCCGTAACACCATGAAGTAAAAAGGGCTGATAAACATGATGATCCATGGCATATTGAATTGACTCATAAGCCTTCTGTTGCGCCTCTGATAAGGGTATTTTATATTCCTCCGTCAATAGCTCATCGAAAACCGTTTTGGTAGCTTTGAATCGGGATTCGACAACTATCCCATAAGCTTCGCTTACCTGCTTGATGACCATACGGGAATAACCTTTAGCCAATAATAAAGCCTTGGATGCACCCCCAACCTCAAGCAAATAGGAGGCCAGTTCACGTTGTTTTCTTTTACGTGCACTAAATTGATCAACAGAAAAATCAGGAGTGACTACAAGCCACTCCTCTTTCGGAGCTTCATAGGACTTTAACGTTTTATGAACCGTAAAAAGACGTAATGCATCACCATAGGAGCAAAGATAATATTCATTTAGTCGTCTTGCCGTATCCATCATTTCCGGTGTAAACCATGGCTCACTATCTAAAATCTGTACTATATTACGCAGTGTAAACTCGGGAGACTCCGTTAATTCGGTGTACCCGATAAGGATTCCTTCCTCTCTACTATTACCAAGAGGAACCAATACACGTGTACCGGGTAAAACAGTACCGAATTTTTCCGGCATTAAATAGCTTAACGGTTTATGTAGTTGTTTAGCCGGTCGATTAATAATAATCTGTGCAACACGCATAGGTTCACATCCTTAAATTTACTATAAAAGGTCTCAGTAGAAGTTCTACCAAGACCTTTTTCATTATAAGCCAGCTTCTCGTTTTAAAATTTGAGCTTTATCTGTACGTTCCCAAGGGAGATCAACATCTGTTCTACCAAAATGACCATACGCAGCCGTCTTACGATAATGAGGTTTCAATAAGTCGAGCATTTCGATGATACCCGCAGGTCGTAAATCAAAATGTTTCTTTATCAATTCCTGAATTTTTTCTTCTTCGATATGTGCCGTACCAAATGTATCAACTAAAATGGATACCGGATGAGCAACACCGATAGCGTATGCCACCTGTACTTCGCATTTATCGGCCAAACCTGCAGCCACGACGTTCTTAGCTACATAACGGGCAGCATATGCAGCAGAGCGGTCAACCTTGGATGGATCTTTACCGGAAAAAGCACCGCCCCCATGGCGCGCCATACCGCCATATGTATCAACGATGATTTTACGTCCGGTAAGACCGGCATCACCATGAGGTCCACCGATTACAAAGCGACCTGTAGGATTGATGAAAAATTTGGTATTTTCATCAACGAATTCCGCAGGTAACGCAGCGTCGATAACATAACGCTTAAGATCATTTTTAATTTGTTCCTGCGTTACTTCCGGACTATGTTGTGTGGATATAACAATTGTATCGATACGTTTCGGTTTACCGTCAACATATTCTACAGTTACCTGTGTCTTTCCGTCCGGGCGCAAATATGATAAGGTACCATCTTTACGAACTTCTGTAAGGCGACGGGATAAACGATGTGCCAAAGATATCGGCATCGGCATAAATTCCGGCGTTTCATTAGATGCATAACCGAACATCATGCCTTGGTCACCGGCACCGATCTTATCCAATACTTCACCGCGACCGTCTTTAGATTCGAGCGCTTCATCAACGCCCATGGCGATATCAGAAGATTGTTCGTCAATAGATACCAGTACACCGCATGTATCACAGTCAAATCCGAATTTCGCACGAGTATAACCAATTTCACGAATAGTATCGCGTACGATGCGAGGAATGTCTACATAGACATTAGTAGAAATTTCACCTACCACATGAACAAGACCGGTCGTAACCAGAGTCTCGCAAGCTACACGAGCAGCAGGATCCTTTTCAATAATCGCATCCAAAACAGCATCGGAAATTTGGTCGGCTATTTTATCTGGATGGCCTTCAGTAACTGATTCAGAAGTAAAAAACATATGTTTTTCTGCCATTTTATCCTCCTAATATAAAAAAAGCCTCCCATGAACTCATGAGAGACCTCCCATCTAATGGCTCACACCATAGGAATTAGCACCTTTTCTCCTTGGAATGGTTGCTGTAGCTTCACAGGGCCTGTCCCTCCACTACTCTTGATGAGTTACAGAATCATTATAGTGTATTTATTAGTAGAAATCAAGACATTTTAACAGCTAAATCATGTTCCGCTTTATGTAAAGCACTTTCAAACTGGCGATACATATGATGCCGACCTAAAATCGTTAAGAAATCAGATTTATACATTTCGTGGCGTATATCATAATTGACATCACTCAGCAAAACCTCTATTCCTCTTTTCTGTAACTCTTCGATAATACCTCGCAAGATACGAAGGCCGGTTAAATCTACAAATGGAACTTGTCCAAATCGGATAATTAAGAATTTAGGGTCTTTATGTATGGAGTTAAGAGCCCTTTCAAAAGCGCTGATGGCGCCAAAAAACAAGGGGCCCTCCACGGTATATACCATAATTTCAGGATGAATGGTAACCTCGTGTTTAACTTGTTCCGACAGTTCCTCACAACTCATCTCATGAACATCAATGGTTCTCACCATTTTTCTCATAAATTGCAATACCGCCAATATAACACCCACATTAACAGCTACGACTAAATCCGTAAAGATCGTCAAAAAAAATGTTAATATCAATATAATGCGGTCCGCCTGCGGTGCCAATATAATCATTTTAATAAATCGAGGTACATCACTCATATTGTAAGCTACGACAAATAAAATCGCGGCCATCGATGCCAACGGGATATACACGGCATATGGTGCCAAGAACAATAGGATAGCCACTAATACGATGGCATGAACAATTCCGGCGATAGGTGATGTTCCACCTTGTCGAATATTGGTCGCCGTCCGTGCAATAGCCCCTGTCGACGCAATCCCTCCAAATAAAGGGGCTACAATATTAGCTACCCCTTGCCCGAATAATTCCGTATTAGATTCATGCTTCGTTCCGCTCATACCATCGGCCACGACGGCAGATAACAGAGATTCAATCGCGCCTAACATGGCGATGGTAAAAGCAGGACCAATTAACGAGAATATCTTATCCAACGACAGATTAGGGATGGAAAATTCCGGTAGGCCTTGAGGAATACCGCCAAAAGCACTGCCTATAGTCTTTACTGTAGGGAATTGATAGTAACTCTGAATCACTGTAGCGACAATCATGGCCACTATTGGAGCAGGTATTTTATTGATATATGGAATCTTTGGCAATATCAGCAATAGAGCAAGACTAAGCAATGCAATACACAGAGTGGGAATATCCAAATATGGCAAAGATTGAATCATGAGCCATAACTTTTCGTGAAAATGCTCCATATACGGTAATGACGGAAAACCAAAAAAATAAGGCCATTGTCCAACCCAAATAGTCACTCCGATACCTGCTGTAAAGCCCATAATAACAGGGGTTGGAATAAAACGAATAACAGTACCCAATTTAGCCGTACTCATAAGAATCAGCATAATGCCGGCCATCATGGTGGCAATCTGTAAACCCTCAAAGCCATAGTTTACCACTATACTGCTAAGCAGGACAATAAATGCACCCGTAGGGCCTGCAATCTGTACTTGAGAACCCCCAAAAATAGACACGAATATACCGGCAATGATAGCGGTGTATATACCTGCCTGCGGTGTAACACCGCTGGCAATAGCAAAAGCCATCGCTAGCGGCAACGCCACAACACCAACCACCAAGCCGGCAATAATATTATTACTCCACTGTGATCTTGCTAATCCCCCTTGACGATATGCCCTTTGTATCGCAAACATTTAACTAACACTTTCCTTCTCTCTATAAACCCATATAAACAAACATCTTAAAAAGTTATCTTGTACTTTTTAATTTCATTAGCTCAGCCACTTCCGTAAGAATACATTTGGCCAAGTCCGTTTTTTTCATGTTAGGAATTGCCCTCGGCTCTTTATCAGGATACAAAAAATACCCTTCATTTGTATCCACATTAAAGCCCGCATTACTCTTGCTTACATCATTGGCAACCAGCATATCCAGATGTTTTCTATGTACCTTATCCTGTCCATATGCGACAACATCCTGTGTTTCTGCAGCAAACCCGACTAATAATTGATGTGTTTTATGCGCTCCTAAGCCTTGCAATATATCCGGATTCTTGACAAGTTTCAACGTCATGGAATCCATTTTTTTAATTTTATGATCCGCTTTGTTAAGAACTCTAAAATCAGACACTGCAGCGGCCATGATGACCACATCGACATCTTTATATCGAGACTCAACGGCTTTCTGCATAGATACAGCCGAATCGACCGGTACATATTCCACCCCATTAGGCACATCGAGTGATGAAGGTGCGCTCACTAAAATAACACGAGCCCCCATTTTCTGTGCTTCCGCAGCAATAGCATAGCCCATTTTACCGCTGGAACGATTACCTATATAACGGACGGGATCGATATTTTCCTGCGTACCTCCGGCCGTAACTAATACGGTTTTTCCTGAAAACTCTTCAGTAGCACAGAGCTCTGCTTCAAGCCACGCTACAATTTCTTCAGGTTCTGGTAGACGGCCGCTCCCGATCACACCGCATGCAAGCCAGCCGCTGGACGGTTCAAGAATATGATATCCAAGTACTTTCAGCCCCTCTATATTCCGCTGTGTGATTTGATTATTATACATTTCCGTATTCATCGCCGGACAGATATATTTTGGTGCTGTTGTAGCCAAAATGGTCGTAGTCAGCATATCATCGGCAATGCCCGCATAAATTTTAGCTATCACATTAGCGGTTGCCGGTACAACTACATAAGCATCTGCCCATGTAGCCAAAGCAATATGTTCTACATTCCAATTCTGTATTTGCTCAAACATATCCAAAGCCACAGGATGGCCGCTTATTTCACCAAAGGTTAAAGGAGATGCGATATGAGTGGCATTTCGAGTCATAACAACCTTAACTTCGGCCCCTTTTTTACGAAGGCGACTGACCACTTCTATAGCTTTATACGCTGCAATTCCTGCAGATACGGCGACAACGATATATTTTCCCTGCATAGTCTACTCCTTTTAAAAATTCCTTGTATCAACGATACAAGGAATTGATTCATTTTATTTAATACCTTCTTTAGTGCGTTTATAAGTGACTTCACCTTCAGCGATTTCATAAAATGCCAAAGATACAGGCTTGTCAGTAGCATGTGTATGTTCAGCAAGGCAAGGACTGCCGTCAGTAAGTTCACGAGCTCGTTTTGCTGCCAATGTTACCAATGTATACTTGCTGTCTACTTGATTTTCTAATGCTTTCAATGGAGGTTTTACCATCATACTATCACTTCTCCTTAGACTCTTGGTATTGCTTATAAATAAATTGAATTTGTTCTTTATTGCGACTGATCTTACAGGATTCGGCCCGCAAGATAGAGGCTACCTTCTCCGAAGCTTCCGCTAAATCATCATTAACAACAATATAATCATAACGATGCGCCAGCGCTAGTTCGGAACACGCTAGAGATAAACGCTTATCAATGACCTCTTTAGCATCGGTTCCTCGATTATGTAACCGCTCGGATAACTCTGTTAAGGACGGAGGTACGATATAGATAAATACAGCATCACTAAAGCGTTCCTTTACCTGCATCGCCCCCTGTATATCGATTTCCAACAGTACACTTTTACCCTCATCCAATAAATCCATTACATGCTGCTTAGGTGTACCATAGTAATTGTCATATACTTTAGCATATTCCAGAAAGGCATCTTCTGCCAAAAGAGATTCAAATTCATCCTTTGATCGGAAAAAGTAATTTACGCCTTCCTCCTCACCGACTCGCGGCTCACGTGTCGTCATGGAAACAGAATAAACTAAATTCGGCATTTCCTTTCGAATATTAGAACAAATGGTTCCTTTACCTGCACCAGACGGCCCGGATATAACGATTAACAATCCTCTGTCTGACATATATACTCCTATGCTTCTACTGTATCTTCATCTACATCATATTGCACAATTCGATGTGCTACGGTTTCCGGCTGAATTGCAGATAACACAATCTGACCGCTGTCCATAACTAATACAGCACGAGTCTTGCGTCCATATGTAGCATCAATGAGTAAGCCCTTGTCTCTGGCATCCTGCACCATACGCTTAATCGGCGCCGACTCGGGACTGATGATGGCCATAACCCGGTTTGCAGATACCATATTGCCAAAACCTATATTCAATAGTTGAATACTCATCCATGGACCTCCTATCACTCCACATTCTGTACTTGCTCTCTAATTTTTTCCAACTCACACTTTAACTGAACAACCCATTCCGTAATATTCGAATCAACTGTTTTGGAGCCGATAGTATTCACCTCTCGATTCATCTCCTGCAGGATAAAATCAAGCTTACGACCTATAGGATTCTCATCTATAAGTGTGTTTTTTAATTGTACCACATGTGAGGTGAATCGGACAATCTCTTCTGTAATATCGGTCTTGTCTGCAAGAATTGCAATTTCCTGTAAAAATCTGTCCTCACTGATGCTCGCTTCCAGCTCTATTAAATACTCCTTAATCTTTGATAAAATATGATTTCGATAATTTTCTACGGCAACCGATTTATTATCATCAATACGTCGAATCGTTGATTTCAACGTAGAAATTCGACTTAACAAATCCTCTTGAATATGACGACCTTCTTCACTTCTCATCTGTAATAACTGTGCAACAGCCCGACCGGTCGCCTCCGTCACAACGGATATCATGACATCTTCCGCAACAGGTTCATCCTGTTGTTGGATCCATTCATTTGAAACGGACATAACCGCTGATAGGGGCACCTCTTTAAGGGTTGTATAAAAGCCCTGCTCCACCAACATCTCCTGAATTTGCTCACGCAGCACACGATTGATAGTGAAAGTTTTTGGCCGTTCCCCCACATCTTGTATCGATACGGATACTTCTACCTTACCGCGAGCAACATGTTGTTGTATCTGTTCTCGAATTAGGTTTTCAAAAGGATTGATTTGTTTCGGACTTCGTATAAATAAATCTAAATACCGTGCATTGACGGATTTGATCTCAACCGTACAAGTAAGGTTGTCTGCAGTGGCGGTACCGCAGCCAAAACCTGTCATACTCTTCATAGACCATCCTCCTTACAGTTTCTCTTATTGTACCACGAAATATTCATTTTTGCTGTTCAAATACTAAGAAATCTCTTCGCTCTGTGGTATACTAAACTATATTTCTATACCATTCATTTATGAAAGGATAGCCATGAATTTAGATGGACTTACCATGTCCGTACTCGCCAAGGAGCTGCACGAGCGATTACAGACAGGACAAATACAAAAATTATACCAAATCGATAAAACCACGCTATTATTTAAAATTCGCGCACATAATGAAGATCAGAATCTGATCATTACCGTAGGCTCCAATCCGGCACTGTATCTAAGCCAGCCGCTTCAGGATCTGCCAAAAGAACCGAGTTCCTTATGTATGTTCCTACGCAAACATATCGAAGGCAGTCGCATTGTAAAGGTTGAACAGATTAATGGGGACAGAATACTATGTATCCAATCGGATAAGTTGGAAATGGACGGATCCATTACAACCACCTATATTTATGTGGAATTGATGGGCAAGTATTCCAACTGTATTTTTGTACAGGATAATATAATTCTGGAATCCCTCATCCATGTCTCTCCCCTCATGAATCGCGAGCGATCGATTGGGCCTAAATTAACATATGAACTACCGCCAAATGCAAATCGCGTCAATTTAATGGACTTTGATGAAACAGAAATACTAAATCTTCTTACATCCTTTAGTACCGGTACAGTTCAGGAAACCATCCGCTCTATCTTTAACGGCTTCGGCAAGCCGCTTTTAGATGAAGTACTGCATCGAGCACAACTAATAGGCGACGAATATATGGAATCCATGTCAGAAGAGGAGATAAACAATCTGGCACAGGCTCTCTACAGCCTTCGTACGGACTTAAACTCAAGCTCGGGCCTCTATGTATTGGAGAATAGTAATCACAAAAAAGCTTACGCCTCACTACCTCTGCACGATTATAAAATCATCAAAACCTACAAAACCATTTCAGAGGCATTAGAAGAATCCATTCATTCCACAAAATCGATTCACACTGCGGATAAGGAGCTTGAAAAAATTCTTACCGCAGCCATCAAGAAAGAAGAAACACGTCATCAAAAAATTCAAGCCGAATTAGATGATACGGAAAAGATGGAAACATACAAACTATACGGTGATATTTTGATGATCAACGCCCATCTGCAGGTACAATATCAACCATCCATCGAATTACCGAATCTTTTATCTGAAAACAATGAAACATTAACCATTCCATTAAAACCTCAGTTGACAATCGTCGAAAATGCACAATGGTATTATAAACTATATACCAAACTTAAAAATCGTATGGTCAGCGGCGAGTATCAGCTCAATGCGAGCACAACAAAGTTGGAATATTTAAAGTCCATCTTATACAGTATCTCCCTTGCCACTACCCGTGAAAGTCTCGAAGAAATTCGCCGAGAATGTATGGATGCGGGGATTATCAAAAAATCCAAAAAGCCGCTATCCTATAAATTGGGGAAATCCAATTACATTCACCTCACAATAGATGAAGGCGAAATCTTCATCGGACGCAACAATCAGCAAAACGAATATTTAACACATCGCTTTGCAAAACCTACTGATATCTGGTTCCATACGCAGGAAATTCAGGGCTCACATCTCATCTTAAGACTAAACGTGAAGCCGAATGATATGATTATATCCAAAGTAGCTCAATACGCGGCATACTTCAGTAAAGCTCGTGAAACCAGTAAAGTGCCTGTTGACTACACCTATATAAAAAATATTAAAAAGCCACCTGGGTCACCGCTGGGATTTGTCATATTCAATACGCATCAAACCATGATTGTAGAACCTAAGAAACCTGAAAACTATATCGACTAAAAAAGGCTATATGCAGTTTATTCTGCATATAGCCTTTCTACTATAATTTTAAACTATTGATTTTCTTCCGTCCGTTCTTCCGTTTGCTTCAAGCTTTCACGATTCTGACGTAAACTTTCCAATGTTTTTTCTAAGTTGTTTTCCACATATTTAAGAACATCGCCGGCATATTGGATTGAACTGGCTTTCAATTCTTCAGAGGATTGATTTGCCGCATTGATGATTTGGTTGGCCTGTTCCTGAGCCTGTTTAACCAATTCACTTTCAGCAGTCAATTTAGCGATGTAATCCTTCGCCTGATCGATTAATGTTTCAGCCTGACGTTGGGCATCAGCCAACACCTTATCCTTCTCAGCTACGATACGACGTGATTCATCAAGCTCCAACGGTAAAGATTCTTGAATGGAGTCAATAATACGCATAATTTCATCTTCTTCTACCATGCGTTTAGTAGTCATAGGAATACGACTGCTGGATTCAATAAGAACCTCTAAATCTTCTAATAATTTTTCTGTTTTCATACAAATCACTCCTATTTATTATGTACCGTATTAAAGCGTTCTTCAAGTTTTAACTTTACATCATCCGGAACGAGACCATCCAGCTTTCCACCAAATTTAGCCAATTCACGAATGCCTGTGGAGCTGACAAAAGAATATTTATTATTTGTCATAATAAAAACAGTCTCAATGTCATCATCCAAATATTTTGCAAATAAAGCGCGCTGAAACTCGTATTCAAAATCACTCAATGCACGTAACCCACGAATAATTATAGTCGCATTTTTAGACTTTACATATTCATTGAGTAAACCACCTGTACAGTCAATTTCAACATTCGGAATATGTTTTACGGAGTTTCGAATCATCTCGACCCGTTCCTCCATCGTAAACAAAGAGTTTTTATTCGGATTAGTGCTGACCGCGATAATCAACTTGTCCACTAACCGACTGCCCCGCTCAAAAATATCAACATGTCCATTTGTAACTGGGTCAAAACTCCCCGGACATATACCTATACGCACAGGTCTAGCTCCTTTCAGCAGCATTTACAAAATAGGAAACCATCGTATAACCAAATTTCTGTACTTTGATACAGTCCCATGATTCAGGTAATGTAAACACTTCATCCTTATGATGTTCCAAGAGTAAAACCCCAGAGGATTTCAGCAGATTGTTCACTACCACGAAATCAATAGTATCCTGTATAAATCCATGCTCATATGGTGGATCAGAAAAAATATAGTCGAACTGCTGTCCTTCTATATAATTTTTTACTTGTGAAAGTTTTCTCGGGATGATCTGTAATCGACCATCGACACGACAATGCACGGCATTTTCTAAAATCAGTTTTCCCGTTTTACAGTCAACGGCCACTGCCCGAGCAGCACCGCGACTCAACGATTCGATTGCTATGGCACCGGTACCGGAAAAAAGATCCAGTACATCTGTACCGTAAATCCCCCTGTTAGCCAAGACATTGAATACACTTTCACGAACTCGATCCAGTGTAGGTCTAGTATCCATTCCCTTTGGCGCTTTAATAGCATGCCCCTTCGCAGTTCCGCCAATAATTCGCATACAATCCTCACAAGATTATACTCATTAATTATAGTATATAAATAACCAAAATAAAAGTATCTTTTACTTATGATACTTCAATTTTACTATTTCGTCCCATCAATTCTTCTAATGCTGCAGCAGGTGTTTTTTTCTGATGCAATACATCGTGTAAAGCCGCTGTAATCGGCATCTCTATATCATGTTCTTCAGCCATCTTATGAATGATATCTGTTGCAAAAAAACCTTCTACTACCATATTGGTGTGCTGCATAATATCATCCATCGACCTGCCATCAGCTAACTGTTGACCTGCCGAGCGATTGCGACTGTGACCGCTCATACAGGTGGCAATAAGATCACCCATACCGGCCAGACCTGCATAGGTTTCTTTTTTCGCACCTAAAGCAACACCGAAACGCGTCATTTCATGAAGGCCGCGCGTCAGAAGCATAGCTTTACAGTTATCCCCTAATGCCAAGCCGTCCACAATCCCCGCCGCCAGTGCAATAATATTCTTTGTTGCACCGGCCAGTTCAACACCGATTAAATCCGTACTGGAATATATTCTAAAGTTTTGACTATGCAAGGTATTTTGTAATTTGATGGCCACATCAAGATTGTTCGTACTCAATACGGCGGCAGCCGGTAGATTCCGGGCGACCTCCTCCGCATGGTTCGGTCCTGTCAAAACAGCTAAATTACACCCTACAGAACCTAATACCTCAGACATAACGGTAGTCAACAATTTTCCTGTAGTTCGTTCCACCCCTTTTGAACATAACACATAGGACTGTTCCTTATGCGCATAAGGTTGTATTGCCTCAAGGCTGGTTCGAACATGGACAGACGGAGTTACCATTAACACAATCTGAGCATCACGAATACAGGACTTCAAATCCGAACTGAATTGTAAAGAATCGGGTAATTTAACCCCTGGTAAATATTCTTTATTCTCGCGGTCGATAGCTAATTGTTTTCCGAATTCAGGACGACGGCAATATATAGTTGTAGTGTTTCCCGCTAATGCGGATTTTATGGCTAATGCCGTTCCCCAACTACCGGAGCCGATAACAACTACGTTCATATCATTCATCCTTTTTTATACGTTCTACTTTCAACTCATTACCTGCCAATAGACGTTTAATATTATCCCGGTGACGTATCACTACAAAAAGTCCGGCTAAAGCACCAAATCCAACAAACCAATACGATTCACCTGTAAAATACATCAAAAATGGTACCAATACAGCGGCTATGATAGATCCTAAAGATACAAGTTTCGTCATATACACGATAACGCCCCAGACAAGCAGACAAATGACGGCCACTAAGGGAGATAATGCAATAAGCACGCCAAGCCCAGTTGCAACACCGCGACCGCCTTTAAAGCCCAAAAACAGAGACCAATTATGCCCTATCATGGCCAGGATACCACCCAGGATCATATACATAGGACCATAAAATGATAGTAATAAAACTCCGGCAGACCCCTTTAAAGCATCACATAAAAATACCGGTAAAGCCGCTTTAAGGCCTATAACCCGATATGTATTGGTAGCACCGATATTTTTAGAACCGTATTGACGTACATCCGTATTAAAAAATATCTTGCCAATAATTAATCCACTGGGAACGGAGCCTATGAGATAGGCTAATATAGCATATACAATAATCATCGAATCAATCATTCTTCATCATCCCGTTTTTTACCGCGTAATATCAAGCGAATCGGTGTTCCTTCAAAGCCGAAGGACTCTCGCAATCGATTTTCTAGGAATCGCATATATGAGAAGTGAATCAACTCCGGTTCATTTACAAAAAGAATAAATGTAGGCGGTTTAACGCTGGCCTGTGTCATATAGTAAATTTTAGGAATACGACCATTCCGTGACGGCACAGGATTAACGGTTTGCGCATCTTGCAACAATTGATTTAATGTACCAGTCGATACACGACGATATTGTTGTTCGGAAACAAATTTCAACATATCCGCCAACCGATGAATGCGTTGCTTTGTCAAAGCAGATGCAAATAGTATCGGAGCAAATTGTAAAAAGCCAAGTTCGTCGTATATATCTTCGGTAAAACGCAATGTGGTTTTATCATCTTTTTCTACAAGATCCCACTTATTGACAACGATAACGACACCTTTACCGGCTTCATAAGCATAGCCGGCAATTTTTTTATCCTGCTCCGTCACTCCGTCCTGAGCATCGAGAACAAGCACGACAATATCAGAGCGGTCCACCGAACGTAATGAGCGAACAATACTGTACCGCTCAACAGCTTCCTCAATTTTAGCTTTCCGTCTCATACCGGCCGTATCGATAAGAACGAATTTCTGTCCATCATGAGTCCAATGGGTATCGATAGAATCCCGTGTAGTACCTGCCACATCGGATACAATCACCCGATCTTGACCAAGCAATGCATTCGTCAATGAGGATTTTCCCACATTCGGCCGGCCGATAACGGCAACATGAATCGTATCCTCATCATCTACATTCGTACCGACCGGAGGAAAGTGTTTTACCGTATCATCCAATAAATCACCGAGATTCATTAAATTCTTTGCAGAAATACCGATAGGGTCACCTAGGCCAAGATTATAAAATTCATAAATATTCGGTTCCTGATTTACGCTATCAATCTTATTAACTACAAGCACAACAGGTTTTCCGCTGGCTCTAAGAATGTTGGCAACCTCTTCATCAGCAGGAACAATGCCCTGTTTGCCATCCACGACGAAAAGAATAACATCCGCCTCTTCAATAGCGAGCTCTGCCTGTAAGCGCATCATCTTAGGAATTACATGACTATTTTCTGTTACAAATTCAATACCACCTGTATCAATCATCGTGAATTCACGATTTAACCATTCCGCGTCAAAGTAAATACGATCCCGTGTTACACCGGGAATATCTTCTACGATGGAAATACGTTTATTAACAATGGCATTAAAAAGTGTAGATTTTCCTACATTTGGACGACCTACGACGGCCACTAATGGTTTTGCCATAGTTTCACCTCATTATCAACTATAATACATTATAATATTTTATCATATTCCCCATACAGTACGCAAAAAGGCTAACCAAGGAAAACCTTGGTTAGCCTTCTATTAGACAATGAATTATTCAGCGTCTTCTGCAGTTTCTTTTGCTTCCATCAATTCAGTCAATGCCAAACCCAATTTCTTTTCATCTTTATTAAGAGAAATAATTTTAACTTCAACTTCTTGACCACGGTTCAAGTAATCTTCAACTTTCGCATTACGTTGTTTTGTAATTTGAGAGATATGAAGTAAACCTTGAATGTCGTCGTTAACTGCTACGAATGCACCGTAAGCAACCAAACGGACAACTTTACCTGTAATAACATCGCCTACATGCAATGTTTCTTCCGCCACGTCCCATGGGCTCTTAGTCAAAGCTTTCAAGGACAAGGATAATTTATTGCTTTCAGCATCAAAGGATTGTAATTTAACTTCGATTTCTTGACCAACGGAAAGAACGTCTTCCACTTTTTTGATTTTTTGCCAAGAGATGTCGGAAATATGAAGTAAACCTTCAATACCGCCGATATCTACGAAAGCACCATAAGGCATAATTTTGCGAACAACACCTGTATAGTTTTCACCAACGGTGATATTTTTCAATGCTTCAGCTAATTTAGCTTGACGTTCTACTTCCAATACGGCACGACGGGAAAGAACCAAACGGTTTTTCTTTTCATCGATTTCAAGTACTTTAGCTTCGAATTCTGTGCCAACCAAGTTGTCCAAAGATTTTACAAAGTGAACATCACCTTGGGACAATGGAATGAAACCACGAAGGGATTTAACGGTTACTACCAAACCTGCTGGAATAGCATCAATACCTTTACATAGGATGGTTTCATCTTTTTCTTGTGCTTCGATAACGTATTGCCAATCTTCATCTTTAGCCAAGCGAGTCATGGAAAGATAAATAGGATTATCTTCTTTGATGTGATTCATGATAACTGCTTTAATTTCATCACCATTCTTTAACACATCTTTGGCAGATTCTGGTGCTGGATAAGAAATTTCAGTTCTATTCAAAATGGCTTCTGTTTTATAGCCAAAAGATACATATGCACGTTCATCTTCAACTTGAACAACTGTACCTTCTACAACATTCCCTTTCTTAAATTCTTCTTGACCTTCTGCTGCTAATAATTCTGCAAAATCTTTCATTGTCTCAATGACCTCCTTAATAATCCAGTCGGGAGTCGATGCTCCTGCTGTTACCCCTACCGTCTGTACTCGGTCAAACCATTCCAGTTGTAATTCAGTAGAGGTTTCAATGTGATAGGTTATACATCCAACGTCACGACATACCTCTGCCAATCGGTTTGTGTTACCGCTATTTTTACCGCCTATCACAATCATAAGATCAACACTACGAGCTAATTCAACGGCAGAGTTCTGTCGTTCTTGCGTTGCATTACAAATCGTTTTGAAAACCTTAAGATTCTTAGATTTTTTCTCTAATATGTCTATTATACTGTTAAATTTAAATTGTGAAAAGGTTGTTTGTACAACAACGCCCATTTTTTCCACAATTTGTAATTTTTCAGCGGATTCCTCATCTTCGATGATTATTCCTTTGTTATCTGCCCATAAATTAATACTTTTGACCTCAGGATGGTTCTTTTCACCTAAAATCACTAAAGTCATTCCATCTTCAATGACGGATTTCGCATCCTGTTGTGCTTTTTTTACATATGGACACGTAGCATCTACAACATTAAGACCTTTTTCTTCGGCTTCATCATAGACAGCCGGCCCCACACCGTGAGAGCGGATAATCATAGTCCCCTCTTCGATATCCGATACAGCCTGAACAGGACTGACACCTCTTCTTTCAAGGCGGCCCACAACTTGAGGGTTATGAATAATAGGGCCTAATGTATAACTCTTTCCACAATGATTAGCCGCATCATCCGCCATTTCAACAGCCCGTTTTACACCATAACAAAAGCCGTGATTTTCCGCCAAAATTATTTCCATAATATCTCCTGAATAGAATTACCGTGATATGAATCTATCATGCGTTGGATTTCACCTTTTACACGATCATTTACCTCTTGAATAGCCTCAGGTGTCGGTTTTGCTTTTTCTACAGAAATCTGTTCACCAATAATACAAGCTACCCTTCCCCGTTGCATATTATGCGATCCGATAATAGCTACGGGAACGATACCTATACCGGTGCGAAGAGCGATAGAAGCCGCACCGTCATGAAATCTGCCCAGTTTACCGCTTTTTTGTCGATTTCCTTCCGCAAAAATACCGAGGACCTTATTCGCTTTCAATAATCCTAACGCATGTCGAATAGCAACCTTATCAATAGCGCCACGATTCAAAGGAAATGCACCAAGCCAGGTACAAAGGAATCTTGAAATCGGATTAACAAACAATTCCTGTTTGGCCATAAAATGCACGTGTCTTGGTAATGCATATCCGACTATGCACGGATCGTTATTACTCATGTGATTCGGCACAACGATAACAGGTCCTTCCATAGGGAAATTATTGCGCCCATAAACTTTTAAACCGTATCCGACTTTATAGCGTAACCAAAAAGCAGTACGCCATAGCCAGGTGGAAAATCTATTCATGATTAATTATCTCCTGTACCAACTGCAATATACGATTCACCGTTTCATCAAATGTCATATCACTAGAGTCTATTACTACCGCATCGTCGACACACACTAATGGAGATTCCTCACGATTCTTATCCATCTCGTCCCGGCGCTCTACGTTCTTAGTTATCTCATCCAAAGATTGTTCGTTAGCTGTTCCCTGCACTTCAAGCCATCTGCGTTTCGCACGTGCTTTCACAGAAGCGGTTAGATATATTTTTAATTCCGCATCAGGTAAGACTACGGAACCGATATCGCGACCGTCAAGGATGACGCCCCCTTCATCCGCCAAAAGACGTTGACGTTCTACCAGATATTGACGTACCCCTTTATGGGAAGCTACTTCGGAAACGGCATTGTTTACTTGAGGCGTACGAATAAAGTCGGTCACCTCTTGGCCCCGTACAAACACCTTACAGGCATCATTGCCCGGTTCCATCGTTAACTCCAGAGTTGGAAGGATGGTCTCCACCGCCGCCTGATCAGTAGGATCTATACCGTCATGTAAAACAGCCCACGTAACGGAGCGATACATGGCGCCCGTATCTATATATAAATATCCCAGTTGCTTTGCCACAACTTTTGAAATACTACTTTTACCGGCCCCTGCAGGACCGTCAATGGCAACAGCAATTTTTTTCAAACTCATAATAACCTCTATTCCTCATCTCCATGAACAGCGTGCATAGCCGCGACATAGCCCGTAGAAAAGGCGGCCTGTAAATTATATCCGCCCGTGAAAGCATCGATATCAAGCACTTCACCGGCACCATATAACCCTTGAATCAATTTTGATTCCATCGTTTTAGGATTAAATTCTTTTAATGATAGTCCGCCGGCTGTAACAATAGCCTCCTCCACAGGACGAAGCCCTTTTACAGTCAATGTCATATGTTGTAACACATGACATAGCCGTTGACGTTCGTCCCTCGTAATTTGATTAACGGGCTTTGCAGGATCTAATTCTGCTAATCGTATAACGACAGGTATTAAATTTTGCGGCAACAAATCCTTCATCCCATTCGTTAATTGCTTCTTTGAATATAAATCAAAATCTTTTTGTACACGCTTATCCAATACATCCGGTGTCAAAGCGGGCTTTAAATTAATCTCTATAGAGATTTGAGGATCTTTTTTGCGCAATAATTTTCCCACCGTATGACTGAGCGATAAAATAGTGGGTCCCGTAATACCGAAATGTGTAAACATCATTTCTCCAAACTGCTTCGCCTGTATCTTATTTTTCGAAATAACCGATACCTCTACATTACGCAAGCTAAGGCCCATGATATCCTTAACCCATGTTTCATCAGTCACGATCGGTACCAAGGAAGGTCTGATATCTGTTACCGTATGCCCGATTTGTTCCGCCAGTATATAACCGTCTCCGGTAGAACCAGTCAACGGATAGGAAGCACCGCCTGTACATAAAATAGCCGCATCACATGCGTATCGTTCTTTATCGGTTCGCACACCAATAACACGGCCATCCTGAACCGTAATTTCTCTTACGGGCTCATTCAGTCGAACTTGAACATGATACTTTTTAAGAACTTTCATGAACGTATCACGTACGTCCAAAGCGGAATCCGACTCAGGAAAGACGCGACCGCCGCGTTCAACTTTTGTCTTAAGGCCCCAACTATGTAACAACTCCAATAAATCTTCATTACTGAAACGCTCATAAGCGCTGTATAAAAACTTACCGTTTCCCGGTGTATTCTTTATAAATTCAACCATATCAGCTTTATTAGTGATATTGCAACGGCCCTTACCGGTAATTCCCATTTTCTTACCGACCATATTCATTTTTTCTAACAGTATGACACGAGCGCCTTCACGACCGGCGATAACCGCCGCCATCAATCCTGCTGCACCGCCTCCAATAACAATGATCTGCTTCATTTCTTATCAGACCCCAACGCTTTTAAAGCTTTCACCTCGCGAGACGTCAACTCTCGTGAACCGCCTCTCTTTACACCACCTAACGTAAGTCCCCCATAAGCGATGCGCTTTAAATTGTGAATACGATAGCCGAAATGCTCAAACATGCGTCGTACCTGACGGTTCTTTCCTTCGTGAATTGTAATCTCCACCTCATGAACCCCGTTATGATCATCAAAGCCCAGATCTATAATCGTAGCCGGTGCGGTCATACCGTCTTCAAGATTGACACCGTTCGCAATGATTTGTAAATCTTCATCGCGTACTCGACCTTTAATACGAACTTCATACGTTTTTTCTACACCTTTTGAAGGATGTGTCAAATTCTGCGCCAACTCTCCATCATTGGTAAGCAATAATAATCCTTCCGTATATAAATCGAGACGACCTACAGGATAAATACGTTTCGACTCATTTTTTATATAATCCAACACGGTTTCTCTACCCTGCGGATCCGATACGGATGTGATGACCCCCTTAGGCTTATTCAATAAATAATATACCGGTTTTTCTTGTGCCAATAATTGACCATCTACCTTGACACGATCCTTTTGCGGATCGATTTTTACGCCTAGCTCCGTCACTTTGCGACCATTAACCTGAACATGTCCTTCTGTGATCAACGCCTCTGCCTTACGTCGTGATGCAATACCACAACTGGCAATATATTTCTGTAATCGTTCCATATTACCCTTCTGTTTCCGATACTTCCTGATGCAGTGCATCTATCGATTCGACACCGGCACTGCGCAAAAACTCATCTGTCGTGCCATATAAAATTGGTCTCCCTACCGTATCCTTATGACCCAGCTCAGCAATGAGAGATCTGGTAAGCAACTGTTTGATGATTTTATCGCTATTAACCCCGCGGACTTCTTCAATTTCCGCCTTTGTAATAGGCTGCTTATAAGCGATAACAGCCAATGTTTCCATCGCCGCATTCGATAATTTATCTTCCCGCTTGCGGATATGTCCCACATACGGTGCTGATTCACTGACACTCACCAATTCTACACCGGCACCGGATACACGAACACGTATCCCCCGATCATTCAATTCCAATTCAGATTGTAATGATTTAATATAATCAGATATTTCCTGTTCTGAAAGCTCGAAAACATCCGCCAACATATCCTGGGATATCGGTTTCGCAGCAGAAAATAAAACAGCCTCTAAATGCTTTGTCGGTAACGACATAGTATCCCCTTTCTACAAATTTTGTCCTACGGTTGCTGTAAAGATAATATCTTCACCTTCACTCCGCATTTCCATCACTTGCTGTTTAAGTAACTCCAGGACGGCCATGAATATTGTAACCATACCGCTCTTCGTCTCAATAGCTATGAGTAATTCTCTAAAATAAAGGCTTTCACCACGGCGAATACGGCTGGACAAAGACAAAATCATATCCTCTAAACTATACGTGTCCTTTTCCACTTTAACTTCATGTAAAGGCTCTTCGTCAGATATTTCCTTTGCACGTTTCAATGTTTGATAAAAGATTTGATACAACTGTGAAAGTTCAAAATTATAAACATTATCTAATCCCAGCACACTGGTTTCTTCGGGGCGGCTAAAACAGTCGGAAGATGTGGACGTGCGTTCCATAAGTAGAGCTGTGAAGTCTTTAATCTTTTTAAACTCCACTAACTTAGCCACCAGTTCATCCCGAGGATCTTCCGCCTCGTCCGGTTCCGGGTCTGCCTTAGGTAACAGCATTCGTGATTTAATTTGCAATAATGTGGATGCCATAACGAGGAATTCACTGCTGTAATAAATATCAAAATGATTCCAATTATCCAGATATTCCAAGTATTGGCTCGTAATCTCGACGATAGGAATATCGGTGATATCTATTTTATGTTTTTCGATGAGATGCAACAGCAAATCAAGAGGGCCTTCAAAAACGTCCAGCTTGTAATTATAATCGCCCATAATCCCCAATCCTCAGAAATAATATATTTAACTATATAATTATAAAGCATTTATCATAGTACTTTCAAATAATTGTTTTTTTTGCATTCATCTGCTATCTTTATTAGAGTAGTTATTATATATTATTGTTTTCTTGTAAGAGAGGCCGTATTATGTCATCCATGATAAAGCAAATAGGACGTAATCCTATTTTTCGCTTTGGTATTATAGGCATTTTGTTATATATTGTACTGTACATCATCTACGAACCGATTACATTAGGATTAGATGTAGAAGATATTACAATTTTAGCTGTGCCTACTATTGTAGGTACATTTTTATTTCAATATTTTATGGGCTGTACCGTGTTTCATCGCCCGTTTTTGGGATATGGATTAGTCGGTATTCTATGGGCATTGACCTTTCCGTTGCTATTCCACTGGTCCTACGTAAAGCCTCTATATTTTTATGAATTTGCCAATGATTTTCTCTTCGGTCTTCTCATCTTTATGGGGTTTTCAGGAATTCAATTTCTAATCACCCAGACTAATCGATTCCATAAAACGACATCATTCATCATGGCTATCATCACCATGATACTAAGTCTCATTCCGTTCCTACAAATCGGCTACTACATGACAACTTGGCATTGTTTGACTCCGGCCAGCCTCCTCGCAGTATATATGACTAATCCGGAGGAAGCCTTCGGATTTCTTAAAAATGCCGCCGGCATCCCGGGCCTAATAGCCGTTGGAATTGGTCTAATCCTTTGGACATACTTATTATATTGGTCCAATCTGGGCATGAAATATGTAGTAAATCTCAACACGACACGACCTATGCGATCCGCATTGCTCATCGCCTCGATAGCCGCATTTCTCGTATACGTGCCATTCTTTTTATTTCCCAAAACTTGTATCGTAGCCAATTGGATTTCAGCCGGTGATTATGTAAAACAAATGCAGCAATATAATGATAATCATCATCTTGTCTTTGATTCTTTCAATTTGGATTCAACCGATACGGCTGCTAAAGAAACACCGGGCACAATCATCCTCGTCATCGGTGAATCGAGCTCTCGAGATTATATGAAAATGTATAATCCCGCTTTTCCTTATGATGATACACCTTGGCAAGGTGCTATGTATGCGGATAACAAAGACTTTATCTTCTTTGATAATGCATATTCATCCTATGTACAGACCGTTCCGAGCCTGGAACGCGCCCTATCTGAGCGCAATCAATACGATGATCGACCATTCCTCGATTCCGCCAATATTTTAGACATTGCTAAAAAAGCGGGATACACTACATCCTGGTTCAGTAATCAAGGTGTATTCGGAGAATATGATACGGCGATCTCGTTAATGGCGAAAACAGCAGATACGACGAAATGGGCGCATGAATCCTATGCATTCTCGGATCGCTACGATGAAGCGTTATTGCCATTACTCAAGACCGTGGATCCTACCAAAAATAATTTTATCGTCATTCATATCATGGGCAGCCATATTTATTATAATGACCGTTATCCTCATGAATTCAGTAAATGGAAACAAGGTCCTTATCCTGACGGACAGGAAGCCTATGCGAACAGTCAACTCTATACGGATTGGCTATTACAGCAAATTTATACATATGGTAAGGAAAAACTGAATCTTCAGGCTATGGTATATTTTTCCGATCATGGTGAAAGTCTCGATAAATCTCACAATCCAGACACATTCGACTTTATCATGACGCATATACCATTCTGGATCTATTTATCTCCTCAATATCGCGCTACCTATCCACAAACGGTATCAGTGCTCAATAGTCATAAACATCAGTATTTCACAAATGATTTACTCTACGACACCTTGGTAGGGCTCATGCATGCACCGAGTCAAAGATATGATCCGCAGCGGGATTTCAGTAACAGCAAGTATCGTTTCAATTTGCATAACCTTACTACCCTGCTCGGAGATCAACCCCTAACAAACGACCCAGCAAATGCAGGCAAATGATTTTATATTAATTTTATATTAATTACATATATATGAACAACAGCCTCCTAAGGTTGGCACTATTTACCGCAAAATCGTAAATAGCTATCAACCTTAGGAGGCTGTTTATCTGTAAATAATTTTAGATAATTCCAAATTATATTGAATAGCATATATAATTTTCAATACTTCTATATTACTTATATTTTTCTAATAAATCGAGAATATCATCTTCCGTATAAATCTCAATGTCATGATGCAATAAACGTTCCACAGTCACACCATGTCTATTTGTAAGGGTTCTCGTAAAAGTACCGTCGTAAATGCGTTTATATCCGCAGCTGGGACTTTTCGCTTTCATTAAGGCGACCTTGCAACTATTCTGTAATGCCATATCTAATACGAGCTGTGCTCCATTCAAAAATGCATCCGTTACATCGGTACCATCACAAGTACAAATATTGGAACCGCATCGTTCCGCCGGCTGTCTCGGCGTATCTAACCCGCCCAATACCTCCGGACAAACAGGAATTAAGTTAAATGAAGCTTCTAACTCTTTAAGGCAAGGAAGTGCATTATCCTTTCCATCATAGCGGCAAGGCACTCCGCAGAGACATTCACTGATCAATAGATTAATTTTTCTCTTCATAAATATCCCCTATAAGATAATTTTCATATAAAATAAAAAAGACTAACCTAAGTTAGTCTAATGGTGCCGAGGACCGGAATCGAACCGGTACGGTTGTTTCCAACCGACGGATTTTAAGTCCGTTGCGTCTGCCTGTTCCGCCACCCCGGCATGGATGACGTTTGTGGAGGCGGCACCCAGAATCGAACTGGGGAATAAAGGTTTTGCAGACCTCTGCCTTACCGCTTGGCTATGCCGCCATATAAAATTGGAGCGGGAAACGAGATTCGAACTCGCGACCCCCGCCTTGGCAAGGCGATGCTCTACCACTGGGCTATTCCCGCATGTACATGGTGCCTCAGGACAGAATCGAACTGTCGACACACGGATTTTCAGTCCGTTGCTCTACCGACTGAGCTACCGAGGCATGATGGCGACCCCGATCAGATTTGAACTGACGATCTTCGCCGTGACAGGGCGACATGTTAACCGCTACACCACGGGGCCTTATCCAAAGTACTTGATTAGTATATCGGTTATCACAATATTTGTCAACACTATAACAAAAGATTTTTCATAAAACGTTCTTCATTCCGCAAGGTCGTAGAATCCTTATGTCCGGGCTCAACTATCAGGTTTTTAGGCAATGACAAAAGGTAGCGTATACTCGCCAATAACTGTGATGCATTGCCATTATAATTGTCCGTATTTCCCACATTTTGCTTGAAGAGAGTGTCCCCCGTAAAAAGGTATTCACCTATTTCAAGGCAAACAGATCCGGCACTATGCCCCGGCGTATGATGCACAGTTATCGTAAAAGGATCTAAATTCAACTTACCGGGCAACAGATCTTCACAGTCGGTATACATCTTTTTTTTATATACACTGGGGCGTCTTCTAATGAGCTGTAGCAACTCCTGATCTTCCGGATGCAAATACGCAGGAATATGATAATGCTCACAGATATCATCCAAAGCGGATACGTGATCACAATGGCCATGTGTTAATAATACGGCTAAAGGCTGTGAATCCCCTACCATATTAATGATATGATGACTATGAAAACCGGGATCGATGATTAGAGATTTTCCATCTTGAATCAATACATAACAATTAGCCTTATATAACCCTAGCGGACGTTTTATAACCTGCATCGTTCCTCCTAAAGAATTTTATAGCGTTTAAGAGGTTCTTTCTTGATAAAATAACCTTCCCAGAATTGGGGGTGTAACATAACGAGAATAGTAAATAATTCCAGACGACCTAATAACATATCAACAGATGCGATTAATTTAGCCGTATTCGGCATAACAGCAAACGAATCAGTCGGACCAAATCCGCCAAAGCCTAAGCCTACATTGCTTAAAAATGCGGTAACAACCTGTAATGCATCATAAGTCGTCAATCCCGTACATGTCATTAAAAAGGCGGAGCCTACATAGATCAACAAATAAAGGAATATAAACTGTTGTGTCATCTGAATCGCTTTTTCCGGCATCGGCTTACCACTGATGCGCACAACCTGTACCATATCGGGATGAATTGATTTACGTAAATACAGAATACTGCTCTTAATAAGAGTGATAAGCCGAATAATCTTTATGCCCCCTGTAGTAGATCCGCTGCAGCCTCCAAAAAAAGTACAAATGAACAGCATCATTTGCGCTGCTGCCGGCCATAAATCATAATCGCTGACAGCAAATCCGCTCCCGGTCTGTAAAGACACCAGATTAAATGCCGAATCCCGAACGATCTGCAATGGATCAGTATAGCCCGAATGCCATGCTAACGATATTGCCGTAACTGCAATACCAATAAATAAAACGAGCCAATACATGCGGGTTTCAAAATCATGTAAAAGAACCCCTATTCCCCGTTGCAATGCCCCGTAATATATAGCAAAATTACCACCTGCAAGAATCATAAAGAATATAAACACAAAGCAAATGTAATTGTTCTGCTCATAAATAAATGCACCTGCCGTAGTCGGAGTAAATCCGCCCGTAGAAATGATGGAGAACGCATAATTTAACGCATCAAAAGGACTGAGTCCTCCCGCCCATAACATAAGGAAGCATAATACGGTAAACACCACATATAACTGCCATAATTTCAAAGCTATAGATTGTACACGAGGCATCACCACGCCTACCTTAGGTACAGATGCTTCGGCATTAAAGAAATGAGCTGCATCGGCACCTAAATTTTTTAGAAAGGAAAGGATTAAAACGATAATCCCCATCCCGCCGATCCAGTGCATTAAACCGCGCCAAAGAATAAACGTATCCGGCAGCTCATCAACATTATAAATTATTGTAGCGCCCGTAGCCGTGATACCTGATGTAGCTTCAAAAAGGGCATCAAAACCATTCGTAAGTATTCCACTGCCTAGAAAGGGAATGGCCCCTAAAATAATCGTTAGAATCCAAATGGAAGATACTACAAGAAAGCCGTCGCGCAAACTGAAATTTTGACTGTCACGACCATAGCGAACAAGAACCGCCCCCAGTACTACGGAAAGACCGGTAGTAATTAGAAATGACCAGTATGCAGTTTCAAATGCTATGCCATATATAAAGGGAATTATCGTAAATACCCCGTAAATATAAAGTAGCTTGCCCACCAAAGACATGACGATTTGAATGCGCATAGACCCTCCAGACTACGTGAGATACTTAAGTAATTTACTTACCGATTCAGGTAAGGTAAACATAATGATATGATCACCATCAAGAATCCTCGTGTCACCGCGAGGAACAATGGCTTCATCACCACGTAAGATAACACCGACCAAAGCTTTTCCGGGGAGGCGTATATCCTTTAACTGTTTGCCTGCCACCGGAGATTCATCGGTAATAGCGATTTCAATAGATTCCGCCTTACCTCCTTCAAAGGTGGAAATAGATACAACACCTTCTCCGCTGCGAACAAAACGCAAAATTTGACCTGCTGTCAAGAGGCGCGGAGAAAATACGACGTCAATACCGACCTGCTCCATAAGCATAATATACTCAGGGCGACCTACGCGAACAACAGTTTTAGGAATACCCATATGTTTTCCTACAAGGGCCACCAACAGATTCAGTTTATCATCATCCGTCAATGCGATGATAACATCACTATCCGCAATTTCTTCGGCTTCAAGCAGGTCAAAATCGGTACCATCACCATTGATGACCATCGCTCTATCCACTTGAGCCGCTAACTGTTCGCATCGTTCAAAATTTTTCTCAATAATCTTAACGGAAAAGCCGGCCTGTTCTAATAGTACAGTCAGATTCCGCCCCAATAAACCTGCGCCGATGATGACCGCGCGTTTGTAAAAAGCCGTATGATTATGAAACCATTGATTTTCTACCGTTTCAATCCCTTCTTTAAGGCCTAAAAAGAATACGCTGTCGCCGGGTTGCAGCTGGCTTTCACCATGGGGAATAATCATTTCCCCATATCTTAGAATACCTACGAGCAGAACCCCCTCAGGAAATTGAATATCCTTCAGTGCACGCCCCACTATCGGTACCTCATCATTCAGTTTGAATTCCATAAGGCGCACAGCCCCCTGTCCGAATTCCTCCACATCAATGGCAGACGGAGTTTCAAGAATTCGCAACAATTCCTGCGCTGTAACCATCTCAGGATTGATAAATAGATCTACGCCCAGCTTGGCTTTCATATCGTCATCCATATGTTCAGCCAGATTATTATCCCGTACACGGGCAATAGTCGTAGGCACGCCCATGATTTTAGCCACTGCACAAGACAGCATATTTACTTCATCCGAATCCGTTACGGCAATAAACATGCCCACATCAGACATGTCGATTTCATTGAGCAGTTGTAAATCACTGCCATTCCCCTGGACTAAACTGACATCCAAAGTGCTTTCAAGATTGTTAATGCGTTCCGGTGATTTGTCGATCACATATACATCATGATCATCCTGAAGCAATCGTTGTGCTAATGAATAGCCGACCTTACCGGCCCCTACAATGACAATTTTCATCGCCTTTATTCCTTGTCTTGTGACTCATTACCTGCGAGAGATGAACGACCGATGTCTGTAAGTAAGGTCCAACCATCCTCTTGAATAATCTTCTTTTCCTTCATCAAATGGCCCAATGCCCGTTTGAAAGCCGCCTTGCTGATGTTAAATTTATCTTTAATTAACATCGAGGACGACTCATCACTATAAGGCATTTTACCTCCTCGGTTAAGGAGATATTCCATAATAATATCTCCATCCGATACGATGGCTTTTTCCTTTATAGGTCGCATTGATACATTGATACGTCCGTCGTCACGTTTGAATGTAATACGACCTTCAACCATCTCGCCCACCTTTAATTTTCTGGTCATTTCCGAGCAGTGCAAAAATGCAATCCATCGCTCCGGCGTAATAAAAAAGGCCCCATCGCTTGTCAAATTATAGATAGCCCCTTTTACCATCTGTCCCACAACGGCCTCCGTAGCCGCTTTAGAAGCGCGACGCATTTCGTCATCCACATCCATGGATACAGCCATGCGTCCGGATTTATCCGTATACAGACGGACCCAAACCTTTTCACCGATTTGTGGACGACCGCGCATTTCAGCGTGAGGCATAAAAATTCCACGCTCTGTGCCGACCTCGACGAAACAGCCGAAATTCGTCGTATTAATCACCTCTACATAACCGATCTGACCAACCTTCATAGCCGGTAAACGCATCGATGCCGTTAAACGCCCTTTCGGATCCCGATATAGAAATACCTCTACTTCATCACCAATCGCAACAGGCATCGTTTGCTGATCCTTGTGCAATAGAATATCATCGTTGGTATTCCCCGTTTGTCCATCTAAAAAGGCACCCTGGTCACTGGTACGCAGTACTTTTAATGTGGCAATCGTATTTTCCAACAATTCCGTCGCCATTTTAAACTCCTTCAAACGGAACTCGCTGAGCATCATTCCACAGTTCTTCTAAACCATAGAACTCGCGCAATTCGCTTCCGCCAAAAATATGACAAATAATATCGCCGAAATCCAACAGGATCCATTCACCCTCTCTGTATCCTTCCCGATGTCGGACGGTCATACCGAGTTCAGCCCCTTTATCTTCAATTTCATCGGCAATACTTTGGGACTGCTTGATATTATTTGCGCTGGTGATAAGAAAATAATCACCCAACATGGAAATTCCTTCCAAATCCAAAATCGTGATATCTTTTGCTTTCTTATCAAATCCGGCTTGTGCTAATTGCAATACAATTTTTTTAATATCTTTCTTTTCTTTCATTCTATCTCCTTATCGATTCTCTTTTTTAGCGTTGTTATCATCACCGGGCTCTGTCGGCTTTGTAGTCGCCTTTTTTGAATCTTCAGAATCATCGGAACGCTTTGTAGTGGAGTTTGTCGGTGCCGATATGAACTGTGTCATTTCATTAGCCGGCAATGTTCCCATCATAATGCCAACCAATCGTTGTGCTTCTGTAGGGTTTATATTCCAATACGTTTTATCTTCAATAACTTCCTTTTCACCCGGCAGAATATAAAAATGAATCTGATCTTTATTCATGCGCCCCACATTGTACATTAACTTGATAGCATCCATCGTGGAGATATTGCTTTCATAATAATCCCACACACGCCAAATATGCCATGCATTAGTAAGGAAGAAAGAATTATGTTCGTTCTCAACCCATAATTTCAAAAACCGTTCCTGACGCTGTAATCGTGTAAATGTATCGTTCTTCGGATCGGAATAGCGCAAATATGCCAGAGCTTTATCACTGTTCAATGTCTGATAGCCGCGACGTAAATCGATATCCTGTACACCATCAGCATCAAAATGTTCCATATTCTGTTCCACATAGATTTGCTGATCGCCTAATACGTCATTAGTTTTTTTGAAAGCATCCTGATTCACCACGATGTAGTAAGGGATCGATATATGGAACATATCCTCCACAACTGCTTTTGTTAATTCAATACCGCCCTTTTCATACATAGTGTTCAGCATAACCGTTGCAGTCTGATCCCGATTATCAATCTTGCTGTTACTTGGTATTCCTATAATATCCATCGTTTTCTGATCGATATTGATAGATAACAGAAATAAACTGTCACCTTGACTTGGATTATTTTCATCAGTACCGACTACGAGAACATAAACAGGCTTATCAAGGCGCTTCTGCTCCACAGATACTGTGGATACATCTTGTTTATCGGAGGTCTCCTCTACGGTGTTCTCGCTATAGCCCGTAATCGACCTATATACATATGACACACCGGTGTACAATCCCCATCCGATACCGCTGAGGACAGCTATAAGAATAATTCCTACAATAATAAGTCTTGTCCATTTAACCTTTGATTGACGTTGACGTCTCCGTCTACGTCGGCGAGCTCGAGCTCGTTCACGTTCTTCCATTACTTATACCCCATTATTTACACGAACGTAATATATCATTGCGACCGAGGATGGTCAGCGGATAAATTGAAAGTTGTTGATCCAGGAGATACCTTAAGGTCGTATCATAGCCGAGCAAAACCGCTGTATCTAAATCCTCATCGGCCGCCTTGCGCAACATATCTACGCCGGGAAACTCCCGATTAGGCTCAATATAATCGGCTAAAAAGATGATTTTATCCAATTTGGACATCCCCACCTTACCCGTTGTATGAACGCGTATAGCTTCCAGCACATCGCGATTCGTAACAGCGAAGTCCCGCTCAGCTCGTATCATCCCTGCAAGGCCATGTAATAAAGCACCGTTTTGCAACATTTCATCATCCGCATCATAAGTACTGCCCCGAACAAGATGCTGCATAGCCTGCAAAGGCATTTCCTTAGCACAGTCATGTAACAATGCTGCCAAACGAGCCTCATCCCGATTTACTCCATACCGTTCAGCTAATCGTGTCGCCGCTTCAACCACACCTAAAGTATGTTTAAAACGTTTTTTTCCCATCAACCGACTAACCGCATCTTTAATTTCATCAAATGATAACATACTTCAATCCTTCTCATAAATATGATTATCTTCAATATAATCAACTACGCATTTAGGTAGCATATAGCGAACGGTCTTTCCCTCTCGCAGGCGCTCCCGCAAATATGTAGCGGACAATCTCATTTCAGGAACCTCCATAAGATGTACCTTGTCTCTTGCTATCGGTCCTAAAGCGTCTAAGGCGGCATCTATATCTGCAGATCCATCCGGCCTTGTAGCCCCGATAAAATGAACCTGCTCCAGTAGTTCATCGATATATTTCCACGTCGGTAATGCACAAATCGTATCTGTTCCGGCGATAAAATAAAATTCCACATCTGGCCCATACAGATTCTTGAAATAGTGTATCGTATCTACCGTATAGGACGGCCCGTCACGATGCATTTCCACATCGGATATTTCAAAGTTAGGGTTATCCATAACCGCAGCGGCTGTCATAGCATAGCGATGTCGACTGTCAATAACATCATGTTGCTTATGCGGTGGAATACGGGCAGGAACAAAGATAACCTTTTCCAGGCCGAAGCTTTCACATGCCACCTCGGCAATCATGAGGTGCCCCAAATGAATTGGATTAAAGGTCCCTCCGATAATACCTATCTTTCTTTTTTCTACCATAATAAGGTCACACCCTTTATGACAATGACACAAATAATGATAAATAAGAGCAATGCCTTACCATAGGACATCCATTCATATCGCCCCTTCGAGGTCTGAATATAACGATAATATGCCCTTATCAGATAGTATAGCTGTTTCACGACCGAACTTGACCTTCTCCAAACACAAAATACTTATAGGAGGTGAGAGCCTGTAATCCCATCGGTCCACGAGCATGCAATTTCTGTGTGCTGATACCGATTTCCGCTCCGAAGCCGAACTCAAAGCCGTCCGTAAAACGCGTGGATGCATTATGATATACGGTAGAGCAGTCCACGAGATTCATAAATACGGTGGCACGCATCGGCTCGTCGGTGATAATCGCCTCAGAGTGATGAGTCGTATACCGATTGATGTGATCGATAGCCTCAGCTAAAGAATCGACTATACGCACATTTAAATCTAAATCGTTATATTCCGTACTGAATGATATGTCTTCGAGAGGAATCGTATGATTCATATATTTTGACACATCTTTGTCACCATGGATACGCACCTTATACGATTCAAGCGCATCCTGTAAGCGGGGCAAGAATTCATCGGCAACCGCTTTATGTACCAGCAGGGTTTCCATGGCGTTACAGACGGATGGACGTTGTACCTTGGCATTAACTGCAATTTGTACAGCCATATCGAAATTGGCATATTCATCAACAAAAGTGTGGCATATACCGCTACCCGTTTCAATAACAGGAATCTTACTTTCATTGACAACGCGACGAATAAGTCCCGCACCACCACGCGGAATGATAACATCGATATATTGTCTTTGCGCCAGTAAAGCGCCCACCATATCACGATCAAGGACGTCAACCAGTTGTACCGCATCCGGTGTAATTCCTTGAGTTTCCAATGTATTTCTAATCAGGCTTACGATAACCTTGTTCGTATTTAATGCTTCTTTACCGCCCCGTAAGATGGTCGCATTCGAAGTCTTTAAACAGAGTACGCCGGCATCAACAGTCACATTGGGACGCGCTTCAAATATAATGCCGATAACACCGAATGGAACAGCACGTTTTTCAATGCGTAAACCGTTAGGCCTCGTAATCGTTTCCAGTAGTGTCCCTACAGGACTTTTCAGTTCAGCTACCTGTCGGATACCCAATGCCATCTGAGCAATTCTCTCCGGCGTCAAGGTCAATCGATCCAACATCGTTTGCGGCACATCGTAATGAACGGATTGGTCAAGATCCTTGGAGTTAGCCGCCATAACCTCATCGATATGAGCTTCCAGAGAATCGGCAATAGCTAATAACGCACGATCCAAAGCACCCTGATCAATTTGAGCCAGTTCATAAGAAGCTTCTTTAGCACGTTGTCCCATATCGACACATAATTCTTCATATTGATTCATAGCAGCGCTCCTAATGTAATAAGACTAAATTATTTCTATGTACAGCTTCATCATAGGTTGTATTTATGCCTAAAATGTTTGCAATATCATTAGAATTATGACCTTTAATGGCCTTCATATCCGCTGTACCGTAATTCGTGAGGCCGCGTCCGATTTCCTTTTCTTGATGATAAATAGAAATCGTGTCCCCCGGTTCAAATTCACCCTCTACGGATATGATTCCGGCCGGCAATATGCTGGCGCCTTGATCAAGTATAGCGCGAGCACAACCGTCATCAACAACAATAACACCTTTTAAACGTTTTCCAAAAGCAAGCCAATGATGTTTACCGGATAAACTGCTATCACGTGCCTCAAAAAGCGTCCCGATCTGGTCACCTTTGCAGACACGACGTATAGAATCTTCTACCTCACCGGAAGTGATTACCATAGGCACTCCGGAGTTTGTCGCCATATGAGCCGCCTTAATCTTTGTATACATACCGCCCGTTCCCATATCAGATCCGGCACCGCCGGCAATAGAAAAAGTGTCATCAGTAATTTCCGATACGGTTTCAATCAATGTAGCATCCAGATGTATTGTCGGATTTGCCGTATAAAGGCCTTCTATATCCGACAAAATAATAAGTAAGTCAGCATCGACAATACCGGCTACCGTAGCCGATAAGGTATCGTTATCACCAATTTTATATTCCTCAATGGCTACCACATCATTTTCATTAATAATAGGAATGACATTGAGTTGTAGCAAAGTATGCAATGTATTGCGTAAATTCAGATAACTGTGGCGACCGGTGCTATCCTCTTTCGTCAGCAAAATTTGCGCTACCGTACGACCATATTCACGAAACATACGCTCATACATATGAATCAGTACACCTTGACCTACGGCGGCCGCCGCCTGTTTTAATACGAGATCACGCGGTTTTTCTTTAAATCCTAGAGGTGCCAAACCTGCACCGGTAGCACCGGAGGACACAAGAATAACTTCCTTTCCCTGATTAGCCAAATCAGACAATTGACGTACCAACTTTTCAATACGCTCTAAATTTAAATGTCCGTTGGCATAGCAAAGAGTACTACTACCTACCTTTACTACAATTCGCTTTGCCTTTACGATAGCGCTACGCATAGGATTAGTCCTCCACTGATGAAAGCAACCACATGAAATCTACAGGCGACATGGTTCTTAAAATACATTCAATATAAAATGCATCCTACTTCGGTAAAATAATCTTCGGTTCCTTTTTCGCCTTATATAAAACGCCGTTAAATCCGATGACTTGTACGAGTTCCGCGCCTAACATATCTGCTAACTCTTGAAAAATTGTCTTCTCCTCGGGGCTGTTGTTATGTAGCTTTACCTTGATGAGTTCTCGTGCCATCAATGCGGCGCGAGCACTGTCAATCACGCTATCTTCCAAACCGTTTTTACCGATTTGTACGACCGGTACCATTGTGGCCGCCAAAGAACGTAAATACCGTTTTTGTTTACCTGTCATCATTACTCCTACTCTTGGAATGTAAAGCGTTGATCGCCGATAACAACTTCATCACCGTCTTTACAACCTTTTTCCTTCAATTTAGCATCTAATTCCATAAAGCGCCAAATGCGTTGGAATCTGCGAAGCGATTGATCGTCACTTAGATTTGTCATAGCTACCAATCGTTCAATTCGTTTACCGGTTATATAAAAAGCTGCATCATCACCGCGAGTAATTACAAATTCCACATCTGGTTTTGCCTCATACATCACCGTATCGTCAGTAGCCTCAGGTTCCGGTTCATAATTTTCTACGTAATAGTATGCCCGCTCCATAAGTTCAGATAAACCGTCACCGCTAAGAGCATTGATGAGGAACACCTCATAGCCCTTATCTTCAAAATATTTCTTCGTATCAGGAATCGTGGTGTCATCAAAAACCAGGTCAATTTTATTCAGTGCAACAATTTGCTTCTTATTCGCCAGTTTTTCAGAGTATTTACGCAACTCCTCATTAATAGCATCAAAATCAGCCTTCGGATCACGGCCTTCGATACCGGATACATCTAATACATGAATCAGAATATTGGTACGTTCGATATGACGCAGGAAATTATGACCTAATCCCACACCTTCACTGGCCCCCTCTATGAGTCCCGGAATATCGGCCAATACAAAGCTGCGTTCACCGGAAAGTGTCACTACCCCTAGAACAGGTGTTAATGTGGTAAAATGATAGGCCGCCACCTCCGGCTGTGCTTTAGATACCCTTCGGAGAATGCTTGATTTACCCACGCTCGGATACCCCAGTAAGCCCACATCAGCAAGAACCTTCAATTCCAATTGCAACCAGAATTCTTCACCGGGCTCACCCTTTTCCGCAAATGTCGGTGCGCGATTGGAACTGGTCTGAAATCGTGCATTGCCGCGGCCACCACGACCACCTTTGGCAATGATGTACATATCCCCATCATTGATGAGATCACAAAAAATTCGTCCCGATTCTTCTTCTTTTATCACTGTACCTAAAGGTACCGGAATAATAAGCGGTTCCGCCCCGCGACCGTGTTTATTGGAGCTTTCACCATTGCCGCCCGCAGGGGCCTTAAATTGCCGCTTATATCGGAAATCGACGAGAGTATTAATATTTTTATCGGCTTTAAAGATGACATCTGCCCCTTTACCGCCGTCACCGCCGCTAGGCCCACCGTTAGGAACGTATTTTTCACGACGGAAACTGGACATGCCGTCACCGCCGTCACCGGCTTTCACAAATACACGGGCTCGATCTATAAACATATGTTGACTCCTATGAACTATTATTGTAACAGTTCCACTGCTTTCTGAATTTGAATATCTTCTAATGTACTTGATGGAGATACCCCTTTCGGTAAATCCAACTCTACATCAGGGCTAATGCCGATACCGTCAATAACACGATCATTCGGCGTATGATACTTGGCTATAGTCACCTTGATACCTTCATTATCAAAGCTTGGATATACGGACTGTACCGTTCCTTTACCATATGTGTTAGTCCCCAAAATCGTTCCCAACTTACGATCCTGAATAGCACCCGCAATGATTTCAGATGCACTGGCGGATCCCTTATTAACTAAAACAACTAATGGAATTGTCGTTTCAGAACCGTCTGATTTATAAGTAGCCAATTTACCGGAACGATCTTGAACAGTTACGAGTGTTCCCGGGGGCATAATATAATTGGACAGCTTCTCTGCTGTAGAAAGCAATCCGCCCGGGTTATCCCGTAAATCAAGAACTAATGCTTTCATGCCTTGGGACTGCAATTCCTTATATTGAGTTTCGAAATCGTCAGCCGTATATTCTGCAAATTGACTTACTCGAATGTAGCCGATTGTAGGTGTAAGCATTTTACTTTTTACAGTAGGTAAAACAATAGACTCTCGAGTGATATCAAAATGAAGCTTTTCCCCATTTCGTTCCACATCAAGTGCTACTACTGTTCCGGGTTCCCCTCTGATAAGCCCGGAGGCCTGATCAATAGGAACATCTTTGGTGGATTGACCATCAATGGTTAAAATATGGTCACCAGTTTTAACGCCGGCTTTAGCGGCCGGTTGATCTTCCATGACGCTGACCGCATATAAACCTTGTTCGTCAATACCTAAAACCATACCGACACCGGCATATGTAGCGGAAGTCTGTTGTTTTATATTACTATATTCATCCGCATTTAAATATACGCTATGCGGATCCCCTAAAGAATCCACCAGCCCCTTTAACATTCCGTCATACAATGTAGACTTATCCATAGGCGTCATAAAGACTTGACTGGCTGCATAGTAAGCAACAAATAATCGCGGCAACCCGAAAAAAGAACCTGATAGGTACCAGAAGGTAAGCCACATGATGACGATACCGGCCCCTATATATCTCAATAAGGACCAGAGTACCGTCCGTGTATCAAATTTCATATTATAAATATCCCATTGGATCCACAGGATCCCCACTTATACGAACTTCAAAATGCACGTGTGGGCCGGTACTGTTACCGGTACTACCTGCATAGGCAATAACCTGCCCTTTTCCAACATCCTGTCCTTCAGAAACGGCTAAATCAGAATTATGACCGTATAAGGTGGACATACCATTACCATGATCGATAACTACGGCATAACCATAACCGCCCATCCAGCCGGACCAAACAACAGTACCGCCATCAGCCGCATGAACAGGAGTACCTTCATCAACCCCGATATCGATACCGGAATGATAAATCGTGGTTCCCCAAATCGGATGTGTACGGTAACCATAAGGCGAAGTAATCTCACCACTTACAGGCCAACCTAATTGTCCTGTCCCCTGCACCCAGGTATATCCTGATGATGAAGCCTGCTGTGCCGCAGCAGCTCGGGCTGCCGCCCGTTCCGCCTGACGCTGTTTCAAAAGTGCTGTAATCTGCGCTGAGGATGCATTTAATTCCTCAATCGCCTTCATGGCTGTCGCCTGATCAGTCTTAGCCTTCTCTAATACGACGGCACGTTCTTGCTTTTTCTGTTCAATTTCAGCTTGTTTCGCGACAGCTGCCTTTTCTAATTCTACAAGTTTTGCCCTGGATTGTTCCAACGCCTGCTTTCGAGCTTCAATTTCAGCGCGTTCCTTTTTGATTTCATTGATGAGATTTATATCGGAATCAATGATGCGTTTTAAAATTTCCAAACGATTCGCAAAATCATTAAAATCCTTTGAGCCGATAACCACATCGATATAACTGAGACGCCCGTTGATATAAATATCTCTTACCCGTTTATAGAAAACAGCCTCACGCCCCTTTAATCGTTTTTGAGCTTCCGCCAACAGCTTTTCATTGACAGTAATATCATTTTCAACGGCAACTCGTTGCTGTTGAATGGTTTCCAAATCATGTTGTGCCTGCCGCAACTGTACTTCAATTTGTCGCAATTGTTCAGATACGCTGACAATAACGCTTTCCGCATCTGTCTTAATTGCATTCTGTTGATTTACCTGTTGTTGAATAGCATCTAGCTGATTTGTCAAATCCTCATCTTCCGCCGCTATGTATAGAGGTGTTCCCAATACGACTATACCTGTTAAAAGCATCGCTACAAGACGTGACTTAAACATGTAATATTTCATAAACTATTACACCTTCATATATTGTTTTAAAGAAATAGTACTGCCGATAGCACCGACTACGATGCCGCCACCTAAGATATATAGTGCTACATCATAGAAAAATGGGAACATCGGTACTAATGGAAAGAATGCCAATGATTCGGATACTTCCATCGAAATGAAATGATAAAACTCACCTACGCAAAGAACGGCAATGACGGCCCCGATAAAGCCCAACAACATACCTTCAATCAAGAATGGCCAACGAATAAAACCATTCGTAGCCCCTACGTATTTCATGATGGCGATTTCTTTACGACGTGCAAATACGGTAAGACGAATTGTATTGGAAATGATAAACAATGTAGCAGCCGCTAAGAAAGCAATCAATACGATGCCACCGATTCTGATAACTTGAGTGATGCGGAATAACTCCTCCACAATATCTTGCCCGTAATGAGTACTTTCAACCCCTTGGAAGGTTGTCACCAGTTTAGCGGTCGTCTTTACATCATTCGGATTATCAAAGGTCAATACGTACGAATTAGGTAACGGGTTCACCCCACCTAAAGCATTTACCAGCTGTTGCTGGTCCCCCAAACGTTCCTTAAATTCCTTCATGGCCTGTTCTTTATTTACAAATTCCAAATGTTTTAAATTCGGAATCGCCTTTATCTGTTTTCCCACAGCCATAATCTGATCCGTTGTCAGACCATCCTTAAGGTATACACTTAGCTGCACCTGATTTTCCAAGCTGGATGCCATATTATTCAAGTTTATAACACCGCAAAGGAAAACACCGAGCATGAATAAGGATAATGCCACCGTCGAAATGGATGCCAATGTCATTAATCCATTGCGCTTCATCGACTTGAGGGCTTCTTTGAAAAAGTATTTTAATGTTCTAGGCTTCATTAACTTCTGCACCTCTCATATTATCACTCTGTACACGACCATCTTTAAGACGGATAACACGCTTGTTTAAGTACGAAACAATATCCATATTATGAGTAACCATAATAACGGTAGTGCCGAAATTATTGATATGTTTAAATAAATCTACAATATCCCGACTCGTTGTAGGGTCTAAATTTCCCGTCGGTTCATCAGCAATAAGAACGGTCGGGCGATTGACAATAGCCCGAGCGATTGCAACGCGTTGCTGCTCTCCGCCGGATAAATCCTCCGGCATGTCATTCGCCTTATCAGTCAAACCCACCAATTCAAGAACATGACTTACTTTCTCTCTAATCACCTTTGGTTTTTCCTCGATTACTTCGAGAGCGAAGGCGATATTTTCAGATACCGTCTTATTAGGTAAAAGACGGAAGTCCTGGAATACTACGCCCAGTTTTCTACGCAACTTTGGAATTTTACCGCGTTTCATGCGCGTAACATCAAACTCATCAACAAGAACAGTACCCGAATCCGGTACGACTTCATGAGTTAATAATTTAAATAATGTTGATTTCCCTGCACCGCTGTGACCGCAAATAAGCACAAATTCGCCGTCATTAATCGTCAAGCAAACGTCATCTAATGCAATGGAACCATTATCATAAACTTTACTAACATTCTTAAATTCAATCATGGGGGTCCCCTTTTATTACTTACGAGCGATTACACGTTTTGCTGCTGCCACAATATCATCTGCGGACAAACCGTATTTTACCATCAATTCTTTTGGTGTCCCGCTCTCCCCAAACGTATCTTGAACACCGACGAATTCCATAGGTACCGGATTATCAGCCACCACTACTTCCGCCACGGCAGAACCGAGGCCGCCGATGATATTATGCTCTTCCGCAGTCACTATAGCACCTGTTTCAGCGGCTGCTTTTACAATAGCATCAGTATCGATAGGTTTAATAGATGCCATATTGATAACACGAGCCGATACATTGGACTGACCTAATATTTTAGCCGCCTCAAGTGCAGGTCCGACTAAGGCGCCGCATGCGATGACAGTTACATCGGATCCATCAGCTAGCGTTGTAGATCTGCCCGGTTTAAACGTATAACCTTCTGCCGTTACATCCTCTACTCCGGCCCGGCCCAAGCGAACATATACAGGTCCCTCATAAGACGCAGCCCATTCAATAACAGCTTCTGTTTCCCGTTCATCAGCCGGAACGATAACCGTCATATTGGGCAATGTACGCATACAGGAAATATCTTCTAAACTCTGATGAGTCGCCCCGTCTTCACCAACGGTAATTCCCGCATGAGTGGCACATACTTTCACATTGAGTTTCGGGTAACATACAGCATTTCGAATCTGCTCAAACGCACGTCCCGTCGCAAACATAGCAAAGGAAGATACAAACGGAATCTTTCCTGCCGCAGCCAATCCTGCACCGACGGAAATCAAGTTCTGTTCCGCAATACCCACATTGAAAAAACGTTCGGGACATGCCGTTTTAAATGTATCGGTCTTGGTGGATTTAGATAAATCCGCATCTAGAACGATGATATTCTGATTGGCTTTGCCAATGCGAGCCAGTGCATTGCCATATGCTTCACGTGTTGCTTTACCCATTATTGCACCCCCATAATTTCATTCACAAACTCCGTACCTTGTTCAGCACTCGGAGCCTTGCCGTGCCAGCCGGCTTGACCTTCCATTTCTCCGACGCCCTTACCTTTTACGGTGTGCATTACGATACATGTAGGTCCTTCTGTGAAAGCCTTTGCCGTTTCGATGGCATCGTGCAACTCATCGAGATTATGACCATCCACTTCGATTACATTCCAATTGAAAGCTTTAAATTTTTCAGGGATCGGCAATGGAGACAATACTTTTGTAATATCTCCATCAATTTGTAATCCGTTAAAATCGACAAAAGCAGTCAGATTGTTTAGCTTATAATGGCCGGCAAACATAGCTGCTTCCCATACTTGTCCCTCTTCGAGCTCACCGTCTCCGAGAATGGAGTAAACACGATAATCAGCATTATCGATTTTACCGGCTAAAGCCATACCACAGGCTGCAGATATACCCTGTCCCAAAGAACCTGTAGACATATCCACGCCCGGTGTATGTTTCATATCCGGATGGCCCTGTAACATATGATTGATTTTGCGAAGATTGAGGAGCTCCTCTTTCGGAAAATATCCCTTTTCCGCCAATGTCGCATACAAAGCGGGTGCCGCATGCCCTTTAGATAATACAAAGCGGTCTCTATCGGGATTCTTAGGATTTTTAGCATCCACATTCATCTCTACATAATAAAGCAATGCCATTACATCAGCGATAGATAAGGAACCTCCGGGATGCCCTGATTTGGCAGCCGTAACAGACTGTATAATACTAACGCGAATAGCTTTTGCTTTCTCTTGAACTAATTGTTTAACATCTTGTGTTAATGCAGCCATAGAGACCTCACTTTCTGGATACTATCCATATATAATTAGAAATCCTTTAACAATGAAATAGCGATTTCCGCATTGCGTTGAGAATCTGATCTCAATGCTTGGATACGGTCATAGGACTCCTGATAAACAGTCTTTGACGTCAATAATTCATGGCAACGTCTATATAATGCTTCTTCCCTCAAATGAGTCATTGTTCCAATCGGTTCTTGACCAATCATATGTAAAAAACTGGTGATTTTCGGATCATAGGAGATTCCGATAACAGGTTTTCCCATGAGAGAACTGAACACCAATGCATGGAGACGTATACCGATCATCAGATCCACATTTCCGGATAAAGATAATTGCTGCTCTGTGGAAAATGGGCCTTCTAACACAATAGCCCCCTTCGGCATAAGACCGGCAATCAGTTTTGCTTCTTTAGTATCCTCGGGATGAGACATAGGGATAAATATAATTTCTACTTGGTCCTGTTCCTGTAAACGCGCCAACACATTAGCCAGCGATTCCCGATACTCCGTATCCTCTTTCCAGCTGCGTACCGCAACACCAATACGCCTAGGTGATATCACGGTATCAGGCAACCTAGACGTGTACCCGTCTAAAATATGCTGACCGATAGATATATCAGCTTTATTCATAGCCAGTACCGCATCGGCGGTAACCTCTACATTCTCAATTCCTAAGGATTCCAATTCATCTTTAGAAATAGAATCGCGTACCGTAATGGCATCTACGAATTTCAACATGCATCCTACGGCACGTCGTGTAGATTTGCGATTGAGAGGTCCTATACCTTGAGAGTAAAGCATAACCTTTTTCCCCATCAGCTTTGCGAGACCCATAATACTCAAGTAATAATATGTATTACGTATACTCGTCGCATCTTGTAAAAGACTGCCGCCCCCGCTGATGACCAAATCGGAGCTCGCAATGGCTTTCACGATACCTAATGCTGAAAAAGTACCGACAGCATGAATATCATGTTTCTTACTGGTCTCTTGCGGATTCCCCGAAATAACCGTTATGTGCGCATCAGCTTCTTCCTTACGAATGGCATCAACGATAGCACATAACATGGCTTCATCACCGGCATTGCCAAAGCCGTAATAACCGGAGATAACAATATTACTCATGTTTTACCTCCTGCTGTTGAAACCATTGTGTTACGTACATCATAAAACGTATCGCAATAATCAACGCAAGACCGATAATAACACCTATAAGCAATCCATCATAGCCTCGCATGATGGACATAAATACAGGGGTCCGAATATGACAGAATGTTTCAACCATAGATGCAATACCGATAACACCGGTAATAGTCAAAACAAAATGAATTACTGTAGGCCAGTTTCTAAGGAATCCAAAAGTAGCTAACATCAACATAGGATGTCCAATGATAAATTCCTTTTCACGAGGTCGTGCATATAGTGTATTCTCAAGGAATCGGCGAAGCATCAATTCAAAACCCGGCACCGGCACGCCTGCCGTATGACCGCTGCGCCCTAAAAATACCCAAGCTGCACCACCTAACGCGGCAATGATAAAGAACACATAAAACTTAACGTCCATCGTAAGAAACTCAATAATGAACTGTTTGGCTTCTTCTTTAGAGTTAATCATGCGCCCTTTCCAGAGGGGAAACCGTTGTAAATAAGCTATCATTACAAGAATAATCGGCAATACAAATGTTAATTTAACACCTCTGAAGAGTGCAAACTCCATAAAGAATTTCGTATTTCCAAGGAGAGCTGCGATGAACATTCCCCCTATAGCCGCGAATAATGCGGCGACAACAAGGTATAACACGGAAAGCAGTATGGATTTAACCGTCCCCAACGGGCGAGAAGCGTCATACCGGCGCCATTCCTCCATCAGGCAAATCATAGCACCTACAGGTGCCAGTACAGCTGATGAAAGGGCCCAAATCTGAGTAATCAACGTGCCGCTCGTAATAATAAAAATTATGATAGACACTAAAGAGATACCAAAGAATGCAACTAACTGCGTATGTTTAGGCATAGGTATGAACATCTGCGCCACATATACAAACAATGCCACCGCACCGATCATACTCAATACGACAAGTAGAGGATTCGGCGTATACGCCGGATAAATATCGGCAGGACCAAACTCATAGCCTTTTGCAGATAACTTGTCTGTTGCCATCGCAATATAATTAATTGTCGTTTGTAACACGGTCTCATTATTTTGACCGGTTTCATATACAGGGAACAAATTATAGCGAATATTGCGTTCAATATCACTGATATAGAAGCGCTGGGCGGACTCTTCAGGTGTGATTTTCTTTAATTCATCTTTAGCGATTGTATAAACTCGTCCTACACTATAGCCGTTCTTGGCAGCCATTTCAAGAAAGCCTTGTTGTGGCTCGTATTGCAGCTGGTTTACCGCCTCAATACCGACTAATGGGATATGGTGTTTATTTAACAGTTCCACTGTTTCATCGATATGATTCGGTGCCCCCAGAGCCTCTTTCCCGGCAAAAATCATACCGGTCACATGAGGCACTCCATCTAGGCGATTAAAGACGTATTGAATATCTTCAGATGTTACATTTCTGTAGTTAGTAGGTCGGACAATAACATTAAAGCCTTTATTGGCCACTTCCTCAGCCTGTAATTTGGAAATGCCGAGATTCATCTTTTTATAACTATCTTCTGTAGCACCGTATAATTCAATAACAGGTCCTATGCTCGTGTTGAGTTCATGTACCTTATCCTTGCCGATACGATGATACAAATCCTCACGAATTTCCTTGTAATAACCTTCCTTGCCTGAGGCAAGTGCTATATACAGAGCCCCCGGTTTTACAGATGCTCCGTTAACACGAACGGAACTCATATCTTGAGCAGTCAATAATCTGATTTGACCGGCATCGTGCGCCTTTTCCAATGTGCGATCATAAATGGCAAATGCTGTGACACCTGCATTCCGCAATGCATCAAAAGCTTCTTCCTGACTTCTTTTTTCAAAGGCATTGGCACGCAATACCGCATCGTAGTCAACAATATTTTCAATATGATTTTGAGACTTTTCAATTTGATGTCGTTCAAATACCAAGTATAACGATGATAATAAACCAACAATAATACAAAGTATAAGAATCAAAGAATACTTATTTTTTTGTGCGCTCCGACGATTCACGGCAAATCCTTTCTATTTGAGTACAGGGATAACTTTGATATGAATTTCCCCATTAGTAACGTCTATACGTTCCGCTTTCACAGGAATCGGGAACGTATTGAAATCGTAAATTTCTGTAGTTTCCAGAATACCATATGTGAAACCCGGAATCGTTGCACCGTTAAGAGTAAATCTCTTAGGCGCAAAAACCAATGTATTTCCCTTTAATTCCAACGCACCTTCAAGTTGAGTAGTACCACGGAACACCATACCAACATTCATATCCCCGGATAAGGTAATCTTATCATTGCCGATGTTCACCTTAACATCTTTAATGGTGTTACCTGCTTGTTCACTCAAAAATGCAGATAAATCCGCACTTGTAATAACACCGTCGATGCTAGCTTTCCCCACGCTAATCACATCCAGTTCCTGATTAGCAATCAAAGAAACAGGATTAATTAAAATTTGCTTTGCATCATAGTCAAAGTTTGCAAAATTCAATTTGCCTAATCGTACATTTTTAAGTGTACCCGACACTTCATCCGCTTCCCCATATAACAGTTTAAAGCCGGGCTGCACCTCTACATTAACCACTTGAGAATCGGGTTGTAGAGACTTATTGATTTCCTTTTCAATGCGCGATTCTACATAGTTAGGCAATAAAAATTGAGTCGCTAAGAAGATGCCCACAACAAGCACCAGTAAAAAGAGTAAAAGCTTTTTCATCATGTCTCCTAAATTGTTAAATTAGCTTCCTTTTTCAAGTACCCTTCGATGAATTGATCAATGTTACCATCCATAACGGATTGTACATTGCCAGTTTCCACGCCGGTACGATGATCTTTTACAAGATTATATGGATGGAATACATAGGATCTGATTTGACTTCCCCATTCAATGGCCTGATAGGTACCACCGATTTGTTCCTTCAATTCAGCCTGTTTTTCTAGTTCCAGTTCGAATAATTTAGCCCGCAATAATCGTAATGCCTGTTCTCTATTCTGTATTTGAGAGCGTTGAGACTGACATTGTACGACGATTCCCGTCGGTCTATGAGTCATACGGACAGCGGAATCGGTCTTATTAATATGCTGTCCGCCGGCACCACTGGCCCGATATGTGTCGACTTGTACATCCTTCATATCGATATTGATATCCACCGTATCATCTATTTCCGGCATAACATCGACAGCTGCAAAAGATGTATGACGACGCGCCGCCGCATCAAATGGTGAAATCCGAACAAGACGATGTACACCCTTTTCTGATTTTAAATACCCGAAACTATTTTCGCCTTTAATAAGAAATGTGGCAGATTTGATACCTGCTTCATCGCCGGGCTGTTCATCCATAAGTTCAACAGAATATCCCGATTTTTCAGCCCATCGTAAATACATACGAATCAGCATAGAACACCAGTCTTGTGCCTCTGTGCCGCCGGCTCCGGCATGGAAAGTCAGAATCGCATTATTCGCATCATATTCACCGCTCAATAAGAGCAATACTTCTTGTTTCTCAACGGTTTCTTCAATATGGTCAACATAATCTTTAATATCGCCTTCCATTGAAGAATCGTCTTCCTCAATAGCCATATCCAGCATAACACCGGCATCTTCAATATCGCTAACCAATTGTTTATAACCTTCCACAGCATTTTTCAGTTGTGTCGCCTCTTGAGATATCTCACGGGCCTTATCCGGATTATCCCAAAATGTGGGATCACTCATCTGCACGTCAAGCGTAAAAATCCGCTCTTCCTTCTGAGCGATGTTAAAGTGAATCCCTCATTCCATAAATTCGTTCTTCCAGGTTTGCAATAATCGGTTTTAAATCCTCTAACAATTTATGTTCACCACCTTCGATAATGATTCCAGTAAAATGCAAAATGGCCGTTGCCCAAAAGATCTCCCACTGAGCAACGTGCCATTCACAAATTTTAATCTATATTTTGTGGCTCCAACACATCTTCATGATGGGGTTGTGCACCTTCCAAGTGATCAACAGGTTGTTCAATTTCCTCAATCAATTGTGCACGAATTTTGTATAACGCCATGATTGTCTCATCTTGAATCGCTTCAATCATACGTTGGAACATTTCATAGGCTTCAAATTTATATTCCACCAACGGATTTTTTTGTCCATATGCACGAAGGCCGATACCTTCACGCAGCATGTCCATATTATCCAAATGTTCCATCCATTTGTTATCAACAACGCGCAACATAATAGCCTTTTCAAGTTGTCCGAACATAGCTTCGCCAAGCATATCCACACGGTCTTGGTACTCTTCATGAGCAATATCCAATAAGCGTTCCAAGAGGTCCTGACGACTATATTCCTCCATGTCTTGAGCTGACATAATATCTTCTGTTAAGAAGTATTGACTCAAATGTTTATATAAGCCTTCATAGTCCCATTCCTCCGGATAGAGTTTTTCATCCGCATAAGTATCTACAGACTCAGTCACCAGCTTATTAATCATTTCATCTATAGTTTCACGCAATGATTCATTGCATAAAATGCGACGACGTTGTTCATACAGAACTTCACGTTGTTGATTCATAACATCATCATATTCAAGGACATACTTACGAATATTATAGTTATGATCTTCTACTTTCTTTTGAGCCCGTTCAATTGATTTAGTAATCAACGAATGTTCGATAGGCTCGTCTTCTTCCATGCCTAATTTATCCATGATACCCGAAATATTATCGGCACCAAAGATACGCATCAAATCATCCTCTAAGGACAAGAAGAACTGCGATGACCCCGGGTCACCTTGACGGCCTGCACGACCGCGCAATTGGTTATCGATACGACGGCTTTCATGACGTTCTGTACCTAAAATAGCCAAACCGCCGAGTTCAGCCACACCTTCACCGAGGGAAATATCAGTACCGCGGCCGGCCATATTCGTGGCAATGGTCACCATACCCATTTGGCCCGCATCTGCAACGATTTCCGCTTCTTTTTCATGATGTTTCGCGTTCAAAACCTTGTGAGGTACACCGGCACGTAATAACATATCTGAAAGTTCTTCAGATTGTGTGATGGAAGTTGTACCGATCAAAATCGGTTGCCCCTTCTGATGACGCTCTACAGCATTGCGTACAACGGCACGATACTTAGCAGCCTTCGTTTTAAAAATCTGATCCGGTAAATCCACACGGGCCAACGGTTTATTAGGTGGAATCGGCAGTACGTCCAATCCGTAAATATCGTTGAATTCCTTTTCTTCCGTTTTAGCCGTACCGGTCATACCTGCTAATTTTTCATACATACGGAAATAGTTCTGGAATGTAATGGATGCCAAGGTCTGGCTTTCACGTTCAACCTGCAGGCCTTCTTTTGCTTCGATTGCCTGATGCAAGCCATCGGAATAACGGCGGCCGAACATCAAACGTCCTGTAAATTCATCGACAATAACGACTTCATTGTCCTTGACCACATAATCGACATCGCGATGCATCATTGCGTAAGCACGTAAGGAGGCACCGAGCAAATGATTCAACTCGATATTTTCAGAATCGTACAAGTTTTCAACGCCAAGCATTTTTTCTACTTTAGCAATACCCGAATCTGTAGGCGCAATGGTCTTCTGTTTTTCATCAATCGTATAGTCTTCATCTTTTACAAGATGAGGAACGATTTTAGCCAATTTATAATAATTATCCGTAGAGCGTTGACCCGGTCCCGAAATAATCAATGGGGTTCTAGCCTCATCGATAAGAATAGAGTCAACTTCATCGACGATAGCATAATTCAAAGGTCGTTGCACCATTTGCGATGCATCGGATACCATGTTATCACGCAGATAGTCAAACCCGAACTCATTATTTGTACCATATGTAATATCGCAAGAATAAGCTTCCTTACGTTGGTTATAATCAAGGTTTGCCACGATAAGACCGACAGATAGTCCTAAAAATTTATATAGTTTCCCCATCCACTCGCTATCACGCGTAGCCAAATAATCATTGACGGTAACAACATGAACGCCTTTACCTGTAAGGGCATTTAAATATACCGGTAATGTCGCTACCAAGGTTTTACCTTCACCGGTACGCATTTCTGAAATATTTCCACGATGAAGTGCAATGCCGCCGATCATTTGCGTATCAAAATGACGCATTCCCAACACGCGTTTAGATGCTTCACGAACGACAGCAAATGCTTCCGGTAATATATCATCCAGGGATTCACCCTTTTGTATGCGACGCTTAAACTCATCGGTTTTAGCAACTAAATTAGTATCACTGAGTTTTACATAATTAGGTTCAATTTCATTAATATGGTCGACAATAGTGCGCATCTTCTTAATTTCATGAGCGCTATTATTGCCAATTAGCCTTTGTAAAAAGCCTAACAAACAAATCACTCCTCTACAGGACATCTTACATTATCTTATCTAATTTATTATAACGAAAACGCCTTTAATAGTCAAAGAATTCAAAGGCCTTTTACTATTATTTCTCCACATTACCGTTCCATAATAAACTCAAAATTAAAAGATATATTTTTAACTTGATATTCATTTTTAACTCGATATACTTTCATCGACAGTCGGTCTCGAAAAATCTACACATAAAAAGCGGATGACATAAATAGTCATCCACTTTTTTATAATGATCGGCCGACGCTGACAATAGAAAGGAGTTTAGAATAAATGGTCAACCGATATTATCAATTATTGAAGTTCCGGTTCAATCAAACCGTAGAACCCATCATGTCTGCGATATACGACATTCATACTTTCCGTTTCCGCATTAAAGAACATGAAGAAATCATGTCCGATAAGATTCATTTGCAAAATAGCTTCCTCTACATCCATTGGACGTACTGCAAAATGTTTCCGTTTTACAACTTCGATGGTTTCTTCTTCCACAGGTACATCCAGTTGAGCAGGATGGAACGCTTCCTGTTTTTTGAAACGTTTCGCTAAACGAGTTTTATGTTTGTGAATTTGTCGAATAATTTTATCTACAACTAAATCGATAGCTGCATACATATCATCATTTGTTTCTACACCGCGAAGTACGATTTTATCCACAAAACAAGTAATTTCGATAGTAGATTTATCTCTTACAACGGATAGCACCGCTTGTGCATCTAATTCATCATCAAAGTAACGGGTCAATTTGCTCAATCTTTTTTCGATGTACTCGCGAAGAGCATTTGTCACTTCAATGTTTTTACCTCTGATAGCTACTTTCATAAGTCAACACCCTTTCTAAAAATCAACCACGAGATACGAGTGCTTTACATAATTTATACTAATGTCTCGTGCTATATTTAGTATTTCTACATAAGACCGTTAAACTCCTCTTTTTATTAGAAAAAATTTTTTAATTTTTGCAGAATTATAAAATCGCTTTATAAGATAACTCAAAAAATCCCGATACCAAAGGATATCGGGATCTTAATTTATGTTGTACTTATGTATTTTTCAGTATGTAATTACGCTTTAACAACATTTGCAGCTTGAGGGCCACGGTTGCCATCAACGATTTCAAATTCAACATTTTGACCTTCAGTCAAAGATTTGAATCCTTCATCTTGAATTGCAGAGTAATGCACGAACACATCGCTACCGTCTTCTCTTTCAATAAAGCCATAACCTTTTTCTGCGCTAAACCATTTCACTTTACCTAACATGGTAACATCCTCCTAAAAATATATATATTGTCTTACTGTCTTGCACTACATTTGTATCATAACACAGCATGTATAAAATATCAAACGTTATTAACCGTGCGCTTAATGAATATACAAAAACTTTTTAATGGAGATAATTTTCTTATTATACCCGCAACATCTGTTATAAATTGAATTATAAGAGTTCATATTAAAAGCAAATCAACATTATATTAATAATAAAAGTATGCATTAAAAATTATCAATTACACCGTCGAATGCATAAATTATTGTTATATCACAAATATTTATAGGTATAATCGATTTTTACAGATTTAACTGTCTATACATTCACTGTTTAACAGACTCATTTTCACGACTATAAATTACTATCATCATAATTTTTGATAGGTATAAAGGCATTCATTTATCATGAATTTAAATATGAACCTTTTCAGTTTTCTTTATGAACAAAAAAGAGATGTAATTACAACGCAATGTAATCACACCTCTTAATATCTCTCAATTATGACTAATCTGATGTCTATCGATTATGATTGATCATTATAAAATTTTAGATAGGAATAATTTTGTTCTATCATTCGTCGGCGATTCAAATACATGTTTAGGCGTATCGTCCTCTAAGATTAAGCCGCCGTCTACAAACAGCACTCGGTCCGCCACTTCTTTCGCAAAATTCATTTCGTGAGTAACGATAACCATCGTCATCCCTTCATAAGCAAGAGACTTCATAACATCAAGTACTTCCCGAACCATTTCCGGATCAAGAGCGGAAGTCGGCTCATCAAAAAGCATTACTTTCGGTTTCATCGCTAACGCACGAGCGATAGCCACACGTTGTTTTTGCCCGCCCGATAAGGAATCGGGATACGCATTTGCTTTATCGGCTAAACCTACTCGATCAAGTAAAGCCTGTCCGACTTTCTTAGCGTCCTCATCAGATAATTTACGCACCTTCTTTTGCGCCAATGTTAGATTCTCCATTACTGTCATATGAGGAAATAAGTTGAAGTTTTGGAATACCATGCCCACTTCAGCGCGTACTTCGTTCAACTTGGTCTTATCAGCCAAATCCATGCCATCAACAATAACCTTGCCCGATGTAGGTTCTTCCAAGTAATTCATCGTACGCAACACCGTACTTTTACCGGAACCGGATGGGCCGATGATTACCACAACTTGCCCCTGTTCAATATGCAAGTTGATACCTTTAAGTACTTCATTTTTACCGAAGGTTTTATGTACATTTTCTAATCTAATCATTTAATGCTGTATTTCCTTTCAAGGTATCCAACTAATTGAGAAATACTCACCGTCATTATGAGATAAATAATGGCAACGGTTCCCCAAATCTCAAATGACGCATACGTTTTTGCGATAATTAATTGACCGCGACGTGTTAACTCTTCAAACCCGATAACAGAAACCAATGAAGAATCTTTCAACATCGCAATAAATTCATTCCCCAATGGAGGAATTATTGCTTTGAAAGCTTGCGGCATAACGATATATCGCATCGTTTGCCCCCAAGTCAAACCAAGAGAACGTCCCGCTTCCATCTGCCCTTTATCGATAGATTGAATACCGGCACGGAAAATTTCAGAAACATAGGCACCGGAGTTAATGCTACATGCGGTTACAGCAGCAATAAACGGATCGATTCTCTGTCCTGTAAGCATCGGCAATGCAAAATAGATTAAAAATATTTGTACCAAAAGAGGGGTACCACGAATTATATCAACATAACATTTGGCCAATAGTCTAACTATACTGAAATTTGATAAATTCGCTAAAGACACCAATAAACCTATAAAAAATCCACAGCCTACCGACATTGCGGTTATTTCTACTGTTACTAAGGCTCCTTGCAGTAAAAGCGGCAAATTACTAGATATGACATTCCAGTCCATTCATTACTCCCTATACTATTTAAAATCTACAACAACGGGCATATCTGCAGGTGCATCTACATTAAACCATTTTTTATATAATGCATTAAATTCGCCATCCGCCTTCATCTCTTCAATAGCTTTGTTTATTTGTTCCTGTAAAGCCTTATTATCTTTATTAATTGCAATACCGAGATATTCTTTCGTATTCGGATATGCCATATATTTAATCTGTTGGTCCGGATGTTTTGTAGTGTAATATTGTGCTACAGGCAAATCGATAACCGTTGCATCAGCCCCGCCATTTTGTAATTCTAACAGAGCTTCGTTACTATGGTCAAATTCTTTTACCGTAGTACCTTCAATTTTATGTGCCAAATCGGAACCTGTAGTACCTAATTGAGCCGCAATTTTCTTGCCCTTTAAATCATCTAAAGAGTTGATATTCTGACCGTCTTTAAATACAACGGCTAAAGCATTTTCATAATATGGAGATGAGAATAACACTTTTTCACTTCTTGCTTTTGTAATGGTCATACCGGATGCCGCCACATCGATATCATGTGTATTCAAAGCCGGAATCAACGCATCAAACGCGACATTTTTAAGTTCTACATCTTTATTGATACGCTTGCCGATTGCACGGATCAATTCGATATCAAAACCGGTATAATCCTGTGTTTTTTCATCTTTAAATTCGAACGGTACAAAAGTCGCATTCGTACCTACAATTAATTTATTAGATGTGTCAGCGGTTGATCCACAACCGCCTACAACAGCACCGGCCATAATCAGCATACAACTACCAAGAATTAGTTTTTTTAATTTATTATGTAACATAGTATCACCCTCATAAACTTAATTTTCAATTACTATATTGATAGTATAGACATAAGGTATAAATATGTCAATATTTTTGTATATATTATTCCGTTTAATCGACATACTTCCGATATAATCCCCTTTGCCTATACATCTTATGAATATTTATTACATCAATGTATACTCTATTTACTTTAACCATAGGATTTATAACCGTTTACCGATATACATATGTATAAAAGAAAAAGCACATGAGAAAAGCCTCATGTGCCTATATACGGCTGACCTGGTTTTTGCCCCCACACTCGCCTGCTGGAAGGTTCGCTCATAAGTCTGTGACTCCCCACTACTACTCCTCTCGTGTTACCGGCAGGACTTACACCTAAGCCGCACCATGCTCACAGCCTCTCGGGCTGCTTATGTGGATCGTTTCGCCTGCGACTGGCATCGACTTGCAACCACAGACCCGTATAAAGTTATTATAAATAATATTCTCATTACTGTCTAGGTATACGCTTATTAACCCGTCTTTTAACCGTAGAATTTAATTGATGTATTCTTTTAATACCATACAAACATAACACTTTTCCCCACATAATATGTCCGAACATACTGTCTCTTTATTCTCAGTAGAATAAAAATAAATTTTTCAAGTCTTTTTTTCGTTGTATAGAAAATAGGAATAGAATACATAAAAATTTCTTCATAATTCTATCATTTTTATTAAATCAAATTTTTAAAGCACTGTTATTATTGCATTCCTAAAAAGTCAATCATTTTTTGTATGATAAATACGAATACTAGCATCATAGAAGAACATATGTCTCATACACAAAAAAATTTTTATGGTGTATAATACGTATACTGTTAATAAAGAACGAACCAAAAGTTGTACGATATAAACATTTATACTTGGGGATGTATAATATGTTATGTAGGTGAGTAAAGGGGTTTACTATGTTTATGTTATCATTAATGCAGCCGTCAGGGCTGTATGAATTGGAGAAAGATAGTCTAGAGGCCATCAGTGCACAATTATTACAGATGATACAGATGAAAAGCTATCATCTATATACGCATTCCATCCAGGTTGCCAATTATGCAGTCAGTATCGCCGCAAAAATGGGGTTGCCCCTAAATGAAATTGAGCAAATTCGTCATGCCGCCTTACTCCACGATGTAGGGCTCTTGATGGTGCCTAATGCACTTATACAAAAGTGTCCATATCTGAACAAACAAGAAATGTCCAAATATAAACAACATGCTGCAAGCGGTGCCAACATGATTGAAAATTATCCGTGTTGCCAGCAAATCTTGCCTTATATCCGCTATCATCACGAAAAATGGGATGGTTCCGGATATCCGAAGCATTTACGCGGGGCTAATATTCCATTAGGTGCCCGTATTATCGCCGTTGCTGATTATTATGACACAACGGTTAATCCATCCACCGAATTTTGGGCAAAAACTAAGGCGAAAGCAAAAGAAGAACTCTTCAGTGCATCAGGCTCTCTCTTCGATCCAGATGTGGTAAAAGCCTTTATCGATGTCCTAGGATAAATTATGTTTTTATCTAAAGGTCTATGCTCTGGCCTCAAACCATAACACCTAATTCTATATTTAATGTACTAATTTAAGATACAAATAATGTATGAACTATCATTAGAAGCTCCCACTGGCAAGTGTAAGGGCTTCTATTTTTTTCGGCCTCTTTAATCGCAATATTTTAGCTACCGCCTCCAAGGTGGCACCGGTAGTATAAATATCATCCACAATAAGAATTCTCTTACCTTCCAGATTAACATCATCATAATCACAATGCATCATGAAAGCACCATCAATATTAGCGTGCCGTTCTTTATATGTCAGACTCCACATATCACGCTCTGTATCAAATTTGTAAAGGCAATCAAGCCACTCAAAATAGGTAGGATACATATGATGTAATGCATCCGCCCAAGTTTTAAAAAATAGATCCACCTGGTTATATCCTCGTTGTTTTCTCTTAGCTGCACCGGATGGAACAGGAACAATATAATCAAATACATGCGAATTTACAGTATCATTATTAAATTTTCTGTGCATGTAAAAGTTGTACGATACTAAAAAAGGAGCAGCCCCTTTGGACTGCTCCTTTTTTTCGTTAAATTTGACATCATATATCATGGACTTCATACCGCCCTTATAGTCAGCCAATATACATACATCATCCAAATAATGTAAAAACTTGTTCGGTACATGGCGAATATGTAAAAGTTCGGTAAAACAGGATTCACACCAATCCCCTTGTGATACTACCTCAGCACCGCAATGCGGACATGTAGGAGGAAATAAAAAATCCCATAAGCTCATTACGAATCACAGCTCCCCTGTATGCGTTCCTTAAATAATGTATACCGTTCATCAGCATTTACCGTATGAACCGCACGGTCAATAGCACTCGTTGTACCGACAATGATAACCTTACGCTTAGCACGTGTTACAGCCGTATATAATAAATTTCTCTGCAACATACCGCCGTATCGGGGTACAAAAGGAATAATCACCACACCATATTCACTGCCTTGACTCTTATGCACCGTAATCGCATAAGCAGGCATAATCATATGTGCATCATCGATAGAAAGACGCACTTCCTTATGGATAAAACGGATACAAATATCCGTTCTCGAAATGGCATAAATAATACCGATTTCACCGTTAAATATATCCAAATCATAGTTATTCAAAATCTGAATAACCTTATCTCCGACGCGATACGTAATACCATTAACACGAACCTCACCCTTATGACTGTCAGGAGGATTCAATGCTTGTTGTACATATTGTGATATACGTGTACTCCCCGCTTCCCCGCGACGCATGGGCGAAATAATCTGAATATCCAGTTCATCCTCTATATGCTCCTGCTCACGCTTATACACATCAATGATAACTTTCATCAGCGCATCATAAGAGTTCACAGGAATAAAAGAAAATTCATCGCCATTACCATCGAGTTTAGGCATATCACCCCGATTAATAGCATAAGCACTGTCGACAATTGTATTACCAGAATTCTGCCGATAAATCTGATTTAGCCTTGTATAGGGCACGCATTCACTGTCAAGCAAATCCTTAAGAACAAAACCAGCACCTATCGGCGGCAACTGATCCACATCGCCCACAATGATGACATGAGCCTCCCTGGGAATAGCCGCCATGAGAGAATAAAACAAACGCACATTCAACATGGAGGCTTCATCTATGATGATAACATCAATTTCGAGAGGATCATCTTCATTCTTCGTAAAATCATATGAATCGCTCCCCTGGACGGGTACCAGTAAGCGATGAATCGTAGTCGCTTCAAACTCCGTCGCCTCCGTCAGCCGCTTAGCAGCACGCCCTGTCGGCGCACAGAGAATGATACGCCCCAGGCCGCCTAATTGAAAGCCTTTCACCAGGGCCTTGATAATCGTTGTTTTACCTGTACCGGGTCCACCTGTGATAAGGGAAAACTTTTCAAAAAAAGACAGTTTGATGGCTTCCTTCTGAGCATCACCGAAAGTAATGTGATTCTCCTGTTCAAATCGATTGATAAACCCCTGTATATCAAGCGATATGGGGTCAGCTTCCAGTAGAAAGTCACGCGTATAATTAGCGCCTTCCACTTCGGCTACATACATCTGAGGCGGATAGATATAGAGAATATCATCGTAATAAGTACTGTAAAGAGCACCTTGCTCCAATAAGGATTCAATAAAATCAGCAATATCATCTGCATCTGTTTGTAACAGATCATCCATGCGACCGATAAGCTGATCCACCGGTAAGCATGTATGGCCCTGATTATCGAGATTTCGTAAAATCCATTCAAGACCGGCCTCAAGTCGTCGCATATCGCTGCCAGCAATTCCAAGATTTTCAGCCAGCGTATCTGCCGTTCCGAAGGCCATATCTTGAGCCACGCGAAGCAATGTATACGGATTATCCTTGATTACATCGACGGCTTGTACCCCATAGTATGTATAAACGGTACGGCTCCATTTCGATGAAATATGGTGACTTTCAAAGAAATGATTCAGATCCGCTAAAATGCCTTCCCCTAATAAGGTATTAAAAAGTTCATCCTTAACGCTTTGTCTCAGCCCCGGTACATCCTTGATTTCCTCAGGTCGTTCTTCGCGCAATACCTCTAAGATCCGAATACCGAAGTAATCGAGCACCTTTTCAACAGATTTTTCACCGAAGCCTTTGATGCCGAGATTCATCAGGTATAATTTAGCGGCCCCCATATTATCGGGTTTCAATTTCTCTATACTGAAAGAATCAAACTGAAAACCGTATTTCGCATGCTCCACATATCGGCCACGAACTTCGATATCCTCGCCTTCCTTAGGCGATTCGAACTTACCCGTACAAGTAATGTATTCCTCATTATAATCTTTCAATATAAACACACAATATGTGCGCTGTGTATTTTCATATATAGTTCGGTATACAACTCCTCGTATGGCGTCCATTATTTCTCCGTATTCGGCAATGCCTCAATGATTTCTTGTACCGCATCGGTAATACTGCCTTCATTACCGATTTTAATATGTGCAACCTTTTCATATAAAGGATACCGTTCTTCATAAACATTAAAAATGTACTCGATACTTTCCTTTACAAGAGGTCTGATTTCCAAATCCAAATCATCCAGAATATGATTGACATCGCGATTCACGAATACAACCAATCCGTTATTTCGCATGAGTTTAACCGTTTTATCATAGGTAACCGTACCGCCGCCGGTCGCTATCACCGACGGTTTATTCCGGATGAGTTCTTTAATCGTGGAATATTCATATTTACTGAAAGCATCCTTACCATCGTAAATAAAAATGTTCTGCACCGATTTACCGACCTTATCTTGAATGGTCTGATCCAAATCGTAAAAATCACGCCCCAATTCCTTTGCCAGCATTTTTCCGACCGTCGTCTTGCCTGCGCCGGGCATACCGATAAGGAAAATGTGTTTATGCATATGCTCTTTCAAAAACTCGTTACTCATGGACACAACAGTTTTTAAGTAATTCTCCACATATGGCGACAAATTTTTATCCTTACAAAGATCCTTGTGCAAAGCAATGATATCTTCATCACGCTCTTCATCGATAAGCGGCAAATGATGCTCATCCTTATACTTCCCGATTTCCTTTATCAGGTTTAACCGTTTTTCAAATTCTTTAACCAATACGGCATCTATGCTATCAATTTGTTTACGAGCTTCTTTAATATCCATTAGAACCCCCTCTATCCTCACGAGTCAGTCAAAATACGCAACGCTTTCTCTTCATCGACTTTCATCTGATCGATTAGATCCTGCAAATGGCTGAATTTAACCTCTGACCGTATATACGAAATAAATTGAACAATAACACTTTGTCCATATACATCTTGATCAAAGTCAAATACATGAACTTCACATCGATGATATTGATTCTTAAAGGTCGGATTATCTCCGATATTGCCGACTCCGTTATACCATTTCTCATCAATACATACACGATTTGCATAAACACCATCGGGAGGAATCGCCATTTCATCAGGTAAGAGCAAGTTCAACGTAGGAAATCCCAACGTCCGTCCCCGTTGATCACCTTTAATTACGGTCCCCTTGAATTGATACGGTCGACCTAGCCACTTTGTGGCATCCTCCATACGTCCTTCTTGAATCGCCTTGCGAATTTCCGTACTGGAAATCGGTTTTTCCAAAGAATCGCAAGGTAATAACGGCTGTACCAAAACACGGATGTCCGTAGAACCTAATGACTGCTGTATATAGGAAGGATTTCCCAACCCCTGCGCACCAAAGGTAAAATTCTCACCCATTACAATTGCGGCTACATTCATGTTTTTGCATAGAATTTTAAGGAACTCCTCCGCCGTGACACGCAATAAACCTGCCGTCATAGGTAACCGTAAAACATAGTCCACATCCATAGATGATAAAATATCGTCCATAACATCCTGCTGAACCAGTAACTTCGGCACTCTATCCGGATGTAAAATAGTCAACGGATGACGTTCAAATGTGACAATGATACTCACCGCCTGTGCTGATTTAGCCTCTTGCACAGCCTTATATATAACTCGCTGATGACCTCTATGAATGCCGTCAAAGGTACCCAAGGCATATACTTTTCTATCTTTGATTTGGCGCAATTCATCAAACGAATGTATTTGCTTCATACTTATCCTTTAATAAAAATATTTTTATCCACCTTCAATGTGTGGTCTGTTCGTTTCATAATACCTATAAACCCATGAGGTCCATAGGCTCTATAGAGATGACCTGTTTCTGTGAAAGCAAAATCTTTACCAATGGGTAACTCCTTGCCTTCTATCATCATCCTTAATTGTACACTATTTACAACGACTTGTGAAAGATGGGAAACCGCCGTATCCGTCGGTAATAGTAAGCTTTCACCATGGACCATCAGCTCTTCAGCAATCTTGGTCATGGAGATATCAAAAGGGCCCACCTGTGTACGTGCCAAGGATGTCATCGTGCCAGGAATTCCAAGAGATATACATATATCGCGTAACAGGGATCGGATATACGTGCCCCCTGAGCAGGTAATACGGACTGTGAAGTAAGGAAATCCATACGCCATGAGTTCAATATGCTTAATATGAATTCGACGTAACGGCAATTCTACAGAAATCCCCTTACGAGCGTATTCATAAGCGCGAATACCGTTCACCTTGATTGCCGAATATCTTGAGGGCCGTTGATGCTGGTCTCCTTCAAAGGTTTTCAATGTGCTTTGTAGTTCATCAAAACCAGGCTTGCCAATAGATTCATCTAGAAAAGACGAGCCTGCCTCAGCATCTACGAGAACACCTGCTCTAAGAGACATATCCGCATCGGGCAGTACCGGATTGCCGGAACTATCCTCCGTATCCGTAAAGGTACCGAATTTACATTCCGCTACATAGGTCTTGTCAAAGCCCTCCGTGTATTCTATGAGGCGAGTCGCCTTGCCGAGAAATATAGGTAATACACCATATGCCATGGGATCTAACGTTCCGCTATGGCCGATGCGTTTTTCTTTTAAAATACGACGACATATAGCCACCGCATCGTGACTGGTAATGCCGGGCGGTTTTAAAAACGGTAAAATACCATCCATTATTTAATAGCCTCAATTAATACGCGTTTAGCCTCTGTTAATGGTAAATTAATCGTACAGCCGGCGGCACGGATATGACCACCGCCGCCAAAACGGGCAGCAATTGCGTTTACATCCGCCCCTCTAGATCGCAGGCTCACACGCGTGCGATTATCCGACTCGGCTTTCAGCAAAATGGAAATATCCACCGTATCTACATTGCGGATTATATCCACGAAACCGTCTGTATCATCACCGAGAATAGCCATAGCCTCTCTGTTTAATTCGATGGTAGCCACAGTATCATTTTTATAAAATTCAATGGTCTGCATAATCTGCTTCGTCAAATCGAGACGCTCCGCCGATACAGCCTCAATCGTCTCTGAAATCACATTAGGTCTAGCCCCTGCAGCAACACATTTAGCAGCCATTTCTAGCGTATTAGCCGTTGTATTGCTGAATTTAAAGAATCCGCAATCCGTGGCAATAGCCATATATAGAGCGGTCCCCATGGACTCTGTAATAGGCCAATTCCATTTTGCACATAAATCGGTAATGATTTCACCGGTAGCAGCAAACTCAGGCTTTAAGTATAGATGATCCGCAAATTCCGTATTGGAAATATGATGGTCTATATTAAAAATAGGTGCACTCCAGAGTGCACCTACTTTGCCAATTCGCTCATACGTGCTAGCATCCAAAACCATGAGCATATCAATATCCACAGGATGGGACTCAAAATACGCTACATCATGGATATGATCCGTATACTGTAAGAAAGTGTATTTATCAGGTACTACATCATCCACTACCATATATACGGTTTTGCCTTGCCCTACAAGGGCTTCATAAAAGGCGACCATAGAGCCGATAGCATCGCCATCGGGACGGATATGGACGGTTAGCATAATAGAATTAGCTTCACACAGAGCCATATGTAATTGATTAATTGTAATCTTACTCATGTTCTGTATCCTTTGTGTTAATTTGTTTCTTCATCCTTTTTAATCTCATGTAAAAGGGATTCGATGCGCATGCTGTAATCCAGCGATGTATCCTTATCAAAGGTAATCGTAGGAATATGGCGCAATTTAAGTACCTTTCCGAGTTCGGTACGAATATGGCCTGATGCATGCTTTAATGCGATAAGAGTATCTTCTTTTTCCTTATCGGAACCAAACAAGCTGACGTAAATAGTAGCTTCTCGTAAATCACCCGTCACATGCACATCTGTAACGGTAGTGAAGCCGATGCGAGGATCCTTTAATCCGCGCATCAGCATTTGACTTACCTCTTGTTTGATAAATTCCTGTAATTTTCTGACACGAACGTCACTCATAATAACCTCCTAAAGTTGAGGTGCAATTTCTTCCATCAAGTATGCTTCGATAACGTCGCCTTCCTTGATATCGCGATACCCTTCAAGGGAAATACCGCACTCGAAGGATGTTTTTACTTCCTTAACTTCATCTTTAAATCGACGTAAAGAATCGACCTTACCTTCGAAAACAACGATGCCGTCACGAATCAAACGTACTTCGGAGTCATTTGTAATACGACCTTCCGTTACATAAGAACCTGCAACGATAGCCTTCGGTGTGGAAATAACCTGGCGCACTTCCGCACGGCCTACGACAACCTCTTTAAATTGAGGTGCCAACATACCGCGCATAGCGGATTCAACGTCATTAATGGCATCATAGATTACACGATACGTACGTAAGTCGACCTTTTCCTGTTCAGCCGCACGGCGAACGTTTGCATCAGGACGTACATTAAAGCCCATTACAATCGCATTGGATGCGGATGCGAGCATAATATCGGATTCGTTGATAGCACCTACTGCAGCATGAACGATAACGATGCGAACCTCAGGATTTTTAATCGCTTCCAAAGATTGACGCAATGCTTCTACAGAACCTTGTACGTCGGCTTTGATGATGATATTGAGATCCTTCAACTCGCCTTGTTGGATTTGATTGAAGATATCATCCAATGTAACCTTATGTGTAGCCTGTAATTCCTGAACACGTTGTTTAGCAATACGTTTTTCCGCGATTGCCCGTGCTTCATTATCATCCATACCGTTGATGATTTCACCGGCTTGAGGAACCTCGGAGAAGCCCAAGATTTCCACCGGCATGGAAGGGCGGGCTACTTTTACCCTTTCACCACGTTCATTAGTCATGGCACGAACCTTACCGTACGCCGTACCCGCCAGCACCGTATCGCCAACGCGAAGGGAGCCTTTTTGTACTAAAACTGTACAAACGGCACCACGGCCCTTATCAAGTTGAGCCTCGATAACGACACCGTACGCTTTGCGATTAGGATTTGCCTTTAATTCCATAACCTCTGCAACGAGCAGGATATTTTCAAGCAAATCATCAATACCTTGCTTCTGCTTTGCAGAAACCGGCACCATAATTACATCTCCGCCCCATTCTTCAGGCAAGAGACCATGTTCGGACAGTTGTTGTTTTACATGGTCAGGATTTGCGCCCGGTTTATCCATCTTATTGATGGCAACGATAATAGGAACTTCAGCAGATCTTGCATGGTTAATAGCTTCGATAGTTTGAGGCATAACACCGTCATCCGCGGCAACCACAAGGACGGCGATATCCGTGGACTTTGCACCGCGTAAACGCATCGCTGTGAAAGCTTCATGGCCCGGTGTATCAAGGAATGTAATCTTATTATCCTTGTAGCGAACCTGATATGCACCGATATGCTGTGTGATACCGCCCGCTTCGCCTGCGGTTACATTTGTTTGACGAATAACATCAAGCAACGATGTTTTACCATGGTCAACGTGCCCCATGATTGTTACAACTGGAGGGCGAGGTTTCAATGTTTCCGGTGCATCTTCAATCTCAATAACATCCGTTGGATCCTCTTCCGGTTCCACTTCCGTTACAGTAACGCCGAACTCCTCGGCCACGATAGTAGCCGTATCGACATCTACCTCCTGGTTAATGCTGGCCATAACACCTAAAAGCATCAACTTTTTAATGATTTCAGATACTTCACGACCCATTTTTTCAGCTAATTCTTTAACCGTTAAAGAACCGCTCAATTCGATTTCCGTAGCGATAGCCGCTTCCGCCTTGCGTTCAGCTTCCGCTTTTTGTTGCAAGTATTGTTCATTACGATGCTTTACGCGATTTTTTTTCTTCTGCATAGATGTGGATAACAAGGATTGCGGACGGTTATTACCGCCTTTTTTATTCTTCTTGTTACGGCGATCATCGTTGCGGTTATTACGATTATCGTTATTGCGGTTCTCATTATTACGAGTATCATGAGAACGACCGCTATTACGATTATCCTTATTTCGATTATCGTTATTGCGATTGTCATTGTTGCGGTTATTGGAACGATTATTAGGACGGTCTCCGGCAGATTGATTACCACTAGATTTGCGCGTAGGTTCACTTATTTGTACATGACGCACATTACTTCGCTTATGATCATCACGTTTGGATTGTTCTGTTTTCTGTGGTGCCTGTTTTTTATGCTCCTGCTTTTTTAACTCCTGTTTCTTCGGCTCTTGCGTTTTGTTGTCCGACTTTTTTTGCTCTTTTTTATGACTTACAGACTCTGATTTTTGAGGTTTAGACACCTGTTTATGTTCAGCCGTTTTAGCAGGTGCTTTATGTACAGTCTTAGATGCTGTACCATCTTTCTTGCTTAACTGTTTTTTTACAATGTCATATCCTGTCTCATCAACAGAATTAACAGCTGTAGTAATTTTAAAATTATGTTGTTGCAATATAGAAATGACCTGCTTGCTTTCTACGCCAAACTCCTTGGCAATTTCATGGACGCGTTTTTTGGACATCTGCATACCCCCTTATTATCGATCAATCTCTTTTAATAATGCTTTTGCAAATCCATCATCCAATACGGCTACCACTACCCGAACATCCTTGCCAATGGCCGTACCTAAAGCCTCTTTCGTGGCAATACTGCAAAGCGGGATATGATGTATATCTGCTAATTGTATATATTTCTTTTCATTGTTGGATGCACAGTCACCTGCGAGAAGGACCAACTTAGGTTCCTTTCTCTTAATGGCTTTTTCCACGATAAAATCACCGGAAACAACCTTACCTGCTCGTTGTGCTAATCCTAAGAGATTTAAAATTTTATCTTCATTCATAATATCTTAACCAGTGATTACTCGGTCTCTTGAAAATCACGTCGAAGTTGTTCGTATATCTCTTGAGATACACTATGTTTTAACGATCGCTCCAATCGTTTTGCCTTATAGGCCTGCTCAAAACAGGAAACGGATGAACATAGATAAGCGCCTCGTCCCGGTGCTTTACCGGTGCGGTCAATGCTGATAACGCCATCCGGACTCAAGGCCACGCGAATTAGTTCCCGTTTTACCTTGGACTCACCACAGCCTACACAGGTACGCATAGGTTGGGATTTCTGTTTCATGACTATTCACCACCCTCAGCAGTACCAAATCCCGTGAAAGGTTCCTCTGCCGCCTGAGTTTCACTCTTAATATCGATTTTCCAATTCGTTAATTTTGCTGCAAGCCTTGCATTTTGACCGGCCTTGCCGATCGCTAAGGACAATTGGTAATCCGGCACTACTACATAGGAAGATTTTTCCTCTTCGCTCACATCTACGGATACGACCTTTGCAGGACTTAACGAGTTGGCAATATAAATCGCCGGATCCTCATCCCATTTAACGATATCGATTTTTTCATCATGCAGTTCATCCACAATGTGTTGTACACGTTGTCCCTTCGGTCCTACACAGGAACCTACAGGATCGATGTTTTCATCACGGCTGTACACGGCGATTTTAGAACGCATCCCCGGTTCACGTGCAACGGATTTAAGCTCTACCACACCTTCGTAAATTTCCGGTACCTCCAACTCAAACAATCGTTTCAATAAGCCCGGATGTGTACGGGAAATCATGATTTGAGGACCTTTTGTCGTCTTCTTAACCTCTACAATATAACATTTGATACGGTCACCCTCGCGATAGGTTTCCGTCGCAATTTGCTCTGTAGGCGGTAAAATCGCTTCTGTCTTACCGAGATCAATAAATACATTCTTGCCTTCAACACGTGTAATAACACCCGTGATAATATCACCTTCACGGCTGTAATACTCTTCATAAACTACACTTCGTTCCGCTTCCTTCAATCGTTGAATAAGCATCTGTTTTGCCGTATGTGCAGCACTACGTCCGAAATTGGCAGGTGTTACATCTACCTCAACGATATCGCCGATTTCAAAACGCTTATCTTTTTTTCGGGCATCAAATAAACTGATTTCTGTTTCCGGCAACTCTACAGTTTCAACAACTTGTTTTTTTGCCATTACCTTATAATCGCCGGTTTCACGGTCAATCACAACGTATGCATCAGGATTAGATGTAGGTTCTTTGCGATACGCCTGCAATAATGCAGCCTCCAAAGACTCGAAAATAACCTCAGGAGCAAAACCTTTTTGCTTTGTAAGCACCATCACCGCTTGAATTAATTCTTGACTCACTCGTATGCCTCCATATATTAAAAATCAAGGTGTAATCGAATTTGTGCAACAGCAGACCGTTCAAACGAAATGCTTTCACCATTGATTGTAAAGTCCATAGTTGTATCCGTAAAGCCTTGTAACGTGCCCACATATTGTTTGCTGCCGTTAATAGGTTTAAATAACTGAATATCAACATCGCGACCGTTATAACGAACTAAATCCTTGTCCTTTTTTAATACCCGATCAAGACCTGGAGAAGATACCTCCAACAAGTAGTTCTCCTTAATCGGATCCTTTTCATCGAGGACCGCACTTAATTTTTCACTGACCCCTTGGCAATCGTCCAAATCCACACCACCGGGTTTATCAAGGTAGACACGCAAATACCAGTCCCTCTCGCGCACATAGTCCACATCGACTAACTCCATATCGGTGCCGGCTATAATGCCTTCAACTACAGAGGAAACAAATTCCTCCACCGCCTCTCTTTTCATAGCCATCGCCTCCTAACAATTTACTACAATCTATATATCTTTTAGTTAAGGTATTTCTTAAGAGTGTTAATCATAAATGAAAGAGTGGACATACGCCCACTCTTTTAAAAGATTTATATAAAAGTCATATATAGTATATCATATTTACTATATATATACAAATTATCCCCTAATTTCGGGTATTGGAAAAAAATTTTCCAGACGTCTTCACAAATGTGTCAAGTTTGAAATCGACCCGATATGCTTATACGGATTCTTGTAAGCTGCGCTCATTGAGATCATGCAATACAATCTGAAGATACTCCCGCAAGAGCGAGCTCAAATCATCTAAATTCTTTGCATCTAAATGATGATCGATTTCCGGATAGTTTTTATATCGCAGTTCAGCAAAGAACTCATCACGCAGTTCATTATAATACAGTAGCAACCCCGTACATTCATCCATCTTGCGATATTCACCGATAATAAAGGATCCGTTAATCATGCAAATAGCATGTGCAGGATCTACATCGCGCACAAAACCTTCCAGTTCATCAGGCATAACCTCTGAAAAATTCCATGTAGGAATACCTCGACGTTTATAGGTGAACGTAAAATTTTCTGACGGATTTATGAGCATATTCGTCAGCCCTTTTACACAGCGTTCCTGTAATCCTGCCCAGAACGAATCAAGATCCGCACGAACAAAAGATATATCTACAAAAGAGAAAAGCGGTAATTCCACATGTACCGTATAGTCCTCCACCTCTTTATCATAGAGGGCGCACCAACGCCATCCTAGTGTATTTTCATAATGAAAAAGGGGTACAGTCATTACCTTTTCACCTGCAGCGATACGTTTCTGTATAGCAGTACAAGCATCGGGCTCCGTAACGAACAAGGAAAAATCCCCCACGGTCTGAGGTAGCCATGAGTAGTCCAAGTTCTTACAGGATTCAATAATCCGGTCCATATAAAGCTTCATACCTTTCTTGATATTGTAATACGGCCTTTACATAGCTTCGCGTTTCAGGAAATGGTATCGTATCGACCATCCCGTTCCATTTATTCTCCTGTAGCCATGCTTCAACATGTCCGCGCCCTGCATTATATGCGGCTAAAGCCATCACTTCATCGCCGTTAAAATCTTTTAACAGGTGTGCTAAATACCAGGTCCCTAACTCGATATTCGTTGCCGGTTCTTTTAACTGTCTGTCGGTATAATTACCATGTCCCACCTGCTCCGCTATCCAACGTGCCGTCTCCGGCATGAGCTGCATCAATCCGAGAGCCCCTGTTTCGGATTCCGCCGTATTTCTATACTTACTTTCAGCGAGAATCACACTGGCCACTAACGCGGGAGATACATCTTCCTTTTCAGCGGCAGCCATAACCTCCGCCCGATAGTCAAAGGGATATACAAACTGGCGCGCTACAAAATCGTCAAGGTGAGCAAAATAAAACCAGCCCAAAACGACGCATGATAACGCCGTTGCTGTTGTGCGTTTCATAAGTCCCCCTTCTATCGATCAAATTAATCACTCAAATGGCTTTAAAACAGGGTCTATCCGAGTAGACCATATAGATTGCAGTTGTTTCTCTAACTCATGAGGAGCTCCGTTATTATCTATAATTATAGTCGCATAAGACCTCTTGTCGTCAAGTTTCATTTGACTGTGAATGCGAGCTAACGCATCACTCCGAGAATATCCATTACGCTCCATTAAACGCTGCACCTGCGTTGTTTCGTTTACATAAACGAGCCATACCTCATCCATCATAGTATACCATTCCCCCTCGATTAGAAGAGGAATATCATAAATGAGTACGGGCACCCTCTTCTCTTCGTATTTTTCGGTAAGCTCCATGATACGCGCCCGAATATATTGTTTTAAGCAATGATTTAATACATCACGTTTCGAATTATCATGAAAAACGATATTTCCCAGAATCTCACGATTCAAAGTGCCATCCTTATGTAGTACTTCGCTACCGAAATGCTCAACTACGGCTTCTAACCCTTTCGTTCCGGGCTCCACCACTTCCCGAGCTACCACATCCGCATCTACATAAGGAATACCGCGCTTTTTAAAAAATGATAAAACTGTGCTTTTACCGGACGCAATACCCCCGGTTAAGCCGATTTTTTTCATATGATTTCCCTTTTATTTCACCAAGGCCCAATTTTCCGCACTATGCACATCCACAATGAGCGGTACCTCCAGTTCCACAACGTTCTCCATAATGCTACGCAATAATTCTTTCACCGCATCGAGTTCGGAATTTACCGCTTCCAGCACGAGTTCGTCATGAACCTGTAACAATAGACGCGATACGAATTTTCCTTCTTCCAGCTTTTCTTCCACCTGATTCATAGCGATTTTAATGATATCCGCCGCCGTTCCTTGAATCGGTGTATTCATAGCCGTGCGCTCCGCAAAGGAACGACGATTAAAATTTCGGCTGTTAATATCCGGCAATTCCCGTTGACGGCCGAACATAGTACGAACTTTACCTGTTTCATGGGCCTCTTGCACCATACGGTCCATGTATTCCTTAACCTTCGGATACCGGCTGAAATACAATTCGATATAATTTTTTGCTTCCGCCCGGGTTATACCGAGATCTCTGGACAAACCGAAATCGGAAATTCCGTAGATGATACCGAAATTAACCGCTTTTGCATGAGAACGTTCTTCGCTTGTCACATCTTCCTGTGCCTTTCCGAGCACCTCCGCCGCCGTAAAACGGTGAATATCCTTACCGTCCTTGAAAGCTTGAATTAACGCCTTATCACCGGATAGATGGGCTAAAATACGCAATTCGATCTGGGAATAATCGGCACTCACCAATGTGTCATAGTCCGTCCCCGGATAGAACAGAGCTCGAATCTCACGTCCTTTTTCCGTACGAACCGGAATATTTTGTAAATTCGGATCCGATGAACTCAAGCGACCTGTAGCCGTCACCATCTGGTTAAAGCTGGTGTGAATACGATGCGTCTTTTCATTAATTAATACCGCAAGGCCTTCTAAATAGGTAGATACCAGTTTTGCCACAGATCGATACGCGAGAATCTTTTCTACAATCGGACTCTCATTACGCAACATATCAAGCACTTCCGCATCTGTGGAATAACCGGTCTTCGTTTTCTTAATGACAGGCAATCCTAATTTTTCGAACAAGATGACGCCCAACTGTTTCGGTGAATTAATATTGAAAGTTTCCCCTGCAAGTTCATATATCTCCTGCTGTACGGCTTCCAGTTCGGCCTTAAACCGAACCGTTGTTTCTGAAAGCTTTTCAGGATCGATATAAATACCGTTCTTTTCCATTACTACTAACGTATGGGTAAGAGGTAATTCTATACTTTCATATAGGGACCATACATTTTCTCTATGAGCGGCATCATAGGCCCCGGAATTCATGGCAAGTAAAGCTTCCACCATGGATACGCACTCCACATCGACACTGCCACTGGCAATAGCCGGTACGAAAAAACGCTCGGTCAAATACAGATATCCGTAATTAGTCCGCGTCGGATCAAGCAAATATGCCAATAGTGATATATCATGAATCCGTGCCGTACCGTCATCATTAAACAGAGATATCCGAGCAGGTTCAGCCTCGTTAAACGCCTCCAGCAATTCTTTCGCCTGAGTAGTTACAAGCGTCTCAGCCCCCTTCAACACAGGAAGCACGGCATTAACGTCATCTGTTTTTACAACCCTATCCCCATTCGACAGATAAATCGAGGCAGGAACTCTGAACGGGGATTTTCCATCCAATATAACATGAACCGCTACCGTTTTTTTGTCATAGTAATCTGCAGTTAAATCCTTTGCATCACCTAGATTTTCCAAAGAAATCTCCTCTTGAGGCGCAAAAAGAGAACCCGGTTCTCCAAAAGCTTCGGACTCACCGCCCATAACCTGTGCGATGCGCGGTGTCAACTTGGTAAAGCCCAGAGTCTCAAACAGAGGTTGCACCTCAGAGGGATGAAAGTTCTGCACAAAATCATCCACCGTATAGGATAAATCCATATCCGTTTTAATCGTTGCCAGTTGACGGGACAAAAATGCCAAATCTTTATTTTCTGCAAGACGTTCCTTCAATTTTTTACCGGAAATATCCTCAATATGATCGTATACGGATTCAAGAGTGCCGTATTCAGTAATCAGCTTAAGAGCCGTCTTTTCTCCAACACCAGGAACCCCTGGAATATTATCGGACGAATCCCCCATGAGAGCTTTCATATCGATGACCTTATCAGGACCATATCCGTAGAGTTCCTCCATGTTATCCGGAGTTACCTCCAACATTTCGGAAATGCCCTTCTTCGTTAATAGCACATGACTGTACTTTGTAATGAGTTGTAAATTATCGCGGTCACCGGTGATAATTTTGACCGCCAAATCATCGGAGCCGAACTTTTTACTCAAGGATCCGAGAATATCATCACCTTCAAAGCCTTCTTCTTCAATGACACAGATGCCAAGTGCTTTCAGAACATCCTGAATAAGGCTGAACTGAGGCCGCAAATCCTCCGGTGCATCGGGACGATTCCCTTTATAATCGCTGTACAATTCAGTTCTGAATGTTTGACGTCCCTTATCAAAAGCTACCGCCACATAATCCGGTTTAATTTCTTCATACAGCTTGATAAGCATCGTCAAAAAACCGTAAACCGCATTGGTAGGCGTTCCCAATGCGGAACTCAACGGAGGCAATGCAAAAAACGCACGAAATAATAAACTGCTTCCATCTATGATCATTAATTGTTTCATAATACACCTCACTTAATTCTATCATTTATTATATCATATAGAGCATTAAGGCTCTCATAAAATCCATGTTATAAATTAAGGAGTATAATCAGTCTTCCTCTGTAAAAGTTCTTGCGTATCAATATGCTGTGTGATATAATCATTCAGGTATAAGAAACGAATTTAAGGAGGTGACTCAATTGCCAAATATTAAATCCAGTATTAGAAGCGTAAAAACGGATGCTGAACGTCGTGCGAAAAATGCCGCTGTAAAATCTAAAATCCGTACAGCAGCTCGTAAAACCGTTGAAGCTGTTCAAGCAGGCGCAGTAGAAGAAGCTAAACAAGCACTTGTTCATGCTACTAGCGTAATTGATAAAGCAGCCTCCAAAGGTATACTTCATAAAAACACTGCAGCTCGCAAAAAATCCAATCTAGCAGCTAAAGTGAATGCTTTATAATATAAAAGCTATCTAAACAGCCTCTCGGATTTCCGTGAGGCTGTTTTTTTATTCTATTCCAACCTATCCTTTAAATTAATTCGTTTCACATACTTTATTATTTCATGTTCGCCCTTTGGGCAGAGAGAGGATTATTACTATGAGAACACTACTACTTATGCGCGGTGCTCCTGCTAGTGGTAAGTCTCAGTGGATTCGTGACAACAATCTTGAGGCTTACACCCTTGAAGCCGATCATTTCCGTATGCTTTTACGTAGCCCTGTTATCAGTGACGATGGCTGGTATATTTCCCAAAAGGACAATGATGCGGCATGGAAGCTGTTACTTGATTGTTTAGAACAAAGAATGAGCCACGGTGATTTCATCGTTCTTGATGCCACTCATACCACACCGAAGAGCGTCAATGGATATAAAGAATTAATCAATCGATATAAATACAGCGTCTATTACTATGAACAAGAAACCACTCTAGAGGAGTGTTTAACACGTAATGCATCACGTTTAGAATACAAGCGAGTCCCTGAGCAAGTCATCAAACGCATGTATAAAATGATAAATACCCATTCCCTTCCCAGCTTCTGCAAAAAAATTACATCAATAGATGAAATCAACAACTACTTCACTGTTAATGTAACGGAAAAATATGATCGCATTCGTGTCATTGGCGACATTCATGCCTGCTATACGGTATTACAAAAGGCAATCACGCCTTGGGACGAAAAAACATTATACATTTTCTGCGGTGACTATTTGGAACGTGGCATTGAAAACAAGGAAATGCTTTACGAAATGATGCGACTCAGTGAACTGCCGAATACAATTATGCTGGAAGGCAATCATGAAAAGCATATCAAAAATTTCGCCTTTAACACAGAGTTGAATACATCAAAAAGTTTCTTAAAGGAAGTCATCGCCCCTATCATTAAAGATATGTCTAAGAAAGAAATCAATTCGCTACAACGTGATTTACGTCTATTTTATAAACGTCTTCGTCAATGCTATCCATTCATATTTCATGGCAGAAAATATTTAGTTTCTCACGGCGGTATATCCTATGTACCCAATATGACGTATATCAGTACGGATACATTTATCAAAGGATATGGCAGTTATGAAACGGATATTGCTAAAATATATGATAAAAACTATGAAAATGGACTTTGTCAGGATTTCATTCAGATTCATGGACATCGAGATGTACCGGATGGTACCTACTCCTATTGCCTAGAAGGTGAAGTGGAATTTGGAGGAGAACTCAAATATATTGATATCGTAGAAACTACGTTTACTAAAAAAGGCATAAAAAATGATATATATGATAAAAATTATATGCGTCATGATTTTGAAAGAATGTCACAGCATACCATATTTACACAAAATGAAGATATCAATATAATAGGTAATTCTAAACTGGTGAAAGTAAAAGCTTGCGAGCCGAACCTTTACTCCCTTAACTTTACACCTCGTGCATTTCATAAGCGTCAATGGAATGATTGCACCGTTCAGGCCCGCGGTTTATTTGTAGATCGCATCACGGGAGACGTTAAGCTACGCAGCTATAACAAATTCTTTAATATTGGTGAACGACCGGAAACACAATGGCCCAGTTTAGCTGATACACTCTCCTTTCCGGTAGAAATTCGTGCCAAAGAAAACGGATTTCTTGCCATTCTCGGTGTAATTAACGATGAATTTGTATTTGCTTCCAAAAGTACGACTAAAGGCAGTCACGTAACAATCTTTAAGGATTTATTTTTACAATTGCCTAAGGAAATACAGATGGGAATAAAAGAACTACTGAAACGTGAAGATTGTTCCATCATTTTCGAAGTTATCAGCTCACAGGATACGCATATCATCCGATATGAAAAAGACCACCTGTTTATATTAGACCTCATACCTAATTCATTGGATATAAACGGTAAACATGTGGACGTAGCCTTTTCTAAACATCATTTACAAAGTATAAATGAACTATTGAAAGTAAACACATGTGATTTTATATCTATTGTAAACACGATAAAAACAGTCGATTCCATTCATGAATTAACAGAAGTTCTCAATGAACAAATGAACTCCTATAAACCGGCTGAAGGTATAGTCTTAGTTGATAGAAACGGTTTCATGGCTAAATTAAAAGGATCTTATTACTCTGATTGGAAACATCGGAGAAACCGTATTCTTGAACCTTATCAGGAAACAGGCATAATGCCTTACGACAACTGTAAATCAGAAGAAGATCTCAAATTTGCCTATTCGTTGGCTAAGTTGGATTTCGACACCGTTAAAACGGCCACTTTACTCGATGTAAAAAAAATGCTTGGCATTGAAGATTAATGCAAAATAATTTATACAATTTAAAACTATTAAGACAGAGCCTCACAGAAATCTGTGAGGCTCTGTCTTTAACTAAAATTATTTTCACTAAAATTATTTTCTAAGGATTAATCTACGTTTTTATTTGATATTTTTGTATACTTTTATTTGCTTTTAAATCGGCAATAAAATCCTTAAAACTCCATTACTCCCGTTGTGGTGATTCGAATTTCAGGTATCACCGTCAACGCTAAGAAGCTGAGATTAATGAACGGATCCAATGTTTTAGGCACGCCCATGGAATAGGCGATTTCCTTCATTTTGGCCACCTTTGTATCCACCTCTTCATGCGGACGATTTGTGATGAGCCCCATAACTTCCAAAGGCAACTCTTCGATTACCTTTTCTCTACCGGTAATAACATATCCGCCGCCGATTTCACGAATTCTATCGATAGCAATCATCATATCCGCATCATTATCTCCGACGACGATCAGATTATGTGAATCATGTGCAAAGGATGTGGCAATGGCACCGTTCTTTAGGTTAAACCCCTTCAAGATGCCTACACCATTTCGCCCGGTCGCCTTATACCGTTCTATACAGGTAATCTTGTTAAATGCATCATTAGGCACGAATAATCCATTTTCTGAAGGTACGTCTTCCATCGTTTTCTTCGTTACAATCTGCCCGGGAACAATATTAATAATCGATTGAGGCCCTTCAACGGAAATATCTAATTTATCCTTTGTGAAAGCACCGATATTAATGGTATGCAGTAATTCCTCCGGCACAACCTTTTCTTCTCTTACGGGAACGCGTTCAATCGGTTTCCCTTTATAGAACACCTCGTGAATATCCACGCGTTGCTCATCATTGAGGATTACCAGATTGGCGCTATAACCGGGCGCAACTGCACCTAAATTTTTTAATCCGTAACATGATGCCGGATGTGTAGAAGCCATTTTATATGCCTCAATAGGTTTGAGCCCTAACTCGATAGAGCGACGAATATTATAGCTGATATGTCCTTCGGAACGAATATCCTCAATATGTTTATCATCCGTACAGAATCCATATCGTTCCGTATTCGCCTGCTCCCCTATAATCCCTTTTACAATAGAGTCTAGATTATGAGCGGCACTACCTTCACGAATCCATACATAAATACCGTTTCTGACTTGTTCTTTAGCCTCATCATAAGAGATACATTCATGATTTGTCGTAATCCCCGCTAATCGATAACTTGCAAGCTGCTGTGGTGAAAGTCCGATTATATGACCATCCATAACGGTATTCTTAAAGTAATCCAGCTTCTTAAGCATATACGGATCAGCATTAATAACACTATAACAATCCATGACCTCCCCTAAACCTAAGATGCGAGAATTGCTCTGTAATCTATGTAATTCATCGCCATCCAGTATGGCGCCGTTATCCTCTCCGGGTACAGCAGGTACACAGGATGGCGCCATAACATATACATCCCCCTGAGCAGTAGCAGTTTCATTAATCATATACTCAATACCGGCAATACCCGCTACATTACCGGCTTCATGAGGGTCTACAATAAATCCTAACGTTCCCACTTGAGAGGCCTCAAATACGAGTTCTTTCGGATTCACCAAGGTGGATTCCAGATGGAGATGACTGTCTATAAATCCGGGCACAATATATTTACCGCTGTAATCATATTCTGTTTCACCGGTATATGTTCCTACACCTATAATCGTGTCATCATGAATCGCAATATCCGCTTTTATCCATTCATCGGTGAATACATTTAAAACAGATGCCCCCTTCAATACGACAGGAGCCTTATCCAGCCCCTGTGCCTGTCGAGAAATTTTTGCATTAAATTGTATCATATAAGGGTCCTCCCTACATAAAGACTTCTTTCAAAACGAAAATGAGCGCCAAGAAATACATAACGCCGGAAATATCTCGGTACTTACCGGTCAACACTTTAATCAAAACATAACTGATGAGTCCCCATTCGATACCTACACCTATGGAGTAAGCAAATGGCATCATAATAATAGTCAAAAATGCCGGTAGTCCTTCAGAAATATCTCCGAAGTCGATGTCCTTAACGGATGCCATCATAAATAGACCTACCACGATGAGTACCGGCGCTGTAGCCGCCACAGGAATAACCATGAGTAACGGTGCCAGGAATAAGGACGCTATAAAAAGCCCCGCAATGGTTAACGCGGTCAGCCCCGTACGTCCCCCCTCTGCGATACCCGCAGCCGATTCAACCGCCACGATATGAGGTGATGTACCTAGTGCACTACCGATAATAGTGCCTAAAGCGGATACTTTCATACAGGAACTCTGAACACCCATCTGTTTCTCCTGAGGTACCTCAGCTTGATTTGTAAGGCCGATTAATACACCGACCACATTAAATAAATTGACAAATAAAAATGTAAATGCCACAAACACCATATCCACAGATAAAAGTTCGCTCATATCATAGTGAAACCAAATCGGTGCCAACGACGGCGGCATGGAAAATACCGTGACCGGTAATTTGGTAATACCACAGAAAAATCCCACGACCGCGGCAATGATAACGGCCAGAAAGATTCCACCTTTTACATTACGGCCCGTAAAAACGGCGATCAATATAATTCCCAATATAGATACCAGGCTGGATGGGCTTTGTAAATCGCCAATGCTCACAATGGTAGCAGGATTGCTGACGATAAGACCTGCACTGCTGAGGCCGATGAGGGCGATAAATAATCCGATGCCCGCCGTTACTGCCAATTTAATCGTATGAGGTATGGCATTGAACAGGTATTCTTTTAACGGTGTAACCGCAATCAGTAAAAATGCCAAACCTGCAATCAATTGAGCCGTCAAAGCAAAGGCAAAACTATGCCCCATCTGAACAACAATAGTGTAAGCAAAAAATGCATTAATCCCCATACCAGATAATCCTGCAAACGGCATATTGCTATACAGAGCCAACAATAAAGTCATGATGATTGCGCTCACGGCCGTCGCCGTGAATACAGCACCTACATCCATACCTGCAGCACCAAGAATAGCCGGATTTACGGCTAATACATAAGAAACACAAAGAAATGTGGTGGCCCCTGCAAATAACTCTCTTGATACGGATGAACCTCGTTCTGAAATCTTGAATACTTTGTCCCATACACTACCTTGTACTTGTTCTCTCATAATAATTCCTCCTCTCGTACTTACAACCATGGGTGTATTCATACATACTTATATATTTCCACATCTATGTAGGAATATCCTTTTTCTATACAAAAATATTATCTATAAAAATACCGCAGCATAGTTAACTCAAATAGAGTCTATACGCTGCGGTATGTTCAATATGTAATTGTCCGTACAATTTTATGAGAACAATATTATGAAAATATATTCAATTATGCATAAGAAATAATCTCTATACAAAGCTACGCTTTCAAAGAATCAAGAAATGACGTTCCGATGCTCCACTGTTCCAACCCGAAGTTTTGAAGTACCGTTTCCCCGATATCCGCAAAACTTTGTCTATCACCTAAGGCTACCGAATGATTCATACTTGGGCTATAAGCAAGTAAAGGAACCATTTCCCTCGTATGATCGGTTCCCTTCCAGATAGGATCATTCCCGTGATCCGCCGTGATGAGGAGCAAATCATCATCCGTAAGTAAATCCAACAAGCCGCCCAATTGGTAATCAAAGTCTTCGATAGCACGCTTATACCCGTCTACATTGCGCCTATGACCGTAAAGGCTGTCAAATTCAACAAGGTTAACCATCATGAGCCCCCGTATAAAACTTCGTCCCAACAGATACGGCACCACATTCATACCGTGAGCATTGGACTTTGTCGGATATGATTCATCCCAGCCGACATGAGCATAAATATCGCCGATTTTGCCGACTGCCACTGTCGGAATATTAAAGTCTTGTAACGCTTGTTGCACCATTTTCTTTTCAGGCATGCGACTGTAATCATGGCGATTCGAAGTGCGCACAAAATGTCCCGGTGTACCGACAAAAGGCCGCGCAATAATGCGCCCCACATAATAATCACCGATACACACCTTATCGCGCGTAATTTGACACATGCGATACAAATCTTCTAATGGAATGACATCCTCATGAGCAGCGATTTGAAAGACCGAATCCGCCGATGTATATACGATCGGTTTACCTGTTCTTATATGCTCTTCTCCGAGGCGTTCAATAATTTCCGTTCCGGATGCAACCTCATTACCCAGAAATTCATAACCCGTTTCCTTCGTGAAAGTATCCATCAATTGCTTCGGAAAGCCATCATAAAATGTCGGGAAAGGTACCGTCACGGGATGCCCCATCATCTCCCAATGTCCGCTTGTCGTATCTTTGCCGGTACTCATTTCGGTCATACGACCGTAAGCACCGACAACAGGTTCATCGGACTCTGAAATATCAGCAATACGGGCTAAACCTAAGCTTTTTAGATTCGGACAGCGGATAGGTCCCGCTGCAGATTCAATATGCCCCAATGTATTCGAACCTTCATCGCCGAATTTAATCGCATCGGCCGCATGTCCCACACCGACACTGTCCATCACTAATAGAATAATCCGATTATACATATGTACTCCTAAACTCATATGAAATACATTACCCTATATAATGTAAATATTTCATAGTAAATTACAGTCAGGTATCACGACCATGAACCAGCAAAAACATCTGACATAAATCGAGATACGTTTAATACTACTTAAGGTACGGCATAGCAAGCATGAGTGCCGCCAAAGACTTGCTATCCTTAATATTCTCATTTCTGATAGCCTCCAGCAGTTCCGGTACTGTGTAGTACTCCAGCTCCACATATTCATCGGGATCCCAATTGGTTTCCCCCATGATAAGATCCTTGGCAAGATATAAATGTAGTACCTCATTGCAGAATCCCGGACTCGTAGCGATAGCTCCTAACGGAATCCACTGAGCCGCACGATACCCGGTTTCCTCGGCCAGTTCACGCTTAGCGCAGACAATCGGCTCTTCATTGGGGTCAAGTTTTCCTGCAGGTACCTCCAGTAGCGGCTGCTGCAAGGCATATCTGAATTGACGCTCCATGACGATCTTATTGTCCTCTGTAACCGCCACAATCGCCGTGGCCCCCGGATGATGCACAACCTCACGCCATGCCTCCTTGCCGTTCACATCGGCTATATCATAGGTAACTTGAATCAACTTACCGTTAAATTTCATTTCACTGGATTTCTGTATTTCCTTACTAATTGCCATATGTACCTCTAATCTTCTATTTTATGTAAAAATCCGAGCATTCGGATACGTTGTAAAATTTCCTCTAAATACACTTCATTAGGAACGATAAAATCAATATCGTCCTGCGTATGACGCTGAACCGTAATATTGTCATCCATAATAGCAAGAATCTTTTCTTTTGTCGTAGGCTCCGCCATCTGCTTTATAATAAAAAGAAACCCGTTATCTATATCCTGTTGCACTTTATTGTACATATCCCCTATACCGATATAGGAGCTGCCTTCTTTTTCCACTATGGTGGCAATAAAATCTATAAATCTTTGCGGTATATATACCTTATTATCCTCAAAAGCGATTCTTTCATATGGTTCAGCGTACATATCAAGATTATCCACGATGATCAAATACAGTAGACGAGAGTACACTCTGTCCATTTCTATAGTATATCCGGGCAGCTTTCTATGTATATGATCCACTATATCCTGAACAGTAAATACATCCCCTCGGTCCATAACCTCTTTAATAGCAATATGGATGCTGTCCGTCATATTGGAAGGAATGCCTACATTAACAATACTGCAAAAATACAATCTTGATAATACATCTATGCCGACCCGTTCATTACGAATGATGTCTTCACTACGTTTTTCCTTCGTCAAAAGGGACATTCTGAACTGCGTATCATAAATATAATCATAATACTGTTCCTTAGCAATATAATCATCATTAGCTAATTGCGCTATATTATCATGAATATCCTCTGGTAACCAGCTTATATAAGACCGTGAAAGAAACACATCACCTATATACGCGCAACCTTGATCATTGGCACGTTTTATAAATTCATGTACATATACAGGATCATTAAAAGGCTCCAAATATTCATGAGCCACATAATAATCATTAGAGCTCAATACCTTTTGGATGTTATCAATTTTATAACTCGCCGTCTGACTCATCCGATTATCCAGTCCCATCGTATCGGCTACGAGCTTCAATATGTTCTTTGTATATAAAGTCCGCTCCATCAACGGCATCTCTAGCGCTTTTTGCTCCGCGTACTGCATGATTTCTCGATATTGCTCTAACCGTTTCCATCCGGGATATGTATTATATGATATATAAGCAATACCTTTATCGGATAAATTCTTATTACAGATCGATAAAATCTTATCTTTTACCACATCCGGAACCCACGACCAAATTCCATGTACAATAATATAGTCAAAAGTACCGAAGGATTCGTCAATATCCAAAATATCCTTTTCAATCAAATGTATATTGGAAAGCCCCATCGATGCAATCAATTCATTCCCCATCGCAATCTGCGAAAACGATAGATCAATGCCCGTAAAAGAAGCTTCAGGATAATATAAAGCCTGAGAAATTATATTTCCCCCAAAAGAACAGCCCAGTTCAAGAACGCGAGCCTTTTTTAAAGGTACAGGCTCCAATCCATATAATAAAGCTCGTGCCGCTAATGTATTTAGAGAAGTGGCTCCAAAGGGCTGAGAAATATACACTACATCCTCATAACTCTTTTTTAGAACTTTATTTTCATCCAGTATGTGCATAGTATTCTGTGTTGACTCGACATCATTTCCCATAATTGATGTATTCATATTCCTTTTTTGTTTTGACTCCTGTTTCATAACGCCTCCCGAATTCTTCTTCTATAAGAATTATTATATAGTATTATGAAAAAGAATTGTAGACAAGTCATAATAACACATGAAAGCCGCCCAACCAAGTTGAGCGGCTTTCACCATTTTATTATGAATCATATAGACTTTACATAGTCCCCGTACTGCCGATACCGCCGGTTCTTACACCTGTAGCATCGTCATCATTGGTAATAAGGTATTTGGAGAATATGCCTTGAGCAACGCGTTCTCCTTTTTCAAGGGTTATCGGTTCTTGACCAAAGTTCAAGAGGGCAATCATAATATGACCTTCATTGTCCTCATTATTATAATAATCACTGTCGATAATGCCCGTGCTGTTCACAAGTGCCAAATGACGCTTAACGGCCATACTGGAGCGGATATGAATAGCAAGGTATTCATCATATGCCATAAAAGCCTTAAGACCCGTAGGCACAAGTTTTATTTCACCCGGTTCCAATGTAACGGCTTCAGCACATTCTATATCATATCCTGCACTTTCCGTCGTTTTACGGGTCGGTAAATTGATATCTTGTTCTTCAAAGGCAGTTACTACCTCAAATCCGCGAATATCCATGAGACACCTCTTACTTTAAACAATCCTTACGGGATAAGTTAACACGGCCTTGTTTATCAATTTCGATAACTTTTACCATGATTTCATCCCCAACGTTTACAACATCCTCTACATTTTCAACGCGTTCCTTAGCTAATTTTGAAATATGTACAAGACCTTCTTTACCAGGCAATACCTCTACAAAAGCGCCGAATGCCATGAGACGTGTTACCTTTCCTAGATATACTTCCCCTACTTCCACTTCTTTAGTAAGGTTCGTAATGATTTCTTGCGCTTTCGCAGCCCCTTCTTGTTCCACGGATGCGATAAATACGGTACCGTCATCTTCAATATCGATCTTAGCACCTGTTTCTTCAATAATGCTGCGAATTACTTTACCGCCTGTACCGATAACATCGCGAATCTTATCAGGGTCGATTTTCATCGTAATGATGCGCGGTGCGTATTGAGACATTTGTTTGCGCGGTTCAGCGATAGTATCAAGCATGATACCCATAATATGCATACGACCTTTATGGGCCTGTTCCAATGCTTCATGCAAAATCTCACGAGACAAGCCGGAAATCTTGATATCCATCTGGATTGCCGTTACCCCTTTAGCGGTACCGGCCACCTTAAAGTCCATGTCGCCAAGAGCATCTTCCATACCTTGAATATCTGTTAAAATCGTGTAATGTTCACCTTGAGTCACAAGCCCCATAGCGATACCGGCCACAGGCGCCTTGATAGGCACTCCGGCATCCATCAGGGATAATGTGGAGCCGCATACGGACGCCATGGAACTGGAACCATTAGATTCCAATACTTCAGATACGAGACGCAATGCATATGGGAAATCCTCTTCACTAGGAATTACAGGAACCAATGCTCGTTCAGCCAATGCGCCGTGACCGATTTCGCGACGGCCAGGACCGCGGGAAGAACGTGTTTCCCCTACGGAGAAGGACGGGAAGTTATAGTGATGAATATAACGTTTTTCAGTTTCAACACCAAGACCGTCGATAGTTTGTGTTTCGGATAAAGGTGCTACTGTTGTAATATTCAATACCTGAGTTTGACCGCGTGTAAATAATCCGGAGCCATGTGTACGAGGCAATACGCCTGTACGGCAGGAAATCGGACGAACTTCATCAAGCTTACGACCGTCCGGACGAATTTTTTCAACGGTGATCATATGACGGACAATTTCCTTCGTCATCGCATCAAATGCTTTATTAACGTCAGAAAGATTATCCGGATAAATGCTTTCAAAATGAGCCAATACGTCGGAGCGAACTTCCGCTTCTTGAGTATCACGTTGTTGTTTATCAGCACAACGAACAGCGGCATCTAATTTATCATGGCCGTATGCACGTACTGCATCAGCGATATCCTGAGGCACTTCTTTACTTTCAAAGACGCGTTTTTCCTTACCGACTTTAGCTTTAATATCCTCCTGGAAGGCTACGATTTTTTTTATTTCTTCATGAGCGGTCATGATAACTTCGAGGATTATATCTTCCGGCACCTCCTGTGCACCGCCTTCGACCATGAGGATAGCATCCTTCGTACCGGCTACAACGATATTAAGATCGCTTTCATCAGCTTGAGCTTTAGTCGGATTAACAACAAATTCTCCATTAACACGTCCCATTCGAACACCTGCGATAGGTCCGTTCCAAGGAATATCAGAAATAGAAAGTGCTGCAGATGCACCGATCATACCGCATATAGCAGGATCGCAGTCGTGATCTACGGACATAACCGTTGCCACTACATGCACTTCATTGCGCACACCCTTATCAAATAGCGGACGAATAGGACGGTCAATCAAACGGCTATTCAAAATAGCGGATTCCGGTGGACGTGCCTCACGTTTGATAAATCCTCCAGGCAAGCGACCGACAGCATACATTTTTTCTTCATAGTCTACGGTAAGCGGGAAGAAATCGATATCCTTCGCCTCTTTAGAACCCGTAGCGGTCACAAGTACACGTGTATCTCCATAACCAACCATTACGGCACCGCCGGCTTGTTTTGCAAGTTCCCCAGTCTCAATCGTAAGCGTACGACCGGCCAGGTCCATTTGGAATTGTTCCATTCCTATTCCTCCTATAAATCATCTTTTTCATATACCTTATTATTATATATCATCATATAAAAATAAGCCATGTATTTAAAGACTTTAGTTGTTGGTACCGCTTATTTGCAGAGTTATAAATAAAAAAGCCGTCCCGGAGGACGGCAAATTTTATTATTTACGAAGACCAAGTCTTTCAAGAATGGAACGATAACGTTCGATATCTTTGCGACGAAGATAGTCAAGCATATTACGGCGTTGACCTACAAGTTTCAACAAGCCACGACGGGAATGATGATCTTTTTTATGTTCCTTCAAGTGTTCTGTTAAGTACTGAATACGGCTTGTCAAAATCGCAATTTGTACTTCCGGAGAACCTGTGTCACCTTCATGTGTAGCATATTCTTTAATGATTGCTAATTTAGCTTCTGTAGTTAACATTTCTGTTACCTCCTATAAATAAAAATCTCGTTAAGCTTAAGTAACCGTCGGAGAGTCGAATACTTCGCTTACGATGTGTCTAATGACTTTATTTAGTATACAGTATCTGCCTGATGTTGTAAAGAAAAACTATTTCGCTCCTAAAACCATGCGATCGCTCAATGCATTTTCACCGGCCACTTCGAATTTTTCAAGAAGATCCTGAACGGTGAGTTTTTTCTTTTCTTCCCCTTTTACATCGTAAATGATGCGACCCGCATCCATCATGATGAGACGATTACCGAAACGCAATGCATCGCGCATATTGTGAGTGATCATAAGGGTTGTCAAATTATGTTCAGATACGAGCTTTTCCGTCAACTGCAGTACATTTTCCGCTGTCTTAGGATCAAGTGCCGCCGTATGTTCATCGAGCAGCAAGATTTCCGGGCGAAGCATAGTCGCCATCAACAAGGTAATCGATTGACGCTGACCACCCGATAGTAACCCCATGCGAGCCGATAACCGTTCCTCTAAACCGAGACCAAGTAGGGCGAGTCGCTCTTTAAAAAACGCCTGTTCGCTGTCTTTGAAAGCCCACTTAAGGCCCAATCTTTTACCGCGACGCATGGCGAGAATCAAATTCTCTTCAATCTGCATATTGCCCGCAGTTCCTACCATCGGATCCTGAAAGACGCGACCGATATATTTAGCACGTTTATATTCAGCCATTTTCGTCACATCAATATCATTGATTGTGATTTGTCCCTCATCTACGGGAAATACTCCGGCAATAGAGTTCAATAGCGTACTTTTACCGGCACCGTTACCACCGATAACCGTACAGAAATCACCTTCTTCAAGTCTAAGATTGATACCCTGAAGAGCGGTTTTTTCATTAATGGTGCCCTTAAAGAAGGTTTTTACCATATTTTTTACTTCTAACATAGAAACCTCCTTAGCGAGCCAGCCATTTGGCTTTCAATGTAGGCAACGAAAGCGCAATAGCCACGAGAATAGCGGTGAATAATTTCAAATCGTTCGGCGGCATACCGAGATAAAGAACGGTAGCAATTACGATACGGTATACGATAGATCCGAGCACTACGGCAATAAGACTCTGTACAAAAGATTTTGTACCGAATACGACCTCACCGATGATAACAGATGCCAAGCCGATTACGATTGTACCGATACCCATCCCTACATCGGCGAACCCTTGCGCTTGACCGATTAAGGCTCCGGATATACCTACAAAACCGTTGGATATCAACAGACCAAGGACAATCATATTATCCGTATTCACACCTTGAGCGCGAATCATTTGCGGATTTACACCGGTCGCCCGAAGAGCTGTACCGATTTCAGTACCGAAAAACCAGAATAAGAACAGACATACAACGATAGCCACCAAAATTCCTACAATGGCCGCAGACCACATATTCGGTGTATGTAATACACCGCCGAGCATGCTATACACCGTATCCATACGAAGTAAGGATACATTAGCCTTGCCCATGATATGGAGATTAATGGAGTATAAGGCGATCATCGTTAAGATACCTGCTAAGAGAGCAGGTATTTTTAATTTTGTATGAATCCAGCCTGTTACAGCACCTGCCGCCATACCACCGATGCCGGCAACTAAAATGGATAAAATCGGATTCATGCCATTGGTAATCAAAATGGCTGAAATAGCCGCCCCCATAGGGAACGTTCCTTCCACCGTCAAGTCCGCCACATCAAGAACGCGGAATGTGATGAATACACCAATCGCTAATAAAGACCACAAAAGGCCTTGAGTTATGGTGCCTACCAATAAATCAAACATCAATATCTCCTCTATTTTTTCATATCTTTTCGAAGTGCCTCCGGAATAGTAATCCCCAATTTATTGGCACGCTCTTCGTTGACAGTTAATTTAATTCCCTTTTGTGTTTCAACCGGCATATCCCCGATTTTAGCTTCCCCTGACAGGATTTTTGCAGCCATCAATCCCGTCTGATAACCTAATTGATAGTAATCTACAGAATAGGTTGCCACACCACCGGTCATAGTCATGCCTTCATCAGCAGCGAATACAGGAATCTTTGCGGAATCCGTAATTTGTGCCAAGTTGGCCATCGCCGATGCGATTACATTATCCGTCGGCGTATAAATGGCCTGTACATCCTGATTTACGAGATTGGTTGCCGCCTGTTGAATATCGTTAACATTAGATACCGTCGCTTCTACTACAGTTATCCCCTTTGTCGCAGCATAAGCCTTCATTTTTTCCACCTGTAGCTGGGAATTGATTTCCGAAGATGTGTAGATAGCACCGATTCGTTTAACATTCGGTACCAATGCTACAATGAGATCCACCTCTTTTTCTACAGGTGTCATATCCGATGTACCCGACACATTACCGCCGGGATGTTCATTAGATTTAACAAGCTTAGCCGTCACATAATCGGTAATAGCTGTTCCTAAAATCGGCATATCATGAGATGCATTAGCCATTGTCTGTGCCGCCGGTGTTGCAATGGCAAGCACCAAATCATTTTTATCAGATACAAAACGCTGTGCAATACTATTTAAATTAGATTGATCGGCCTGTGCATTTTGTTGATCAATCTTGATATTTTCTCCATCCTTATAACCTTTGGAGGCAAGGCCGTCAATAAAGCCCTTATTTGCTGCATCAAGAGATGGATGTTCTACCAGTTGAATAACACCGATTTTCTTTTGATCTCCGGATGCCGTGTTGGAACCGCAACCTGCGACCATAGCCATTACGGTAATGGCGCTGAGGGCCACTACAATACCTTTTTTCCAGTTCATGTAACATTACTCCTTACCAGTTGCGTATTAAATCATAGATGCTTTGTTCATCAATTCCTCTGGTAAGGTGATGCCCAATTTTTCCAACTTGTCTTTATTCACAACTAATTTAAACTCTTTTTGCGTTTCGATAGGCATATCTTCAACTTTAGCTTCACCGGTTAAGATTTTTGCAGCCATCAAACCCGTTTGATATCCCAATTTATAATAATCCACGGATAAGGACATGAGTGCTCCGCCTTTAACATGATTATCTTCACCACCGAAAACCGGGATCTTTGCAGGATCTGTAATAGCGACAAGATTACTCATCGCAGATGCCACCACATTATCTGTCGGTACATATACCGCATCTACATGTTGAGATACGAGGTTTTGAGCCGCTTGTTGAATATCGTTTACGGTGGATACCGTAACCTCTTCTACCTTAATCCCTTTTGTAGCAGCATAAGCCTTCATTTTCTCTACTTGAATCTGAGAGTTCACTTCACTGGAACTGTAAATGGTACCGATTGTTTTCGCATTCGGCATGACTTGTAATATCAGATCAACTTGTTGTTCTACCGGGTTCATATCACTCGTACCGGATATATTGCCGCCCGGATGCTCATTTGATTTAACGAGCTTTGCCGCTTCATAATCGGTAATGGCCGTCCCCAAAATCGGAATATCATGAGTCGCATTAGCCATCGTCTGTGCCGCAGGTGTAGCAATCGCTAAAATCAGATTTTTACGATCCGATACAAAACGTTGAGCAATCGTATTCAAATTTGATTGATCGGCTTGAGCATTTTGTTGATCAAAGGTAATCTTGCTATCTAAGCCTTTTTCCTTTAATGCATCGACAAAGCCTTTATTGGCTGCATCCAAAGCAGGATGTTCAACAAGTTGAACCACACCTACCTTGTAATTACCGCCATCACTTGTTCCATTTGTACCACACCCGGTAACGGCCATAAAAGCTGCCGCAGTCAGTACCAAGGCGATTCCTTTTTTCCAGTTCATAGGGATTCCCTTCCTCTTCGTCATAACTAATAATATATTAATTATAAACGACTTTATCTACTACATCAATGTAGCAGACTAAAGTATTTTACATTTGTTCATATTGAATATACAGAAAATACTGTTTTTATGAGATAAGGTTATCGATTTAAAGACGCCAACATTTCTTCCGTCAATTCGTTTGCGGCTAGAATATACTCCTTCAGCGTTCCCTTATCGAGGGCCATCTTCATAACGGGAACTTCAAAGGGGTCCAGGATAACACACATCAAAATCTCGCCTGTCACATAGTAACCGACAACAGCTTCACCTTCATCCATCTCAAGTGTTTCTCGTTTTACCGTTACACAGTATGGTTTCATAACCTCTGCGGCAGCCTTTGCCACTTCTTCCCGATTTGCAATGTATTCGTCCGCCTTCGATTCAGGAATATCAAAGATATCGACCTTTACGGTCTTTACCTCCGATGCATTGTCTTTAGCGGCTGCAATAGCGGCGCCCAATTCCGTTTTACTCATAATCCACCTCATACATGAATTGGACTTTCACCACCGGTGAAAGCCCTCTATCATTAGATTGTTTCATCTGCCGCATTAAGGAACGCGACATAACACTGTTTAGCTTCGTAAATATCCGCTTTGGAGGTAACTTCCCACGGAGCATGCATGCTGAGTACAGCCACACCGCAATCGATGACATTCATACCGTACAAAGCCATTATATATGCAATGGTTCCGCCTCCACCGAGATCGACTTTACCGAGCTCAGCCGTTTGATATGTAACATTATTGGACTCCATAATGCGGCGAATAAAGCCCATATACTCCGCATTGGCATCATTAGAGCCCGATTTACCGCGAGCCCCCGTAAATTTATTGAACACGACGCCCATTCCTAAGTAAGAGGCGTTTTTCTTTTCAAAAGCGGAGCTGTAAAGAGGATCATATCCGGCGCTTACATCGGAGGACAACATACGTGATTTTTCCAATGTACGACGAACGCTGACAGAATTCGGTTTTCCCATAAGCGTTAAAATTTCAGCCACCGCATTTTCAAAGAATCGGGATTGCATCCCCGTAGCGCCGACTGAACCGATTTCCTCTTTATCCACAAGCAAACAGCATGTAGTACGTTTTACCTGATCCACTTCGAGCATCGCTACCAATGAAGTGTAGGCACATACGCGATCATCTTGGCCATACGCCATAACCATGGACCGATCAAAGCCCATATCGCGCGCTTTGCCGGCAGGAACGATTTCAAGTTCTGCGGATAATAAATCCCGTTCCTCAAAACCATATTCCTTTTCAAGAAGGGCGTTAATAAATTTAGCAACCCCGTCCTTCTCTTCATCTTTTACGGGACGGCTGCCGATGAGCAGATCCAACGCCTCCCCTTCGATAACCTTTGCCGCATTTTTCTGCATCTGTTCCTGACCCAAATGTGGCAATAAATCGGTAATACAGAAAACAGGATCCGTGTCCTTATCGCCGATATTGATATCGATACGGGTACCGTCAGTCTTCACAACTACACCGTGAATAGCCAAAGGCATCGCAACCCAATGATATTTTTTGATTCCCCCGTAATAATGAGTATCCCAAAATAACAGATTGCTGTCTTCATATTGAGGATTTTGTTTAACGTCGATACGAGGAGAATCGATATGGGCTCCTAACAGATTCATGCCCAATTCGATATCATCCGTACCGATATTGAAAAGAGCGATGGATTTATCCATGTGGGTATAATACACCTTATCCCCCGCCTTGATTGACGTATTCGATGCAATTAAATCCTGTAAATTAACATAGCCTTTCGCTTTTGCCATCTGTACAGCCTGAATCACACATTCCCGTTCAGTTTTTCCATCATCTAGAAATTGACGATATCCATCACTTAACTCATATACTTTGGATATGGTCGCATCATCATAATTGTGCCATGCATATTTACGTTCCATACAATTATCCTTTCTAAAGGTATTCTATGCCTCAATATCCTGTATAAAATAAGCCTCTAAATCTACAGAATACAGCTTCATAGAAATCTTATTCGATTGACATTAAAATCAAATCATTTAGTCGCATGTCGCTTTTCCAGCTCCGCTCTGCGATGTTCATGATATAATCTTTCTTTCTCCCGATTAACCTCGGACTTGTTTTTATATAATAAACGAATCTCATCGGTACAATGTGTCAGTACTTTTGTAACATAAAACTTTGTAATTCCCGATCTGATCGTATATTTTCCAACCTTTAACTGCACCGCAAAATCGCCATGTTTAGGACAAATACCGAGTGCAAGATACTTATCCCCCTGTAACCGTTCCGGCTGCGTCATATCCAATCTATTCTGGCAATACGGACAAAACGACAGTCTAACCCGTTTATCATGGACAACACGCTTCTTTTCGGAAAAGTTCTCATACATAAAAAACGTCAGAATCGGCGGATATAACAATGGATTGGAACCGGTCTTACGGATCTCATCATACTGCCGTATTCCTTCAGGAATATCCAGTTTCTGACAAATATGTGCCGTAAAAACCGCGTCATGCAATGCATTGTGTGCCGACAAATGCTCTGAGGAAATTCCTAAATCCTCCATGGCATGGGATACGGAATACTGTTGATTTGTTCCGTACCGTTGATAGGCATAAATCATCTGCGCATCCACCCACTGATCATAGGACAGCACTTTCATACTGTGCAACATGAGATTTTCCCGTAAAATGAGAATATCATCAGCACCCCACGATAAGAGCATGTATTGATCGCCGCACCAGGCTTGAAAATGATGCATGGCCGTCTTAAACGGCACGCCATGATTCAAATCCAACGATGTAATCCCCGTCAATTCACGCACGTGTTTATGCATGCGTGTTAAATATCGAGGTTTGATAAACATCGTAAAATGATCTACGATATCCATCCGTTCATTCAATTTTACTGCTCCGATTTGAATAATCTCACCCGTCAACGGCATCTTTGTGCGTTTCATAAAACTGATATCGTTACTGTACGGTTGATTCCATTCCAAATCAAATACAATATAATTCATAACTGGCCTTTATTTTGTTTCTGAAAGCAACGTTTCCGCCGCTTTAATCACTTCATCTTCGGATATTACGGAAATTCCCGCGTAGTGACCTTCCTTGATGATCTGTTTCATACTTTTACCGATTTCATATGTATCCATGGACTCAAGAACAATAGATTCAGATTGATACGGTCCGTAAAAAAATGGATTTGACGGTCCGTAAAGTGCCACTACGGGCACATGTTGACTCACAGCGACGTGCATCGGTCCCGAATCATTCGTGATGAGCAAGGAGCACCGCCCCATAGCCGCAGCCAAAGGCCCTAACTGAAATGCACCGGTCGCGACAATCGGCTTTGTTTCCATCATCTTTACAACCGGTTCTACCATATCGATATCCATAGGGCCTCCAAAGAATATCGTCTTGTACCCTTGCCGTCCGAAATAATCCGCCACATGGACAAAACGTTCGGCAGGCCATCGTTTTTCAGGGACCGCACTACCGATATTGAATCCGATAAGCTTATCTTCATCCTTTACACCATGATCGGTATAGAAATCATATGCCTCACGGCGCCAAGCTTCACAAGTTTCTATATGTAAACCGGAATTTGATAAATCCGCAACCCCTAACTGCTCCAAAACATTGATATACATATCCGCGGCATGACGCGTCTTGCGGTCGAGACGCGTATACTTCGTCATAAAGGGTCTGAATAAAAAATGACTCATCCCCGTTGTAACAGGTGCATGAATCTTCCACGCTAAATATGATGTGCGTTCATTGGGATGCAGATTAATCACGATATCCGGCTTACCCTTCGCATTGATCTCACGCGCGACCGCATTGAGGCCTGAAATACTGTTATGACGCCCTTTTTTATCCACGACGACAAGTTCATCAATATTTGGATTATACTGCATAACCTGCTGTAATTTCTCATCTATTACATATGTAATATGACTATGAGGTGCCGCCTTTCGCAATACCTCTAAAAACGGTGTCGTCAGGATAACATCACCCAGATGCATGAGAAAGGTCACAACAATTCGCTTATTATCGAGTTCCATTACAGTTCCTTTCCAAGCACTTGCTCATATACGGACCATACCGCATCCACCGGGATCTGAGCCATGCAGTCCGGATCATCAACCAACGGGTCCTCCGGCGTCGCCTTTGAGGTAGGAGAAATGATGAGATGTACGTGACTGCCTCCATAAGGACCTGTCCGCTTAGGTGATGTCGTACCGAATAAGGCAATGAGAGGCCGCTTCAAGGCATTTGCAATATGTAGCGGTCCCGTATCGGCGCTGATAAATACTTCGCATCGACGGATCAGTTCTATCAGTTCCTCCATCGATGTAGCCCCAACGAGATTTACGAGATTATCATTCTTTACATAATTTTCTATGAAAGCGCCCTTCTCAATATCCTCCGGTGCACCTGCGATGACGACCTTCTTACCTGATTCACAGAGGCGAATACAGAGTTCGCCAAAATTGAGAAGAGGCCATTCCTTTACTATCCATCGTGCGCCGGGTACTACTACGACATATTCATCATCGGAAATACCAAAGCATTGAAGACGATATTTAATCGATTTTTCCGCATTCCCGTAGACGGGCATGGGAAATTCAACACCTTCCACTTCGCCGCCCAAGGCGCGAACGGTATCTAAATATCTCTCGATAACATGATCGTACTTGTGCTCTCCTACAAGGGCTTTATTCACAAGATTACTGCCTTCGCGCAGTTCCCAGTAACCGTATTTTTCAGGCGCCCCCGATAGTAGAGAAACTATAGCACTTTTTGCAATACATTGTAAATCTAAGGTCATATCAAAATGACGACTATGTAGCTCTTTTCTAAGCTCCCAAAGATATGCCGGTTGTTTCAACCTCTTCTTGTCGATAATGATGACATCATCGATCCAGGGGGTACCGGGCAGGAGGCTGGCGAACTGTTCATGAATAGCCCAGGTGATACGCGCATCAGGCCAGTTCTTACGAATTGCATACAAGGTAGGTAATGCATGTATAACATCGCCTAAAGAGCTCATCTTGATAATGAGTATATTCTTGTAATCTTTCATACCATCACCTCCATCATATCTATATCAAAGTATAAAATTACACGCTAAATAATCGTTTTTATAAAATCCAACAAATTGGTACCCGTAAATAAGTACCCTTTTATACCGGCAGCCTCGGCGGCCTCAATATCACGCGGACTATCTCCTATGAGAAAGCTTTCACCAACATTCACATCATAATCCTTAATAGCCTGATATATCATACCGGGTTTCGGTTTACGACATTCACATTCAACGGCATAGCGAGACACCGTGCCTTCTACATGATGAGGACAATAGTAGAAACGTAGAATCGGAGCCCCGCAGGCATCCAGTTCACGCCCCATATATTCATGCAGAATCTGCACATCATGTTCCGTATAATACCCCCGGGCCACACCGCTCTGATTGGTCACCACAATGAGGTCATACCCTTTACTGTAGGCATATGCAAGCGCCTCTTTAGCACCATCAACCCATTGTAAATCGTCAATCCTGTAAAGATAGTTCACATCCTTATTGATGACCCCGTCCCGATCGAGAAACAGTACTTTGCGCATCAACGTAAATATCCTTCATTATGTTCCAACAGTTCACAATATTCTTTAACGGCATCTTCCATCTTTGTAAAGCCTTTATCATAACCGGCAGCCATCAATTTAGTCGTATCCGCTTCGGTAAAGCTTTGGTATTTACCCTTTAATACCTCAGGGAACGGGATGTATTCAATTTTACCCTTACCATTGTAATCGATAACAGCCTGCATAAATTGATTAAAGCTATGTGCATTACCCGTACCGCAGTTAAATATCCCCGAGATTTCAGGATGTTCCCAGAAATAGAAATTCACATTGACTACATCTTTTACGTAGATAAAATCTCGTGTCTGACCGCCATCTTCATAACCGTCCGTGCCTTCAAACAAATTGATCACACCGGTCTCCTGATTTTTATAGAACATTTGACGTACTAAAGAAGCCATTTTATCTTTATGAGCTTCATTAGGACCATATACGTTAAAGTAACGTAAACCAACTACTTGGGCTGTATATTCACCTTCATATTTGCGTACATAACGGTCGAATAACAATTTAGAATACGCATATGGATTGAGTGCTTCTTCAGCTTCAGGCTTTTCTACAAAACCATGTGTACCATTTCCATATGTAGATGCAGAGGACGCATAGATAAATGGGATGCGCCGATCTTGGCAATAATGAAATAAATTTTTAGAACCTTCATAGTTGCTCTTCATCATATACTTGCCGTTATATTCCATCGTATCTGCACAAGCGCCTTCGTGGAACACGACGTCAATAGGCCCTACATCAAAAGATCCGTCAGCAACAGCATAATCAAAATCATCACAATCGATATAATCTAAAAATTCCAGGTTTTGAATATTGCGAATTTTACGCCCATCTGTGAGGTCATCAACGATAATAATATCCGTACGACCACGCTCATTCAAGGCTTTCACAATATTACTGCCGATAAAACCGGCACCACCGGTTACGATAATCATAATTTGCCCTCCTTAGCCATCTCGGCTATTTTTTCTACTATATCCGACGTGGAATAGCCTTCTTTAAATGAAAGCACCTCTACATCATCAACGGACTCACGCCCTACGATATCTTCTTTTTTATAGTCTCCGCCCTTAACGAGTATATTAGGTCGCAAATAGGCCAATAGTTCTGCAGGCGTATCTTCTTCAAACAGTACAACTCCGTCCACACAGCCCAAAGCGCTGAGCAGTGCAGCACGATCATCTTCACTTACGATGGGACGCGTTTCCCCTTTCAAACGACGGACGGAACAGTCTGAATTAAGGCCTATAATCAGATGGTCGCCGAGTTGAGCCGCCTCTTGCAAATATGTAATATGTCCGCGATGAAGAATGTCGAAGCATCCGTTCGTAAATACCACGGTGTCTCCATTTTGCTGCCACCGTTTCACGAGATCTGACATCTCCTCTTTCGTGTATAGAGGCTTATCCTGTAAGCCCCGTTGCAAAGAGTGCCACAGTTCTATCAACTCGGAGCGATGAATCGGATAGGTTCCCACCTTCGCTACGACGATACCGGCCGCACCATTTGCAATATGAAGCGCTAATCGCATCGATAATTTACCTGCAAGACATGTAATAATCATCGACACCACCGTATCGCCGGCACCACTTACGTCAAATACTTCCTGCTGTGTCGCAGGATTGTGCCATGTACGGCCATCCTTCGCGATAACGGTAATCCCTTTTGCGGAGCGAGTGGCTACAATATAATCTAAATCAACAGATTGCAGAATCTCCTTCGCCGCATTGACGATAGATTCATCATCATTCACCAACGTACGCCCCACGCATTCACCGAGTTCTTTCACATTCGGGGTAATACACGTCGCCCCGTTATATTTAGACCAATCGGCCCCCTTAGGATCCACGATAGTCTGTACATTGTATTGTTTTGCCAACGCAAAGACCTTTTTTAACAGGCTCGGTGTACATACGCCCTTACCATAATCGGAAATAACGATACCGTCTATACCCGATTTGCAAAGATTCTCCAACCATGTTGCAAGTTGCATTTCCTCATCGGAGGTTAAATCTATAATTATTTCAAAATCAAGGCGCATCATCTGTTGACGGTCACCTAAAATACGCATCTTTGTAATGGTGGAGCGATTATCATCGATGATGAGTCCTGAAGTATCAATGTGATCTGCCTCCAAGAGGGATTTCAATAGGCGACCATGATCATCATTGCCAGATAAAGCTCCTAAGTATACATGACAGTCCAGGTTTGCCAAATTAGACGCCACATTACCGGCGCCACCAAGCACCTCTTTTATTTGAGAAACGCGATTTACCGGAACAGGAGCTTCCGGCGAAATGCGACTCACATCGCCAAATACATATCGGTCCACCATCACATCACCGATAACGGCAATGTTAAGATTTGGCAATGTATTCATTAAAAATTGATTAATTGTGGTATTGATCATAGCTTATATTCCTATCTACTCATCAATAGTCTTCTTCGATTAATTCACAGATGATATGACCTGCTAAAATATGCATTTCTTGAATGCGGGCCGTCACCTTGCTCGGAACGGCGAGTGTAATATCACAAAGCTCGGCCATCTTGCCGCCGCCTTCGCCGGTAAATCCGATTGTATGCATACCGATGGAGCGTGCCATTTCAACAGCTTTCAGAACATTTTTGGAATTTCCCGACGTAGAAATTCCGATGAGAACATCTCCGGAGCGACCAAGTCCCTCCACCTGACGAGCAAAGACAACATCATAATCATAATCATTGGCAATGGATGTCAAAATAGATGTATCCGTCGTAAGTGCAACAGCAGCCAAGGAACGACGTTCCTTTTTAAACCGACCGATCAATTCAGCCGCCAAATGCTGAGAATCTGCTGCAGATCCGCCATTGCCGCAAAACAATATTTTATTTCCATTTTCAATAGCTGTTTTACAGCGAATTCCTATGTCCTGGATAATCTCCATCTGTTCCATGGTCTTTCCAAAAACATCTAAATGCTCAGAAAATCGCTCTGCAATCATAGGATTTAAATCATTCATCATAAAAGCTCCTTTAACAGTCTGTCCGCATTTTTCCAAAATATCTTATCCCGTTGTTCCACGGTCAAACCGGCCATTCCAAACGCATCATAGAGACGACTCATCTGCGATGTATCCGCGATTTCCGTTTCCGGTGGAATACCGTCAAAATCAGTGCCCAACGCCAACACATCTTCACCGCCCTTATCGATAAGGTATAGTCCATGTTTAACAATGTCCTCAATACGACTGACCGGCGATGTGCCCAGGAAATTCTGCGCAAAATTGAGCCCTATAACGCCCCCCTTATTAGCGATGAGCTTAATAAGGGTATCAGGTAAATTACGCGTATGATTTCTCACTGCCCGCGCATTTGAATGAGATGCGACGAAAGGGACATCAAGGATATCACCTAACTGCTCCGTTCCAGCATCATTGAGATGTGAACAATCAACAATAATCCCCATATCCTGCATGGCTTCGACAAATTCAACACCCTTAGCCGTCAATTTTTTGGATTGATCCCCACAATGAGGTTCTCCCAATCCGTTCGGATAATTCCAGGTCAATGTGATAAGACGTATGCCGTCCTTATAGGCTTGTGAAAGTTTCTGTAAATCACCACCGAGAACACCGCCCTCCTCAATGGAAAGAAGAGCCCCGATTTTGCCGGACTCATATACCCCCTGTATATCCTGATAAGAGAGCACATGCTCTATGTGCTCTCCATAACGCTCAATTTGCGATGTACATAAATCACGCATATCCTCATAGCGACCATAAGGATTATCTGTTTCATGTAAATCGATATAAAATGCAAAATCTTGCACCTTGCTGTGAGCCTTCCGTAATTTTTCTATATCTATTTTCCAGCGGTTTCGATATAAATCACCGCTGTCAGGATGATCCAGCAGCTGCATCATCGTATCACAATGTAAATCTATCATAAGGCCCCACACATCGTATACATCATGATTTCAAAACCATGTATAATCGATACTGCGAAAATAACTATTCTTCAACGGCAGGTTTACGTTTCGGCTTTTTGGCATCTAGCTTTTTAAGGGCCTTTAACTCTTCCATAAAACTGTCAATATTGTCAAACTTGCGATATACACTGGCAAAGCGAACATAGGCAACTTGGTCGATATCCTTTAATTGTTGCAATACCAGTTCACCGATACGGTCCGTAGTTACCTCTTGATTGATTTCGTTGCGGATATCGCGTTCCACATCATTAACAACCTGTTCCATCACGGACATCGGCACAGTTCGTTTATCACAGGAGCGCAATAAACCGTTTAATAATTTACCGCGATCAAAGAGTTCACGGCGTCCGTTTTTCTTTAGTACCATAAGCGGCACTTCTTCTATAATTTCATATGTAGTAAAGCGACGGCCACAATTGATACATTCGCGGCGACGGCGAATACTATTACCTTCATCAGTCGTTCTCGAGTCTGTTACCTTCGTGTCTGTGTGTTGGCAATAAGGACATCTCATCTGTTACTACTCCTTTTCTACTAAATATTAAGTGAAACAGGCATAATAAGCCCATTTTCTACACTATATATAGTACCATGAAAACCGCTAAAATACAAAGAATCCCTAGGATTTCCTAGGGATTTCTTCATTATTCCCACGATTTTCAAATTATCAAAATAGAGAATAAACTTTTATTAAGTTATAGTCCTTATCGCTTCAAAGCATCCTCGATACGAAGCAAGCAGTCACCGGATTCAATACGACTGCCTTCACGAACGAGAACCTCTTCAACGATACCGTCGATTGGAGCCGTAATCGTCGTTTCCATCTTCATGGCTTCCGTTACGATTAACGGTTCACCCTTCGTTACGGACTGACCATTCTTAACGAGAATCTTAACAACAGATCCGGATAATGTAGCTCCGATTTCACCAGGGTTCGATTCATCCGCTTTACGACGAACAACACCGGTGGTTTTTGCATGTTTATCATGAACCTTAATGCTACGCGATTGACCGTTAAACTCAAACAATACAATGCGATTACCATCCTCATCAGGTTCGGAATAACCGTTCATTCTGATGATAAGGGTCTTACCTTTTTCAATGGTTACCTGAATTTCTTCGCCGCGCTTCATACCGAAGAAGAACGTCGGCGTATCAAGTACGGACACATCACCGAAATCGCTTACAAATTTATTGTAATCCTGATAAACCTTAGGATATAGGCAATATGCACTTACATCTTCATCAGTGGTTTGCGCACCCATATCGCTCAATTCATTGCGGACATGTTCAAAATCGGTCGGAGGCAATACGGCACCCGGACGAACGGTAATAGGACGCGCCCCTTTCAAGATAATCTTCTGTAACTTTTCAGGGAACCCTTGGTACGGTGTTCCGAGGCGGCCTTCAAAGAATTCCACTACGGATTGAGGAAAATCAAGAAGCTCTCCTTTTTCGAAGATATCTTTTTCCGTCAAGTTATTTTGTACCATGTACAATGTCATATCCCCTACAACCTTGGAGGACGGCGTTACTTTAATGATATCACCGAACATCATATTGACCTGATGGTACATTTTCTTGATATCCGTCCAGCGGTCACCAAGGCCTACCATCTTTGCCTGTTGCTGCAAATTGGAGTATTGTCCGCCCGGCATTTCATGTTGGTATACCTCTGTATTAGGATATGCTTCAGCTTTATCGACACCTCTATAGTAAGGTCGAATGCTGCCGAAGTAATGGGACATTTCCTCCATGTAGTCGATATTCATTTCAGGCTGACGTTCATGACCTGCCAAGGCATAATACATGGAATTCATGCTCGGCTGACTTGTGCCGTTAGCAAACGCGGAGTACGCCAAATCGATAACATCTACACCGGCATCTACTGCTCGGCCGTATGTATAAATGGAATTACCGGAGCCTTCATGTGTATGCAAATGAATAGGAACGGACACCGCATCTTTTAAGGCGGATACCAAATTATAAGACGCTTGCGGTTTCAAGAGGCCCGCCATGTCTTTGATGGCAATAATATTCGCCCCTGCTTTTTCAAGCTCTTTCGCCATGTTCACATAGTAGTCCAAGTTGTATTTTGTACGTTTCCCGTCCAAAATATCGCCCGTATAACATAGAGCCACTTCGGCTATTTTATTCTGAGCACGAACTTCATCGATGGCTACATGCATATTATCCAAGCTGTTCAAGCTGTCAAATACGCGGAACACATCGATACCGTTTACAGCGGCACGTTGAATAAACTGACGTACCACATTATCCGGATATGAAGTATAACCTACCGCATTAGCACCGCGAAGCAACATTTGCAACAATGTATTCGGTACTTCGCGACGGAACATGCGCAACCGTTCCCATGGATCTTCATGCAAGAAACGATAGGATACGTCAAAGGTAGCACCGCCCCAACATTCAAGAGAGAATAAGTTCGGTACACCTTTTGCCGCATGGCCGGCTACACGTGCCATATCAATGGTACGTAGACGAGTCGCAAATAATGATTGATGGGCATCACGCCATGTAGTATCCGTAAAGAATACTTGTTTCTGTTCGCTCAACCATTTGGAAAATTTATCCGGACCTAATTTATCGAAGGTCTGTTTTGTTCCCTCCGCAGGGCTTATATCCAATGCAGATGGCATCTGAATAGGATCAAAGTCAGGAACTTCCTGATGACCGGCGCCGGAATAGCCGTTAATCGTCACATCCGCAATGTAACGCAATAATTTTGTACCACGGTCACGATCCGGTTTCAATTCAAACAATTCAGGATGTTCTTCAATGAAGTTTACATTGTAATGACCACTTTGGAATTCAGGATTTTCCAATACATTGATTAAGAAATGAATATTAGTTTTTACGCCGCGGATACGGAATTCCTTCAGGCAACGTAACATTTTACGAATAGTTTCGTCATTATTAGGCCCGAATGCAGTCGCTTTCACAAGCAAGGAATCATAATACGGTGTTACGACAGCCCCCGTGAAAGCATTCCCCGAGTCAAGGCGGATACCGAAACCGCCGGAACTACGGTATGCCAGGATTTTACCCGTATCAGGCATGAAGTTATTTTTCGGATTTTCAGTGGTAATACGACATTGAATAGCCGTCCCTTTACAAGGAATTTTATCCTGTTCAGGGATCCCCACCTCAGGACTATGTAAGCTGTAGCCTTCAGCAATGCGGATCTGAGAATGTACAATATCAATATCCGTAACCATTTCCGTTACGGTATGTTCTACCTGAATACGAGGGTTAACTTCGATGAAGTAGAAACTGCCGTCCGCTGTTACCAAAAACTCAACTGTACCGGCATTGACGTAGTGAACATTCTTCATGATCTTAACGGCTGCTTCACATACAGCTTTGCGCGTTTCCAACGGTAACGCAAAGGCTGGCGCCATTTCAACGACCTTTTGATGACGGCGTTGTACGGAGCAGTCACGTTCATGGAGATGAACCACATTACCGTGTTCATCACCCAGGATTTGTACCTCAATGTGTTTCGGTTCTACGATGAGCTTTTCCACGTATACATCGTCATCACCGAAAGCGGCTTTCGCTTCAGACTTAGCGCGATCATACGCATCGCGAAGATCCTCCTTGCGATGAACTTCACGCATACCGCGACCGCCACCGCCGTTAACGGCTTTAATCATCAACGGGAAGCCATGAGTATCAGCAAATTCTTCCAGTTGAGCAAAATCCTTAAGCGCTCCATCAGAGCCCGGAATCATAGGGATGTCAGCCAATTTCGCCTGTTCACGGGCATTAACCTTATCGCCGAACATATGAAGATGTTCAATTTTAGGACCGATAAAAATAATTCCTTCTTCTTCGCATCGACGGGCGAAACCTTCATTTTCGGATAAGAATCCATAACCCGGATGAATGGCGTCGATGTCATGTTCTTTTGCAATACGGATGATATCTTCAATATCAAGATATGCATCAACAGGTTTCTTACCTTCCCCTACGAGGTAGGCTTCATCAGCTTGATTACGATGTAAGGACAATGTATCCTCTTTAGAGTAAATGGCTACTGTTTTAATACCCATTTCATTACATGCGCGAAATACGCGAATTGCAATTTCACCACGGTTGGCAACCAAAACGGATTTGATTTTTTTCATGTATTGCCTCCTACCAGCTTCGACGGATGTGAACCTTCAGCTTTCAATTTTATTAATATATAAATACTAATCGGATATATATTTAGTTATAAGCATATATAGATATGACTCATCAAAAATAACGATATCCTTGTATTCATACTGATATACACTTATTATACAATATTTTCACCATAATAAAAGATAGTATTTACTCATCTCCGAGGAAATAATTCATTAAATGATTCAGTTGATTTTGATCAGCGGATCCCATTGTTTCTCGCGCGGAATGCATCGCCAAAATCGGTAAGCCGATATCCATGGTACGCATCGGTAACATAGCGGAAGAAATCGATCCCACCGTAGAGCCTCCGGGAACATCGGAACGATTTACGTAGATCTGATACTGTACATCGGCCTCCTCACAAAGCCCCTTAACGATGGCAATCGCCTTCGCATCACCCGCATAGGACTGACTGGAGGCCATTTTAAGTGCCAGGCCCTGATTGAGCACGGGTATATTCGTAATATCATTTTTCTCCGGATAATTAGGATGTAATCCATGAGCTACATCGGCTGAAATCATAAAACCCTTTGCCAAATCTTCATCCATATCCTGCGCAGTAAAGCCTAATACATCATAAATACGTTTTACCAGATTCGGTAACAACATACCGGCTCCGCCTTGTTTAGTCCGACTTCCTACCTCTTCATTGTCGAATAAAATGGCACAACGAATGCCGTCGACTTTATTTTTATGAGCTGCAATAATTCCCGACAATACACCGAAGCAGGATGTCAGATTATCTAATCGCGGTGAGCTGATAAAATCACCTTCTATCCCTAATGTACAACCTTGCTCGACAGGATATAACGTCATTTCATATGATAAAATTTCCGATGGATCACAATCGACCTCATCCGCAAGAAAATGCATCCATTCATCATAACATTCAATAGATTCATTATTATCCGACGTCGACATGGCTTTAACATGACTATCCCCGTTACGGGTTCCGTTATCGGCATCTCTTTTTTCCATCATAAGAATCGGCAACATATCTTTCTGACGATTCAGCTTTACCCCGTCATTAACGGCACGATTCATATGAATCGCCAAGTTCGGAATGATGGCGATGGGCCGCTTTGTATCCACTAAAACGGAGTCCACGTCAAATGCGGATTCCCCCTTAAGCACGACGGTCCCGGCAGCCCCCAAAGGTCTGTCGAGCCATGTATTTTCAATGAGGCCGCCGTACATTTCCACGTTTAATTTTTTATAACCTTTCACGGACACAACGGGATTCGGTTTTACACGAATCGCGGGAAAATCCGTATGTGCCGATGCAACCCGCAATGTCTGACGAGGGTTCTTACCGATATGAAAGGCAAACAATGTCGTGCCGAATACATTCACTACATAAGAACCGGGATGCAATTCCCATGTATCCCCCAATGAAAGTTCGGTAAATCCCGAGTCCAGTAACATTTGTAAACTCGTATCTACCGTATGATACGGTGACGTACACGCACCAATATATTTCAATAATTGTTGATTATCAAACTTCATATGTACCTCCTATGCAAAAGCATGCATGTAATCGTACAATCATAATGAATACTTTCACTATTCATACAATCTATAATAATATTACAGATTAATCACATATGATTACTGCTCTTATTTTATCACAAAAAGCCGTCCCCAACGGGACGGCTTCATGTATACATAGATATGTTCACATCAATAAAATTGGACTGTAATTATACTATGTAAATCTTAATTTGTAATTACACTTTATACAGGCTTACCACATACCGATCACTTTCATCCATACGGAACCAATGCCCACGAAGATAATCAAGTTAATTACGGACGTGAAGAAACCGAGTTTCCACCATGTGTTTTGAGGAACATAACCGGTATTGAAGATTACCGGAGATGGACCTGCCGCATAGTGAGTCAAGGACATGCAGAGATTAGATGTGAAAGCGATCATCAACAATGTCAACATCGGTGGTGCACCTGCGGAAATTGCTATCGCAGAAAATGCTACGAACATTGCGGAAATATGCGCTGTTAGCGATGCAAACACATAATGTGCATATGTATTGACAACCACGGCTACAATAAATGCAATAACCCAGGAGCCTTCCGGAATATAACCGCCAACTAGTACGGTGGCCCATTTAATAAAGCCCAGCTTGGAAAGAAATCCGGCGAAAGCCATCAATGTACCCATCCATACCAATGTATCCCAGGCACCTTTTTCACTTTTAACATCATCCCAAATCAGTACGCCTGTAGCTAATAAAATAGAAATACCCAAGAAGGCTACAACAGTTGCATCAAGATTCGTGAATTGAGATGTAGCCCACAATACAAGCGCTAAAATAAATACGCCAAGCATAATCCATTCCTGGAAGCTCATAGAGCCCAATTCTTTTAATTCTTGACGAATCATTTGCTGCGCTTCACGGGCATCTTTGATTTCAGGTGGATATACCTTATAGATAAAGTACGGCATAATCAGCAACGCAATTATCCCCGGGACGATAGCGGCCATGGCCCAGTCACCCCAAGTGATACCGATACCAAATGATTGAAGTGCCAACGCAGCAACCAAGGTATTACCGGCCATGGAAGTTTGGAACATGGCAGATGTAACGGTATTTACCTGATAAATAGACTGCATCAAAAATGAACCGATTTTACGTGGACCATTTTGCGGTTCAGAACCGAATGCTTTTGCCAAACTTGTTGTAATCGGCATGATAACACCACCTACACGTGCCGTATTAGACGGTGTTGCCGGCGCCAATATCAAGTCAGATAATGCCAACGCATAAGCCAATCGTAAACTTGAGCTACCGAAAGCAGAAATCAAATTATATGCAATGCGCTTGCCTAAACCGGTTTTTATAAAGCCACGGGAGAATAAGAACGCGCCTACAATGAGCCAAATAGCAGAATTAGAGAAGCCGGATAAACCTTCACTGATCTTTAATGTTCCCGTCAATGCAGCAACTGTGATAACGATAATAGATACGCCACCAATCGGCAACGGTTGCGTAATAAAACCTGCGATAGTAGCGACAAAGATGGCGAATAAATGCCAGGACTGCGGTGTAAGCCCTTCCGGTGTAGGCACAAACCATAGCCCTACACCTAAGATGATTGGAATTAACCAATTAGTAAATTTCTTCATTTACATACCTCCTACTTAGGAACTCGAAAACCTAACAATTCATTATTAAAGTTTCAAGGTATTATAGTGACAGCCATATCGTCTATAGCTTCCATTATATTATCTTTAGTATAAATCCATAATATATAAAATAGAAATATAAATTTATTTACATATCATAAATAAAATCTATTGTAAAAAAGAAAGCTGCACACACCGATGGCATGTACAGCTCACATGTAGAATATAACCTATTGCGGTAAGGATACATCCTCCAAATTCGTCTTTTCAATGGATTCAATATCGCCTTGATCACAAAGATTGGCAATGGTAGGATCAATTGGCAAACGACCCAATAAAAGTAAGCCGTACTTCTGAAGAATTTCTTCAATATGGCTTTTACCAAAAATCTCATAATCCTTGCCGTTATCTGGGCAATGGAAGTAAGAATAGTTTTCTACTACACCGATGATCGGCACCTGCATGAGATCAGCCATTTTTACGGCCTTTTCAACAATCATGGATACCAGATCCTGAGGAGACGTAACGATGATGATACCGTCCAACTTCAAGGATTGATAAACGGTAATCGCCACATCACCTGTGCCCGGCGGCATATCAACAAATAAATAATCGATATCCTTCCAAATAACATCACTATAGAATTGTTTAACCACATTACCTAAAATCGGACCACGCCATAAAACAGGGTCCGTATCGTTTTCCAAGAGGAGGTTTACGGACATAACATCGATACCGCCCTTGGATTTCACAGGATACATACCGATTTCATCGGCATACGCTTTTTCCTTGATACCAAAGATTTTAGGAATTGATGGACCTGTAATATCCGCATCTAGAATACCGACTTTATAACCTTTACGAGCCATCGTAATAGCCATCAAGCTCGTAACCGAGGACTTACCTACGCCGCCTTTACCGGAAACAACACCGATAACATGCTTAACGGAACTCAATTCATGTAATGGAGCCGTAAGATCTTGCGGTTGTTGTGGTGCGCCACCACCGCAGGAGGATTGAGATGGGCATCCGCCGCAATCGCTGCCGCTGCTACTGCAACCCATAGTAAACACCTACTTTCTTTAAAGGACTTGCCTTTATAATCTATATAAAAGTTTAATTCTTACACTGTAAATACGACGTATCTACAGTAACATTGTATCATGTTATATCAAAATTTATCAATATATAGATATACCATAATGATGACAATGTAATTAATCCGGTTTTACATTCCGATAATATAAAAAACCTATGGAGTAACCGTTATACAAATTCAAGGCTTATCTCATTCACCACAGAATTCTTTCGTCAAGGCGCCTAAAATCTTCATCCCTTTTGTGATTTCCTCAACAGTCGGCACCGTATAACTCAACCGGAATGCATGACCCTCACCGGCTCCGTCCGCCGCGAAGGCTCCGCATTTAATTATGCCCACATTCTTATCCATGCAGGCTTCAAAAAATGCGTCGCAATCGACGGATTCCGGCATCGTCATCCATGCGAACATACCGCCTGTAGGCTTTGTAAGATGAACTTTAGAACTCGCATATGTATCGAAAGCGTTGAGCAATGCATCACACTTCATTTTATATACCTTGCGTACATTATCGAGATGTGCATCATAATCAATGGTATCTAAAACATGGGCCACTACCTTCTGTGTCACTAGCGGCATCTGCCCTGCCGTATTATTTTTGAGTGCCTGAACCGCCTCGATAATCTTCGCCGGTCCGAACAAGAAACCTACCCGAAGGCCTGCTGATAACGTCTTGGAATAAGAGCCTGCATAAAGAACACGGTCCTCCGTATCAAAAGACTTAAAGGTCGGAATATATTCACCGGCAAAGCGAATTTCACCGTAAGGATCATCTTCATAAATAAATAAGTCATATTTTGAGGCAACTGCATAAATCTCTTTCCGTCGCTCCAGCGGCATCGTAATTCCTGTAGGATTTTGAAAATTAGGAATAAGATAGATATATTTCCCCTTTCCAGATTGAGCAGCCTTTTCCAGCTCAGCCGGAATCATCCCGTATTCATCGGTTTTAATTCCTACCGCCTTACCGCCCATATTGCGCACCGAATTGATTGCACTGGTAAAAGTATACTCATCCATGTACACTTCGTCACCCGGTTCAATGACGGTAATAGGCACAAGGCCTAACAGTTGTCCCGCTCCATTAGAAATGATGAGATCTTGGCCTTCCGGGTTCATATGATGCGTTTTAACCAAGCGCTGTAAAGTCAACTCTGCAAGTCTGGCATCGCCTTGCATCGGTCCGTATTGCAACAGACTCATAGGGTTTGAATGTACCACCTTATCAAAAGCTTTTTCAATAATTTCAACAGGAATAGCCTCCGGTGCGGGATTACCGATACCGAAACTGATAAAACCATCTACGCCCACACCACGTTCAAAAACTTCACGAATAAAATTAGGGCCTTTCAAGGTCACCCGTTCAGGAAGGGAAAAGCTCATAAAATCGCCTCTTTCACATAATAACTATATCTACGTTCTATTACGATATGCATTCAATAGCACTATTACAAATTACACGCTGCACCGCAACTCGATATTAATCAGCTGCAGTATAACATATAACACATTACGCATTCGGATCATGATCCTGCTCGGCATTTCGTTTATTGATGTAATATTTATATACTTTCCACAATATAAAATATGCAATGCCTGCCACAACGACGATGATACCGAGGCGGGACATATTGTCCTGAAAATTAACGATATCCGTACCGATGGCAACTTCGAGCGCCGTTGAAGGAAACTTACCGATTAAATTGGCCAAGATATAATCACGCGGCTTAATCTTACTGATAGCGCCCAAAGCCGTGATGACACCGGACGGAAAATACGGTAGCGACCGTGCAAAAAGCATAACGACAAAGCCGTTTTTACCGGAAAAATCATCTACTTTCATCAGCACGCTGCTCTTGGCAATCAGTTTATCCGCCGTATCGCGCAAGAAGTATCGCATAATATAAAAGCTGATAACAACGCCAATCGTTTCAGCGAGCCAAGAGATAATAATGCCCGGCCACATACCGAAAACCAAACCGTTAGCTGTAGAAATAAAAATGGATGGTAAAAAGCCGACCGCATTAACAAAAATGTCGAGGACCATGCTGATCAACATCGCCATAGGCCCGAAGCTTTGAATATACTCTGCAATTTCCTCCATCGATCCATCTGTAGCCAGATGCCACATAGTCGGATAAAATGTAGGATCTACTATATTAATGGCAATTAATAGGGCAATAAAACCAATGCCAGCTATTAACTGAACCCAGCCTTCACCGGAAGGCTTTAAATGTCGTTTACTCATATATACCTCGTTTTATAAAAACTAGTTCCATTATACCATGAATTCTATAGAACAGTTATGCAGCATAAAAAATTTAATTCTAACTAGCGCTCTAGCGCTAATATCATAAAAATTATTTACCATAGAATAGCATAACAATTATTTAAAGATGTATAATACAATTATTATAACAATATTCTCAATGAAAGAAGGTATACTATGGTATCAGCAGGTCAAACAGCAACAGCCACTGTCGTCGTTACAGAGTCAAACATCGCAAGAACAATGAAATCCGGTGCCTTAGATGTATTCGCCACACCCGCTATGTGCGCTCTCATGGAAGAAGCCGCACAGGCAGCCGTACAACCACATCTGGAAGCCGGCGAGGGCACGGTGGGGATTTCCCTATCCATCACTCACGAAGCACCGTCACCTCTCGGTGCAACGATTACGGCAAAAGCTACTGTCAGCGCAGTCGAAGGTCGCAAAATCACATTCGATATTGAAGCATCTGACGGAATAGGTATTATCGGCCGCGGTACGCATGAACGATTCATCATCAACAATGATAAATTCACGAAGAAGGTTGTACAACGCAGTTCCAGCAATTAATGCCATGACGGAAAAGCACACACAAAACGACCGCTCATATCTCAAATTAAACATTAGAGATATGAGCGGTCATGTTTACATATCCATGAAACACCATTAAATTTATATATGCTCGGTATTTATTTTTTCTTACGTCCCTTAAATGTTAACTTTACCATCACATTACCAGTAACCGTCAATTTAATGACAACTGTCGTCTGAATTCACTTACACTCATTCCTGTCCATACAGTGAAAGCACGTGTAAAAGGGTTATATTCTTGATATCCCAATAAAAATGCTATCTCCCGCGTTTCCATGGTCGTATGTTCAAAATAGTATATCGCCAGTTCTTTCCGAGTCTCATTTAATATGCTCTGAAATGTACTATGTTCTTCTGTTAAATAACGTTGTAACGTACGTCTGCTGATTCCCAATTCATGTGCCACATCATCAACAGTATATTTACCGGCCGGCAATGCTTCAAGTAATATGGCCTTCACCTGCTTACAAACCGACTCTTCGGTTCCCATGTTATATAGCCGTTTATTTAACTCTGGTTTAAAGAACGTCCACATCGTATCATTGTTCGAGATAAAGGGAATATGTAAATCAGAAATCCGAAAGATTATATTTGGTTGACTGTCGTTTGTAATATCTATACCGAAATACTCGCTATACAGATCTGTATTTATTGTGAAATTATCTATTCCTACATAAATGGGACTTATATGTTCTTTAGTCGCTTTACGTAATAAATTGACAAGAAACAGAAATTCACCGACAACAAACGTAGCAGATAATTGCCCTTTATCATAAGATATTAACGAAACCGTCACTGATGATGCATTTATTTCAAGTCGATAATTCATGGGGCCAATTAACATTTTATATTGTTTTAACCGCCGGATGCATTCCATTCCATTCTGACTGCAATAAGCCGCAAAAATAGGAGGTGAGAATATTTCTATGCCCTCACCTGTAGCCATACGGATTAAATCTTGCGGAGTCTGTAAGGATTCCCCTATGACATCCATAAACCGCCTATACTCGTCAGATGTCATCATCACCTTTTCAGCACGGAACAATCCTGACGGAAGATTTGCTTTCTTTAATACTTCAGTCAAATTTACATTATTTCGTTTTAACAGTTCCTCATATTGCCCATCCAAATGATATTTTTTCATTGCTTTTAACCTTATTTAACAGTCTGTTGATCCGCTATAAACCCCATAGTTATTTTTTTAGGCATCATCGGCATAAGCTTCACAAACCCTTTCTGCCATCCCGGTAATCCGGAAATAACGCTCATCTCACCTTTCATCATACCTTCATACCCATCCTTTGCAACCTGTTCGGGCTTACCTGCATTGGCAAACATCTTCGTATCAGCCAAGCCGCCAGCCGCTGCAAATCCTGTCGCCATCGCACCGGGCATCAATACAGTACAACTTACACCGGTATCCTTTAATTCATACCACACCGCATTACTCAACGATGTAAGATACGCTTTCGTAGCATAATATTCAGCTTGTAACGGTCCGGGTATCAGTGCTGCCGTGGAGGACACATTTAAAATTCGCCCGCTATTACGAGCTATGAACTCAGGAAGAAACAGTTTCATCAATTTTGTAGGCGTAATCATATTTACATTTGCCATATACAAATCCTGCTCTATGGTACGCTCAACAAATGTGCCTTGACCTCCAAAACCGGCATTATTGATCAGATAATCGACAGTTACGCCCAAATCTCTAACTGTATTATAGATTGTCTCTGCCGCATTATAATTAGTAAAATCAGCTGCAATAGAGTAAACTTGAACATGATAGGTATCTTTCACCCATTTTTTTTGCTCATCTAACTTATTTTCATCTCGGCCTACAAGAATTACATCACCGCCCTGACGGGCATGCAATTTAACAAACTCGATGCCCAATCCACCCGTAGACCCTGTAATTAATGCTGTTGTATGTTTCATTATATACCTCATTTCATAATATGCACATTCTGTTTTACCAGAATGCCCTGAATCATTACACTCATATTATATCTGACTGTAACCTTAAATGTAACATCAATGCGTGCCATCATTTAATCAATTTACGCCAATATGGAAATATATATGATGTGCAAAATATTAAAGTATTCCAATAAAAGTTCCTACAGTTAATCAATCAATAAAAATAGAGCAGCAACCGAATCGGCTGCTACTCTAACTATAGATTTAATTCTTCGGGAATATAACAAAGATAAAACAAACTTACCCCTATCCCCATATATCTGTTGACTCAATAATAAATTAACAGATTTTCACAACCCAGCCTTCAGGTGCATCAAGTTCACAGTGTTGAATGCCGAGTAATGTGTCATATAATTTTTTCGTTACAGGGCCCATATCATCCATACCGGCAGGTACGTTGATATCACCTCTTTCAGTATGAATCAAACCGACCGGAGAGATAACCGCTGCAGTACCGCAAAGACCGATTTCAGCAAAGTCTTTCAACTCATCTACATGTACCGGACGATGTTCCACCTTCATACCGAGGTAATGTTCAGCCACATACATCAAGGATCGACGTGTTATGGACGGCAAAATACTGTCAGATTTAGGCGTTACAAGAGTACCGTCCTTCGTAATAAAGATAAAGTTTGCACCACCGGTTTCCTCTACATGTGTACGCGTAGCCGCATCAAGATACATATTTTCCGCATAACCCGCTTTGTGAGCATCGGTAATTGCATATAAGCTCATCGCATAATTCAAGCCCGCTTTAATATGACCGGTACCATGTGGAGCTGCGCGGTCAAAGTCAGTGATACGGATTTTAATCGGTTTAGCGCCGCCTTTAAAATAAGGTCCTACAGGTGTCGTAAAAACGCGGAACTGATATTCATCCGCAGGCTTTACACCGATAACGGAATTTGTGCCCATCATGTAAGGACGAATATAAAGACTTGCACCGTGACCATATGGAGGTACGAAATCTTTATTCGCTTCTACTACTTTTTTAACGGCTTCTACAAATCTGCCTTCAGGCAATGTAGGCATCACAAGACGTTCTGCAGAATTATTCATGCGTTCCGCATTCAAGTCCGGACGGAAGCATACGATATGACCATCTTTTGTATAATATGCTTTCAAACCTTCAAAAACGGTTTGCGCATATTGGAATACACCGGCACATTCATTCAAAACGACATTGGCATCTGTAATCAGTCCGCCTTCATCCCATTTACCATCTTTATATGTAGATAAATAACGGTAATCGGTTTCTATGTAACCGAACCCGATATTGTCCCAGTCGATATTTTTACTCATAACCATAACCTCCAAAACATTCTTGAATATATGAATAATCTTAACACTATATGCATGTAATTTCAATAGATTCTATAGAATTCAATTCGATACGGTACAATCACCACAACAGATACTTTATCTGAAAGTAATACTGCATCTATCATTTATACTTTGATTCCCATCTATCATTTATGCTCTTGTTCCAATCGAAGCATATATTCTTTACGGGCGATGCCCCCTGCATACCCCGTCATCTGTCCGTTAGACCCCACTACGCGATGACATGGAATGATGATGGATATGGGATTATGACCTACAGCTCCTCCTACCGCCTGAGCGGACATACTTTCTTTACCTTGCGCCTTTGCAATCTGTTTTCCAATCGCACCGTATGTAGTCGTTTCACCATACGGTATCGTTTGAAGTATAGCCCACACTGACCTTCTGAAAGCAGATCCTTCCAATTGCATCGGCGGGTATATTCGTGGCCTCTGCCCTTTAAAATAATCATTGAGCCACATAACAGTCACCTCAAAAGGGCCGGTCAACTGCTCGATATACTCCGCATCATCATAAGACGGTACGTGACTTTCATCAATAAAAAATAAATCTGTTAAGTATGATAATGTACCAAGCATAACCATAGTTCCTAATGGGCTTTCATAGGTGTATTTATAATTCATAGTACATTAACTCCTTCTTAAGACAATAAATCATGTAATACCTTTAGTATATCATTATTTAATACTACTATTCTTTGCTGAATATCAAATGGATTTCATTGTTTATTAAGTTTAATTAGTACATATAGTGCGTCTATATTATCCCAATAATTTGTTGTAGATGTCATAATCTATATCCTTAAATACGTTAAATACCACTTGGATTTTACTATTTAATTCTTTTAAATAGGTTCTCACAGTATCAATAGCAATCTGTGCGGCCTCTTCATTCGGAAATCTAAACTCACCGGTAGAGATACAGCAAAAGGCAATAGAGTGTAAGCTATACGCATTAGCCAGCTCTAAGCAGGAGCGATAGCAAGAGGCTAGTTCATTTCGTTCTTTATCTGTTACCGCTTCATAAATAATAGGCCCAACAGTGTGAAGTACATGCTTTGCCGGCAAATTAAAACCGTATGTCATACGAGCTACGCCGGTCTTCTCAGGCATATCTAAATACTCGATCATTCTTGCACATTCCATACGGAGCTCAATACCCGCAAAGGTATGAATCGCATTATCGATACATTTATGGTTAGGAGCAAAACAACCAAGCAATTGATTGTTGGCTGCATTAACAATGGCATCCACAGCTAGCCGTGTGATATCACCTTGCCACAAATATATCTGAGGTTCTCGCTCTTCCATATCATGAATCATGACAATGCCCTTTTCGTGAGCCAATGTATTTAAATATTCATCCTCTACCTTCATCCACTCAGCGGGCATGGCTCCTGCAGGACGAATATTACATAGTGCTCTAAATAGAGTAAACTGTTCTTCTTCATTTACTGGAATATCTATATGTTCGTTATATTTCTGTTTATATTCGACGACTAATCCCTCTAAAAGATAGCGTAATCGTTCTTGCTGTGTCATATATAACTCCTAAGTAGAATTAACTAGATTATAACCTATTATATAGTAAAAAACTGCTAGCACATAGTATGCTAGCAGTAACTTTACTGATTAGTATTATACCAGAGGCTAAGGTCTGACAAAAGCTTGACCACCATGGTTTACAAGGATATCCCCATCTAATACTTTAGTAGTAACTCCTTGTAAACTACCTTGGATTTGGCTCATCATAAAGCGATAACCGGGGCTGTTCAAATGTTTAGTAAGGGCTTCTTGATCGCTATAGATCTGAATAACGTACCAGCGATTTTTTGCGTTTCTTTCACGAAGCACATAACCGGCCTTGTAGCCTGCATCATCGCGTAGGGCACGTTCTATATCGAGTTGATATTGGCGTTGCACCGTATCGATTTCATTGCTATCAACAGTAAACTCAGTTAAGGTAACTACTGCCTTACCATCATTTACGATAGATAAAGCATCTTTCTTTTCAAATAAAAGTACAGACTGTACATCGTACATTTTACGATTTGTTAATTTAGAACCGACTTCATTAACAAATGCTTGATAATGGTCAGATTTGCGATGTGTTTCAATAGCGGCTAAATCTTTATAGATTTCAACTACATAAGACTCCGAAGGATTCCCCTTTACATGAGCCACATTCATGGACAATGTATTAGGCTCTTTTTCCATAGATGCTGTCAGATTAGCTACACCTGCACTATTATAAGTGCCTAGCAGCTCTACAGGTACTTCAAAACGATACATAGCTACACTAGGTGCTGTATCTACAGATTGATCCCGCTCCATAACAAGAGCTGCAAAGGATGTGCTCACACCTAAAACGGCTATGGCAGATGTTAATACAATACGTTTTAACAAATTTTTGTTCATAAAAGACTCCTAAATCACAATGTAATATATTCTACTATTGTACCATGCTCTTCAATAAGTTTAACTAATTCTTTACCTTGTAGCCATACGGTCGCATCATTTTGATTTGGATGGATACCGATTAGATTATCCTTATAGTCCGCATCAATATAGTAATGTACCTTACGCTCTTCATCGTGGAGCAAGCAGAATGGAGATACATGACCTGGTTTAATCTTCAATATATCCCATAGCTCTTCTTCGGAACCAAAGGAAATCTTTTTAAGCTTATGATCCTTACGGAATTGTTTTAAATCTACACGTTTAGAACCGCGAACGGTAATTAAATAGTAATGCTCTCGTTTATGATCTCGTATAAATAAATTCTTCGCATCCAACTCAGGATATGGCAACTGCACATTCGGCTTATCATCCATACTAAATAATGGTGCGTGATCAGTAAATTCAAAATCGATATGATGTTCTTTTAAATAATCATATACGCCTTGTTTGTCCAATATCATACTACTTACCAATCCTATGTATTAACTAAATTCTTCACAATTCAGTTTCGCTTTTAAATCTCTAAAATATATTTTTTGTTGTCGTTTCAAATATAAACTTATAAATGGCCTAAATATTAATTTTTTAGAGACAACGTTTTCAGTAAAGTCCAGAATTGTTTTATCTCCCTTTGTATAAAATTTTCCAACCCAAGTGCCTTTAATATTCTTATTTTCTATCTCAAATATCCATGATTGGTATGTAACGCATTCTGTAACTTTAAAATGAGTTTCAATTCCGTCCTTGGTAATCTCTATAAAATTATGCTCATCTAGACTTCTTACATCTTTTAAATCACTTCTCCAGGAAAAATCATTTACATTCGTGACCGTATTCCACACGATTTCTACAGGGCATAAAAGAGTAACTTTCATATTAGAAATTGCCATAACGATCACCTCATATAAATTCCTGAACATCCATGATTATGATAATACTTACCGCTTCACTTGATTCCTTATAAGTAAAGCCACGGTCTCAGCCGTAGGCTGTTTCCAATCATTCTTCACTTCGTTCGAATTCTTGGACACCCCTGACAAGGACAGTGCTAATACTCACTGTGTCGCTTCACTCCTAGTGAGCAAAGCCACTGCCTCAACATGTGCCGTCATCGGAAACATATCCACCGGCTGCACTTCTTTCAGTTCATAGCCGTAATGTGTCAAAATTTCAATATCTCTCGCCATGGTAGCGGGGTTACAGGACACATAAACGATGCGTTTCGGTTCCATGCCCGCTGCGGATGTAAGAACTTCTTCTTTACAGCCTGCGCGGATCGGGTCGAATACGATAACATCAGGTCGTACACCGGCTTTATATAATTTCGGCATTTCCACGGCCGCATCAGCAACGATAAATTCCGTATTATCATAGCCATTGCGTCGTGCATTTTCACGAGCGTTGATAATGGCCGGTTCTACAATCTCTATGCCGATAACATGCTTCGCCTCGCGCGCAAGAAACAATGAGATTGTCCCCGTACCGCAATAGGCATCGACAACGCTCTCATGGCCTTTTAAATTCGCATATATTAACGCTTGATCGTATAATACCCTCGTCTGTTCCGGATTAACCTGAAAGAAGGAGTGTGGTGACAAGGTAAATCGCAAATCCTTAATATGATCCGTAATCGTACCGTCCCCATAAAGAACATGATTTGTAGGCCCTAATATGACATTTGTCCGCTTTCCGTTCACATTATGAACGATTGTTTCTACCGATGGCACCCGTTCTGTCAGCATTTCAATCCATTGGTCCTGGTCCGGCAAATAATCAGTTGCCGTTACAAGGATAACCATATATCCGGATTGACCGATACGACCGATGACATGGCGTAATACACCCTTACCCGTATGTTCGTCATACGGTTCTATACCAAGTTCCTTCGCGATTTCATAGCATGCTTGAGCAATCTGATTATTTCCGTTCATCTGTATAGGACAGTTTGTGCCGTGAACGATATCATGAGACCCCATGGCATAGAAACCCATCTGTATCGTTTCTCGTGTGCCTCCTACAGGTATTTGCATCTTATTCCGATAGGCCCACGGATTCTCCGGTCCCAATGCGGTTTTTACAAGATCCGGATTCTGATGTCCTATTCGTTCAATAACATCCTTCACCTTTTGTGTTTTTAGTGAAAGCTGTCCCTCGTAGGTTATGTGCTGTAATTGACAGCCGCCGCAAATGCCGTATAGTTCGCAGTTCGGTTCAATCCGATTATCCGCTGCGATTACGACCTCTAAGAGCCGCCCCGTAGCATATGTCTTTTTCACTGTTGTTATAGTTACTTTCACAGTTTCATTCGGCAAAGCAAACGGTACAAAAACGGTAAAGTCCTCTATACGGCCTACGCCTTCACCGCTGCTGCCGATACCGTGAATTCCTACGAGTACAGTATCGCCGACCTTAACGGGAACCGATGTAACAGCCTTCTGTTTTTTAGAGAGTTTTGATATATCCTGAGATTTCTGACGCTGCCCGTGATTATATTTGTTTCCACACTTCGTAAATTTACGAGATATATGATTTCTGTCACTCATTACGAATCTCTCTTCTTCCAAATTTTAATCATGCCGGTCACGATGAGAACAAAGAATACGGTGCCGATTTTAACCAACAGTTCTTCACCTTGAATATACGGTATTAAAAGAGGATCCTCTACGATCATTTCCCCTGCAACCCATCCGAGCAGGGCACCTCCGGCCCATAGAATAGCGGGAAATTTATTGATGAGACGGGCGAATAATGTGGAGCAGAATACGATAATAGGCACCGTAATCAGCATCCCCACAATCACTAATTCCAAATGCCCCTTCGCTGCACCGACTACACCGATAACATTGTCAATACTCATCATGGCATCCGCCACAATGATAGTCCAGACAGCACCGAGCAAGGAGTCCTTCGCATCGATATGAGCCTCTTCATCACCGCCCTTGAGTAATTGGATGGCGATCCACAAAAGAACAAGTCCGCCCCCTAAATGGATGAGAGGAATCAAAGTCAATGCCTCCACTAAAATCGTGGCGAACAGCAAACGCATGGCAATAGCTCCCACAGTACCCCATATAACGGCTTTCTTTTGTAATTCCGGCGCTAGTTTCCCCGCCGCCATACCGATTACAACGGCATTGTCGCCGGCCAATAAAATATCTATCAAAATAATTTTACTAATGGTAAGCCATGTAGCCGCTTCTAAAAATTCCATGATTATATTACCCCGACTATACGTTCATAAACTTAATAACTATCTATTAACTATATCATAAATTTCATCGTCTTTCACAGTAAAATGCCACGGATATAAAAAATTTCCTCCCCCGATCATGACGAGAGAGGAAACGGATATTAAGGATTATTTTTCAATTTATTTGTTAGTAACGATGCCCCTACAACGATGATAACAGCCGCAATCTTAATAAATAATGCATACGGTTCAACCACATGCGCAATAAGTTTATCTTCAACACTCATCGCAGCACCGACCCACGCAAGGATACCGCCGCCGATATAAAGAATAATCGGGAAACGTTCGATAACTTTCACAAACAATGTACTGCCATAAATGATGATAGGTACCGTAATCAGCATACCGATCGCCACCATCATCATATGACCGCCGGCAGCGCCGACGACACCGATTACATTATCTATCCCCATAATGCCGTCGGCAATCACGATGGTCATAATAGCGGACCGCAAATTATCTTTCGCCTCGATAGTATGCTCTTTCCCGTCATCAGCCACCAATTTATAACCGATCCACAATAAGAGGATACCACCGACTAAACGAAGTGCGGGAATATTATTTAAGGCCTCCACAAAGAGAAACGCCATAACGAGACGCAGGATAATCGCCCCCGCAGTGCCCCAGAAAATAGCCTTTTTTTGCAAATCAGCAGGCAAATTACGAGCCGCCATACCGATTACGATAGCATTATCACCGGCCAATAAAATATCGATAACGATGATTTGCAGCATCACCAATAATCCCTGTGCAGATACTATGTCCAACATATCCTCCTATACAAATTTCAACATAACACGGAATATAATATATTCAATATATTTATTATATTCGATTTATATAGAGAATGTAAAATTCAATTATTAAAGTATATATTCATTTTTATCATAGACCATTGACCATTAAATCCTATCGTATCATCATGAGCAATTCCATGATTGATACATAAATACAAACATAACTACAATATCTCCGTATTTCATAATTCTTAATCCCTCAACGACAAGGATTTAACTATCAAATTGCCATACTTTATGGTATACTATATCATCAACTAGGGAGGTCATCATGTATCAGACATATTCTATATTGGAAAAATTATGGCTATTTATCAGACTATTCACCCCCATGTGCATCACCCAGTTCTCCCTCGTAGGAGGCACGTTCATCGCTATATTCCTGACCGGACAATATAGCACGACGGATTTGGCCGGTGTTGCGACGGGATATAATTTATGGATTTTATTCTATATCTTCGCTATGGGCATACTGATGAGTATTTCGCCGATTATATCACAATTATTGGGGGCAAAACAGACCACCTCTATCGGTATTATCATTTATCAAGGTTTGTTTATCGGTACCGTTCTAGGCTTAATAATTCTATTACTCGGCATTTTCGGTCTCGATCCGCTATTGACATATCTCAATTTGGAACCGGCGGCACGCGATGTGTGTATCGATTATCTGAAAGTTTTCAGTATCGGCCTATTCCCTCTACTATGGGTCAACACATTGCGTAATACGGTGGATTCTCATGGGCTCACTCACTACTCTATGCTCATTGTCGTTACCAGCTTCATAATCAATGTATGCCTAAACTATACCCTTATTTTCGGTCACTTCGGTTTTCCGGAACTGGGAGGTGTCGGTGCCGGCTATGCAACGGCAGGGGCATGCTAGACAAACTTTATACTCTTCAGCGCTATGATGCTGTTTCATCCCAAGCTTAAAGGATATCAGGTCTTTAAAACTTGGTATGGCCTTAAATGGATTTATATTCAGGAGCAACTGCAAATCGGAATTCCAATCGGTCTTTCCACGTTTTTAGAGGTAAGCATATTCAGTATCGCCGGACTTTTAATGGTTCACTTCGGCTCTGCCGTTGTTGCAGCCCATCAATCGGTTATTTCCTTTACGAATGTATTCTATTGCTTACCGTTGAGTGTTTCCATGGCGGCAACTATTGCGGTAGCTTACGAAGTGGGGGCCATGCGCCCGAAAGATGCGATTGAATATTCATACTTAGCCCGTATACTGGCCATCATTATGGCTGTACTTATCTGCAGCTTTACCTTTACCCATATGGATACGCTTTCATCGCTTTTCACGAACGATCCGGAAGTATATAATCTGATATACAGCTTCTTGGGATACGGCGTATTCTTCGCCGCAATCGATGCCATCGGAACTCCGTTACAAGGCATTCTAAGAGGATATAAAGATGTAAAAATGGTCTTCTACATCTCCTTTATCTCCTACTGGGGCGTCTGCTTCCCTATGGCTTATATCCTATCTAAAAATCCTGCATACGGACCATATGGCGTATGGATCGGTCTCTTATCAAGCGTAGCGGCTGCCAGTATATTATTTACAATCCGAGCATGGTATATTCAACATTACAAACCAAAATCCGTAAATAATACAGCTGTTCAATAATTCAATCTCTTAATAGTATAAACATAACTTATATAACGAGAACTACACAATACGAAGCCCCTAGCGTTAGATTAAAACCAATCTACGCTAGGGGCTTTCAATATGAAAAATATTATTTTATTCATATGGATACTATTTTAGTATCAAATATTATTTACTATTCAACAAGTTATGTTTATCTACTTTCGACATACGAAAAAAATTGTACAATGTTTCCGCCGTCTTATAATTCATCGAATCAACCTGCGCCAGCTCATCGATAGAGGCGGCCTTCATGGCTTCAAGGCTGTTGAAATGAGCCCATAAAGCCTTGCGTCGTTTTGGACCGATACCTTCAACATGGTCAAGGATAGATTCGAGATTCCTTTTACCTCTCAATTTTCTATGATATGTAATGGCGAAGCGATGGGCCTCATCGCGGATTTGTTGTAACAGTTGCAGCTCCGGCGTATGATGACTCAATATTATACTGTCAGACTGTCCTTCCACAAAGACCTCTTCAATGCGTTTTGCCAGAGATATAACAGGTACATCCGTAACACCTACGGCTCGAATAAGAGGAATAGCCGCATTGAGCTGCCCCTTACCGCCGTCAATGATGATGAGGTCCGGCATAGGCCAGTCCGTTTCATTTCCGTAACGACGCTCCATAATCTCCGCCATCGACTTAAAGTCATCCGGCTTGCCCTGAGTCGTTTTCAACTTAAAGCGACGATACTCCTTCTTTGCCGGCTTACCGCCTTCAAAAACAACCATGGATGCAACGGTTTCAGCACCTTGAGTATGAGAGATATCAAAGCACTCCATGCGCTCCGGTAAGCGCGGTAGGTCAAGGACTTCCGCCAATTTCTTAACGGCTCCGCCTGTCTTATCAATTTGATATTGCCATTGACGACGCCGCTCCTCCAGGAAGGCTTCCGCATTTTCATGGGCCATCTTAATCATATCCATCTTATACCCGCGATGCGGCACGGACACATCCACATGCTGCCCTTTCAGCTGTGTAAACCACTCACTGAGCAACTGACGGTCCGAACTTTCAATCGGCAGCAACAGTTCTTTCGGAATAAAATTCGTCTCTCCATAATACTGTTTAATGAAGTCCGTCATAATCGTTTCCGGACTATCCCCATCGTGCTGCACGAAGTAGTTTTCTCGGCCTAACAGCCGACCCCCGCGAATAAAAAGCAACTGTACACAGGCCATTGAATGATCTACAGCCATACCTAGTACATCCAAATCACCGCGCTGTGTTACCATCCGTTGTTTTTCCTGAATCTTCTCGATGCTTGTCAGCTGATCCCGGTATCTTACGGCATCTTCAAAGCGTAATTGCTCAGCTGCTGTTTCCATCTTCTCTTTAAGTTCTTTCAACAGTGGAATCGGTTTACCTTCAAAGAGCTGTATAATCTCCTGAATATACACATCATAAGCTTCCTTTGTAATTTTTCCCGCACAAGGGGCCTCACAATAATGCATATGATATTGTAAACAAGGACGTTCAACCTTCATGGACCTACATGTACGGAGCGGATAATAAAGGTGTAGCAGTTTAAGCACTACATGAACGGAGGTGACATCTGTAAAGGGGCCGAAATATTTAGCACCATCCCGCTCAAGTCGGCGCGTCATATATACACGCGGATAATCTTCCTGAACGGAAATTTTTACGTACGGATAGGTCTTATCATCTCGAAGTCTGATGTTATACTTCGGATGATGCTCCTTGATAAGCGTATTCTCCAAAATAAGCGCTTCCATTTCCGTCTTGGTTTGGATCACCTCTACATCGACGGCCCGTTTCATCATAGCCGTCACCTTAGGCGCCCTGTTTACATCATTCCGTACATAAGAACGAACGCGATTGCGTAAATTGATAGCCTTTCCTACATAAATAATACGGTTATATTGATCACGCCAGAGATAAACGCCCGGCGTTGTCGGTAGATGACTGACCTTTTCCAGTAATTCCTCTGATGCCATAGGTCCTCCTTTCCATGTAGAAATATTTTGTAACCACCGTCTATATCAGCTAACATGTTTCCTATATAATCTTATTTAACCATGCTTATTTAACCATACCAGTATTTAAAATCTTAACATTTACTTTTTACTCTTACCGGCCGCTTTCATAAATGCATTGGTCTGATCTAATACAGGTCCAAGGAATTTTCCCGTATAGCTCTCTTTCACCTTCGCAATCTGCTCAGGTGTACCGGTAGCCACAATCATACCGCCTCGATTCCCCCCTTCAGGGCCTAAGTCGATAATATGATCCGCCATCTTGATAACGTCCAAATTATGCTCAATGACGATAACCGTATCGCCTGCATCTACGAGTTGCTGTAAAACATGTAACAACTTGCGAATATCCTCAGCATGGAGTCCCGTTGTAGGCTCATCTAAAATATACAGAGTTTTACCTGTACTGCGACGAGCCAGTTCCGTTGCAAGCTTAACACGTTGAGCTTCCCCGCCGGACAATGTCGTAGCGGCTTGCCCCAAGCGAATATAGCCTAGCCCCACCTCTTGTAGAGTGACCATCTTACGATGAATTTTCGGAATGGCGCTGAAAAATTCCACCGCTTCATCGACGGTCATGGCCAACACGTCTGCTATGGATTTACCCTTGTATTTAACCTCCAGAGTTTCTCTATTATAACGGTCTCCCTTACACACTTCACAAGGAACATACACATCCGGCAGGAAGTGCATTTCAATTTTAATAATACCGTCACCGCGACAAGCTTCACAGCGACCGCCTTTCACATTAAAACTGAAACGGCCCTGTTTATAACCGCGCATCTTTGCCTCCGGCGTTTGACTGTACAATTCGCGAATCGCGTCGAACACACCTGTATAGGTAGCGGGATTTGAACGCGGCGTACGACCGATCGGACTCTGATCGATGTTGATGATCTTATCGATATGTTCTAAGCCTCGAATTTCCTTATGAGCTCCCACTTTATGATAGGAACGATATAAGTTATTAGCTAACCCTTTGTATAAAATCTCATTAATCAATGTGGATTTGCCTGATCCGCTGACACCGGTAACAACGGTAAAGAGACCGATTGGAAATTTTACATTAATATTCTGTAAGTTATTCTCCTTAGCCCCTCGAATTTCAATATAGTTTTTGCCGGCTTTGCGACGTTTTTCAGGAAGAGCGATGAATTTACGACCGCTCAAATACTGGCCGGTAATGGAATCCTTTACCTTCATCACTTCATCTACGGTACCTGCCGCAACAACTTCGCCACCATGTTCACCGGCACCGGGTCCGATATCGACAAGATAATCGGCGGCGCGCATCGTGTCTTCGTCATGCTCTACAACAAGCAATGTATTGCCTAAGTCACGAAGACCTTTTAAGGTATCGATGAGTCTGTCATTATCCCGTTGATGCAGACCGATAGACGGTTCGTCAAGAATATAGAGGACCCCCACTAAACCGGAACCGATTTGAGTGGCTAACCGAATACGCTGCGCCTCTCCGCCGGATAATGTGCCGGCACTGCGATTCATCGTTAAATAATCAAGTCCCACATTATTGAGGAACCCTAAACGGGCGTTGATCTCCTTCAGAACTTGAGCCCCGATAACTTGTTCCCGCTCCGTCATTTTGAGATTCGCAAAGAAATCCAAAGCCTCTTTGATTGTTAGCTGCGTCACTTCATTGATATTCTTATGTCCGACGGTAATGGCGAGAACCTCCGGTTTTAAACGCGCTCCATGACAGGTGGTACATGGCTTGATGGACATGAACTTTTCAAATTCCTCACGCATGGAGTCCGTCGATGCTTCACTGTGACGACGCTTCACCATAGGCAAAATGCCTTCATATTCGGTAAAAAACTCTTTCACTTCACCGCGCATATTCTCATAAGTGAAAGATACCTTCTCCGTAGTACCGTACATGACCTTCTTTTGCAATGCCTTCGGCAATTCATCATATGTAGAGTTCAATGAATACCCGTTCGCTATGAGAAGGCCCTCCAATTGACGCATAAACCACGCATTAGGATTCGAACTCAAAGCTTGTACGCATCCGTCCGCAAAGGATATAGATCCGTCAGGGATAACCCGTTCCTCGTCGACCTCCATGGTCGAACCGATACCGAGACATGCGGGGCATGCACCAAAAGGACTGTTAAATGAAAACATACGAGGTTCAATCTTCGGTAATGAAATATGACAATCAGGACAGGCGAAATGTTGACTGTACATATGGTCAGGACCGTCGATTTCCTGAATTACGACGATGCCTTCCGCCCATTTGCCTGCCGTTTCCATGGAGTCCGCTAAGCGGGATTCTATGCCGGCTTTCACAATGAGACGATCCACGACGATATCAATGGAATGTTTCTTATTTTTCTCCAAACTGATCTCTTCATCTAAGGTGCGTACAACCCCATCTACACGAGCCCGTACGAAGCCTTCCTTACGCAGTTGTTCGAAAACTGATTTATGCTCCCCTTTTTTTCCTTGTATCATAGGCGCCAATACCAAAATCTTTGTGCCTTCCGGAAACGACATGACGTCATCCGTCATCTGTTGAATCGTCTGTTGCGTAATCGGTTTGCCGCACTCAGGACAATGAGCATGACCGACACGGGCAAAAAGAAGCCGCAAATAATCATAAATTTCCGTCACGGTGCCCACCGTAGAACGCGGATTACGGCTTGTCGTTTTCTGGTCGATAGAGATAGCCGGTGACAATCCTTCAATATAATCTACATCGGGCTTATCCATCTGCCCTAAAAACTGACGTGCATATGCCGACAAAGATTCCACATATCTTCGCTGTCCTTCGGCATAAATCGTATCAAACGCAAGTGATGACTTACCGGATCCGCTGAGGCCTGTCAAGACGATAAACTGGTCTCTGGGCAAAGCGATATTTATATTCTTAAGATTATGCTGACGTGCACCTTTAACTATTAACTGGTCTTTCATACTTTCCTTTCTATATAGCAACGATGATACCCGTAGGTATCATCGGCATACGTATATACCATATATCCATACTACTATAGTATCGCACATATGAGCTATATAATCTATATTATTTTTTACTTTTCGGCGCTTGTTTTTTCACAGTTCGTTTCGGTTTCTTCAATTTACTGTTACCGGCGCTGTGCATATCCGACCATTGTTGACGTAAAACTCCCAACTGATCGCGTAACTCTGCTGCTTTTTCAAATTCCAGCTGCTTAGCGGCCGCCTTCATTTGTCGGTCCACATCCTCAATCTTATTATACAGTTCTTCCGGTGTAATATCCGCCACCTTGGTGGATTGCGTATCTTGTACATATGACTCATGACCGTGATTCATCACATCGGATTTGGTCTTGCCTTTGCGTTTTGCCTGTGAAAGTCCCTGTCCATCCGTCACCATATCGTCTTCAATCTTAGTTAATTCAATTAATTCCTTAACCTCTTTAGCTACCGATTTCGGTGTAATATGATATTCTTCGTTATAAGCCTCCTGTACGGCACGACGGCGATCTGTTTCATCGATGGCGCGCTGCATGGAGCCCGTAATCCGGTCAGCATACATGATAACATGGCCATTTACATTACGAGCCGCACGACCGATTGTCTGAATCATGGCCGTATCGGAACGCAGAAAACCTTCCTTATCCGCATCGAGGATAGCCACTAAGGATACCTCAGGCATATCGAGACCTTCTCTTAACAAGTTAATTCCTACCAGCACATCGAATACGCCGGCCCGCAAGTCCCGAATAATCTCGGTACGCTCAATGGTAACGATATCCGAATGAAGATAACGTACGCGAACGCCCATTTCCTTCAAGAATTCCGTCAAATCTTCCGCCATCTTCTTCGTCAATGTCGTAACGAGAACGCGTTCATTTTTTGCGGCTCTTGTATTGATTTCCCCAAGCAAGTCATCCATTTGCCCCTTGATAGGACGGATTTCAATCGACGGATCTAAAAGTCCTGTAGGTCGAATGATTTGCTCCGCCACATTTGTTTGCACATCCATCTCATATGGACCCGGTGTAGCCGATACGTAAACAATTTGATTGATTCTCTCTACAAACTCATCAAACTTAAGAGGTCTGTTATCTAATGCGGAAGGCAAACGGAATCCATATTCGATAAGGGATTCCTTACGGGCCCGGTCTCCATTATACATAGCCCGCACCTGCGGTATCGTTACATGTGACTCATCCACCATGATAAGAAAATCATCAGGGAAGTAATCAATCAATGTATACGGTGCTTCCCCGGCCTTGCGATTCGACATATGACGGGAATAATTTTCGATACCTGAGCAATATCCCATTTCCTGCATCATTTCAATGTCGTATCGCGTCCTCTGTTCCAATCGCTGCGCTTCCAAAAGGCGATCAGCCGCTTTTAATTTCGACAACTGTTCGTCCAGCTCGGCTTCGATGCGCTCTACGGCAATATTCATTTTTTCTTTCGTCGTTACATAATGAGATGCCGGATAGACGGCAACATGCTTGCGTTCCGCAATGACTTCGCCGGTCAATGCATCCACTTCCACGAGGCGGTCGATTTCATCGCCGAACAGCTCAACTCGCACAGCTCTTTCACTATATGCGGCAGGAAAAATATCAATCGTATCCCCCTGTACGCGGAATGTACCACGTACAAAATTCATATCATTGCGCGTATATTGAATATCAACCAATTTTGATAAGATTTCATCGCGACTCTTCGTCTGACCTAATCGCAACGATAATACGAGGTCCGAATAATCCTCAGGGTCCCCCAAGCCGTAAATACAGCTGACCGAAGCGACGATAATGACATCGCGACGCTCAAATAAACTCATCGTAGCACTATGTCGTAATTTATCGATTTCATCATTGATGGAAGCATCCTTTTCAATATAGGTATCGCTGGACGGAATATATGCTTCCGGCTGATAAAAATCATAATAAGATACGAAATATTCAACCGCGTTATTAGGAAAAAAGCTTTTGAATTCGCTGGCTAATTGAGCCGCCAATGTCTTATTATGCGCGATGATAAGCGTCGGTTTCTGCACGGCTTCAATGACTTTGGCCATAGTAAACGTTTTGCCGGTACCCGTTGCACCTAATAACACCTGCGCCCATTCACCACGTTCAATTCCTTCCGTAAGAGATGCAATAGCACCCGGCTGATCCCCCGTAGGTATAAAGGGCGCCTCTACCTTAAACGGCTGGCCCCCTTCATAGTTATATGTATTGTGTTTCATTACTGTTCATCCTGATGATTACGGATAGCGCGTAATTCTTCGTCACTTAAGCGCCGCCCCGCATTCTCACTTTGGCTCAATGTATCTTCCCCCTCCAATACTTCGATGAGCATGGCAATGGAGAATCGATCTAATGAAGGTGTCGATGTCTGAATTGACTCCGCCATCTTCCATTCTTCAGGAGTATAGTTATTGATGCGCTCCGTAATTTCATTCCAATTCGATAACAATAAACGCGTAATAGGACGATATAACTCTATGCCGAAATATTCAATTAAATCGACAATCTTATTCATATTATCCAAGCTTACATTATATTCATTTGACTTATTTTCCGATTCTACATATTCAAGTAAGAATTCCCGGTTAAATTTATTTGTCACCCTGAATCATTCCTTTATTAAATAATGCGTTAGCGAATTCCTTCGCATTAAACGGACGTAAATCATCCATGCCTTCACCAACGCCAATCCAACGAACCGGTACACCCAATTCTTCTTTAATGGAAATAACGACACCGCCTTTGGCTGTACCGTCAAGTTTTGTTACGACGATACCGTTCACGGGAACAGCTTGTCCAAATAATTTTGCCTGACTGACAGCATTTTGACCTGTCGTACCGTCAAGGACGAGCAACGTCTGATGCGGAGCCCCTTCCACATGATTATTAGCTACGCGTCCCATCTTTTTAAGCTCTTCCATAAGGTTGACCTTTGTGTGCAAACGTCCCGCCGTATCGACAATGACAAGGTCCGCATTACGGGCCTTTGCCGCTTCCATTGCATCATATACAACAGCTGCTGGATCGGCTCCTTCCTTATGCTTGACAATTGGTACACCTACGCGATCCGCCCAAATGGACAGTTGATCTGCCGCAGCGGCTCTGAACGTATCCCCCGCCGCGATGATGACCTTTTTCCCTTCCTTCGTATAATAATTTGCCAGTTTTGCGATGGTCGTCGTCTTTCCGACGCCGTTAACACCCACGACGAGGATGACCTCAGGATGATGTAATGTAATTTCGTCCTCCTGATCGACGAGCATTTCCGTGATGCGGTCCTCCATAAAAGGCATAACATCACCTGTATTGTTGATGATACCTTCCGTTACGCCGCGACGGATTTCTTTCATCAGATATTCCGTCGTTTTCGGACCGAGGTCACCCGTAAGCATAACCGCTTCTAAATCATCGAGAAAGTCATCATCGATTTGAGCATAACCGATGATAATACTTTCAACATTTTTGACAAAGGACTTACGAGTTTTCTCCAAGCCGTCCTTAATTTTATCAAAGAATCCAAATGCCATTATGCCAGATCCTCCTTCACATCTTCAAATGAAACCGTCAATAGTCGCGATACCCCGCGTTCCACCATAGTCACGCCCTGTAATACTTCGGCGGCTTCCATGGTTTTCTTACGATGAGTTACGACGATAAACTGCGTTTCCTTATTTATACGATTCAGATACGAACTGAATCGATCTACATTCGCTTCATCCAAGGCGGCATCAACTTCGTCAAGTACACAGAACGGTGCCGGACGATAGTTGAGGAATGAGAACAATAATGCGATAACGGTAAGAGCCCGTTCACCACCCGATAACAACGTCAATTGCTGACGCTTCTTCCCAGGCGGTTGTATATAAAAATCAATGCCGCCCGTCAAAATATTTTCCGGGTCGGTTAATACGATTTGAGCCGTCCCGCCGCCGAATAATTGACTGAATACATCCTGAAATCCCTTTCCGACCACATCCAGTACATCATACAGCTGTGTGCTCATGGCTTTATCCATTTCAGCGATAACAGCTTGCAGCTGATCCTTCGCCGTCTCCAGATCCGACAGCTGATTCGTTAAAAAGTCGTACCGAGTCTTTGTTTCTTCATACTCTTCAACCGCATTCGGATTCACAGAACCCAATTCGACGATTTCCGCCATTAAACGGGCCTGTTCATCCTTCCAGTCCGCCACGGAACCTTCCAATCGGATACCTTGAGCATCTTCCAAGGTAAAGCCCAACTCTTGCAGTTCCTCTACATATCGCTCGCAATCCATGCGATGACGAGTAATTTTACCTTCCATATCGACGAGACGGGACTGAACAACTTTGTACCGTTGATTCAATCGATCCTGTTCACTTAAGATGGATTCCAATTCCTCTCGACTTGTAGAGGTTTTATCATATGCTTCATCGCGCAATATACGCAAACGCTCTACCTCTTCGGTAACATTCTGCAATTCCGACTGTATCAACTCTTGAGACTTCGGGAGCTCCTCTTCACAGCGAATAATCGTGCTCGCCAGTAATTCCTTTAACGGTACCAATCGGGCAGCGATACTTTCAACAGACTGAGTCCGTTGTTCGCGCTGGCTTTGTCGCTCCTTAATGTTCTGTCTCAATGTATCACATGTAAGTCGTACTTCCGTGAAAGCTTCATAGGCGTCCTGCTGCACCTTCTGCAAATCCGTTAATCGATCCATTAAGGCACCTTGATTGCCATCTACACCGTGAGATGCCTGCAGACTTGCCAAGGTCTGTTCCTGTTGTTTCAAATTTGCTTGCGTCGTAGCCGAATCGATATCGATTTGCACTAACCGCTCCTGTTCAGAATTAAGGACGCGTCGCTTACGATCTGCTTGATTCTGTATATTCTGAACCTTTGTTTCGCCCGCCACATAGAGTAAATTCGTATGTTGGTACCGTTCATCGAGACCGATTCGTTCCCTTTCAGCCTCTTCTACAGAGGATTCAAGATGCTCCAAATTCGATGTCAGGCTCCGGATCCGTTCTCCGATATGCTCCAATTCACGTTCTAAAGTAGCTGCTTCTTCCTTACGGCTCATAACGGAGGCGCGTTTCCGCTTTGTGACCCCGCCTGTTAAAGAGCCGCCCGGTTGAAACTGTTCACCGGTCAACGTAACGATACGCAACTGGTGGTGGTATTTTTTCTGCAACCCAATGGCATCATCCATGGATCTAACCACCAAGGTTCTCCCCAGTAGATATTGAAAGATATGAGTATATTGATTATCAAAGGAAATACAGTCTACAGCCGTTCCCAATACACAGGATTCAGTGAGAGCCGGTGTATCATAAGGCTTTCCTTTTACGGAATCCATGGGCAAAAAGGTTACACGACCGCCTTGTATGGATTTTAAATAATTAACCCCATCCGATGCAGCCCGTGCAGTAGTCGTAACCACATGGTTCACGCTACCGCCTAAAGCCGTCTCGATAGCCGTCGTAAACTTATCCTCTACGGTAAAAAGATCGCCGACGGCGCCTGTTATTTGACTTCGCCATGAACCTTTTCCGTTCAGAATATTCTTGGTCCCCTCCAAATAACCTTCATGCTGCTCTTCCCATTGAGCCAACAGTTCCAATCGACCTTTCGTCCGCTGCTCCTGCGTGCGCAACTTCTGTAATTCTTTTTGACCTTCTCGTATCTGTACAGATACATTTTTTGCACGCTCTATGAGCGCTTCACGTTGAGCCGATAAGGTTTTAAAATCCTGACCTAATTGTTCATACTCGGCACGAGCGGTATGAAGTTCTTTTTCTACCTGACCGATTTCAGCTTCCAGCACGCTGCATTGAGCAACACACTCCGCCTTACGAGCTTCCAGGCTGCGCAATCCGGCCTTGGCAGTTTCAATCGCGCTGACCACTTCTAACTGACGCTTCTCAAAGGTATCACGATCAGACTGCAAGGATTGAAATCTCTCCTGCTCAGTAGATACAGCTTCAACGGCAGAATTATAGGCGGCTTCCAATTTCTCTAACTGTTCTTCCTTTTCAGACAGTTGAGCTCCTTCATCCTGTAAAAGTTGATCTAAAATACGTAATTGTTGCTCCTCGCCCTTTTGCGTCGCTTCCAATTCGTTGATACGCATGGTCGTTTCGTCCAACTCGCGATGCGCCGTCTTTAATTGTTCCTCCAGAAGGCGCAACTGTCCGGACAAGCGCTCTTCATCACGTTGCTTTTCCGTGTATTGAGCTTCCCACAGTTTTAACTGCTCCTGCTCCTTTAAGGATGACGACTGTAACGTATGACGGCGTGCCTCTAATTTAGCCAGCTCCGTTTGCAGTTCTATCTCCTCGTCCTTAAAGGATATATTGTCATTTTCAAATCTCGTGAGCAGACGGTCCGAAGTTTTATAATTATGAAAGCCCAAGGCACCATCATAATCCCGTTTTGTACGGCTGAGAGCCATATACGTTTTGGTCTTTTCAGCCTTTTCCGCCAACGGCTCCATCTGTTCCTCAATTGTCGCCATCACATCGCGCACACGTTCCATATTACGATCTGTGCTTGCAATACGGCGAAGTGCATCTTCCTTATTGATTTTAAAGCGGGAAATCCCGGCCACATCTTCAAAGATAATACGACGTTCTTCCGGCTTACTGTTCAGAATTGCATCGATACGGTTCTGACCGATGATGGCCATCGAATCCTTTCCGAGGCCCGTATCAGCTAATAAAAGATGGATATCCTTTAAACGACAAGATCGTTTATTGATGAGAAACTCGCTTTCACCGGTACGATAAATACGGCGTGTAATCGCCACCTCGGCCATATCGAGATCGAGCTGATGATCACTGTTATCAAAGACAAGCGTAACCTCGGCGGAGCTCATAGGTTTACGCTTTTCCGTACCGGAGAAAATGATATCCTCCGCTTTCTGACCGCGCAAATTACGGACATTGGATTCTCCCAATACCCATTTCATAGCATCCGTAATATTACTTTTACCACTTCCGTTAGGACCAATAACGGCAGTCATTCCTGGTGAGAATTTTACAATCGTTTTATCCGCAAACGATTTAAAGCCCTTTAATTCCAACCGAAGTAATTGCATGACTGCCTCCTTTCTACTAACAATCCCGAATAATCACATCTTTAATTATAACATATATTGTAGGCCATCAATACAGCAACGCACTGTATTTCTCGTGCTATCTTCGCACCATTCAAATGCATACTGCGGATACTGATTCTGAAAGTATTCAACGTTTCGATTGTTAAGGCCTCGTACCTTAGATGTCAATCGACGAGGGTATGTAATTCGAACTGTCAGAATCGGTAGCATATGTTCATCAATACAGTGCTCTATACGTTGCTTGAATTGTTCATTCATCACCAGTTCACCCATAGCGGGCTCATACGGTCCCGCCACTAAGCTTTCACCGGAATCGAGTTCATCTGTACTCTGTAGTCCGGTACGAATGACATCGATATGATGACGCTCAAACCATTCCTTGAGAAACGCACAGTACCTTATGGCCTGTTCCGTGCTGAGCGGCGTATAGTCACCTGCACGATATTGATCTGCCAGTTCCGTATTATCAATGACCAGTACCGGATAAATCCGTACAAAATCCGGTTGTAACTGCACTACCTTGACGGCGGTTTCCAATAAAGTCCCCCACGTTTCTCCTTTGAGCCCCGGCAATATCTGTACACCGACAGTCATATCGTATCGTTTCAGACGTTGTACTGCACTGATTACGTCTTCTGCCGTATGTCCACGCTTAGCATCTATTAAAATCTTCTCATTCATGGACTGGACGCCGATCTCTACGGTCCGTACACCATAAGACTGCAATAAAGCAATGGATTCGTCCCCTACCGCATCGGGCCTTGTAGAGCAGCGTATCCCATCGATCAATCCCTCTCGTAATGCCTCATAGGCCGGATTCAGCAACTGTGTCTGCAATTTTTCAGGAATAGCTGTAAAGGAGCCGCCGTAAAACGCGACCTCCCAGAACTTGTCATGGCGTTTTTCGCCTACATAGTCCTCTATTGTTCTTCTGATATACTCCGCTGTAAGATGACTGATTCCCGATTGTCCCGTAATACGTGACTGATTACAAAATGTACATATATAAGGACATCCCACATGAGGTATAAAAAAAGGAATCATACCATACGGTTTCATAGGCACCCCCTTTCCGTTTATGAAATCTAATATAATAATCAAAATATCTATTTTTATAGTAATCCAAGTATCTCTATTATAATACAGAAAAAGCGCCATACGGCGCTTTTATTTATTCATCAACCGTTCCAAGGTCAATTGAGCGGCATGCTGTTCTGCAATTTTTTTACTTTTACCTGAGCCGGACTCATAAGTAACACCATTGATCTGAACCTCCATATGAAAGGTTTTAGCATGATCGGGACCACTTTCACTGAGTAGACGATATACGATATGTTTATCTCCGTCTCGCTGTACATACTCTTGTAATAATGTCTTATAATCTTTGCCCCGCTTACCTTCCAAGGCTTGATCTATATAAGCGGTCAAATGCTTCAACACAAAGGTCATAGCCGTTTGGTAATCTGTAGAAATATAAATGGCTCCGATAAGAGACTCAAATGTATCCGCTAAAATAGAATTTCGATCATTGCCGCCGGAGGCATATTCCCCATGTCCGAGCAGTAAATATTTACCTAAATCCAATGTGCGACTCACGGAAGCCAAAGAGTCTTCACAAACCGTAGCCGCCTTGATTTTTGTCAAACTACCTTCCGCCATATCCGGATAGGTTCTGAACAAATATTCACCGATGATAAGATCCAATACGGCATCACCGAGAAATTCCAAGCGTTGATTGTGATGAATATGCTTTGATTTATGTTCGTTCGCATAAGAGGTATGTGTAAATGCACAATCTATAATGGATATATCTGAAACAGGTATGTCTAAACGACTAACAAGCCCCTGAAGAGATTCTTCACGAGCTTGTGTCATCTTACTCTTATGCGCTTCAACAGCCCCCATTAAGCTTCATAACGGCGCACACAAATTGTGCCGTTATGACCACCGAAGCCGAAAGAGTTGGAAAGAGCACATTTAACTTGTAAATCACGCGCACCTTCACGAACGTAATCCAAATCCAACCCTTCATCAGGATTATCACAGTTAATTGTAGGGTGAACCTTACCGGTTTCAATAGCCATTGCAACAACGATAGTTTCAATAGCTCCGGCAGCGCCCAACAAATGACCTGTCATGGATTTTGTAGAATTGACAGCAATATTTTTCGCATGATCGCCGAATAATTCCTTAATAGCTAATGTTTCATTTTTGTCATTAAGACCTGTGGATGTACCATGCGCATTGATGTAGTTAACCTCATTCGGGTCAATACCTGCATCTTTAATAGCCAATTCCATACATTTACGAGCCTGCACACCACCGGGAGCCGGTGCTGTAATATGATATGCATCACCGTTTGTACCGTAACCTACAACTTCAGCATAGATATGAGCACCACGAGCTTTTGCATGTTCTAATTCTTCAAGGACAACAATCCCTGAACCTTCGCCCATAACGAAGCCGTCACGGTCTTTATCGAATGGACGAGATGCTTTTGTAGGTTCATCATTACGTGTGGACATAGCTTTCATAGCTGCGAAACCGGCCACAGCAGCTGGAGATACAGCGGCTTCTGTACCGCCTGCAAACATGATATCAGCATCACCACGTTGAATGATACGGAAAGCATCACCGATTGCATTAGTACCGGAAGTACAAGCTGTTACATCTGTAATAACAGGGCCTTTAAGGCCTAAGCGGATAGATACGCGTGCAGATGTCATATTAGCAATCATCATAGGCACCGCAAATGGACTCACACGACCAGGACCTTTATCGAATAGCGTTTCATATACTTCATGGATAGAGTCGATACCGCCGATACCGGTACCGACAACAGTACCGCAACGATCCAAATCCTCTTTATCCAAGTCGAGTTTGGAGTCTTCACAAGCAAGAACTGCTGCACCGATAGCCAATTCTACGGAACGGTCCATACGACGAGCTTCTTTCTTATCTACTCCATAGTTTGTAATGTCAAAGTCTTTTACTTCACCCGCAATGCGTGTTGCATAGTCAGATGCATCAAAGCGTGTAATCGGCCCAATACCAGATTGACCTGCTAATAACGCATTGTAAAAGTTTTCTTTACCGATACCTACAGGAGTCACTGCTCCTAAGCCAGTAATTACTACACGTTTTTCCAATTATTCCACCTCTTATAGACATACAGCCCTTTTAAATTAATCAATCTCCGCTACTTGCTGTTTCAATTGAGCAAAGATATCTTTAACTGGCATAATCTTGTCGACTTTTCTCATATTATTGCCAGAGAATACCAATCCTGTTTCCACATCGCCCTGTTGTGCTCGTGAAAGTGCACGAATAATGCAGAATTTATGTGAGCAATGTTTCAAACAGTTATCACACACCGTCGGTGGTGCTACTGTGCCATCCAATACGGATTCGGCAAACTTATTTTTAATGGCTTGTCCGGGTAAACCTACAGGACTTTGAATTAATACAATATCCTCAGGCTTTGTGGCCCGCACATACATTTTTTTCAATTCATCGGATGCGTTACATTCATCAGAAGCAGCAAAACGACTGCCCATTTGAACACCACTGGCACCGAGCTTTAACATATCCACAATGTCGCGACCATCTAAAACACCACCGGCAGCAATCACCGGTATTTTTTTTACGGCAGCTACAACCTCAGGAACGATATCCCGGGCTGAACGATTTGTACCCAGATGGCCACCCGCCTCGCTACCTTCAACGATAACGGCAGCGGCGCCCAATCCTTCGGAAATGCGTGCTAACTTTGCGGATGAAACGATCGGTACGATAGGCGTACCGGATTCTTTACCCATAGCGAACATATCTCTTGAAAAACCAGCACCTGCTACTACAAGATCTATGCCCTCTTCGATGGCAGTCTTAACAAGGCCGGCAAATTGTGTGGCCGCTACCATCGCATTTATACCAATAATACCCGTAGGTGATAATTTTCTAGCTAATTGTATTTCATATCTTAATTCATCAAAAGGCAAACCGGATGCCGCAATAAGACCTATACCGCCTTCATTTGCAACGGCTGCTGCCAAGCGAGCTGTAGACAATCTAATCGCCATACCACCTTGAATAATAGGTACTTTGGCCACTAGATTCCCAATGCGAAGTTCAGGGAGCTTCACTATCAAATCCTCCTGTAAATAAAACCGGTGGGGAGGCCACTCGGCCCCCCTCTCGGCTGAATTGTCAGCTTTACAGCTTATTTAGCAGAATCAATATATTCTACTGTATCCTTAACGGTTTTGATTTTTTCTGCAACGTCGTCAGGGATTTCAACATTGAATTCTTCTTCGAATGCCATGATCAATTCAACGATATCCAAGGAGTCTGCGCCTAAATCGTCGATGAATGTAGAATCAATGGTAACTTCAGCTTCATCAACGCCTAATTGTTCCACAACGATTGCTTTAACTTTATCGAAAGTACTCATTAGTGGTTCACCTCCTTTCAATGTAGGTTTATATATAGTCAAATTTTACAACTACATTACCATGCCGCCATCAACATTGATGACTTGTCCCGTAATATAATTAGCAAAATCACTCGCAAGGAATGTTGCTACCGATGCCACTTCTTCAGCTTCAGCCATACGGCCTAACGGAATTTCAGCAACCATAGCTTCTTTAACTTTTTCCGGTAATACATCGGTCATATCAGTATTGATAAAGCCCGGTGCAATAGCATTAACCGTAATACCGCGACTCGCCAATTCCTTAGCACAAGACTTGGTAAATCCGATAACACCCGCTTTAGATGCGGCATAATTGGTTTGACCAGCATTGCCGATAACACCAACAACGGATGTCATATTGATAATACGTCCTGAACGTTGCTTCATCATAATTTTTGCAACTGCTTTCGTTACTAGATACACACCTTTAAGGTTAATATCAATAACAGCATCAAAATCATCATCTTTCATACGCATTAATAAGCCGTCACGTGTAATTCCGGCATTATTAACGAGGATATCAATGTGTCCGAATTCTTTATGAGCTTCTTCCACCATGGAAGCAACCTCTTCAGGATTGGCCACATTGGCCTTAATTTTAATGGCTTTACGCCCAAGTGCTTGTACAGCTTCAACGGTTTCTTGAGCTGCACCTTCACTACCGCTGTAATTAACTACGACATCTGCACCGGATTGTGCTAATTGAATCGCTACAGCGCGGCCGATACCACGGGATGCGCCTGTTACAATGGCTACTTTATCCTCTAAGTGCATTTTATCGAACCCCTTTCAAAAATTCAAGCGTTTTATCTAAGGATGCAATGTCTTCCACATTAGCCAATTCCATGTCTTTGTTGATTTTTTTAGTAAAGCCGGTAAGCACTTTACCAGGACCTACTTCTACGAAGCGAGTTACACCGAAATTAATCATTTCCGCTACGCAGTCTTCCCATAACACAGGATTAGCGGCTTGAGTAACTAAAGATTCTTTAATATCATCAGCATTAGTCAAAATCTTACCGGTAACATTCGCAACTACAGGAATTTGCGCATCACTCACCTGAATCTTATCCAATTCCTCTTTTAAGCGGATTGCCGCAGGTTCCATCAAGCGGCTGTGAAATGGAGCACTAACAGGAAGCATAACTGCGCGTTTTGCACCGGCTTCCTTCATTTTTTCCGCCGCCGCTTCCACCGCCGCTGTTTCCCCGGCAATAACAATTTGTCCTGGACAATTGAAGTTTACTGCCTGTACGGAACCAACAGATGCATCGACTTCATTACAGATAGCCACAACCTCTTCACGAGGCAATGCCAAAATAGCCGCCATGGCACCTTTCCCCAAAGGTACAGCTTCCTGCATATATTCGCCGCGTTTGTGAACTACATATACGGCATCTTTAAATTTTAATACGCCGGCAGCCACAAGAGCACTGTATTCACCTAGGCTATGACCGCCTACAATGTCAGGCGTAAACCCTTTATCTTTTAAGATTTCATAGCATGCTACAGATGCTGTCAAAATAGCCGGTTGTGTATTTGCCGTCTTTACAAGCTCTGTATCAGGGCCTTCGAAACATAATTTAGTAATAGAATACCCAAGTGCTTCGTCAGCTTCTTCAAAACGTTGTTTCACAATAGGATATTCATTATACAAATCTTGTAACATACCTACTTTTTGTGAACCTTGACCGGGAAAAACAAATGCCGTTTTCATAGGGGCCTCCTTATTTACTAAGACCTTGAAGGGTTTTAATTACTGTTTCAGCTTCAGTCATAATATCCTGAATAATCGTTGCACATGGTTTAACATCCGTCAACATACCGGAGATTTGACCGATCATTACGGAACCTTCTTTTACATCACCGTCGATAGCAGCTTTACGAAGTGTACCTGCACCCAAACTTTCCAATTCTTCCTTAGAAGCACCGCTAAATTCAAGCGCTTTATACTTATGCGCCAATGCATTATCGATAATACGTACCGGATGACCTGTCGTAAGACCGGTCATAACCGTAGCGCGATCTTTTGCTTTCAACACGGCATTCTTATAATTCTCGTGAGCAATACATTCTTCGGATAATACAAAACGAGTACCCATTTGCACCGCTTTAGCGCCCAATGCAAATGCAGCGGCCATGCCTCGACCATCTGCAATACCGCCGGCTGCGATAACCGGTACATCAACGGCATCTACAACTTGAGGAATCAGCGCCATCGTCGTAATATCACCTACGTGACCACCGGATTCAGTACCTTCCGCGATAATCGCATCAATACCGCCGCGCAACAAACGTTTAGCAAGCAACACGGACGCTACTACAGGAATAACCTTCGTACCGATTTCTTTCAATGCCGGAATATAAACCCCTGGATTACCTGCACCGGTTGTAATGACAGGAACGCGTTCTTCCAGAACAACTTCCATTACTTCTTTTACAAACGGAGACATTAACATGATGTTACAGCCAAAAGGTTTACTTGTCCGTTCTTTTAATTTATGAATTTCATTGCGGAACACATCAGGAGGCATATGACCTGCACCGATGATGCCGAGGCCGCCGGCCTCAGAAACAGCTGCCGCAAGTTCTGCAGTACCGAGCCAAGCCATACCACCTTGAAAGATCGGATACTCAATCTGCAACAAATCACAAATATCAGTCTTAATCATCTCGATGTTTCCTCCTTAATACCATTTCAAGACCAGACTCGCCCATGTAAGGCCAGCTCCAAATCCTGCAAACGCAACATTATCACCGCGTTTGAAGCGTCCTTCACGCCAGGCTTCATCAAGAGCAATCGCTACGGACGCGGCAGATGTGTTACCATACTTATGTAAATTAACAAATACTTTTTCTTTCGGCATATGTAAACGTTTTGCAGCCGAATCAATAATCCGAATATTCGCCTGATGAGGAATAAAGAAATCCAAATCCTCTAAATCCATATGAGCACGTTCTAAAGATTTTAAAACAGTGCGCCCCATTGTTTTAACGGCAAACTTATAAACTTCAGGTCCATCCATATGGATGAAAGTCAATCCCTCCTCCACACGCTGGTCATTAGCGATAACGGCTGTACCGCCGGCAGGTATGCAAAGAGATGAACCACCGGTACCATCGGCCCCCATATCGATGCCTTTGATACCATATCCTTCAGGAACTTCAGAAACAACGGCCGCTCCTGCACCATCACCGAAGAGAATACATGTACCGCGATCATTCCAGTTAACTCGACGTGATAAAATTTCAGCACCCACGACGAGTACCTTTTTATAAATTCCAGAATTAATATAACTTGCTGCCGTAATCAACCCATAGACAAAACCGGAGCAAGCCGCCTGCAAATCATAAGCCGCTGCATTTTTTGCTCCTAAATTTGCTTGTAGCACACAAGCAGCAGAAGGAATAATCATATCCGGTGTCAAGGTGGCGAAGATAATCATATCGAGGTCTTCTGCATTAACTTTAGCCATCTGCATGGCTTTTTTTGCCGCCTCAGCCGCCATATAAGATGTGTTCATGCCTTCCGGTGCAATGCGGCGTTCTTCAATACCTGTACGTTCTCTGATCCACTGGTCATTAGTATCGACCATTTTTTCAAGGTCAAAGTTGGTTACCACATTGTCAGGAAGGAAGCTGCCTGTACCAATAATACCGACAGGTTTACTCATCATACTCATATTTTAAAGCTCCTTCAATTTCTATCGTTTGTTGAATGTGTTCAATAATCTTACGATCCACCAAATCTCCGGCAATGGTAATAGCCGTCTTGATTTCCTTAGCCTTGGAGCTGCCATGGGCAATCATAAACACACCATTGACCCCTAAAAGTGGAGCGCCGCCGTTTTCTGTGTGATCTATCTTCTTCGCGATATGCTTCAAAGCCGGTTTTACAAGCATAGCACCGAGCTTTGCAAAAATGCCGCTCGCCATAATGCTTTCTTTTATAAGTTGTGTTAACCCCGTAACCAGACCTTCAGCAAACTTTAAAATCACATTGCCTACAAAACCGTCACATACGACAACATCTACGGTTCCTTTCGGTATATCGCGACCTTCTACATTCCCTTTAAAGTTGATGGTTTTCATTTTCTCTAAAATAGGATATGTAGCCAAAACGACTTCGTTTCCCTTTGTGGCCTCTTCGCCGATATTTAATAATCCTACTGTAGGGTTATCTTTACCTAATAACAGCTTTGCATATTCCGACCCCATCAAAGCCCCCTGTACAAGATGTTTAGGCTTGCTATTGGAGTTAGCACCGGAGTCCAGCATTACCGTGATACCGTTCACCGTGGGCATCGGTGTTGCAATAACCGGTCTATCAATGCCCTTGATTCGACCTAAACCGAAAAGAGCCGCTGCCACAGCAGCACCGGTGCTTCCGGGAGCGATGACGGCATCACAGGCTTTATCTCTCACTAATGAAGTTGCAACGACAACGGATGCATCTTTCTTTTTACGTAACGCCTGTCCCGGATGTTCATCCATGCCGATAACTTGACTGGCATGATGTACGGAAATACGCGAATTATTCGCTTCATTATTAGCTTCTAATATATCAAAAATTTGCTGCTCATCACCTACGAGAACCACTTCGATGTGATTATTTTCTCGTACGGCTTCAATGGAGCCTAGAACGGTTTCCAAAGGAGCAAAATCGCCTCCCATGACGTCTACTGCGATTTTCATAATTTACACCCTATTCTCTATGGATTCCATGATAAATTTTGCTCGAAATACTTCTTTTATTTTATCTCTTATGATGACCCAAATAAAGAACTTATTTCCACGGCGACGAACAATTTCTGCTTTTGCCACCAGATTGGTACCGGCTCTTACAGGGCTTTTATACTTTATATTTCCAACTTCCGCCGAACAAACGGTCGTCCCCATGACGACTTTTGCCAGGGAATTTGCTTGCGCATATAAATACTGAGGCTCTATATAACCGAACTGATCCTCCATATCCACAGTTGTGCGCAACATGGATAAGGCCTGTTGCCCTGCGGTAACATCAATCAGTTCTCCCACTACTTCGTACGGCAAATGTTCCGCTGTTTCCGGCGCATAACCGCCTGTAGCCATCACGCGAATACGCTCACGTAATTCAGGAATCCCCAATTCTAGTCGATCCAAACGAATAGTCGGCACACTCACGCCAAAGTGAGCGGCCAAATCTTCATCAGTTAGAAATGGCGTGATATTCAGTTTTTCTTGCAACTGCTTTTGGCGCTCTTGTTTCTTCAACCGACTCATGGTACCACCTTTTATGACCTAGTATTAATATTACATACTAAGTATATACAATAATTCCCTCATTGGCAAGACTTTTCATATATATGGTAAGAATTTTAAACACATCTACCAAATATGGTAATAATTTTATATTTTTGTTGTATTTATTTTATCGGAAATATAAAAGACGACTATAAAACGCAAAAAAAGAACGTCTGCTAAACAGACGTTCTTCTCTCAGCTTACATATTAAGCATTAGTTACTACTTGTTCACCTTTATAGTGACCACATGTAGGGCAAACACGATGAGGCATCTTAGGTTCGTGACATTGTGGACATGCTACATAACCTGGAGCTTCCAATTTCCAATTAGCACGGCGACGATCGCGACGGCATTTAGACAATCTACGCTTAGGTACTGCCATTATCTGCACCTCCTTAATACAATCATTAGGACAATCTATCATCTTTCTCATCAAGCAAAGCACGTAACTCTGCAAATCGAGGATCCACCACAAAGGATTCACAAGAACAAGGTGAAACATTTAAATTTGCTCCGCAATGAACGCACAATCCTTTGCAATCATCCTGACATAACACTTGAGAGGGTTCATTGATGATTAATGTATCCCTAATCAGTTCGGTCAAGTCAATTTCCTCTCCATCGAAAGGAATCACATCATCCTCTGTACTCCGACCATTACTAAAGACTTCTTCGAAAAAATCATTACGATTATGTTCCGTTATGTTTAAACACCTAGAACACTCATAATCACCTTTAGATGTGATCGAACCGTGGACAATGTAGTTTTGACCATCATACCAAAACTCACCACTAATGGTTATATCATGACGGCTCCAAGGAAAAGCAGTTACGTCGCCAAGTATAGAGGCTGGCATCGTATGGCTATAAGGAAATTTCTTTCCTATATGTTCTTTTGCTTGCTCTACTTGCAGTTTCATAATCTTACCTCGACTTATAATATTATAAACACGACATTGTGCTTTGTCAAATAAAAAAGGCTATCTCAAGTCCGCTTAAGATAGCCTTTTCGGTAAATCAATTACATTTTTTCGAATTGGTCTTTACCAACACCACAGATCGGGCAAACATAATCAGCCGGTTGATCTTCGAATTTTACACCTTCTACAGCTTCATCATAAACCCAACCGCATACTACGCATACATATTTTTCCATGTGTATTTCCTCCTTCACTTGAAAATTATGATTAACATTTTATCTTTCAATAGTTCAGATACTTCATCTGAATGTAGTATATCAAAGATATCGAAACTTTTCAATACTCATTTTCTTATTTTTTTAGTTTTCACAATATTTAAAAAGCATAGATAATATGCGGTTTTATTCTGCGCGCCTTTACTGAAATATATTATCAATTAGCATTCGTATTATACCAAACGAGAAAAGTCTATATACAGAATTTCACTATTATACTATTATATGTTATATAAATAAGATATGATTTTATGTCGATACTTATCATATGAGTTATATAAGTATGTACTTATAAATATCGCTGTTTTATAGGCAGAAACCATAAACTAATTATTCTAGGAGGATGTATGAGAACAAAATTAACACAACTTTTACAAATAGAATACCCTATCATTCAGGGTGCCATGGCTTGGGTATCGGAACACGAACTCGTGGCCGCTGTCGCTAACGCCGGAGCTACCGGCGTCATCGCTCTAGGCGGTCGGGATGCGGACTGGACACGTAATGAAATTCGGACCTGCAAAAAATTAACGGACAAACCCTTTGGTGTAAACCTCATGCTGATGGCCCCTAACAAGGATGAGCTCGTAGATATAATCATCGCAGAAAAGCCTGCATTTGTTACACTCGGTGCAGGTAATCCCGTACCGTATATCAAACCGTTTCAAGATGCGGGAATTAAAGTCATTCCCGTCGTACCGTCCTTAAAGCTGGCTAAACGTATCGCCGATGCCGGTGCAGATGCACTTATCGTGGAGGGCATGGAGGCAGGTGGACATATCGGCACACAAACAACTATGTCTTTAATGGAAAATATTCTGCCGGAAATCTCTATTCCCGTTGTAGTCGCAGGTGCTATCGTTGATGGGCGAGGCCTTGCAGCCGCTTTATTAATGGGCGCGGAAGGCGTTCAGATGGGATCTCGTTTCTTGTTAGCTGAAGAATGTCATGCCCATCCAAATATGAAAGAAGCCATCATCAAAGCAACCGATACGGACTCGGTTGTAACGGGACTTCTCTCAGGCCACGGCGGTGTTCGCAGCTTGAAAAATAATTTTACCACGCGCTATCTTGCGGCGGAAACCGATGGCGTAACCACACCGGAAGAACGCACAAAAATGTCTCAAGGCACAAATAAATTGGCTGCTATCGACGGTGATGTTGTAAACGGTGCCGTTCAAGTCGGACAAGGCTTAAATCGACTCAACAAGATTGAACCGGCACGCGTCATCGTTCAAACTGTTATGAATGAAGCAATCATGTCTATTCGTAAGGCTCAACGTTTTATCGATGTCATTTAATATTTAGACTAGGAGTAATACATGTTACCATTTCACGGAAAATATCCTAAATTAGACCCTAAAAGCTGCGTTATGCCCGGTGCTGAACTAGCGGGTGACGTAGAATTAAAAGAATATGCATCCATTTGGCAAAACTGTGCACTTCGCGGTGATGTGAATAAAATCATCGTCGGTCGCTATTCCAATGTTCAAGACAATTCCGTTCTACATGTAGACGATGATAAAGCATGTATTCTGGGCGATTTTGTAACGGTAGGACACGGTGCTATCGTTCATGCTACAACTGTAGAGGATAATGTACTTATCGGTATGGGTGCCATTGTTTTAAGCGGTTGTCATATAGGCTCGGGCTCTATTATTGCTGCCGGTGCAGTAGTAAAAGAAAACACGGTTATCCCTCCGAACTCATTAGTAGTAGGTATCCCGGCACGCATAGTACGCACAGATGACACACAAATCGAACGCATTCACAACCAGGCATTGAAATACAAACATCTATGGACCATAGAGTACGGTATGCTTCCCGATGCGGGCGGTGAAGAATACGACAAAAATGCCAAAATTGTTTAACGTATAGTAGTAATTTAACCGCATAAAAAGAGGACAGTTGAGCTTGACCCGAACTCCAAAAATTTAAATATTTTTGGAAACGCAGGTTATTCAAGTAATCAACTGTCTTTTTTATAATTCCGGAAATTTTTAATTAACTTCGGTAAAGCATATCTTATCAGGTGCACTTACGATTGTGCCAATCTGCTCTGTATTATTTGTTCCACCATCAATGCGGTGCCCATGGTCAAGGCAATCGGGAATAGCATCTCAACGGAAAAACGCGATAGTTCTAACATAAACACACATGATGTGAGAGGCATCTTCTGTGCTAAGCCGAGAAATGCAACAGCCCCTATGAAAGCAGCCATTCCAAGAGAAATCGGAGTCACAGCTATAGACCAAAATGTACCGAATACAATAGCCAAGGTACTACCTAACATCATAGACGGCGTAATGCGACCGCCGTAAGCCCCCGCGGCTAATGCTAAAAGAACAGCTATCCATTTTGAGCCGAAGAGTCCTAACGCATATGTCCAAGTTATATCGTTAGCAAATGTTAACTCGTTACCGGCCTTGCCGTTGCCGAGAATTTCAGGATAATACATGGATAATACACCGATTAAGGTAAAAGCAATAATAGAAACAACGATCATAACAGGACTATTACGATGAAATGCGGGCAACTTGCTTTGCGTTATATTAAATACGACAACACCGATAGCGATAACTGCACCTAACGCAATAGAAAACTCTTCATAATGACTGCCTAGGCTCGGCTGAGCCATTGTATATTGAATGACATCCCCCACGCCGGCGAGTCTCGTAACCAACGTTGCTAAACCGCAGCATAATAGAGCGGCACTCATAGAACGCACATTCCATGTAAGTAACAATGTCTCCAGTGTAAAAATAGCCGCTGATAAAGGCGAATTATAAACGGCTGCCAGCCCCGCTCCTGCGGCACAGGCAATCAACAGCTGTCGATCCTCCCGCTTTATATCAAAATGATCTACTAAAAAGGTCGTAATCCCCGCACTCGCCTCCCGAGGTGCCACTTCCCTGCCCAACGGAGAACCTATGCCTACTGTAATAATTTGTAATGTCGCATGTAATACCGTTGTTACAGGATGCATGTCCATTTTACCCGCAACCGCGGCCTTTATATCTACAATCCCGGGGCCATATCGATGAATCAGGAACCACCCTATCCCGCCGATAACGCCACAAACCATGAGAGCAAACAATCGTTCCATCGGTGCTACACGAGCTACAGCGGCACCGAAACTCAGATGATCCGCTGCAGAATAGTGATATACAAAATGTTGAACGGCATGTAAAAGATGGGTATACGAAGCCCCCACAAGACCAGCAATGAATCCTACTATAATAATAAGTCCTATTAATCGTTTATCAAATGCCATATTTACTCCATTGCCAATACAACTTCACAAGCTTTCAATGTCTTTTTAACATCAATGATACGTTGATTAGAGGAGCCGCGAAATCGTAATCCCGGGTCTTTTAATTCATCCACAAAACGACCGTCCACAAGGATATCGATTTCCTTTAACAAAGCGCTCCTCAACTCATCCTCTAGTATATCATCAAGTTCATAACCTGAATAAGCCCAAATTTTCTTTTCCGGCGCCGCTGCACGTACGGCTCGAACAACAGGCAATAACCCTTGTACATTTTGGAACGGCTCCCCACCAAGCAAGGTAAGACCTGCGCAATTAGAATCTTTAACATAGGATACGACCAGATCCGTTTCCGCCTGTGTCCACAGCTTGCCCGCATTGAAATCCTGATATTCCTCATTAAAGCAGTTATAACAGCAATGCGTACATCCGGTTACAAAGATGGAGGTTCTTATGCCTTCTCCATTAGCTATATCATATTGTCTAATCTGTCCGTATCTCATAGTGACATCCCCCATATACCAGCCCAAATCAACTTTGATTTCTATATAGTTTTGTTTTATCCATACAACATATAGATATATTTCAATTTATTTTCCATATAGTAAAAGCTGTGCCTATAGCACAGCTTTTACTAATTATATTCGTTAAATTTACACCTTGATAATTCATGCTTTAATTATTAAACACCGATAATATAACTCGTTATATAACTTCTTAATAGTATTTGTTATAAACTCTTAAGGCTACAATCAAATACACCCAAATCTCATAAAACGAATTAAATATGCATTACGCGATCTTTAATTTCCTTAGTGCGTCCTTCATTCCAGAAGTTTTCCCCTAAATAGCCGCAAGTACGTCGAATAACAGTCAATTTATCACGGTTCGTATTATGGCAACGAGGACATTCCCATTCATTATTGTCATTGACTTTAATTTCTCCATCAAAGCCGCATTCATGACAATAATCGGATTTTGTATTAAACTCTGCATAGGAAATATGATCATAAATATATTGCATCATCGTCAATACGGCAGGAATATTATTTGTCATATTCGGAATTTCTGCATACGAAATGCAACCGCCGGTAGACTTCTTCTGGAATTCCGATTCAAAAGAGAATTTATCAAATACATTAATCTCTTCTCGTACGCTTACATGATAACTGTTAGTATAATAACCTTTATCCGTAATATCCTCAATAATACCGAAGCGAGCACGGTCCAAGGAGGAGAATCGATGCGTTAAACTTTCAGCGGGAGTTCCGTATAAAGCGAAGCCCATATTATGTTTAGCACGCCATTCATCAACAGCCGCATTTAAGCGGTCCATAATCTTCATCGCAAAAACGCGACCCTTCTTGCCCGTATTCGATTCACCTGTAATCAAACGGGTCGCTTCATAAATGCCGATATATCCCAAGGAGATAGTCGCATAACCGCCGGTCAAGAATTTAGCAATCTTCTCGCCTTTTTTAAGTCGTGCAATAGCACCGTGTTGCCAATGAATTGGCGACACATCGCTCACCACATCCTTAAGTAATTCATAGCGAAGCATCAACGCTTTTTCCGCCAGTTCAAGACGTTTATCTAAAATTTCAAAATATCGTTCTTCACTGCCGCGAGCCAAAATACCGATCTGAGGCAAGTTCAAGCTCACTACACCGATGTTAAAACGCCCGTCAAACTTATACTCGCCATTTTCATTCTTCCATGGAGATAAGAAAGATCGGCACCCCATAGGGCTGAATACATTACCCGAGTAATTTTCCTTCATTTTTTTCGCGGAAATATAATCAGGGTACATACGCTTAGCCGTACATTGTGCAGCAAGTTCCGTTAAATAATAATATGGACTGTCCGGTCTTATATTATGCTCATCCAACACATATATAAGCTTAGGGAATGCCGGTGTAATATATACATCGGCTTCATTCTTTACGCCCTTAATACGCTGACGTAAAATCTCCTCTGTAATGAGAGCCGCCTCTTTAGCATATTCGTAATCCGGTTGAAAGTACATAAATAATGTAACGAATGGGGATTGTCCGTTCGTCGTCATCAATGTATTGATTTGGTACTGAATGGTCTGAATGCCGTCCTTTACCTCTTTACGCGTACGTTTCCACGCAATTTCACGAGCCTTTTCCATATTAGGCTCCATACCGTAAACCTCAACTTGTTCTTCGATGACATTGTTGAGGATTTTTTCATAGGACTTACGTACAAACGGCGCCAGAATACGATCAATACCATTGATACTTTGACCACCATACTGACCGGATGCCACTTGTGCAATAATTTGTGTAGTTACTGTACAAGCTACCTGGAAAGACTTCGGTGTATCAATTTTCTTACCATTGATAACAGTACCGTTAGTCAACATATCCTCTAAGTTAATCAAACAGCAATTGAACATAGGCTGAATGATATAGTCCATATCGTGGAAATGGATAGCGCCGCTGTCGTGCGCCTCCAAGATATCCGTAGGAATCAGCTTACGCCGTGCGATATCCTTTGATACTTCACCGGCGATAAGATCGCGTTGCGTAGATACGATAGCCGCATCCTTATTGGAGTTTTCATCCAATACATTTACATTACTGCGGTCCAACAAACCGATTACATCTTCATCAGTTGTATTTTGACGGCGCTTGAACGCCTGCACCGCTTTATAACCTTCATAGGCACGTGCCGTTGCAGGATTATGATACTCAATCAACTTATAGTACACTTGATCTTCAATGGCGTAAATCGTCATATCTTTATGAAGTTTATTGGCATATTCTTCGATTTCATCGGCGATTCGTTGTGCCAATCCCTCTTCGTACAGCCCTGTACTACTATGCTCAGCCTTTTCAATAGCTGTGGCAATCTTGAGTTTATCAAATGGTACCCGTGTACCATCCCGTTTAATAACCTGCAACATTTTGGCAACCTCCCCGGTTTGTTACCTAAAAACTATATGTTTAAAGACAAAAGATATGGTAACCCATATTTATCATACGAAAAAATTCTAGAGATCATCGTAAACTCCTTAATTTTTACCGCCCCCTAAGTATACTATATATAGTGGTTAATTTCAATAATAAATACTATATAAAGTGGAAAAGGGCCCCTGTATCCATATCACTAGAATACAGGAACCCCTGTTATAACTTATAAAGCAAACCCGAATAAACGAGTCCAGAAATTTCCTTTCCCCCCTACCCAGCGGGAAGGTACATGCGGATAAAACACACGATTAGCCAGCAGATCCCGCTCATTTAGCTGTACATCAGATAGCAAATCCTGTTTATACGTACTATCGAGTCGAGATATGGACTCCATATACTCTCTATACGCCAACGCATTGTCACAGCTGCCGGAGCCGAAGAAATGAATAAGTCCGTTTCTATACAGTTCAACCGCTCTATGATAGTTAGGAGAGCTGATATCAAACGATGCCATACTGCATTGAATCAGAATTCCTTTATCCACCCATTCCAATAATTGCTCAGGCTGAGCGAATAAATTACGATGTGCTTCCAAATCACTGATAATAGGTATAATCCCTAAATTCAACAATGCCAACAGCCATGCATTAATATGATGGATCTTGCTGTTTTCAGGAACAGTTACAAGCATAAAATGGCTCTGCCCCAATAAATATTGAGTTCTGTGTGTTTTGATATAGGATATCATATCATCGCTGAGCATAACACGAGCACCATCATGAATAGTAACATTTACATGTTCTTTTTTTAGCACAAGGCGCAAATCCTTTAATAAAGATTCTATATATGCCCACTCATCAATTCCCATATCTATCGTCACAGTAGGGGCACTAAAAATATCTGTAATCCCCTGTGCGACTAAAGATTTAATCATCTGTACGGATTCCGCCAACGTTTGAGGCATCTCTGCACCCGATACGCCCGGCAAAATACAACCGTGTAAATCCACCACCCGATGCATGACCTTTCCTTCCGTTCTATATATTATGTAACAAAAAATTATCTCAAAGCCACTTAATTCATCTTTTGTTCATAATTATAGCAAGAGAAAAGTCGATTGTACAGCATTATTTCTATAAAAATACATAAACTCAATCAGGCCCACTTAACAAAAATTTTATTATTTCATCATTTACTCATATAAAAATCCCCATGTTCAATCCGGAACATGAGGAACTTTTTATTTATAATGTTTTGAAGATGACTCAGATTGCCCTATATATAGGATTACTTTCACCACGATAATCCCTATGATAACCCCTAACGTATCGATAAGTACATCTGACAACTGTGAACTGCGTCCGGGGCTAAAACGTTGCAAAAATTCATCTAATGCAGCAACAGCAATGCCGATACCGACGGTCTTCAGCACGGTGCCATAGGTGATATATCGTTTTAATATTATATATAAAACCCCGCCAAGAAAAGCAAATTCAGTTACATGGGCCAACTTGCGCACCACCCGATTCAGACTCCATATATTGGCATGAAATCCAAGTTTATGAACGAATGGCAGCAGCCATTTCGCAAAAACGAGACTGAATCCATCAGATGTGCCTCCGTTTTGTAGAGAGTTATCCCATATAAAAAATATGATTAAGCTAAGCACGATATATAATCCGAAACGTTTCATCAATCTCTCCTATGTTACCGTACATACAGCTTTGTATTAATCACGGTCAAAAATGTCTCGCGTATATACTTTATCCACAACATCCTCCAAAGCGTCATCCCACCGATTGGCCACGATGACATCACTAACGCGTTTAAAATCTTCAAGATTTCGAATGATGGGTGAATGAAAGAACTCCTCCGCTTCCAGCGTAGGTTCATAAACGACAACGGCAATTCCTTTCGCCTTAATACGTTTCATTACCCCTTGAATAGCGGATGCTCTGAAATTATCAGAATTCATCTTCATTGTCAACCGATAAATTCCAACTATCTTCGGATCTTTGCCAATAATCACATCCGCAATATGATCTTTACGCGTCCGATTAGCATCGACAATAGCGGAAATCAAGTTTTGCGGCACATCATTATAATTAGCTAACAGCTGTTTTGTATCCTTCGGCAAACAATATCCGCCATAGCCGAAGGATGGATTGTTATAAAAATCTCCGATACGCGGATCCAGACATACGCCGTTGATAATCTGACTCGTATTGAGCCCGCGCACCTCCGCATATGAATCAAGTTCATTAAAGTATGCCACGCGAAGTGCCAAATACGTATTGGCAAATAACTTAATCGCCTCAGCCTCAGTAGAATCCGTATATAATTGCGGCACATTTTCCTTAATCGCTCCGTCCGCAAGAAGTTGTCCAAACCGACGAGCCCGTTCCGAATCTTCCCCTACCACGATTCTCGACGGATGAAGATTATCATAGAGCGCCTTTCCTTCTCGTAAGAACTCAGGTGAAAAGATGATTTTATCGGTATTAAAACGCTCTCTCATCTGCATCGTGTAACCTACGGGAACGGTGGATTTGATAATCATCACTGCATCCGGATTAATATCCAACACATTTTCGATAACTTGTTCTACAGAGGACGTATCAAAAAAGTTTTTTTGCGGATCGTAGTTAGTCGGTGTGGAAATGATGACATAATCAGCGTCTTTATAAGCTTCTACAGGATCTAAAGTCGCTTTAAAATTTAAATCCTTGTGCTGTAAATATTCATTCAGCTCCGCATCTACGATTGGGGATTCACCGCGATTCAGCATATCCACCTTTTCCGCTACGATATCCAGCGCTATCACTTCATTATGCTGAGCTAATAATACGCCATTCGATAAGCCCACATAGCCTGTACCGGCAATTGCAATTTTCATTTATTCGCCCTCCATCATATAAAACGATTTATACCAGGTGGCAAACTGTCTCAAGCCATCCCGTAGTGATGTATTCGGTTTAAAACCGAAATCCCTTTCCAAGTCGCTCGTATCAGCATAGGTAACAGGTACATCACCGGGTTGCATAGGAACCAATTCCTTATGTGCCTCAAAATCATAATTTGACGATAAAACGCCGGCGGCCACAAGTTCTTCCGATAAAATCCGCACAAAATCCAATAGATTTTCCGGACGACTGTTGCCGATGTTGTAGATTGCGTATGGTGGTTCCGGTAATCCATCAGCACCATTACGCCGTTCAGGGGCAACAGTTATTACCTTCTGAACACCTTGTACTATATCATCGATATAGGTAAAGTCACGTTTGCAGTTACCATAATTAAATATCTTGATCGTTCCGCCGCTACGCAATGTATTAGTAAATCCGAAATACGCCATATCAGGACGTCCCGCCGGTCCATATACAGTAAAGAATCGAAGGCCCGTGCTCGGAATATTGTACAGCTTTGCATACGAATACGCTAACAGCTCATTTGATTTTTTAGTCGCCGCATAGAGAGATACCGGATTATCCACCTTATGTTCCGTCGAATAGGGAATGCGTTTATTCGCACCGTATACGGAGGATGATGATGCATATACCAAGTGTTCAACACCGCTGCCATCATTATCATACGAATGACGACAGGCTTCTAAAATATTATAAAAACCTATGATGTTCGACTCTATATACGCGTCCGGATTTGTAATGGAATACCGCACGCCGGCCTGAGCCGCCAGATTCACTACGATACGAGGATGGTACGTATTAAAAATAGTATCGATAAAATCCTTGTCCGCAATGTTTCCCTTCTTAAAAATCCACGTATTACCCTTACGATTAGCCAATTTCTGAATTTGTTCCAATCGGTAATCCTTCAGTGCTACATCATAATAATCATTAACAGAGTCTATGCCGATAATGTGTGTACCTTCCGCTTCTTTCAGCAAGGACATAACAAGATTGGCCCCTATGAATCCGGCTGCTCCTGTTACAAGGATAACTGTATTATTTAATTCTACATTTTGTGAAAGCATATATACTCCTTTCATGTTTTCTGTTGATTATGAACGCCTCAGCTTACCGAGCACCATACGATATCCGGAGGTAATGATTATTCGTTCCGACGGAATCGCATATAGAATTGCCACATACAATATGACACATAGCAACATGCATAGGATGGTCCATCCATAAGAATTGCTCAATGTTAATGCTTCATAGGCTAAAGCTCCCACTACAGCCGATGTGAGCAGATATATTTTAATATTTGATATGACGCGCCATGCGCTCATATGAACAAATACCGCCAGCAATAACATCGCAGCCGCCATCATTTCCAAACGGACCAATGATCGAGCGTATACAAAGGTGGTGAAATCATATTGAATACATATATAGATAACGGGTACCAATACTATAAGATGGAGAATTTGACATAAAAAAGATAAATTCGGAACACCTTTAGACCGGAATATCTCGGAAATAAGATTCGCCGTTACCGTCATGATAGCCGAGCTGAGCGCCCATGAACCGAGTACGATTCCCGCCAGTCCCCATTGAGGGCCCAAGAGAATCTGCACCACAAAATCCTGAAAAACAAAGAGACCTACACCGATAGGCACTAAGAATAACGCCATATATCGCTGAAAGGTGAAGAACGTTTCAGAAAAAGCCTTTTCATCATGTTGTACACGACTCAGTGCCGCAAACAGCACGGGTGCTAATGACGATGTCGCTATAGACATCACAGTCGTAACGATAGCCATCGGCATTTTATAAATACCTAGATAATATGCATTTAGAAAATGACCTATGATAAACGTATCGACCCAAGCGGTCAACCATATAGAAAAAGCTTCGGCCAAAGACCATGCACTATAGCTGAACATCCCCATAAAAATACGCCTGTCAAAAAACAGATGTATCTGATTTTTTCGACTGTAAAATAACGCAATAGACGTCAATAATTGAGCGACTAATATGCCTCCGATCAGTGACCAGTAGTCGAATCCCATGAGGGCCAGGGGAATAGAAACAGCTATAGGCGTTATGATTGTAATAAACCGAATCTTTAAGAGAAATCGGAAATTAAAATCTCTTCTGTACAAGGCCATCTGTACGCTACTGAAAGCGGACAAGGGAATCATGGATCCCATGACCGCTAGAGGAATACCTAGGCCTTCATTACCGACCAATGTAGCCAGTTCATCACGACCGACGATGATACATCCCCATAATATAAGAGACAGGACCAGATTGGCCACAAAGGCTACATCCGTAGCCTGTTGTTTATCCTCTTCAGAGTCAAACTCATGCTGGACCAAAAACTTTTGAAAACCCGCATCAGCTAACATTTCCGCGAAGGATATGACCATCATAATCGTCGCCAATATACCGAACGCCGTCGGCGCCAGCATATGAGCCAATATTATATTTGTCAGTGGTGTTATGAGCTTCGCCAAGACCTCTGTAATAATAGACCATTTGGCGGCAACTACGATTTTTGTATCCATTACTTCTTATTTATATTCTTTATTCCGCGTAAAAACAGCTCATGATGTGCTTCACATTCCAAGTAATTCTGTATTGCCAGATAGCTGGTTTTTCCTAAAATAAGATTCACTAACTTGCGTAAAAATAATGCATTAAGCGCCCGTACAACAAAGGAACGCCCTAGAAACTCCCGCAAATATCGATTTACATGAGTGTCGGCGAACGCCTTATACGCCTGCAATACAAAATGAGGATCCTTGATCTGCGCATTTCGCGCCTCATAGTCAGCCAATATTTCGTTCGCCTCACTTGACGTCGCTAAACGAATGCCTATGTCCGTCTTTCGTATCGGGATTTCATTAACTATAAAATGATCCTTTGTAACATCTACGGCTAAAAGTAATGACTCTCTTATAAACTCTCCATATTTCGTGAAAAAATTGGAATCAAAGATAAAATTGCCTTGCCCGTAAATGATACTGCCATCCTTATAGTTTTCACGCGAACCGATACAGTGGCTGTGTTGGCACACTACAAGATCCGCCCCTTTATCGACAAATTTACGGCAATATTTCTGCAGCATAGGCGACGGATATCTATAAAACTCCTTGCCGCCATGATAGAGGACGATGACATAATCACATTGCGCCTTCAGCTCGGCTACATCGTCAAAGCTTTCCAGCACATCAAACGGATTAGCCCCCGCCTTATGAGCGGATGCAATGGTGAACTCCCGTTCCGAGCACATATAAAGGCCTACACAAATGCCATCTTTCTCAAAGATGAAAGGCTTTTTCGCCTCCTCTTGATCATTGCCTACACCGCCATAAAGAATATTATGTTCTTCCAATAGCTTTGTCGTTGCCTTTAACCCCTGTACACCCTGATCCAAACTATGATTATTTGCCAAGGTCAGAAATAAAGGCTGTAATCGTGCGTATCCATGAATCGTTTTCGATGGAGACTCTAAATTATTACCGAATTTCTCAATCGGTGTTGACACATCCGCTAAGGGAACCTCCAGATTAAATATATTCAAATCAGATGCATGCAATATCTCATACACTTCTTTGCCTACTAATGATTCTATATCACCAGACTCAAAATAGCTTCTATTCACATCCGTAGATACAAAATCAGCTCCGATGTACAGTTTCAAGATCTAGCCACCCTCCTACCTCATAATCCATATCTATGGATCTAAAAGGTTCAAATCCTGCACCGGGGAACAGCGTTAACTCCCCAACATATAAATGACCATTTATTTCATAAAAATCAATGCGTATGAACGGACAGTCCTTACTTAATATGCGGGCCACACGCAACATATCGTCAAACGTCTGAGGCCGCGGAAATTCAGGTACCGCCAACTCATGAAGGCGGAATCCGACTTTCATAGGTTTCCAATCCAGGTCATAAAAATTCATCTTCGTACCGTTTTTGGAAAAGCGATCTGAACAGACAATCGTCAACTTCGGCTGACCGTTAAATACGAACATTTTATAATCCAGTAAGTTCTTCTCGCCGAGTTCCGCCATATACGGCTCGGCGATGATACGCCGAGGCACATCGTGATAGGCCCATTCTCTGGCGATGCGGTAGTAATCACGACTCAATGATTTCTGCAGCGTTTTTTTTGCCGCTTCTATATCAAAAGTCTTACGGTCCTTACAAATGACAAGACCCCCGCTATCATGAGTACATTTGAGAACAAATTGTGCCGGTAAGGAGTCAAAATCAATATCATCCACCGAATCCCAGACACCTATAGCCGGTATTACATACTCCGCACCTACAGCTTCTGTGATAAAAGATTTTGCTTCGTATTTATCCACCATCTTTGTATGAATAGGTTTACGATTATGAATTTTAAGCCATTGTAACTTTTCGCTAAAACTCTTCGGATTTTCAAGGTCTAATGGATAGTCCATATACTTGGGAAACACAGTTTTCAGAAAATCACTGTCAGACAATCTATCGTAATAACCTAATTTTGTTAATACCCGTGTGCGATAATATACATCCCCCAGAAAGGACAATCCCTGTTTCCACAATTTACTTAGCTGCATTTTTCCGTCCTTTCCTTAAAATCTGTACTTCCAAGAAAAATAACATCATGTAAAAATAGGTACTCTTACTTTCATAAGATACCATTCCCATATCCATCACGAGCTGTGATAATAAGAGGATTAAAACCATCACATATTCATTGCTGTGAAAGTCATGATATCGAATCATGTTATAAACTAGATACACATACATGGAGTAATACGTGACAAGACCTATAACGCCGGTTCCTGCCAAAAGCTCAATATAGTTATTGTGCAAATAATAATTATCTCTGCCAAAGATAAAGTATGTAAATACAGACGGATTATTGACACCTACACCGGTTATGGGAGATTGATAAAATAAATCCCATCCGATATCCACAAGAGACATGCGTATCATGGTGGATGAATCCCCACCTGTTCCGGAGAATGCCGCCACCATATCTTCCATTCTCGTCAACACTTCTTCAAACATCGGTAATTGTAGAACCATTATGCCGATAGCAATTAATCCTGCCAAAGAACCGACCAGTTTCAGAATAGAATGTAGCGCATTCGAACTGCGGAAACTTTTACAAACAAAGAGCAGAACAATACCGACCACGACAAAAACAAGAGCCTTGCGACTGCCCGTAGCGGCCAAAATACCCAGAGTCGGCAAAGCGATTACATTCCACCAGCGTGGCTTGTCATACATCATATAATAAATGGTCATAACAATGGCATTAGCCCCCAAAAGGCCTACCGTATTAGCATTTAATGCATCATTAGCAATACGTGCCGATGACGACAAAACCGTAATGAAGTAATCCAATCCATAAAAATATACCGTGTAAAAGCAGACGATATAGCCTGTCCACATGCCGATTTTTAAAAGGGAGTCCACCGTCGGCTTATCCTGATAGCACATATATAAAACGATGAGCATACAGAATATTTTTACGATATCAAAGCTACGACTCATGGCCACTGCCGGGTCCATCGCATTAATAGCGCTGAGATAACAGGCTCCGATAAAAAGCAGCATATAAGCGTGCATCCAGGTGAATCTAAACTTGATAATCCCCCGCTCACGAATCAGATAAAACAATATGAGGCCAAACAAACATACAAACAATACATAAGCACCATAATCCGCATCGCCGAGGGCAAAGGAAATGGTCAATGACAACACCAAAAACAGTAGAGTAATGAACCATATCATGCGATCAGCAAGAGCCGTTATATTTAACTTCAATGGTTCTCCTCCTTACAACTCATAAAACTTCCAACCAGCGTTTTGCAATTTTCCATAACGGAAACTCATCGCGAACCTTGATAGCCTCCCGAGATAATCGCGCTGCTAGCGCAGAATCACATAACACACTGCGCATCGCTTTATACATGGCCTCCGTATTCCTTACAGGTACTAACAGACCGTTTTCACCGTTACGGATAACCATCCGCGCACCGCCTACCGGGCAATCCGTCACTACGGAAGGTAACCCCATGCCGAGCGCCTCAAGCATAGAGTTTGATATACCTTCAAAATCGGAAGACGACACATACATAGCGCATGGTGCCACCTTCTCTAAAATATTATCGGCAAACCCCGGTAGCAGAATACGATCTTCCAGATTAAGCGATTTAATCTGAGCCCGTAATTCATCCTCCAGCACGCCTTGTCCGTAAATAACCAGTTTGTAATCCGGAAATTCGTCGGCTAACATGCTGAAAGCATTGATCATCATAGGTAGGTTCTTCTGCGGATGTAAACGACATGCGGTAACGATAACTTTCTCCCGTTCTCCCTCCATAGGAGGCGGTAATTTTCCGTTTATAGGATTCGGAATGATAACGCCCCTTTTTTGAACGGACCGCGGAAAATAAGATTTTGCATCCTCCGTCTGAAAGACCACAGCATCCGCAAAAAGAAATGCAAAGTTGCGCAATGCCTGCTGATGCCAACCGACAGGAACCTTTCGAGGATTATTTCGTTCGGAGAAAACGATGCGATTCTTTACAAACCATGAACTGATAGCCAAAATAAAGCTGGATGCGGATAAAAAGGATAAGCATGTCGCATCGGGTCTCGTTTTGAGAATCTTAATCAGCTCTTTTATCTCCTGTATAAAGCGAATCACCTTATTCGAACTGGTCGTGTGAATCTGAATCGATTCGATGCCCTCCGCCAATGCATATTCGTTACCGTATCGATTGGGACTCGTCTGAATGACCGTAATATGATGACCCTCTTGTACCCATTGGCGAGAAAGCTCCGTTAAAATTCGTTCCGCCCCGTCATTTCCCAGAGAGATGGTAACGATAATAATTTCTTTCTTCATGAACATTCCTCTCTGATATATTCGGCTAATCTTATATAAGCTTCTTCCATCGATATTTTCGGTTCCCATCCCAAAGCCTTCAATTTCTTTGAGCTTAAAAACATATGAACCGTCGGTGCATAACCGAGCCCGTTAACATCGTCCGGAATATCAAATATAACCTTACTTCGATCATGGCTCACATGGTGAGCTACCAAATTGGCAATGCTGGCGATGGATCTAGTTTCTTCATCATTACATACATTATATGCCTCACCGGCCTGTCCCTTATGCATAAGCACGAGAATCGCCGACAATGCATCCGTTATATAACAATAATTTGACATAGAGTCGCCTTTCGTATGAAGCACAATATCTTCATTGGCGATAGCGCTCTTTGTGAACTGCATGAAGACACGATTGTCTGAAACAGGCACTCCGGGACCGAAGGTCTGCGCCAATCGAGCTATCACGGCAGGCACATCATACTCTACGGCATATGATTTGCAGTAACACTCACAAAGTCTTTTACTTTCAGAATAAGAACTGCGCACATTAAGATGATCCAAATAGCCCGACTGATCCTCGGTCATAACTTGACCTGACTCATTCGGCACACCATATTGTTCCATGCTCGACAAATAGATTAATTTCTTGACCCTATTGCGATGTCCTAATTCCAACATCGCCTCAGTACCAGAAACGGATGTATGTATCGTTTCTACGGGATGTTCCACAAAGAATTTGGATTGTGTCGGCGCCGCACCATGCAGAATATAATCGCAGGATACATCCACCGCATCAAGAGAGGTATCAATCAACTCGATACCTTCACGATTGAGGAAATCTCCAAATATGGACTTTGCCTTGTCCTTGCTGCGCACATGACCTATGATATGCAAATCAAGCTTGTGCACCTCATCGGCAATCAGCAACAATTTGATAAACATGGAGCCTATAAGGCCCGTCGCCCCCGTAACAAGAATGTGTTGACTGCGAAGCGGAACAAAGAGTGGTGTCTCTCTAACTAAGGAGGTTAACTCGCGTTGTATAACGGAATTATTCATCTTGAAGGCCTCCCAATTCGCGATTTTTTATAATCCCCGTGAACATATAGTAATCCGAAGGGGTTGTAATCTTTATATTTTCCGACGTTCCCATCACCGGATACAGTTCATACCCGTAATGCATCATCATCGAGGCGGAATCTATAAAATCATGTATGCCGTCCCGCTTCGCCTGTTCGTGAACATGCAATATATCATCTAGGCGAAAACTTTGTGGTGCTTTGGCCATCAAGCATTCATCACGGTTTAAAATGCGTCGAATAGCCTTTCCTTGGGTAACCATTACAGTCTCAATAGCCGGAGTTACCGTAATTGCAGACCCGTTTTTCTCAACGGATACAATGTTCCGCTCAATAGTCATACTATCAACAAGCGGACGCACGCCGTCATGAATGAGTACCGTCACCGTATCTTCGTCGGAATATAAACGTTTTGTTTCGAGCAAACCGTTAAATTGCGATTCCAATGCGGTAGCGCCGCCTGCTACGACGGAAACCACCTTTGAAATTTTTGCATCTTCAATTAACTGTTTCGTATGATCGATCCATTCTTCTTTACAGGCCAGTACGATACCGTCTATAGCCTCGGTACGTTCAAAGACTTCCAGAGTCTGTATCAATATAGGCTTACCGTTCCATTGTAGGAACTGCTTCGGTGTCTTACTGTTTTTCATTCGAGCACCTACGCCGCCCGCAAAAATTACTGCAATTCGTTTCATAGGCCCTCCTTATGTCTGTGAAGAATCCCTCGCATAATGAATACCTTTATAGGCTTTATAACCCGTATGCAAATCTGCAAAGACCGCATCATGTTTTGCCACGCGTTGTTCCTCCGGAGGTAATTGCATATAATCCCCCCAGATAAGGCGCAGATATCGTTCATAGCCTTTCATAACCGGGATTTGATGCCCTTCAAAGTTTTTATATACAACAGAGCTGAAATCTTCTTGAGGATGACGTAATTTCATCCCTTTCAAACTACCGATCAATTCAGTACATTCAGCACTGGTATTAAAATCATATTGACTCATCTTCTTCTCTGCATAGCGCCAGATGTGATACCGCACAGAAGGTCCGGAGATAATCTTATAAATTCCCCCTGCCAAAGCGCGATATACAGGACCTTTATTATCTGGTAACCGTTGCGCATTGAACAGAGCGAACATCATGGCCCACATCAACTGCAACATCCGGCTGATTTTACCAGGTGCACATCCATCTATAGGCATAATTTCTAAGGCCAGTCCATGACATATATCCTCGTTCATGCTATGACGATTGATAAATGTCGTGTGATTATCCCGTATGGAGGCGCCTGCATCGTGATAAATATGATTGCGGTCTGTTCTACAATAAGTGAAACGCTCCGTATCAGCATATTTTGGCCATAATATCGCTAATTTTTCATAATCCGGCCGAGGCATAAAAATATCTAAATCATCATCCCAGGGGATGAATCCCTCATGTCTGACAGCCCCGATGAGACCACCGCCACAGAGATAGAATCGCAAATTATGTGCATCACAAAACTCTTTAAAGTACAGCAACATTGCAAGTTCTTTCTCTTGTATTTCCTTTGTCATAGATGTACTCATAGGGACCTCTTTCATCGCAATACGGCAACAACCGTATCTATCATCGTTTTTATGTCACTCCAAAAGGAGAACTCTTTAATACTTTTCAGATTCCACGCCATCTTCTCCGGCAACACCTGTTCAATATAAACCCGATCCACATTATGCGCATCTTGTAAAAGCTGATCTTCATCCTTATAGGCGATGCTGGCCACACTGGTTACACCTGCCGGTAATAATAATGTAGCTTTCATTTCATCCGTATAAGCATCCACATAGCGAGGTACTTCCGGACGCGTGCCGACAAAGCTCATATCCCCTAAGAAAATATTAATCAGCTGCGGCAATTCATCAAGCCGACATTTGCGAAGCATATGACCCACCTTGGTAACGCGCATATCGCTTTTAGATGTCACTTGAGCCCCTAAAGACTCCGCATCTTTCACCATCGTACGGAACTTGTAGATTCCAAAGGTGCGTCCATATTGAGTCACGCGTGTCTGTCGAAAGAATATTTCACCTTCGCTGTCACACTTAATCATGATACTCAGAACTAAAAATACAGGACTGAGACAGACGAGCATGACAGCTGAAACGATGCGGTCAAAAATGCTTTTACAGAACAAACTGCCACGCTTCTTATTCAGTATGTCAAAGTAGGGACGCACCGCCTCGCACTGAAGTTCAGCAGGCAAATCATAAAAGTGTCGTACTAACATTCGTCAAGAATCCTTTTGAAATTATCAATTATATACTGCACTTCCTCATCGGTAAGTCGCGTATGGAGCGGCAATGTAATTTCATTGGCGAACTGATGATACGCATTTGGATAATCATCAATGGTAAAGCCTAATTTTTTATATGCCGTATGCATCGGAATCGGCTTGTAATGCACATTCGTTGCAATCCCTGCATCCGCCATAGCCTCTATGAATGTATTGCGATATTCACTATCGCGACCGTCAAGGCGCACCAAATAGAGATGACCGCTACTTTCATGATCTTTTGTATAGTGATTCAATACGGTTACAGGCAAATCTTTAAAGGCTTTATCATAGGTTTTAATGATTTCCTTACGTCTCGCTAACAGTTGCGGGTATCGCTCAAATTGAGCAAGTCCGATAGCGGCCATAATATCCGTCATATTACATTTGTAATATGTACCCTTGATATCATATTCCCAAGCGCCTACCTTTGTTTTCGCCAAAGCATCTTTATCTTGACCATGAAGTGATAAGAGCTGAAATTCCTTGTACATCTGTTCATCATCGACACCGTCGATATGACGCCACGTAGCACAGCCACCTTCCGCTGTGGTGAAATTTTTTACCGCATGAAAGGAGAAACTGCTGAAATCCGCCACATTCCCTGTAGGAGTCCCCTTATAAGATGCTCCGAATGAATGTGCGCAATCCGCTACCACCGGAATACGGCCCAAAGCCTTTTGCAGGTCATTGGCCGGTTTAAATAAGTTTTTTTTATCTTCCACAATACGGAATATGCGTTCATAATCACATGGAACGCCCGCTATATCAACAGGTATAATCGCCTTCGTCTTAGATGTAATGGCCGTCTTTACAGCATCATAGTCCATTTCATAAGAGTTCGGCTGTGTATCGACAAGCACTAAGGTTGCCCCCACATGAATGACAGGGCTGGCACTGGCTGTGTAAGAATATGCCGTAGTAATCACTTCATCACCGGGCCCGATTCCCAGCACGTGTAATATGAGCTCCAAAGCCGCCGTGGCGGAATTCAAGCACACCGCTTTAGGCGTGCCCAACTGATGAGCGATACGCTTTTCCAGTTCTTTTGTACGAGGACCGGTTGTAATCCATCCACTTTGTAAAGCGGCAACGACCTCATTTATCTCTAGCTCTGTAATATCAGGAGGGGAAAAATTAATTTTCATAGTAATCACCTCAATGCTTTCTATCTTATGCAAAAAACTTATACGTCTATTACAATGGAGCCCAATAATGGAACGCCTACTTGAGTAAGTCGCTTTTTAGCTTCTTTCAAATCATCGGGACTTACCCCGCCGTTGCGGGCAACAATGATAACGCCATCGGATTTTTCTGCCAGTACCACTGCATCGGTTACCGCTAATACAGGCGGCGTATCGACGATAATAACATCGTATTCATCGCGCACATAATTCAAAATTGTAGGTAACTTACTGGAGTCTACCACATCAGACGATCGCTCAACAGGGTCCCCCGCAGCAAGTATATCCAGATGAGGCTCCACATTGCGATGGATCGTCAAATCTTCATCCATGAGAACCGCATTTGTAAGTCCTCGATTCTGCACATCAAAAGCGACGTGCTGAATAGGATTACGCAAATTACCGTCCACTAACAGTACTTTATCGTTATTTTTCGACAATGATAATGCTACATTAGCCGCCACCTCAGATGTGCCTTCACCACTGGTAGCCGCCGTAATACAAATAAGCTTTCCATGCTTACGATTGCATACGTACTGTAGATTACTGCGCAATGTACGATATGCTTCAACAAACGGTGTATCACCGTGTTCTTTTGAAATTAATCTGATCATACTATCCTCTCAGTTTTCTCCACCATACAGCCATACGACTACCGGATTCTTCATAGTCTTTATAGTCCTTACGTTGATGATTAGGAATCACACCTAAATTTTGAACGCCCAAGATAGAGTCCACTTCTTGAACGGATTGAATCTTTCGATTCCACAAGGATTGACCCAACACATAGAGGCACCCCAAAATTAAGCCGATAATAGCGGATCCCACCAAAATAAGAATACTGCGCGGAGCAACTGTTTTTTCCGGTAATGTAGGCGCATCGACTATCTGTACCTCATTCGGAACCATTACTTCCGCCACTTTCGCTTCTTCTAACCGTTTTGAAAGCATGGAATAAATATCTTGAGCTACATCTACATCACGTTTTGCTTTAATATAGCCCCGTTCTTTTTCCGGTAGGCTTTTCATAGCCTCTTCGTTCGTCTTGTCCAGATTTGCCAACGCGGTTTCTTTACCTTGTGCGACCGCAAGAGCCGCCTCATTTTTAAACTTATCCGCAAGCAGACCTTGCTGCGCGGAGTTACTGGAAGGAGCTTGTTGCGTAGCGATAGCATTGATTTCTGTATTAAGACCGTTCTTAGCTTCAGCAATTTGCTGATTTAACTCTTTCATAACCAGATGTTCATCCGTGTATTTGCCCACATAAGAAGCCTTACGAGATTCAAGTTCCGCCAATTGCGTCTTATAGGCCTGTACGGTAGAGCTATCCGCAATGCTTCGACCGGCGGACCCCAATTGCTCATTAATACTGCCCAATGCGGCTTGTGCCGTTTCCAAGTCCAGTTTATTCTGCGCTTTTTCCTTATCGATGAGCGTAATGGTATCCGTCAATCCCCTCATCTGATCACTGGTAGAATATACGTTGTTATCTACCTGAAACTGTTGTAGTCTCTTCTCGGCCTCATCCAGTTCAGCCTTTGCGGACACCACCCGTTTTTGTAAAAACTCACGAGTCGCCCGTTGTTCAACATGAGATAACTCGGCTAAACGTTTTAAAAAGGTATCGATTAAAAATTGATTCGCATTTTGTGCCTGTTCCGGAGTACGACCGGTAACATTTACCTGTAACAATTCTGTTTCTTTAAACGGTTTTGTTTCGATTCGATTTTTTACGAATTCTTCATAGGTCGGAACACTGCCCTCCCCATCTTGTTCTTCAATAGAGGCCATGAGCGGTTCCACCACATTACGGCTCTTTAAAATTTCCGCATCCGTATTCATCAACTGACGCGCCATAGTGTCTGTAAATCCGTTTGGACTCGACAATACCGAATTACCTAAATCCTGTGCCTGTTTAATACGCAACATGGATGTCGATTGATATGTAGCAGGCGCGAGCAGCACATAAGTGCCCCCCAGCAAAATACAAACAGCGGTTATATTTAAAATCTTGCGGCGTTTCCGCACAAGTAGCTTAGCTACCTCTTGTAAATCAATAATTTGTTCCACCCATATACCCCTTTCTATGAAAGTATGCAAACAACGAAATCTCTCCCTTATTTTCATTCATAGCCATATATGAGCTAATATAAAAATAACGATATGATTTCCGATGGATAGCAATTGCATCACAACTATCGTTATACCTTATACAACAATACATCATACATTATGATTCGGATGATACGTAGGGATGATATCCTTCAACACATTGATGACATCCATATCCGTCTTGCAATTTTGAAAGCGATCAATTTCACGACTGAGCCAATCTTGATCCACTTCTTCCAAAGCGGCCTCAAATATCTTCTTATGCTTCGTCTTGTTGATGCCTTCTCCGGCAGTTAATAATTCTTCGTATTTCTTTTCACCAGGTCTAAGTCCTGTAAATTCAATGCGAATATCCTTATCAGGCTCAAATCCCGATAAGCTAATCATATTTTTCGCCAAGTCCACAATTTTAACGGGCTCACCCATATCGAGAAGGAATACTTCTCCTCCTTGCCCCATGGCGCCGGCTTGTAATACGAGCTGACTCGCCTCCGGAATCGTCATAAAATATCGTGTCATCTCCGGATCGGTAACAGTTACCGGACCACCGGCTTCAATTTGTTTTCTAAATAGCGGAATAACAGAACCACGACTACCCAGTACATTACCGAATCTAACGGTAATATACTTTGTTTCGTACTTGTGATTCATGCCGAGAACCACCTTTTCCGCGACGCGTTTCGTAGCCCCCATGACACTCGTCGGATTTACAGCCTTATCCGTGGAAATCATAACAAATCGTTCCACCCCATGAGCACCGGCTACATCCGCTACATTACGAGTTCCGTAAATATTATTAAACACGGCCGCAATCGGCTGCACTTCCATGAGCGGAACATGCTTATGAGCCGCCGCATGAAATACGACATCAGGTTTATAATGGGTAAAAATCTGTTCCAATTGAAACTTATCACGAATATCCGCGATAATAGGGACCACAGTCCCTTCCGGAACTAATCCTTTAAGCTCCTGATGAATCAAGTAAATACTATTCTCACCATGCCCCAACAATAATAACTGTTTAGGTTTAACCCGTAAAACCTGACGACAGATCTCGGAACCGATTGAACCACCTGCACCGGTAACCAATACCACCTTATCCTGCAGATAAGGTGCCACCTGTGATGTATCAAGGTGGATTTCATCCCGCTCCAACAGATCCTCGATGGATACAGGGTGTAAATGCGAAACGAGAACTTCGTCATCAAGCAGTTGATACATCCCCGGCAATGTATTTACCTTACATTTCAACGGAGAACAGATTTCCATGATTTTTCGTATTACCTCCCGCTTAACGGACGGCATGGCAATAATAATTTCTTCAATTTTATATTTCGATACGATCTCAGGAATATCCTGACGCTTTCCTAAAATACGCAAACCGCTCATGAGACGGTTGTACTTCACTTCATCATCATCGATAAAGCCGATAACTTTACGGGACCGTTTATGATAGCGCTCAATTTCACGAGCTATAGTAGCCCCCGCATCGCCGGCACCGATAATCAACGTATTAACCTGTTTGCTTTCATCATCATCGTTTCCGCCGTAATAAAGCGCTAAATAGTGTAATAACATACGCCCCATACCAACAACACCGGTTGTAAGGAACCAGATGATAAAGTACACGGACCTTGGTAGGGATTTACCAAAGAAGAACATAGATGAGTAAAATATAGCCGTACCTAATGTAGTTGCCACAAATACGGCAAGCAGTTCACGCATGCCTGCATATCGCCAAATGCGGGTATACAAATGCATCACTAAAAACATTAAGATATATGCAACTATTAAGAGTGGTAACGCCCCCACCATTTGATTGATATATTGAGGCTCAATATAACCGTCAAATCGTATAAACAGGCCGATAAACGCCACAACGACAACGGTAATAATATCAGCAAACAATAAAATCCCAGGTAGTAAATATGAACGCAAATAAATTCCCCCCTTATGTGGTGAATAAGATTGCTATCTTCTAATCTTTCCCGATTCGAGATACCATATACGCCCCCGTCAAAATCGGCGCAATATCACGAGCGAAGTTGATACGACTATTTTTAGTTAAGTATAGAATGTCGCCTTCTCGCATCACATAGTTTTCCGACATATCGCCGGTTTGTAACATCTTATTAAGGTTAATAGCAATCGGCTTTTCCGGATCATTCTGGTGAATCAGATAAATTTTCTTCTTTGCCGTATCCCAGTTAAAGCTACCGGCCGCACCAATAGCATCGATAACCGTACTGGACTTCGTCAATGTATAAGCACCAGGCTTATTAATTTCTCCAAATACATAAACACGAACGCCGCCGAGTTTTGTCACATTCACGGATATGTCGGGATTAACGATATATCTGGACAGGCCCTGCTGCAGTTGTGCCGTAAATTCATCAACGGTAAGTCCGTCTGCTTTCACAGGTCCTACCATCGGGAACGTTACATATCCGTCAGGACGAACCGCATACACGATATCCTGACCGTTACGCGTACCTAAATCGGCTTGCTGCACAACCTGAATCGACAATTCATCGCCCTGGCGCAGTCGATATTCTTTATCCGAACTCACAGCTGTAGCACTCGATTCCAATGGGGCATTAACTTGATTCTCCGCTATTTTATTCGTTTTGCTGTAATCATGTTGCTGCGATACATTTACTGGTGCAGACATCGCCGTACCGGTAACACAAATAAAAGCCGCCATAATCATACATTGTTTTCTGTTCATACTATGCCTCTTTTACCTTTATTACATATCATGAAATACGTTTTAAATCTAAATTTTTAACTATAAAAAAAGATTAAAGCAATTTTATCATTATTTTATATAAAAATCTATGAAAATGAATATGCTTATCCAAGATTCATAAAATATTTAACATCGAATCCTATCGTTATCATATTTACTTCATCTTTTATACATAATTTTTTTATCGTAATAAATCATGAATCTATAATTAAGCACTCAAAGTATAAATATTTTATAAACCAACTATATTCTAAGCTCATGAGTGCCACATGATATCATCAATTTTACTTATTAACGAGAAAAAAGGTGTATATACTAAACCAGTAGTATATACACCTTTTGGGTATTACATAAGCCAAATTAAATAGCTGTCTGACCAATCATTATTCTACTATTCTACGCGACCGCCAAGGTAAGCCTCCATAACGCGAGGGTTATGACGAATATCTTCAGCAGGTCCGTTCAAAACCATTTTACCGGTTTCCAGTACATAAGCGTAATCGGCAATCTTCAATGCTTGCCGTACATTCTGTTCCACCAGAAGAACAGTAGTCCCTTCCGCACTAATTTCCTTTATGGTCTCAAAGATTTCATTGACCACAAGCGGCGCCAGACCCATGGACGGTTCATCGAGCAACAACAATTTAGGGCGGGCCATCAATGCGCGACCGATTGCCAACATCTGTTGCTGTCCGCCAGATAATGTGCCGCCTAATTGGTAACTACGTTCATCGAGAATAGGAAACCGTTTAAATACTTTTTTAATATCCGCTTCGATTTCATCGTCATTGCGAATATACGCACCCATTTCAAGATTTTCATAAACACTCATATCCTGTAAAATTTGGCGCCCTTCCGGAACAAGGGATATACCATTTTTTACAATATGATGTGTTTTATGACCTGTAATATCCTGACCTTCAAATATTACGCGCCCCGATGTCGGTTTTACAAGGCCCATAATCGTCTTCATGGTCGTAGACTTACCGGCACCGTTCGCACCGATTAAAGATACGATGGCACCTTGAGGAACCTCCAAGCTTATATCTTTCAAAGCCGTAATATGTCCGTAACCGGCCACGATATTTTCCAGTTTTAACATATTACACCTCCTTACCTAAATAAGCTTCAATAACGGCATCATTATTCTGAATTTCTTGCGGAGTTCCTTCTGCAATTTTCTTGCCGAAATTAAATACTACTAAACGATCGCAGATATTCATCATCAAAGCCATATCATGTTCAATAACAACCACGGTAATGCCGAGATCACGAATTTTACCGATAAGTTGTCGCAATGCTTCGGTTTCACTATCATTCATCCCCGCCGCCGGTTCATCCAGCAAAATTAATTGTGGATGCGTCGCTAATGCACGTGCGATTTCGAGGCGCCTCTGTTTACCGTACGGCAACGATGTGGCCACTTCTTCCGCATCGGCTTCAAGGCCTACCAGCTTTAAAAACTCATAGGCAATACCACAACAACGCTCTTCTTCGATGCGTTGGCGTTTTGTTCTAAAGAAGCTGGATATGATGCCGGAGCCGGTTCGACAATGCATGCCGGTCAATACCGTTTCCAATGCCGTCATATTACCGAAGAGCCGAATATTTTGAAATGTACGGGCAATGCCCATTTCCACTGTTCTATGTGGTTTGATGCCGATAACGGACATACCGTCGAATACAATTTCTCCGGATGTAACCGGAAAGACCCCGGTAATCAAATTGAATAGAGTTGTCTTGCCTGCTCCATTAGGACCGATAACACCGAATACTTCCCCCTGCTTAACACCAAAGGAGATACCTGTGAGAGCTGCAACGCCACCAAAGCTTTTACTTACATCATTTAATTCTAATAGCATTCAGTTCCCTCCTATTCCTTCGATTCAGCCTGTTTTCGTTTATACGCTTCAAAACGCTCCGTTAACACTTGCGTTTCCGGAATATAAGGGGCTTTTTTAAATCCTAATTTACGACTGATACGGTCCACCATAGATTCTGTTAAAATACCGTCCGGTCGAACAGCCATTAAAATGACAAGTAACGCACCGTAAATAATGTCTCGATAATCGGACAAGAAACGTAATACTTCCGGCAATAATGTGAGGATAAATGAACCTAATACGGATCCCCATACTACATTTGAACCGCCAAACACAGGGAATAACAAGATTTGTACCACCTTATGATAGCTGAAATCTGTAGGATTGATGAAATTTGTAACATGTGCATACAATCCACCGCCGATACCGGCAATAAAAGCACCGATGATAAAAGCCATCATCTTATAATACACTACATTAATTCCCATCAATTCAGCCGCATGATCATCCGCTTTGATCGCAGCAAAGGCTCTACCGACGCGACTATTATTGATACGCACACAAAAAGCAATGGTAATGGCCAATATGATAAATAAAATGATGATGGCCATTAAATTTCCCCATGTAACGGCATCGATGCCCATAAGACCATCCAAGTCAAATTCGTAGGCATAATTTGTAAGCTCCTGAGGAATAGACGGAATACCGGATAAACCCAACGCGCCATTCGTAACATCAAGATTCAAAAATACAACGCGCACAACTTCACCAAATCCCAATGTGGCAATAGCTAAATATAAGCCGCGAAGACGTGTCGTAGGTAAACCGATAACTACGGCCACGAGGCTTGCCACCAATCCTCCGACGATAATACCTACAACGATAGGTAATTCAGCTTTCAGGGAAAGCAATGCCCCCACATACGCACCGACGCTCATAAATCCGGCTGCACCGAGGGAAAGCTGTCCGCTGGACAATGTAAAGTAGATGGAAATCCCCATAATGGCGTTGATGATAAAGAACATCACAATTTGAAGATAATAAGGGTTTAACAAATCCATTATGGTCTCCCCCCTTTATCTTTAGAACCGAATAAACCTTGCGGGCGCCAGAATAATAATAAAATGATGAGACCGAATGCCACGGCATCGCGGAATGTAGATGCCCCGTATGCAACAGAAAAAACCTCCGCCACACCGAGAATAAAGCCGCCCACCATAGCACCTGTAATATTACCAAGTCCGCCCAAAATTAGCACGGCAAGTCCTTTAAAACCAATGATAACCCCCATAGTAGGCTCAATAGCGTTAAACGATAACCCTACAAGCACACCTGCTGCAGCTCCTAATGCAGACGCAATCATAACCGTTAGGGAAATGATCAGGGTCGGATTAATACCGAGCAATGCAGCCGTTTCTGTACTTAACGATACGGCACGAATCGCTTTACCGATTTTAGTCTTTTTAATAACTATATTTAAGATAAGCATCAGCAAGACGGACACGCCTAAACCGATGATTTGTACCATGGAAATTTTAAACACCCCGAAATCGATGAGTCCACCGATATAATCGGTCGGAAAGGATCTCGTTTGAGGCCCCCAAAGCAATAATGCCAAACTTTCAATAAAGATAGAGACACCGATGGTACTGATAAGCGGTGCCAAGTGAGACACCTTTTTCTTGCGTAGCGGACGAAGCGCCACAAGTTCTAATAGGTAACCGAGGATAGCTCCTACAGCCATAGCAACGATAAGGGCTACAAAAATGTTGACATTGAAAATTGTCACCATAAAAAGACCAACGAAGGCACCTACCATGAAGATGCCTCCGTGAGCCATGTTGATAATATTCAAAACGCCGAACACTAGTGTTAAGCCGATAGCGAGTACAGCATATAAGCTACCGAGGGTTAACCCGTTAACCAATTGTTGTAAAAACACTATACTACCTCAACTTATTTTGTTAATGCGTCAAATTGACCGTTTCTGATTTGTAACACTTGAACTTCCATGGACGGATCACGTTTTTCGTTAAATTTGAATTGACCCGTTACACCGACAAAGTCAGCGATATTTTTCAACGCTTCACGGAATTTTTCACGATCTGTCGTAGAGCCTGCTTTTTTTAAAGCCGCTTCGTAAAGATATACCGCATCGTATGCTTGTGCCGCGAACTGATCAGGTTCCTTGTTATATTTAGCAACATAAGCTTTGCGGAAATCTTTTACCTTCTGGTCATCCTTATTAGGGAACCAAGGCGTACCTACAATAACACCGTCCGCTGCAGGACCTGCAATTTTAATAAATTCAGGACTGTTGAAGCCGTTAGAACCGATTACAGGTTGATTCATGCCCATTTCACGCATTTTTTTCATGATGAGTGCACCTTCTTGATAAAGAGATGCCACTACGATTACATCCGGTTTAGCCTGTTGAATCTTCGTCAACTGAGCGGAGAAGTCCGTGTCTTTATCGGCAAAGGTTTCCGTATCGATAATTTGAACACCGGCTGCTTCCAACGCCTTACGGGCCGTATTATTTACGGATACCATCTGATCATTGTTATTGGAGTACATAATGGCCGCCGTTTTAAAACCAAGTACTTTATGTGCTTCTTTAATGGCCGTATCCACCGCCAAGGATTCCGGTACGGCATTACGGAAAATATAATCGCCGATATCAGTAATACCTTCAGCTGTAGTAGACGTACCGAGAGCAACCACCTTGCTCTTGTTCGCTACAGGGCCCGCTGCCATCATTTCACCGGATAACATAGGACCGATAACGCCGACCACTTTATCCTTTGAAATCACCTTATTCATAGCGTTAATCGCTTCATTTTTATCACCTTTGGTATCTTCTACTAATAGATTGATTTTCACAGAATTTGCATCAGCATTAATTTCACTCACCGCCAGTTCGGCACCGGATTTAATGGATTCACCATATGCGGCCGCACCGCCCGTCGTCGTCGTTAACAATGCGATTTTAGCTTCATTATTATTTGCATTACCTGCATCCTTATTGCTGCCACAACCCGCAGCAATCGCCATCACTCCGGCAAGGCCGAAAATGACCGCCTTTTTCAACATGGATTTATTCATGTTACACCCTTCCTTTAAAATATTAATCATTTTAAATCTATACTTATATTATGAAGTTTTTAACACTTTTGTCAATTAAAAGGATGCAATTTACAATGCTGTATTTATATCCCATTTATATATTATTCACATAGATGTGCCCATCTTTCATATAGCTCATCCAGCTGCGACTGTGTCGCTGTAATCTGACTTGAAATAGAGGCCATTTCTTCAAGGTCCTGTTGTACATCGGGATTAGCCAGCTGCACCTCATACATCTTCATGGTCGCCTCTAAACGGGCAATTTCCGATTCCACTTCAGCCAACTGTTTTTCCACCATGTATGCATTAGGTTTCTTAGGTGCTTCCGTAGATTCCGTCTGTGAAAGCTCGCCATGTTCTTGTGTCCTGACTTTAGCATTCGACTCTCCTATGTACTCCTTATTTTCTAAAGACAGCCGCTCTTCTTGTTCCTTCAACTTTTCTTTATAGTACGAATAATTGCCAAGGTATTCCGTAATCCGCCCCTCATTGAGGACGACCGTTTTCGTAGCAACCTGATCTAAAAAGTACCGGTCATGAGAAATGATAAAACAAGTACCTTCAAATTGCTGTAATGCCCGCTCTACAACTTCTCGGGTCGGGATGTCCAAATGATTCGTCGGTTCATCGAGAATAAGGAAATTATCCCCTTGCAGGAACAATTTTAATAATGCCAAACGGGCACGCTCACCACCCGATAAATCGCTGACTAGTTTGAATACATCATCCCCTTTAAATAAGAATGAACCCAGTACATTACGCGCCCTTTCTTCGGTAAAGTTAAAGTGATTCATAATTTCTTCTACAACTTGCCAGGATTCATGTAATTCCTCATGCTCCTGCGAGAAATAACCTACTTGCACGCGATTGCCGATATCTACATGACCGTCCTCAGGAAAAATTTCGCCTACAATGGTCTTTACCAATGTCGATTTACCGGCACCATTAGGACCTATCAGAGCCACAGACTCTCCGCGACGCACGACAAAGGATATATCATCAATAATTCGATTGTCGCCATATCCTGCAGAGAGATGATCTAATACCAAAACCTTGTCAGCACTCATCCCTGCCGGCGGAAACGAAAAATCTAAGTGATGAGATATAACCGGTGCATCCAACCGCTCCAGTCGATTCAGCTGAGACTGACGGCCGCGAGCCATCTTGGATTTAATTCCGGCTCTGTATTTATCAATATAAGCTTCCGTCTTCCTTATATGTTCTTGCTGTTTCTCATAGGCAATCATATTCGCCTTAAGCCGCTCATTCCGCTGTTGAACATAACGGCTGTAATTACCCCGATATGCGGTCGCCTTATGATTATCAAGTTCCACAACCCCCGTCACGATACGGTCCATAAAATACCGATCATGACTGACGATTAAAATCCCCCCCGGATAGGATGACAAATAGCCCTCCAACCATTCAAGCATATCCATGTCTAAATGGTTTGTAGGTTCATCCAGAAACAAAAAATCCGGACTGCGAACCAACGCCTTTGCCAGATTAATGCGCGTTTTCTGACCGCCTGAAAAGGCGTTGGCCGGTTTATGTAGATCTTCATCGGAAAAACCCAGTCCGTAGACAATGCGCTTTGACTTCTGTTCATAATCATATCCACCGAGCCATTCAATACGATTTTGTAAGTAATCGAGGCGTTGTAAATCTGTTTCTTCGGCTTCATGACATTCCAGGTAAACAGTTAAATCGCGTAGCTGTTCTTCCAGAGCATGAACATCGGCCCAAGCCTTTTCAATTTCATCAGCAAGACTGTCATCACCGAGATTCACATCCTGTTGTAAATAACCTATACTCGCCACAGGCGACTTAACAACATGGCCCTCGTCCAGTTCTTCATATCCTAATATACATTTTAACAATGTCGACTTACCTGCCCCGTTGGGACCTACTAAAGCAAGTCGATCACCTTCTTTTAATTCAAAGGACACATTGGAAAATACTTGGCGCACCCCAAATGATTTTCCAAGGCCTATCATTCGAATGCGTTCCATTCATAACCTCCCAATCATTTCCTTTCATTATATCACAGTAGCCCTTACAAACATCATCATTTCTACGGAATCCTTGGTTTTTCGGCTATGCCGAAACAACTTTCCCAATAGAGGAATGTCACCCAAGATGGGGATTTTCTGCAACTGATGTTGATCTCGATTATCCATGAGTCCGCCTATGACCAGTACTTCTCCTGGGCGCAATCGGACACGGGTATGAGCTTGCCGCGTGCTGATTTTATAAGCCTTGATTTCCGACACCATGACAGGAGTGCTCACCTCAGCATGAATTTTGGCATCTACCGATCCGTCTTCAGTAACGATAGGTGTGTAATTCAGTTTTATACCCACCTCTTCATAGCGCACCGAAGTCTTCCGCTCACCATTCACCTGTGATTCCTCCACCACGGGAATTCTCTCTCCGATTAAAATATGCGCCGTTTCACCATTCAATGCCATAATAGACGGCCGTGCAATGAGGACCGCTTTCCCGGAGTTCTCCATCAAGCTTAACTCAGGTTTCACAAAAAACCTGTATGCGTCCCCGGCCGGAGTCTTTCCGAACGATACGGCCCCATAAGAGTGCGTCTTATCCTCTCCGTGTCCGATAAGGCTCAACCATGACCAACGGACTCCCGTTTCTTTTACATACGACCTTTCCATAGCGATGATGGTTGCCTCCAGTTGTACCTGTTTCGGTTCATTATCAACCACTTTCATCAACGTTTCTACACGCCGTTTTTCTCCATTAGTAATATGTAATACTACTTCATTTCCCTCTGAAAGTACGGCCATCTTATCCGCATGCACAACAGTGCCCAGTACGCCTTCGAGCGACTGCGCCGTCAAATGTTGAGGCGTTAACACATATAATTCTCTTTGCTCCAACTCTTTGCCATCCCCTTCTATAACAAGGGTCTTATGTTGCTTTGTGACGGAAAAATGATAAAGAGATCCCAACTGAGCAATCAGTTCCTCCGGGGTATCCGCCTTAACGGAGGCCGTAATGTTTCCGGATAAGGACTCCACCCCGATGGCGGATAATCCATAACTTCTGCATATACCGAGAACGGTTTCCTTCAAGGATGCATCATGTACAGATAAGGAAATAGCATTTTTAATTTCTGCGTACCCTGCTCCGTTATTTTCATTGCCAATCTCACGATTAATCGGGAGCGATGTCGATGTAGACTCAACAGCTTGTGCCATGCCCATACCTAAAAAAAGTAAATCAAAAGTTATACAGACCAGAAAAATTTTTGTAATAAAACCTATATATTTTCGATTCAATCCATCGTAAGCCATCGCACCTGACCTCCTTCTACAATTTCCACACCAGTACGTCCTATAGATTTAACTGTAATCCCTTTCCACTTCGTCCCGGTCGTAACGGAGCATTCCTCTGCGCCGCTTCGCAAAACGGCAACAAATGTTTCACCTTCTATGATACCCACTAATTGTACCGTTGATCTCACCGGTTCTGAATGATTTCTCCTATCCGTTTTATTGCGACTATTACTTACTTCTTTAGTACTCTCATAATTATTTTCATGATGCCTACTTACTTTTTTCTGAGATATATCACGTCGGTTCTTAGGTGAATGATAGATCTCTCGTCCCATAGGTTCATCCTTTATATCCATATCTGCTTTGTCAACATTGCCGCTCAGAGGCAACTCTTTAAACACTTCACGCCACGGATATGCCCGCTCCACAGAGCTGACATCATACAGTAATCGCCCTTTTACTGATTTAGAGTCACTATTGCTCTGCTCAGCAGTATCGCTATGACGGCTCCGTTTATCGGTATCCCCACTATGATGCGTTCTATTACTACGCTGATTATCAGAATTACTGCTCTGATTACCACTTGTCTCACTATGTTCAAGTTTAGATTCGCTTTCACTATGAACAGAAGACAAGTGAATCGACTCCTCCTCGTAAGGAAAAATTAATCCTATTCCAAGTATGGTACATGTTACTATCGTAAAGCTAATAACTGCAATTTTATAATGACTGACTACAATGCGTTGTTTATAAATCCACCGCCATACCCGCTCCTTATATGTGTTCAGACTCATAGTCCACCTCCTACTCACATATTCTAGGAACTCCTTTCCAAATCCTACAAAAAAAAGACTCTACCGGTCACATAGGTGACCAATAGAGTCATTAAATATATTGACAAAATAATTTTTATGACTATTTAGTTATAAAGCCTTCCGGATGAGATGTATGCCATTTCCATGCATCCTTGATGACATCGGATACATTACTGAATTGAGAATTCCATCCCAATAAATCCTTAATTTTTTCCGATGATGCAATAAGCGTTCCCGGATCTCCGGCACGACGATCTCCATACTGAACAGGAATATCTATTCCCGTCACGGCTTTGGCAGTTTCAATAATTTCTTTCACAGAAAATCCATTGCCGCTACCTAAATTAAACACCTGAGACTGTCCGCCATTACGCAAATAATCCATTGCCAACACATGAGCGGATGCCAAATCATTGACGTGAATATAATCGCGTACGCATGTGCCGTCCGGCGTATCGTAATCCGTTCCGAACACGGTAATATATTCGCGTTTTCCCCGTGCCGCATCAAGAACCAGCGGAATTAAATGCGTTTCTGGATGATGATCCTCTCCGATTGTACCGGACGGATCGGCTCCGGCTGCGTTAAAGTAACGCAGTGCCACATAGGTGGAACCATAAATAGCACTGTAATCGGACAACATATCTTCAATCATCAATTTTGTACGACCGTATACATTCGTCGGATGTAATTGAGCATCCTCTCGAATCGGCACTACCTCCGGTTCCCCGTAAACTGCGGCAGTGCTGGAAAATACAAAATGCTTAATCCCGGCTTGGCGGGCGGATTCGATGAGGTGATACGAGCCGACTACATTATTTTCATAATAAATAGCGGGGTTCTGCATTGATTCACCGACCTGGGAATGAGCTGCAAAATGCATTATACCGATAATTTGATGCTTCTTCATCACCTCTACCAATTTTGGATCGGCAATATCCATGTTATAAAAATCAATGCCTTCAGGAATCGATTCCACATGGCCTCGAGACAAATTATCTACGATAACAGGTGTATACCCGGCGCGTTGCAATGCACGTACTGTATGACTTCCAATATAACCGGCACCTCCGGTAACTAAAATATTCATAACGTCCCCCTACTAATTATACGAATTCTTTACTTCTGCCAGTTTTGGCCCGATCAGACGTTTATAAACCTCTACCCCAGGCTGATCGAAAGCATCTACACCGGCTAAAATAGATTCAAAATATACGGCCCAACAATGCATAAACATTATTTCCCCTAAATGAAAAGCATTCAATGTGGGCACCGTAATTGTCATATTAAAACGATTATCGGTGGATAAAGCCTCACGATTGGCATCTAAAGCGATATTTAAAATATCACAAATATTTACATTATTTAATGAGCGCAACCGTTCATACTGACTATATGTATCCGGCACGACAAGATTATTATGCCAGTCTTTCACCTTAATAAATTGAACAACCTTATTTAAGCGTCCCTCTTGATGTTCCTGTACCTGTGCATGCATATCCATTGTTCCCACTGCCGCCACAGGTGTGCGTCCATACGGCAGACACGTATTACTCATCTTGCCTAACGATTCGGATAAAAGTTGTACATACCAATCCGACAGGGAATGTAATGCTTCCCCATAAGGCATAAACACCTCTATAATACGTCCATACCGTTCTGATGCAATATATTTCAACAAAGCGCTCAACAAAGCCGGATTTCTGAAAGTATCTTCATCCTGGCATGCCGCATCCATAGATGCGGCCCCCGCCAAGAATCCTTCGATATCAAAACCCACTAAAGCCGCCGTTACAAAGCCCACCTCCGTAAATACGGAAAAACGTCCGCCTACACCGTAGGGAATAGAATACGTTTTCCAGTTATTTTCAAGAGCCATGGACCGCAAAACGGTGGGATGTTCATCATCGGATGTATCCGTAACAGCCACCACTTCATAATTAATATGATTCTCCTGTAAGAATTTTTCAAGAATCATAAAATTTGCCATCGGTTCAATTGTAGATCCCGACTTCGAGGTAATAACAAGCATCACCTTATAATCGGAGCCCTTTTCCTGCGCTTGATATTTCAAGGTGCGCATGAGGCCATCTAAATAAACGCCGTCTACGTTAAAACCCGCAAAATACATACGAGGATATCCGTCGCGTTCTTCAACGCTGCAGTTATTCCAGAATGATCCGCATTGAACATCAAAGATAACCTTGCTCCCTAAATAGGATCCTCCGATGCCCACAGATACGACCGTATCAATATGATTACGTGCATAATCACGCAATTCATATAAACGTTCTAACATATGCGGCGTATTGATGCCATTCTCCGAAATATAAGGCAACTGATAAAACAGAACAGGCTCCGGTAGACCGTCTTTTGACACATGTCCTTCTTCAAATCCGGTGGACCGTAAAATATTCGTGTGATGCCATATATTTTGTATCGCCCGTTCAAAATTGTTTACATCCCGCTCTTGTATGCAGCTTTCATTATAGATATTGGAATAATCTAATTCAAACCCCGAACCTAACCTCAACATCAAATAACTCCTTCTCTACTATTTTTATATACTAACTATTTTATTATAACACAATTAGATGAATAAAATACTAGTTTATACAATCAATACACCCACAAAGCATAGGCAAAACCTATGGAGTATACAGACCATAGTAAAGCTATAGGAATAACAATTCTAAACTTCAGCTTCGCTGTTTTATGATGCCACAAAACCATTCCTAATAATGCGCCCAGTCCGGCGAAAGCAAAGGCTAAAAACAACAATGTAAATTCAGAAATACGATCATATCCCTTGATCGCACATAATTTATCATACCCGTAGACTCCGCATACAATGAGATTCCAAAGGCCTATTGTCACCCAAAACTGTAAATCACTCATATCCCCAAACCACTTACACTCATTTATTTCGAATCTGATTAATAAAATAATCCAGTGTCTTTTTCAACCCTTCATCCAAGGAAGTCTGTGCAACAAAGCCAAAATTCTCCATGGCTTTTACATTGCTCAAACGAGAATGCTTTATATCTCCGACCCGTTCGGCCTCATACCGAACAGTAAAAGCCTTTTCGCTGATAGCACGGAATCGAGCAATCAATTCATTCACAGAAACACCTGTATTGGTGGATATATTATAAATCCCGGTGCAATCCGGTTTTCCCATAGCTTTAATATTGGCATCCACTACATCATCAACATAGATAAAATCACGGGTCTGTTCGCCATCTCCAAAAACGGTCAACTCCTGCCCCTCTACGATAAGACGATTGAAAATGCTCACAACGCCACCTTCACCGCCATCACCTTGACGAGGGCCGTATACATTAGCATATCTGAAACATACTGTATTGAGTCCGAAGGCCTCATGATAAATCCGCAAATATCCTTCTGCGGTGAGCTTTGTTAATCCGTAAAAGGAGGACGGTTTACCGCTCAACTCCTCCGTGAGCGGCAAAATAGCCAAATCCCCATATACGGCGGCTGATGAAGGCATTAACATCTGCTCCACCTTTACCTTACGACACGCTTCAAGAACATTGATGAGACCTAATAAATTCACATCACAGTCGTAACTTGGATTTTCCATCGATGAAGGCACCATCGTTTGCGCCGCTTCATGAAAGACAACAGAAGGTTTAAAGTCTTCAAATACGGCAGTCAGATTTGCATCTCGAACATCCATCTCTTTAAACTGTGCCCGTTCATGTACAAACGAACGCATCCCCGTAGATAGATTATCGATAACCAGGACATTATGCCCTAAATCAATCAAACGATCTACCAGATGAGAACCAATAAATCCGGCCCCACCGGTTACACAAATATTCATAACGTCCTCCTTTCTGCGATAATCAATTTATACCGGCACCTTTTTTTGCCAATATATCCGCCATTTCATTATACGTATCGCCCGTATGAGCTGCCACCTTGTGAAAGTGTACATTGACAGCCCCTTTGACGGAATCATAAAACTCCGCATACTGCTGTGTAAGGGAGTTATTACGTTTCCACTTCTTCGTAGCCCACATTTCAATGCCCATGTAATCATAATAAAGGGAACACTCCTCTATCCCATGATCTACCGCATATTGCATAACATGCATGGCCGCCAGTAATTCACCGGCTACATTCCAAAACGCTGTATGCCGTTCATCAGCGGAAGAAAATGAAAAGGTTTCCTTCTGTCCGTTTAAGAATATAATACCACCGGCACCAACGATATTCGCCTGTTTATTATAACTGCCATCAATGTACGCGACAAGATGGGCAGATTCGGTAAAATCAGGTTTATTCATATCCGCATCAGCTATAAATGCGCGAGCTTCAGCTTCGGTAGGAAACGATTTATAGACGGCTCCGCCAAAGCCCTTTACCTGCTGTTCGCAATCGGCCCAGATCATATAGATTCCTGGAGTGCGACCATGCCGCACAGCATAATATTTCTTAGCCATAAGCACCTCTTAATGATCCATCGTCAACGCTGCAAACTCGGCATTGACAACAGCTGCCAATTCCACCGGATTAACCTGCATCTGCATTCCTCTGAGACCGGCGCTTACATAAACGGAATCTTGCATCTCCATGGTTGCATCAAAGTACGTAGGAAAAGACTTTTTCATACCTACCGGTGAACAGCCCCCTCGCAAGTAACCTGTAATCCCCAATAAATCTTTTACGTGAATAAGTTCAACAGACTTATTACGACTGACCCGAGCAGCCTGCTTCATATCCAGCTCAGCGGCAACGGGAATACAAAAGACGACATAACCCGTCTTATCCCCTCTGCCGACGAGCGTTTTAAATACTTTCTTTTCATCAAGCCCTAAAACCTCCGCTACATGAAGTCCGGCGGCCCGCTCCTCGGACCATTCATATTCACTAATGTTATAAGGCACCTTATGCGTATCTAAGATACGCAATGCATTTGTTTTCTTGTGTTTCTCTTTACTCATTGTATCCCGCCTTATATATCAGTGTAACAATAAACTCTAATTATTATAAAACTATTTATTAACGATTTTATTAATATTTTTTAATTCGATGCGCAATGTGCCGTCATCATTCGTCACGATTTCGATAAACTCACGATTTTTCATATATTCAACAGGAAAAGAAATTTCTATGCCCGTATCGGTCTTTATTTTATGATGTTCCCCCACCTTGACGGCAAATTCCCGATTTACAGGTAACGGACGCATCATATCCTGATCCGCCAGTTCCTTTTTCGCCGCCTCTTGTTGAATCGGGCTGGTCTTAAATACTTCCTCTACGATACGCACAGGATCTACCGTATCAGATACCTCGGCATTTTTTGCAATCATGGACTTTGCCATGGTCATTTCCGCAACACCGTCAGACTCATGGGCCTGTGCCACCTTATTTACAATATTTTTCACCTTTTTTACCGTATCCCGCGACGATTGATTCGTACCTAACTGCAGAACCTTATCCGCTAAAATATAGGATACCTCGCCATCGAACTCACCCTTCGGCTCGAAGATACGCACCGATAAATCATTCGTATTAATCGCTGCAAAGGCACGTAATTTCTGAGCCGGCATAGGTAAAACAGCCTTATGAGCTACTAACTCTGTCGTCAGAGTCCCATCATCTTCACTGAATAACTGATGGGTGAAAGCATCATGGGCCTGACATAACAGTATACAGAGATATGAAGTATCCGTGACAGCTTCACAGATAATAGTATCAATAACGATTCCATCTGTAGCCTGTTTCATGTAGTTAAATAAACTTTCACCTAACTCTTTACTGAGCGTAACAAAATCGAGGGTTCCCTGTTTATAAGCATCTAATTGTTTTCCTACGGGACTAGCGGTATGTAAGGTGCCCGTACGCGCTCCGGGATCCTTAAAAGCCTTTGCTACATGAGCAGCGATATACTCCTGCACAGACTGGTCACCGACCTTCAGTTCATGTTCAGAGTATACCGCCAGAGACGATGTAAAATCAAAAATTTCCAGCACCGCTTTATTTATCTGCATAAAGCCTCCTCAATCATTACGAACATACAAGCTTATTATACCATTCTTTTAACTTTCGTTTATCAACTTTTGAGCACTCTGTTAAAGGTAACATAGGAACATCCAAAATTTTCTTCGGCCATTCTACGGAGGGTAAACTTTCACGAATACGATTAAATACATCCGCTCGTGAACTGCCTTCAGCTAAAACCATAAATACCGCAAAGTCCTCACCGCGCATATCGTCGTCAATGACAATGACAGCTACCTCATCAACACCGGTCAACGATTGTAAATACCTTTCCATGGATGGAACGGATATCTTATAACCGCCTTTATTCACCACATCCCCTTGACGCCCCGTAAAAATAATATATCCGTCACTGTCGATGTATCCGCAATCATTAACCGTATATGTATCAGGAATCCCTTCGATATGATAAGCGGTTGTAATATACAATAGACCATCCTGCTCTTCAACTTGTACAGAAGGAAAAGCCTTTCCCACCGTATGTTCCCTCTCCAGCCATTCCGAACCGCTACAATACGATATATAATTCAATTCCGATGCCCCATAATACAGGATAAACTGCATGCGAGGGCATATGAATTCCAATCGCTCCATCAAATCTCGATCCAACACTTGAGACCCTGCGATAATATAATCAACCGATGATAATGTACATTCACAATGCCGCATCAATAAACGTAATTTCGTAGGCAGCGCATATATATGATCCGCCCTATGCACCTCCATCAGCTGTATCCATTTTTTAGGTTTCAAAGATTGAGATGTTAAAACGGTCCCTCCTGCCCAAAGAACGGCAACGGTCATATTGCTGACTCCGGTAAAACTGAAACTACCCTGTAAAAATAAGATAGTCCGACTATTGATATGAAATACTCCATTTTGCACATCAAAAAAGTCACGCCATGACGATTCATTGCGCCATAAAGGTTTTGGATTTCCCGTAGTCCCCGATGTAAGTACACCGAAATCCGCCCGAGGCGGTATTCCTTCCGTTTTAATAACATCCTTTATTTTCTCTATATAATCATCATTCATTTCATTATGACATACCATGGGGATATAACCTCTATATAGGGCACCGAACCATAGTATACATTGATTATAAAAAGATATATCACGAATAAGAATAATCTTTCGTCCACCCTGCGCTTCCGTCATCATACATGATAGTTCAAATTGTATACCGGTAATATCCGCCCAGAGGTCTTCATATGTATATTGTCGTTCGTCAACAGTCAAAGCTATACTCTTCGGATTTAATTGTCGATGTGATTTCAATCGTTCAATAATATTCATATTACATCCGCTCTATAATTAATGCTGTCCCTGTACCTCCGGCGCCTGCAATAGCGCACAATCCATATCGTCCGTTGCACTGCTCCAGAGCCGCCATACAATGCAATACTAATATGGCTCCTGAACATCCATAAGGATGTCCATATGCCAACGCGCCTCCAAAATAATTATATTTTCCCATATGATCCGGATAGACCTTCTGAAAGAGCACATCAATAATAGCAAAGGCTTCATTCCATTCCACCGCATCTATATCATCCATGGATAATCCAGTGCGTTCCAAAATGGCCTTTGTACTCTTCAAAGCTCCTTCCGGACTATACTGGGGACTTCCGGCCCAAGGCAACATACTATGAATCCTAAACGGGCCTTTTCTATTGCTGAGATATACAAATGCGCCGCCATCATGTGTCAGGCAGGAATTTCCGGCATTTGTTATGGAGTCAGGCCCTAATAAAGGTTTCATCCGTCCTAATAGGTTCTTATTCATTGTAGGGCGTATACATTCGTCTCTACAAATCTTACCATTGATTTCTAAAGGCATAATGTACTGACTTAATATTTGATTGGAACGAGCAGCATCAGCTTTTTGATGACTCTCAATAATAAACGGGTATAAAGCTTCCTTCGCGATATTATATTTTGCTATTGTTCGTTCCGCCCCCTCCAGCATAGTCCATGGAGATTGATCATGGGGTGAAAATTGCGCCACCATATAACTGCCTTCACGATCATCCCCATCCGCATACGTACGCTGTGGTTGTAAGGAGGAACTTTCAACACCTCCGGCAATAGCGGAACACATAACCCCCGTCTTAATATGAGTATATGCCATTTCAATACTCATTAATGCAGATGCACATTGCATATCCACGGTAACGGCCGGCACGGATTCAGGTAAATTGGTCATAAGCCCCATCAAACGGCCTAAATTTCCGCCTGTACCTACCGCATTACCACAGAATATACCATCCACTGAAGTAATAGTATTACGGATCAACAGCTCATTAATTAAACGTGCACCCAGTACCTCAGGCCGAAGGGTTTTATATTGACCATGTACAACCCCGATAGGGCTGCGCAGGCCTCCATGAATATATACATCCATAGTATATGCTCCCTATATATAAATAAATATTCTATATCACCAAGTATATAGCATAAAAGAGGCATCCCAAAGGATGCCCCTCATACACTTTAGATTTTAACCTTTGTCGCCAACCATGACGCGACCAGACATTTGAAGATATCCCCGGGAATAAACGGGAACATTACAGCTACCAGTGCTGCCCATAAATCGGTATTCGTTACTAGCATATAACCGGTAACACCGAAAAGATAGACGATAGGAATCGTTATAACAATGGAACGCCATGCATAGGAAGTAAAGCTTCTTTTATTACCTTTATATACACTCAATAATGTATATGCTACAGGCCAAGAAAATATAAACCCTCCGGTAGGTCCAAATAATTTTCCGAATCCTCCCGTGCCCCCTACAAATACCGGCAAACCTACGGTTCCCAGTAGTACATAAACAATAAATACTATAAGTGCATCTTTAGGTTGCAACAGTAAACCGATTAATGTAGCCACTAAGGTCAATGCCGTCACCATAGCCGGACTAAATGGTAGTGGAAATGAAATATATGCTGAAATGCATAATAAGGCCGTTAATAATGCCATTTTTGTCAAACGTCTTGTTTCCATTTAAAATACCTCAATCTATACATACACTATTATATTCATGATGAACACGAAATTTAAAAAGTACAATATCATCTACGAGCCCTTCTGAATAACCATTAGGTTGAACAACAATACGAGCTCTGTCATCAGCAATCATGGGCGAACGATACTTTACTTCCAGTCCGGTTACACCCTTATTTTCTTTATAATGATTCCAAAGAGATTCCAATATGAGCAACCCAGGAACAATATAAGGAGGCTCTCGATGTATTTTATTGACATCTCGTACCTCTGTCACAAATTGGATAATACTTTCTTTAGAAAAGGACACCGTGAAAGAACCGTCATCGGTTCTTGACTGCTGACGAATTGTTAATGGACGCGTCAACTGTAACAATTCCACTTGTAAACGTCCCACATGATTTGACAGGCATACTGTTATATATTTTTCATCTGATTTAACAACGTCACAATGAACCTGCTCACTACCGTTTAAATCAAAATAAACCTTTGTAATCACACAATTAGTAGGAAGTTTCATTGTATTATCATATGTCAGAAGCGATAATAATGATCTCATATAATCACAGTCCTTTATTAATCCAATAAATTGATTATAATCAACATCATTTTATTAGTCAACTTTTCTTTATCAGATTTTGTTTACAATAAAAGAACCTATGGAGTTGCACTGCACACACCTCCATAGGTTCTTTTCTGCTTATAGTATACATGACAGTAATCGGTCCAACTACTATAACAGAGGATTAAAATTTTAATTCTTTCAGATACGCCTTGAATGCATCTCCCAACTCTTCGTTGCGCAACGCATATTCAACAGTTGCTTTCAAGTAACCTAATTTATCACCCGTATCATAACGGATTCCTTCATATGCAAGAGCATATGTATCCGTCTTTGATGCAGCTAATGCATCAGTTAACTGAACCTCATTACCCACGCCGGGTTTAGTATTTTCCAAGATGGAGAAAATATCCGGAGTTAAAATATAACGTCCCAGTACTGCCAATGTAGACGGGGCCTTTTCGCGACTAGGCTTTTCTACCAAAGTATCCACGCGATATAAATTATCCGCTAAGGGTTCACCGTCTACGATACCATAAGCGCTGACCTTATCTTCCGGCACGAATTGAGCCCCTAAGATAATACCGGGATGTTCATCATAACAATCAATAAGTTGCTTTAGGCATGGATTTTCAGGATTGTAAACGATATCATCGCCTAGGAGCACCGCAAAAGGTTCATCTCCGATAAATGCTTTCGCACATAAAACGGCATCCCCTAATCCACGTGGTGCTTTTTGACGGATAAAATGGACTTTAATATCCGCTAAATCCTTAATCATTGCAAGTTGTTTATTCTTTCCCTGCATCTGAAGCAAATACTCTAATTCAACACTGCTATCGAAGTGATCTTCAATAGCACGCTTATTGCGCCCCGTGATAATTAAAATCTCTTCGATACCGGAATCTAAAGCTTCTTTCACGATATACTGGATAGCCGGAGTGTCTACAATCGGTAACATTTCCTTCGGTTGAGCCTTCGTAGCCGGCAAGAACCGCGTACCGAACCCTGCGGCGGGGATAACAGCCTTTCTAATGCGTTGCATAATTCTCTCCTAATTAAAAATCCTTACCTACAAATTTAATCTTCCATTGGTTATTATTACTCTTCTGAGCATCTTTATATGTCAAATATAAATCAAAGGAATGCAAATCATGATGCCATGTATAATATATGGAATCGACTTCACCACTCATGATATTATTTTTCACACTGACGGAAACGTCATCAAGTCGCGTTAACTTATAACTTGCACCATAGATTAATTCCTTAGGCAACTCCGTCGTATCGAAGCGATATGGAGAGTTATTATAAGTAATATTTCGCTGGTTATAAGATACCCATGCCTGCATGCGATTCCCAATCTTGGTATTGAATCGGGCACCCCAGTACGGCATGCTGCGAATAGATTTATCATAACCGTAGTAATCTCGTTGATACCCGCCGAGGAATCGAAGATCCGCGCCGGACCACAACTTAATCGGGTCATGTGATACCTCTGCATAATACTCTTTATGAGAGCCCTTCACAGAACCTTCCTTCCAATAACCGGCATTAGCACCGCCTCGAACGGTAATAGGAGATTTGCCAATATGATAACTATGAGTATCGATACGCGCCTCACCGATTTTTTCAACCCATACGGTTTCATCATTATATTCATTGGATTCCTTACTATATCCTATGGATGCGGTTCCCCAAGGCAAGTAATGACGATACCCGACCTGCGGTTTAAAGCCCGCCTTTGTATACCATCGGTAATCAATATATACCTCGCCGTTTTTACCGATTGGATAATCCGTATTACCATGAAGGCCAAAGCCATCATCACTGCTGTAAGTAGGTTTTGGAACCAAAGAGAATATACTGAATTTACCTTCTTTATCATGACGTAAAGACTTTGTATATGATGGCAATGAAAAAACTTTGAAGTTTTTAATATAAAAGGTCGGATTTTTAATGACTACTTTATCACCGGGATAAACCTTAATATCTTCCCCCTCGACGCGATAATCTGGTGCATGTTTAAATGCCATCGCATGTTTCGTCGTAACCATGCCTTTTTCCATATGGCCTTCTTGACCATCAAATGTGGCATTTGAACCCTTCACATAATATGGATCATTCCAGCCCATCGCCTGGTCAGCCGTAAAATGGCGATCCTTGGTGCGATATGTCATATTTTGACCCGTAATATCCTTAGTCTTACCGTTATCCTCTAAATATCGATAACCACCTACGGTACGATATTCCGTAGTCTTCGTATTCCCTTCAATACGTGGAGATAACAATGTTTGATTACCTTGAGTCACCACTACGTCACCCTCAGCATAAACATCACCGGTCGAGCCGGTATAAGCCATTTTATTAGCATCGATGCGAGTCGGCAACTGCTCACTAGGCTCAGTAGATTTTGCTTTTTCACCACGACGTACAACACGGATATTACTGTTTTCAGGTGTGGATGCCTTTGCTAGCTCACCGGAATAAGACTGGCCCTCACTATCCAATGTATCTTGATAGACCGGGGTCGAATCCGTAGCGGCCCATACAGGCTGTGCCAAACACACTAAGCATGCAGCAGCCAGCCACTGTACTTTACTTTTCCTCATGGTTACTGGAACTCCTCTTATACAAGTAATTACTGATTACGTTTAACTACAACAATCGGTTGAGAAACATTTTCTGCGCCATCATCAGACTCTTCAACATCTGCCGGTTCTGTAGCTGTTGTATCAACCGTATCTGTCGATACCGCTTCATCATTCATATTATCTACGGAATCATTGCTTTCATCTGTCGTATTAGCCACAGTTACAGCATCGGCCAATTCATTATCGCTATGAGCCAATCCGTCCCCACCGATAACTAAGCCTTGAATTGTAACGGAATCCTGTGGTTGTACATATATGGTCGATCCTGCAGGATAGTCAATATTTTTACCTTTAATGAAAGCACCGCCCACAAGACCTACAGGCCCCAACAAAACGGCACCGGCCACGGAAGCACCGGCCGCTTTGATTTCACTACGGGTTTTCTTCTTCGCTTCCTCACCTTGTACCGCGGTAAATTCCGTACCATCAATAGCAGGAACTGTATCAAACGTAATATCAAGATCTCCATTGCGACCGAAGGAACGCGCCTTCTTCAACGATGTAATCGTACCTGTCCCAACGGTTCCGGCCGGAACGAGTAATACATTTCCATCCATTACATTTTCCGCAACTGTAAAGGAAACGGTATCGCCTTGCTGACTTGTTTTAGAAGAAACCGCATCATTTAAAGTAACTTTGAATACATGATTGCTTGCTAATGTACCGACTTGATTAGTCAACGCTACATTGCTGCCATAAACCTTTGTCTTCAAAGAGATAATGCGTTTTTGAAGTGCTCCACTACCGATACGGCCGTTAACACTGCGCTCCATTTTTTCTACACGATCCACGAGGGAACCTGCAGTAATGCCATTTTGATACGTATACTCCAAAGCATCCATTTCTTCGCGCAACGAAATATTTCTACCGCTACCCTCAACGGAGTCATATAAGGAATCGACGCGCTTGCTCAATGTTGCAGAGTTACCGTTAGAGCCAGTACCATACACGGTTTCATCAAGTTGATTGATACGGTCTACTACGGCACCCTCCTGAACAGAACCATACACAGTCGTTTCCAATACATTAGTCTTTTCCGTTACCGTACCTGGAGCAGCAAAGGCAGTTCCTGAAATCAAGGATGCCATTAAAAGTGTAAGTACTTGCTTCTTCATATAATCCTCCACAAATTTCCAAACAGTTATGCTTGTTATACAACAGAATAAGCACGGGCCTAAGACCGTGCTTATCCCCTGAGTCTAACTAATAATGAGCTCAGCCACCATTAAATTTTCAAATCAATAATTGCCGATACGCCTACACCTTGAACACGAGATGCGCCAACAGGGTTTGTGCTGTCAACAGGTACTAAGCCCTTTACACGAACCATACCGTTGAAACTGCCTTCAACTTGTGCAACAGCTTTAACCTGTTCAACGCTGGATGCAGGACCTGTAACTTGAGCACCGCCGATATACCCTTTTGTACCGATACTGATAATCGGTACAACCTTAGTTGTATATTCCGTACTCAAATTATTCTGTTTCAATAGTTTATTTAAGAAAGAGTCAATTTGTGGACCGAACTTGTTAATAACAATACCGATACCACCAATTTTAGCAGCGCCGCCAAGAATACTGCTAAGGCCACCGGCTTGAGTCGTCAAGATACCCCCAAATGCGGTCGTAGTTAAACAAATACCTAGAACGGCAGTGATAATTTTCTTTTTCATAATAAGCCTCCTAATAGATACTTATATTTTAACAAATTCTATACATAGATTCTAGTGAAAGTATATAACTTACACTTAAAGATAATCAAAATATATAAAATTTGGATGAACGCATTGTGAATTTTACGCAATTGAATTTTGTGACAATTCCACTAAATATATGAAGCTATGGCGCCCATATAGTCAATCAGATCTGAACAAAATGCATTTCCTGAATGATTAAGCGGAACTACAGAACTAGCAAATGCGAGGCACTTGATCTTCTCCAAGAAGATCCACCAGTCGCACACCGCCGATGGAGGTCTGCAGGCCTACTTTCCCGATATTTTTATCCAATGTTTTACCGATGAGTACCGCTTCTTTTCCCTCTTCAAATGTATGAAGAATATCAAGAACTCGCTCTGTCACCACCGGCTCAACTAAGAAAACAGCTTTACCTTCATTGGCCAAATATAACGGATCATATCCTAAGATATCGCATACGGACCGAACTTCATCGTGAATCGGTAACGCAGATTCATCAACCTTAATACCAACACCGCTTTGATCCGCAATTTCTTTCAAAACCGTACCGAGTCCCCCCCGTGTAGGGTCCCGAAGCAATGCCACAGAAGGACCTGCTTCCTGCAGTACGGCGTGTACCATATGATTGAGAGGCGCGCAGTCCGTTTTCACCGATTCGGATAGCTCCAGGCCAAATCGCTGTCCCATAACGGCGATGGAGTGGTCCCCTATAGCCCCGGATAAAATAATGTCCATATTCGGTTGAACTCGATGAGGACCAATATCAACATGCTCGGGAATCATGCCGACACCTGCCGTATTAATATAAATTTTATCTACCTCGCCCTTTTTAACGACCTTTGTATCCCCTGTTACGATTTGAACATTCGCAAGATCCGCCATCTCCGCCATGGTCCGCAGAATCTGATCTAATTCATCGAATGGCAGTCCTTCCTCCAGAATAAGACCACAGCTTAAATATTGAGGAACAGCACCGTTCATAGCAAGGTCGTTAACAGTACCGCATACGGCTAATTTCCCGATATTACCGCCCGGGAAAAATAGGGGCTGTACAACATAGGAGTCCGTCGAAAAAGCCATCCGTCCAGATGAGACCGGAAATTGTGCCCCATCATGTAAAGGCGCTAACAGATTGCTTTTAAAGTATTTTAAAATAAATCGTTCCGTCAATTCGTGACTGAACCGCCCGCCATTACCGTGGACTAAACGTACACGTTCCATACTAATCCTCCCAAGTTAATCCGCCACTGGAAAATCCATATTTATACCAGGCGGCACAACTACCTTCCACAGATACCATACACGCCCCCACCGGATGATCGGCAGTACAGCTTTTACCGAACAAAGGACATTCACTCGGCTTAATCAAACCTTGTAAAACGCGACCACACTGACATCCTTTCGGGTCAAGTGACGGTTTTTCCAACACTGTCGGTATGGCTAATTCCGCATCATATGCAGTATACTCGCCCTTTAAAGCTAAACCGGAGTGTGAAATTATTCCGATACCGCGCCATGTATCATCACAAACATCATATACTTCGCGCATCATAGCTTGTGCTACGGGATTTCCCTGCTCCATCACAACCGAATGATATGTATTACCTACCATGAACTTCCCTGAGCTGCGCTGTTCCAGGATATTGACTATAGCCGAAAGAATTTCTACGCCATCAAAACCGGCGATACATGATGGAATATGATATTCTTCAGGCAGGAATCGATACGGTTCCTCCCCGATAATAACGCTTACATGCCCCGGCAAAATAAAGCCGTCAATACGGCCTTCCTGTCGATCCAATAAAGCTCGTAATGCCGGGGGAACTAATTTATGAGATACGAGGAAAAATACATTTTTAATCCCTGCCGCATGAACCGCTTTTACGGTCGCCCCGATAACGGCAATAGTCGTTTCGAACCCGATCGCTAAAAACACGATTTTCTTATCCGGATGGCGCTTACTCAACTCCAACACTTCTAAAGGCGTATAGATAACATGAATATGAGCGCCCTTTGTTTGAGCCTCGCTAAGATTGCTATAGCTGCCGGGCACCTTCAGCATATCCCCGAAGGTAGCGATGATAATATCATCCCGCTCCGCATAGGCTAAAGCCTTATCCATATAAATCTGATCAGTTACACATACTGGACATCCCGGACCGCTTACAAGCTCAATACCTTCGGGCAACAACTGACGAAGGCCTTCTCGGAAAATCGATACCGTATGTGTTCCGCACACCTCCATGAGTCTGACGACTTCGCCCGGCTTATGAAGTGCATTAATGCGTTTCAATAATGCATCAGCTGTGTGCTTCTTTTCCTGCAAAGTAAGCTTCTTCAAGTTCCTCTAACTCCTTAAAGGCATCTAATGTTGCTTGTGCCTCTTCTTCATCAACAATCTGTACAGCAAATCCCGCATGTACCAAAAGCCAGTCTCCTACCTTCGCATCAGGTACGAGCAGAAGACTGCAATCCCGTGTAGCCCCCGTTAATTCAACGGTACCGATGGTATCATTTACGGCAACAAGCTGTGCCGGTACGGCTAAGCACATAATACCTCCTCATTGTATCATTTATCATCACTTATTATTATGAATATTCAAACACTTATAAAACATGTCATATACAACAGCTAAGAATATTGTATCACATATAAAATCATTATTTTTTCAATACATGAGCCCCGATCCATAACTGACCCACAGCCAAGCCACCATCATTTGCAGGTACGGATTTATTCATATATAGATTGCCTACATGCCAGGCACGATGTATTTCATGCATGAGTCGACGATTTTGAAAGACTCCGCCCGCAATCGCCGCATTATACAAACCATAACGCTCCATTATATCCGCCGCCACTTCACAGATGCCGATAGCTACGGTTTTATGAAAGGATGCAGCTAAATAGGCACGACGTTCACCACGCACTACTCCGTCCATAACAGCCTGTACAGTCGGAGTGAAGTCCAGGACCTCTCCATCGTAAGCAAAATCAAGAACGGACCCTTTTTCATCACCGCAAAAGGATTCCAAAGCAATAGCGATCTGCGCATCATACGTATGTACCAACCCCAATCCTAACAGAGCCCCTACCGCATCAAAAAGTCGTCCGCAGCTGGAGGATTGTATCATGGTCATAGAATGCATCGCCTTATCAAGAATCCTCCATCCTGTCGGCAACTGCTCTATCCATTCAGCATAAACTGAAGGCACATTGTCACCGTAATACTGACGTATATACCATAAGGCTTGACGCCACGGTTCAGATACCGCTTTTTCGCCGCCGGGCAAAGGCACGGTATTAATGTGAGCCAGCCGTTGATAATCCGCTCCGTTACAGAGGAGAAATTCTCCGCCCCAAACGGTTCCATCCGGGCCGTACCCGGTTCCGTCCATGGCAATTCCCAGTACGACATCGGTTAAATTATACTCCGCCATAACAGAGGCTATGTGACTATGGTGATGCTGTACGGAAATAACAGGAATATGACGGGTTTCACCAATATGACGCCCTAATTGAGATGAAAAAAACTGTGGATGAGAGTCAATAATGACCGCTTCCGGCCGTGTAGAGAACAAATTTTCATATCGCGCAATCGTCCATTCCAAGGTTTCATGAGTCGAAGCCCGTTCCAGATCACCTATATGAGGCCCCAAAAGAATACTTTCACCCTTATTTACAGCGAATGCATTTTTAAGATCGCTGCCCATAGCCAGTAAATTGAAAGCACCTAAATTTTCACAATGGATCGGTTCAGGCACATAGCCTCGACTACGACGGATAAACTGGAGCTTCTCGCCGATGACGGATACGACGGAATCATCCAAAGGAGCATAGATTTGACGATTGTGAACCAGAAAATAATCCGCTACATTTTGGAGTTCTCTGAAAGCAGCCTCATCTTCATATAAAACGGAATCTCCGCTTCGATTTCCACTGGTCATCACCCATACGGCATCAGATGGTACCAGCACCTTATGAACAGGTGCATAAGGCAGCATAACCCCCAGCAGGTGATTTTGCGGCGCCACATGTTCACTCAAATGTATGGCGCTATTAGATTTACGATTCAATAACACAATGGGACGTTCCATTCCGGTCAGAACGGATTTCTCCATTTCATTCATGTGAACCAGCTTCATGGCTGTTTCTATGGAGCTAGCCATTACGGCCAACGGCTTATGGGGACGCTGTTTACGCATACGCAAACGCTGCACCGCTTCATCATTCGTCGCATCGCATACAAGATGATAACCGCCAACACCCTTCAACGCTATAATCTTTCCGGACGCAATAAGAGCACGCACATCATCCCATATATGAGCAGTATCCACCTCCATATGATTCGGTGTATATAAAGTATAGACAGGTCCGCATTTTATACATGCATTAGGCTCAGCATGATAGCGGCGCCCCTCAATATCATTATATTCAGTCAAACAATCGGGACACATAGGAAATTCTTTCATCGTAGTCCTTTCCCGATCATACGGTAAAGACTCGATAATAGAATATCGCGGCCCGCAATCAGTACAGTTAATAAAAGGATACTGTATGCGTCGAGGATCACTATGCAGTTCCCTGAGACAGTTCTCGCAAGGTGAAGTATCGGCACTGATAAAGGTTGTGCCCGGATCACCTAATGGTGATTGACGTACCTCAAACTCCATAGATTCGTATATAAGAGGTAATTTTGTAATGACAAAATTAGTAATCCGGCATAGTCGCGGTTTATGTTGATCAATAGCATCCACAAAAGACTGCAAATCTGCCGTCGCCCCCTGAATTTCCACATATACACCGTGACTGTCATTATATACAAATCCGCTCAACTGTAAGGAATGGGCCCACATAGAAACAAGGGGTCGGAATCCGACCCCTTGAACAATACCGGTATAGCGAATCCCCCAACGCTCCATAGTTTGACTATGATTAGTATCTTTTTTCATACAAACACCTCTACTATGGATGGAACATCCCCAGTCATATGTAAGATTAACCTAGTGCAACAGGAATACTGCCATCAATGCCCGCCTGTTCTAATTCAGCTTGAATCATGATAGCACACTCAATACGTTTTTTCTGCAATCGGCAACCAAATTCATAAGGGGTTTCCAAATCTCCGCCTAACGTAATATTATTCGCATGACATCCGCCTGAGCAGAAGAATTTAGCCCAGCATTCCGCACATGTAGGTTTAGAAAATACATGCGTATTACGGAAGGCCTTAGGAATCTCAGTATTTTGCAATCCATCAAATACATTGCCCAATACATAGCCATCCTTGCCGACAAATTGATGACATGGATAAATATCTCCATTCGGTACAACAGCCATATATTCATGACCCGCACCACAACCTCGTAAACGTTTCGCCATGCATGGACCACGGTACAGGTCCATACGGAAATGGAAGAAATTAAACTTTTCACCCCAGCCGTCCAGTTGACGCTGCAAATAAAGATCCGCTAACTTTTCATATTCCGCCTCAAGAGCCGGCCAGTCCTCTTCACGCAATACGTAATCCCCGTCCTCTCCGACTACAGGCTCCATAGATAAATGTTCAAACCCTAAATCGGACATGGCCATTACATCCTTGGTAAAGTCGAGATTTTTATGCGTATATGTGCCACGCACATAATACTCAAGACCATGACGTTGTTTTACGGCGTTGACGAGATTCTTCGCGATAAACTTGTAAGACTCCGCACCGCTACCGGCTACAGGGCGCATTGCATTATGTACGGACTCACGACCGTCCAACGATAAAACGAGACTCATCTTATGTTCGTTCACATAGTCAATTTTATCCTGTGTTAAAAGCATCCCGTTTGTAGTCAATGTGAGCTTGAAAATCTTATTGTGCTGTTTTTGAACGGATTCAATGTATTCAACGGTTTGTCTCACTACATCCCAATTCAACAAAGGTTCACCGCCAAAGAAGTCGATTTCACAATGTTGACGAGACCCGCTCATTTTAATGAGAAAGTCAACGGCGCGCTTTGCCACATCAAAACTCATTAACTCACGTTTTACGCCACCGTAATCACCTTGACTGGCAAAACAATATTTACATGCCAAGTTGCAATCATGCGCAATATTGAGACATAAAGCCTTTACAATAGGTTTTTCACCTACTACAAGTTTAAATTCCTTGCTCATAGGCGCAAATAACTGTTCGTTCGCAATCAGTTCATCTAACTCGTCCATAATTTCGTCGAGCTCCGTTGCATCCTCTTGGCTATCCATCGCCGCATGCACCGCATCCCGGTTAGTGCCATTATATATGTCAAGAACTCGATCGATGAGTTCGTCGATAACGTGAATAATACCGCTGTTTACGTCTAGACAGTAATAATTCCCCTTCATCCGAAACTTATGGATCATTGGTTGTAATTCTAACATGGTACCTCCAAATTTTATGTATGGGAAAGTGCTAATCTATATAGAACTTTCTAGATAATTGTACCATATTTCTACGGTAAAGCTATAAAAATAGTCATAAAGATATACCATAGCAGCTATGTATTTCAAACATAAGCAAAAGAAAAAGGCCCGCTATGCGAGCCTTCTCATTATTTTTGTTTACAAACTTGATTGCCTACCGTGCAGCTTGTTTTGCAAGCGGATTGGCAAGATGTTTGACATTCTCCGCAACCGCCGGTTTTAGCGGTTTTCTGCAAAGATTCAGTGTTGATTGTACGAATACGTTTAGACATGATTCTCCTCCTCAGTACTTATCAGATGATATTTATTCTACCATATTTATAAAAAACCTGTAAAATACTATTTTGTTATGTTTTCTTGTACAGCGGCCTCAGTACTCACATCATCAGCTTTTACTTTTTTAGGTGCATCCTTGCGCAACATCTTACGTAGCGCCAATGCAACAGGTGTTACAATAACACCCGCAAAGATTGCCTCAGGAATACCATGCGTAACTGATAAAACCACAATGGTTCCGAGTACTTGATCCGGACTAAGATTCATCTTGAAAGCAAACATATCCGCATATAGTAGGAAAATCAAGCCCATTACCATAATCGTATGGAACACGGTTCCCATAAATGCAGCGACGATGATACGCGGACCTTGAGGGGCCTTCCATAACAGAAGATATACCAAATATGCCAATACGGGGAAAATAACACGAGGCAATACGGAAACAATAGGGTTAAAAAATAACGGAGATAAGATATTCGGGGCCGTAATATTCTGCCACAAACTATAGCAGCCGAAAATAAGTCCCACAAAAGCACCGACCTTCGGTCCTTCCACAAGGGCCCCGATCAAAGTTGGAACGTGTAATGTCGTCACATTAAGAGGTCCCAACGGAACAATTCCATAACCGGAAAGGCCTAATGCTATTGTGATACCCGCTAACAGACCGATAATGGTCAATTCGCGAATAGTGATGCCCTTCTTTTTCGGTTTAACTTGTTTTGTCTCCTCACTAGACAATTTTGGATTGTCCGAGATTGATACAGTCGAGTTATCATCTACCGGACGTTCATTGTTGTTCATACATCCTCCTTCGCTCTCATTCCTGACGGATATAAGTCGAAACTAGAAATTAAAAACGCTCACGACGACGTGAAATAATACCTCGTTCCACCAACGCACCGATTATTACGGATACCGCTATGATTCCGGATTCCAGAAGGGCCGGAGTTATGAATACGAGCGGATTTCCCTGATATGTCGGAAAAACACTAGGAACGATGGATAGAATAAATGGCGGAACATATCCACCATACAGAATATGTCCGTTCATCGCCAACCACAAGGCCGCGGTGATGACAATGCGTAACAGGCGAACGCCTTTATAATCAATATGTCTCGGATATAAGTAAAATACGAATACCAACATGGTCATCAAGAGCAATACTAACTCAGCAAAAACAATATTGATATTCATGGATGGTGCATACAAATAATATACCATAGGATCCTGTAAGTCGATATATAGAATGGAACCTATGTACAAGAATGGAATAGGAATGATGTATAATACAATATCGATTACATCATCTATCATCCCCCAGTGACGAGGACGGGCAAAAATTTTTGTCAATAATAAACCTATTAACTCAATGAGGACCTGTATAATAAAATATACGATAAACAGTACGACTACTTTCACCAATCCGTTTTCAATTTGAAAGCCAAGTGGTGTATGTAGCAGCGAAAATACAGACCACCACGCCCAACTGTATGTATGATATCCCATGTGAAGAGGGAAATCATCATTAAACTTCGCATTCTTTAGCCGTCTCATCAACAACGGTATCACTAAAGACAGAATGGGAAATACCAGAATCGGAGCCGCTAATACCTTACTCGATGTCAGTACAACAGTAACAGCACTGACAAAAAGCGCCGCAATACACGTAAATATCCAAAAGTTCTTATTCATGACGGCCTCCTATAATACGCGATAATCCGTAAGCAATACATAAACTTACCGTAACACCTACATACATGACTATCAAAAAAGCCACGTCACGCCCCGCTGTCGGCCATCCCCAGAGCATAGATAAATCGACATTCAGGAAAATTCCTTTATAGATTATGGTATGCACGACAATCCAGCTCACCACATAAGCGATGCGATTGATATACCGTCCATCACCAAATGTACTCGTCTTATAGGATAAATAAGCCCACGGTATAACAAGTGATAATAATAAATACCATACAAGTGCCACCGTAGCACTGGATCCATTATGAATCATATACGCAATTAGGGGTAGCACTACGATGAACAAATTCATATAGACTGATCGTTTGCAAATATCTAACAATGTATTCATATAGTTCTCCTACCAGAAGTAATCTCCTGCTATTGTACAATAATCGGGCCCAAATGTCATCATAAAACAAAAACTCCCGCATGAGACGGACCCCATATCCGCCCCGTACGGGAGTTAATATTACGCTACCACCGTATCAGCCGTAACATCAATTGTTTCGGTATCTGACTGTGATTCTTCTTTTTTCAACAATGGCGTCATGCTTTCAAGGCCTACACCTAGAGTAAACAAATTATGTAACCATGCCGCTTGTCCCGGAGGCAATGCACCGACGACACCGCCTAAAACAAGAGCACCGTTGAAACCTACAATGCCGTTATAATTGGCTTTAATACGTTTCATTAGCGCTAAGGAAATGCGACGTAAGTCAACCAGCGCCTGTAAATGATCGGAAGAAATTGTAACATTCGCAATCTTTTGAGCAATCGGGGCCCCTTCATTCATCGCAATGCCAACATGAGCTTCTGAAATCGCAGGAGAATCGTTAATACCGTCCCCTACCATCATTACAGTGTAGCCTTCCTCCTTAGCCTGTCTTACATACGTCGCCTTATCTTCAGGCAAGACTTCCGCATGAACTTCGTCAATGCCGATCTCCGCAGCTACGCGTTTAGCGTTGCGTTTTGAATCGCCCGTCATCATAACGACCTTCTTAACGCCGAGCTTATGTAAATCCGCTACAACCTGTTTAGCTTCTTCACGCACAGGATCCTTGATACAGATAACCGCCGCCAATGTACCGCCTATCGCTAAGTACAAATGCGATGATGTATCCGGCAAATTATCAAATTTTTCCTGTTCATCTGCAGGAATCTTTGTTTTTTCATCATCAAAAATATAGTGGGCGCTACCGATGCGTACGCGGTAACGACCGACTTTGGATGCGATACCGTGAGCAACGACGTATTCTACATCGGAATGCATTTCCTTATGAGGCAATGCATGATCTTTTGCAGCACGTACAACTGCTTTTGCCATGGAATGAGGGAAATGTTCCTCAATACACGCCGCCAATTTCAACATTTCATCCGGATCTTGTCCATTGAACGGAATAATTTGTTCAAATTCAGGTTCCGCTTTTGTAAGAGTGCCTGTTTTATCGAATACGATCATATCCGCTTGTGCGATCTGTTCTAAGAATTTACCGCCTTTTACGGTAATCCCGAGTTTTGCCGCTTCCTGCATTGCTGAAAGCACAGCCAACGGGATGGAAAGTTTCAACGCGCAGGAGAAGTCAACCATGACAAAGGATAAGGCCTTCATCACATTACGAGTCAACAAATATGTCAAGCCTGCACCGATAAAGCTGATAGGAACCAATTTATCCGCCATGCGATAAGCCTGTTGTTCCATACCGGATTTCATCTGTTCGGATTCTTCGATGAGACTTACGATTTTTTCATATCGGGATGATTTTGATGTGCTGCGCACTTCAATGACGGCTTTGCCTTCCTCTACAACAGTACCCGCATATACAGAGGTTTCCTCATCACGACGAACCGCCTCAGGCTCACCGGTCATGGAGCTTTCATTAACAAGAATAACACCGTCCACAACGACGCCATCCAAAGGAATGACTTCACCTTGACGAACGATAATTCTATCGCCCGCAACGATGTCGTTAACGCTCTTGCTAACTTCGACACCATCTACCAGAACCCATACCTTATCTACATTCAAAGACATACTTTGAGCAAGATTCAATACAGATTTACGATGTGTCCACTCTTCTAAGATATCGCCGATTCCTAGCAAGTACATAACCATACTTGCGGTAGGATAGTCTTTTTGTAACAGTGCCGCACCGATAGCGACACCGTCAAGAACCTCTACGGTCAACTTGCGTTGCCATAATGTTTTAATCGCTTTACCGATAAATTTAAGCCCGTCAAACCACGCCCATGCCGCTGCAATAGGAGCCGGTAAAACAGCTTTTTTACCTAAGTATAGAGCCGTTTTATTCAGCATCATCTCACGGTATTTTTTATTCACCAATCGTGGCGAATACTCGCTCAAGGCAGGTGCTTCGGACAAATCCAAATCGCGTAGACCTAGTACTGCCTCACGAACGGCCGATTCATCACCATTATGTTTAATGGCAACTTGACTGCTTCGTGTATAGAACGTTACATCTACAACTGCATCATTCAATAACAGAGTATCCTCAATATAAGCCGCTTCAGTTTCCGTAAAGCGATGACCCGTTATCTTCACATGCAAGCGATTTCTGAGTTTTCGTACTACAGAAAATTGTAACATATGCGTCATCCTTTAATTATTTTTCATCTTCTTCAAAAATTTCTTCGTTGCGAGCTTCGTTGATTTCTTGAGCTTCAGCCAATACATCGGATGCGGATGCTTGAACTTTTTCAGCAGTTTCCAATACGGATTCTTTAGCGCGAAGACCGGCTGCTACGATACCTGCATACACCTTTTTAGCGTCTTTAGAAGTTAATACTTTTAAACCTACAGTACCCAATGCAAGGCCCGCTGCAAATAAATTGGCGTTTCTTAAATTATTTCTTCTGAATCTGAACATGATTATGATCCTTTCCTATTAACTTTGTTAAAATGTAAAAATTATATATGAAAAGAGGAGTCTGTTATAGAGACCCCTCTTTCATTACCATGAAAATCGTTATAAAAGCTTACTTATCAGCACGTTTGATTCCCAAGTTCTGATTGCTATCACAACCGCAACAGCCTCCACAGCTTGAGGATTTACTAGAGCCGGAATCAGAACCGCAGCCGCAGCCTCCTTTTCCGCTCATTTGTTTATAAAACTTAAAACCGATATAAGCTAATGCTAATACAACTATGAGTCCTATAATCAGAGAATCCATAATACCGCCTTCTTTCTCAATATCAATAAATTTTTCAATATCTGTTCATTGATAAATAAGATAAAAGCTATATTCTAGATATTTCTCTCTTCTCATTATCATTTAACCACGAATATTGATAATTATCAAGTATTATTTTTAAAATACCTATATCTAAATCACATGACTTTAATGCAAAATATTAAGGATATCTAAGATGTGGTTATACTTCGATTAATCAACACCTTAGATTAATATCCTAAAGCGCGTCCTACATTGTAGAATACAAAACATGCAATCCATGCAAAGGCATTTTCATAGAAGAACATGAATAATACCCACTTCCAGGATCCTGTTTCACGTCTAACAACCGCAAGAGTTGCAAGACATGGCGGATACACCAAGACAAACAGCATCATCGTCAATGCAATCAACGGTGTAAAGTGAGGATCGTTTTGCATATACTCAGTCAACGGTGCCGGGTTCTTATCATCGCCACCAACTGCATAGATAGTACCTAATGTAGAAATAACAACTTCTTTAGCTGCCAAACCTGCTACAAGAGCTACGCCGATTTTCCAGTCAAAGCCCAATGGTTCAAGTACAGGATTGAGAGCTTTACCAAATGTAGCTGCATAGGATTGTTCCAGTTTTTCACCGGCTTGTTCTTCGTCGATTTTCTGATTTTCTTCATCTAAGTTGGCGCTGTTTTTATACATAGCCCAAGCAGCCGGGAACAATTCCTTATTATCATCTTTAATACTGTTAAATAGCTCAGGAGCTTCAGAATCGTCTTCAACGGCAATTTCAGGAGCATCTTCTTCTGCTTCTTCAGCCGCGCTGTTAGCCTCTTCTACTGTAGATTTCATTTCTTCTACAATTTTATCAACCGAGTCTTTTTGATCATCTGTTGTAATGCCAAATTGTTGTAATGTTTCTGCATCTTTTACTTCATAAGTCTGTTTGACTTGTTCATGCATTCCATCGTAATCTTTAGAATACTCTACATCCATCGGATAGGAAGTGATGAACCAGATCAGGATGGATGCAGCCATGATGAATGTACCGGCTTTTTTTAGGTACAAAATACCGCGTTCATACATATGCATAAGCGTAGCTTTCAACGTTGGCAAATGATATGGAGGTAATTCCATTACAAATGGTTCCGCTTCACCAGAGAACAAGAATTTACGGAAGATTTTTGCAAAGATAATACCGAAGATAATACCTAAGAAATAAACACAGAACAATACAGTACCGCGCCATTCTTCCGGGAAGAATGCGGCAGCAAATAATGTATAAACCGGTAAGCGGGCGGAGCAACTCATGAACGGAGTAATCAGAATCGTTACCATTCGATCCTTGTAATTATCAAGGATACGTGCCCCCATGACGGAAGGTACGGAACAACCGAAACCTAACAATAAAGGAATAAACGATTTACCATGTAAACCGCAAGCGCGCATGACACGGTCGATAACGAATGCTGCACGTGCCATATAACCGGTATCTTCCAAGAAGGAAATCCCTAGGAATAACAATAGAATTAAAGGTACGAAGGATAATACGGCACCGACACCGGCGATGATACCGTCGGAAATAAGCGATTGTAGCTGACCTTCCGGTACAACCGTAACAACCCACTGCTGTAATGCAGTGAATCCATCCTCAATCCATCCCTGAGGAATAGCGCCTACAGTGTTGACGATATTAAATAGTAACCACATTACCAATAAGAAAATAGGTAACCCGAGCACGCGATGTGTCAAAATTTTGTCGTATCGGTCAGAACGTGTTTCCAGCTGTGTCGGAGCTTGCGTTAACGATTTATTATATACGTCTACAGCAAAACGATGACGATATTCCTGGAATACTACATCAAGATCAACTTGGTCCTTGATTTCTTCACGAATGGCTTTCGCCTTTTCAATAACTGATTCCGTGTTGTCGAAGCGCATTACCTTGCCGATAACGTCGGCATCCTTTTCCAATAATTTGATAGCAATCCAACGTAACGGATATGTAACAGTACCCGTTTTCTTGAGTTCTGCTACAAGCTCAGCAATTTTAGATTCTAACAGTTCGCCATAATTAATCTGTACACCCGGTGCAGTACGGGTAGCTGCAACATCGATAGTAGCCTGCAATAATTCTTTTGTCCCAACGTTTGTACGCCCTACAGTACTAACGATGGTCGCCCCTGTCAGTTCGGACATTTTTTTAATATCGTATTTAATGCCCATATCTTCTGCAACGTCAGCCATATTTAGAGCGATAACCATCGGTTTTTCAAGTTCCAACAATTGCGCCGCCAAATATAGATTACGTTCCAAATTAGATGCATCAAGGACATTGACGATTACATCGGGGTCATCATTGACGATAACATTTCGAGCAACCAACTCATCCATGGAACGGGCAGTCAAACTATACGTCCCCGGCAAGTCAACAAACATCAATTCCTGACCATTAAAACTCGTATGGCCTTCTTTTTTTTCTACCGTAACACCCGGATAGTTGCCCACGTGTTGTTTCGCCCCTGTGATATTGTTAAAGATCGTAGTCTTACCACAGTTCGGATTACCCGCTAAGGCAATGCGAATTCTCCCATTATCTGCCATTTGGACCTCCTATTGAACCTCTACATCAATCATACCCGCTTCACTTGTGCGAAGTGCTAGTTCAAAGTTTTTCACTTTGATTTCTACGGGATCGCCCAATGGGGCAAATTTCATAACATGAATCTTTGTACCATGTACAAGACCCATATCGATGAGACGATGTTTTACATTACCGCTGCCATGTAGTGCAGAAATAACGCCAGATTCACCGACCTTCATGTCCTTCAGCTTTTTGATAGCCATACGACACCTCCTAATTATTGTACCTAACAACCTCATATTAATCACATATGATAATAAATGCGTATTAATATCCTAAATAATTATATCATTCTAAAGATTAATTTCAACAATTATTATCAATTTTATAATTAATTTCTAATATACATTGATAACAATTTATCATAAATAGTATGATATTAATTTTAATTTCATACTATTAAGCACAGGTGAAGTCAATCATTTATAGTATTTATGAGATTAATAAATAATCAACTAATTGAGTTTTACTGTTATAATTCATAAAGAAAAACTTTTGTAAATTCTCATTTATTTGTTTATAATCTTTTTAACTATTGATTTTCACTAGATTTATATTCTCAATATGATGTGTAATTTGCTCCTATTTATGATAATAAGGTATAATTATTATAATATTTATGATAGAAAGGACGATATATGAAATCTTTCAAATCCCTAGGCGTCTGTGATGAACTCATCACGGCACTACAGAAACAAGGCATAAAAGAACCTACTCCCATCCAAGAACAATCGATTCCTATCGTCTTCAAAGGCAATGACATCATTGCAAAAGCTCAAACAGGTACAGGTAAAACATTAGCGTTTCTATTACCGATTTTGCAACGTGTCCATACAGACATACATCAGGAGCAAGTCCTCATTATTGCACCGACACGAGAACTAGTAAAACAACTCTCCGATGAGGCAAAATTAATAGGTTCTGTATTAAACGTGGATATTCTCCCACTCATCGGCGGTAAAACCATCGAGAGTCAATTACAACAACTCGGCAGACGTCCACAAGTTATCTTAGGTACACCCGGTCGTCTATTGGACCACGCTAATCGAGGATCTCTCCATCTAAACTCCATCCGCCGTATCGTATTGGACGAAGCGGATCAAATGTTACACATGGGATTCTTACCGGATATAGAAAAACTAATCGGAGAAACCGATGCAAATCGTCAACTACTGCTATTCTCCGCCACCATTCCGGATAAAATCAGAAACTTAGCTAAAGCATACATGTCAAAACCCGTATCGGTGACGGCAGAAGGTAAGCATATTACATTAGATGCCATCGACCAACGAGTATACATGATGAATCCCGAAGAGAAAACAAACCGGCTCATTCAGATGATTGAACAGGATAATCCTTTTTTAGCGATTGTTTTCTGTAATAAACGGGAAGGTGCCGTTCGACTTTCATATGAATTAACCGCTGCGGGCCTCAATATTGCTGAAATGCACGGTAATTTAACTCAAGGACGACGCACTCAAATTTTGAGAGACTTCGCAAAAGCAAAAACACAAATTCTGGTCGCAACGGATATCGCCGCACGCGGCATCGATATCGAAGGGATCACCCATGTATACAATTACGATGTACCGCATGATGTGGACTATTATATCCACCGTATCGGTCGTACCGGACGCGCCGGAAATTCCGGCATAGCCGTTACCTTTGCCACACCACAAGATGAACCTTGGTTACGCCGTATTGAACGGGCTATCCAGGCAACCCTTACCAAATATACTAAAGACGGGCAGATAAAAACTAAAGGAAATGCCGGAGGCGCACCTAAACGTGGTAAAACTGTAGCAAAGCCTAAAATCACCAGCACCTACCAATCTACAAAAGCAAAGGCACACAAAGCTAGAGGTCACAAGGGTTCTAACACGCGACAACGACGTACGTCTAACAGTCAAACAGGACGTCGCGGCAAACGAAGATAAAACCTTTTATATAATACAAAAGCGCGTACAGCTAATCTGCACGCGCTTTATTTATTATTCTATTTTAACTTTAACGTAAAACTGATAACAAGAACATTTAATGTTAAATATCTTTTATATAAATATTAAGATGTTAACTAAATACTGACTAAAGACATATTAAGCTATTAAATGTTGATGTTATTTATTAGCATATACACTCGGTACCCCATCCACATCAGAGCACTGTGTCTTACATTCCGACCGATTGCTGCACACCCAATTTATGCGACCGCCGTTCTCCTGCTTTACAAAGTATCCTTTTTGGCAACGAGGACATTTATATTCCCTGCTCGCCTCAGGTACATCAATATTCATATCTTGTTTGGCCTGATTACCTCCCACAGGCTGCGTATACCGACATGTCGGATAGTTGGTACATCCCAAGAATGCACCGAATTTACCGTTCTTTTGCTGTAAATGGCCCGTTTTGCACGAAGGACAGATTGGCAATTTAGATATATCCGTTGAGCTGTTATCCAAAGGCCTCTTTCGATTTTGGTTTGATATGGTCCGCACCACATTAGGCATCATTTGTCCAGAAGAAACCTGTTTATCAAATCCCAGCTTATCAATCAGATGTTGTAAAAATTTAATTTGATCCGTTAGAAAAGAGTCTAATGTATCTTCACCTTCACTCATGAGGGATAAACGCTCTTCCCATACGGCGGTTTCGTCAGGATACAGCAATTCGTCAGGCAGTGCATCCACTAACAGATACCCTGTTTCCGTCGGGGACAAGACCTGTTTTTTCCCCGATGTCTTCATAAAGCCGCGACTGATGAGTTCATCTATAATATTCGCTCTCGTCGCTTCTGTACCGATACCGGACACAGCCTTTAACTGCTTCTTTAAATCTTCATTCTTGACAAATTTATGGATTTCCTTCATCGCCTGTAACAGCGTAGACGGTGTAAAGCGAGATGGCGGTTTCGTCTGCTTCGCATCGATGGTCGAATCCGTGTATTGAACCGTATCGTTCTTCTTTACAGCCGGCAAATGATCCGCTTCTTCAATAGCATCCTTTTTCGGCGAAGCCTCAGCACCGCTTTCATCAGTCAAATCCGGCTCATCGTTATTATCTAAGGATGATTTTGATTTCTGCCGTTTATAAAGAGCCTTCCACCCTTCTTCAATGACAACGCGGCCATTGGCGACAAACTCTTCCTTACATTGATCCACCGTGATTTTTGTCTGCTCATACACATGTTCTCCATAGAACTGCGCTAAATAAGCTTGACTGATAAGAAAATAAATATTTCGTTCTTCCTCGGATAAACTCGTCACATTACACGCCACCGTCGTAGGAATAATCGCATGATGGGCCGTAATCTTCTTTTCATTCCACGCACGACTCTTGATATTATGATCCGCACCGCTCGCCCATTTCGATAGTTTCTCATCTCCCGAATTTTGTAAATTATTGAGGATTGCTATGCGATCTCCATATTGATTGGGTGGTAAATATTCACAATCCGACCGGGGATACGTGGTCAATTTCTTTTCGTACAGCTTCTGTGCCGTATCGAGTACCGTCTGCGGATCATAAGAAAAAGCCTTCCCCGCCAACACCTGTAGTGATGACAAGGACAGGGGCAACCGTTGTACATCTTTCTTCTTTGACTTCGTAACGGACTTGATGATACCTTCCGGACTGGCCTGAAGGCGATTAACCAGTTCATCCGCTACAGCCTTATTGATAAGGCGTCCGTCTGGATCAAGCCCCTTCTGTTCATCCGTCGGCTGCCATGTCGCCCAAAATGTACCGTTCGGATGGGTATATAAAATTTTAACCGTAAAATAATCAATCGGCTTAAATGCGGCCAATTCCCTCTCCCGTCGAACCACAAGGGCCAATGTAGGTGTTTTAACACGACCGATGGGCAAGGTTACTTTATGCCCCTTATACCGCTCCGACAAGGTATACGCACGGGATAAATTCATACCGATCAGCCAGTCTGCACGGGCACGGGCAAGGGCCGATTGATATAGATTGTGAAAGTCCTTATTATCACGCAAATCATTCAATGCGGCTTTGACCGATTTTTCATCCAGTGCATTTAATAAGATACGCTGTACCGGCTTTGTGTTTCCTACAAAATACAGGACCTCATCAACGAGCAGCTGACCTTCTCGATCCGGGTCACCTGCATTGACAATGATATCGGCTTTTCCGATCAATTCTTTTACCGTTTCGAACTGTTGCCGACTGCTGTCTGTGATTAGCAGTTTCCATTCCTTCGGCACGATGGGTAAATCCTGAGGACGCCAGCGAATATATTTATCATCATAATCACCCGGTTCAGCCTGATGCAGCACATGCCCCACAACCCACGTAACCACATCGTCACCTTGGATAAAATAACCGTTGCGTTTCTGTATATTTTTATTTTCCGGCAGGCATTTACTGATTTCCCGTGCCATCGACGGCTTTTCCGCAATAAATAACCGCATGGGCCCCCTCCTTAACATCAATTTACGGCATAGTTCGATACCGTTCTAGGAAATTTAATTATACTACAATTTAATAGTCATAACTACCAAAATCATGTATAATTTTAAAGATGTGAAAGATATGAACATCCCCATTGTAGAGAGTAAAACTTTCACAAACATTTAATAGAGGTGAATCATGACATTTTTAGAAGAAGTGCAACGACGTCGCACGTTTGCTATCATATCTCACCCGGATGCGGGTAAAACTACACTGACAGAAAAATTACTGCTATACGGCGGCGCTATCCATCTAGCCGGTTCCGTAAAGTCCAGAAAGACCGCAAAACATGCCGTGTCCGACTGGATGGAAATCGAAAAGCAGCGCGGTATCTCCGTAACGAGTTCCGTATTACAATTCGACTATGACGGCTGTCGCGTCAACATCCTCGATACCCCCGGTCACCAGGACTTTTCGGAGGATACATATCGCACATTAATGGCCGCCGACAGTGCAGTCATGCTCATCGACGTGGCAAAAGGCGTCGAAGCGCAAACAAAGAAACTATTTGCCGTATCTAAAGAACGCGGTATTCCAATCTTTACATTCGTCAATAAGATTGACCATTTCGGCCGCAACCCGTTTGACCTAATGGAGGAGATTGAAAACGTTCTCGGCATTCGCACCTGTCCTATGAACTGGCCTATAGGTATCAACGGCGAGTACAAGGGCGTATACGACAGAGAACATGAAATAATCGAGCTTTTTGCCAAAGACGAAACACACGGACAGGAGAAATTAGCCTCTGAAAAAGGCGCCCTCGATGATCCGCGTATGAAAGAATTATTGGGTGCTGAAGTATACCAGGCCCTCCTCGATGATATCGAACTGCTCGATGTGGCAGGCGATCCCTTTGATTTTGATAAAGTTCGCGCCGGCGAATTGACACCGATGTTCTTCGGCTCCGCCATGACAAATTTCGGGGTTAAGCCGTTCTTGGAAAAATTCTTGGAACTCGCCCCATCTCCGGCTCCGCGCGAAGCCATTGAGGAAACGGTACAGCCAACGAGCGAAGACTTCTCCGCCCTGGTATTCAAAATCCAGGCCAACATGGATCCAAATCACCATGACCGCATCGTATTTATGCGTATCTGCTCCGGCCAATTTGAAAAAGGCATGTCCGTATTACATCGTCAATCGAACAAAGCCATTCGCCTATCGCAACCGCAACAATTCCTCGCTACTGAGCGAACCATCGTGGAGAACGCGTACCCGGGCGATATCATCGGTGTATTTGATGCGGGAACGATGGGGGTCGGTGATACCCTATGTACACCGAAGCACAAGGTAACCTTTGGTGACTTTCCTGTATTCCCACCGGAATTCTTTGCCCGTGTATCTCCGAAAGATACGATGAAACGTAAACAATTCCAAAAAGGGATGACACAACTTGCTCAAGAAGGTGCCGTTCAAATCTTTGAACAACCGGGTGCTCTTGACTCTTTCGTTGTCGGTGCCGTAGGCATGCTTCAGTTTGAAGTATTGGAATACCGACTCAAAAATGAGTACGGTGTAGATCTTTTGAATCATACATTGCCGTACAGCGTAGCCCGCTGGATTGACGGCGATGTGGATATCGCCACATTAAAAGGTGTAGATAATGCGATGATTGTGAAAGATAATCGCGACCGTACCGTAGTACTCATCTCCAATGAATGGCAGATGGGCTGGGTTCAGGAACGCAATCCGGACGTAGTATTTTTAACGACACCAAAATTACATAATGAAGTATAACACCTCGCTCAAAATACACGAGGATATTCAATTCTAAACACTACCTCTATCATGAAAGCTACAATCACGGAATACGTATACGTTTATAACAGAATGTATACTATATTCCGTGATTTTTATTTTTCTAGCAGGAAAATCTATTTATAACGTCGAATAATTATGGTATGATCCATGTTAATAAGTCATTTATATTATGAGTTATTATCATTTAACTGTTTCATTTCAAGTAAAATGTTTTCAAAAACAAAAATTCTATTTGATTTTTATTATGACAAATGTATATTTAATATACAAAATTTGTATACTATATAAATTCTATAGTATTTTCGTATTTATTCATGATAAAATAAAAATATATTATTATTAAAAGGAGTGATTTTATGCCACTGATTGACCTAAAGTTAGTTAATGACGTATGGACCCTCAACTTGTCCATGTATCAGACTGTAGGCCTTGCCATTATTACATTATTTATAGGTACTTGGATTAACAAACATTCCAGGATTTTACAACGCATGTGTATGCCTGCACCTGCTGTAGGGGCCTTACCTTTTGCATTTTTGACTGCTATTCTTTCATATTATAAAATTTTAAATATCACCTTTGAAAGCTCTCTACAAACCTTTTTAATGCTGGCTTTCTTTACGACCATCGGCTTGATGGCCTCATTAAAGGTATTAAAAAAGGGCGGTATTTTCATTATCTTTTTCTTCATTGCCTGTGCCGTTTGGATCGTCGTCCAGAATACAACGGGTATTCTTATTGCTAAAGCACTCGGCGTTGAGCCTATCATCGGTATCATGGCCGGATCCGTATCCATGATGGGCGGTCTCGGTACAGCCGGTGCCTTCGGTCCATACTTTGAAGAATTACTCGGTATTCCGGGTACTGCTTCAGCCGCTGTGGCTGCTGCAACATTCGGTATGGTGGCCGGAACCATTTTGGGAGCCCCTGTCGGAGAGCGTATCATCAAAACGCACAATGTAAAAACGCCTTATGAAAGTCCTGAGTCTATGGATGATGAAGGTATCGATTATATCGAAGATCACGTCGAAGGTGGCGGAAAACAATTCAGTGCACAGGATTTGTTGACCATCTGCATGTGGATCGGTCTCGCCTTAGGCGTCGGCACCATCATCAGTGCGGGATTATCAATTCTCACTCCGTTGCCGGCTTATATCGGTGCTATGATTTGCGCTGCAATCATTCGTAACTTCGGTGATTTCACAAAATCATACAAAATCAACGATACCGCTCTTGATGCTGTATCCAATGTAGCTCTATCCTTATTCGTAACGATGGCGATCAACAGCTTGAAGCTCGTGCAGTTAATCAACCTCGCATTGCCGCTCATTTCCATCCTATTGGCACAAATGGCTCTCATCGTAATTTTTGCGTACCTTATCTACCTTTTATTCGGTCGCAACTACGATTCCGTTATGCTCGGCGCCGGTGCGATCGGCTTCGGTTTAGGTGCGACGCCGAATGCATTGGTTAACATGTTGTCCTTGGCAAGTAAACATGGTCCATCCCCGCGTGCATGGCTCGTAGTTTCCCTTGTAGGTGCATTCTTGATCGACTTTGCGAACGCCATTATCATTACTTCAATGGCAGGTATTCTATACTAAAAAGGCCCTTCGGGGCTTTTTTAATTTATAAGGTTAAATTTGCAACACGTTTTATCCCCCTGATTGATAGTTAATCACTTTGCCATAATAAATAGCCCTCCTGATGTTAGATTAATTAAATTCTAACATCAGGAGGGCTTATTCATTTCTTATAGCTCAGCCCATGCATTTGCCACATCGGCAAATTCTTGAAGACTGAAGGTCTCGCCTCTTCTCTGACCGTCAATACCGGCCTTTGATAAGATTACCTCAATCTGTTCCTTTAAAAGTCCCGTGGTACGCATCGTATTTGCAAAGGTTTTTCGACGTTGCGCAAAACCGGCTTTCACAACGCGGAAAAATAAACGTTCATCAACCACATCCACAGGCGGTTTATCACGCAATACGCAGCGAATAACAGAACTGGTAACCGCAGGAGCCGGCAAAAAGGATTTCGGCGGCACATCGAGAACAATATCCGATTCCGTATAATATTGAACCGCTACAGATAGCGCCCCGTAATCCTTTGTACCCGGTTTTGCCACCATCCGCAAGGCAACCTCTTTTTGAACCATTACAACGAGACGTTCGATCGGCAGTTTGCTTTCCAGTAAAGACATGATAATCGGAGTTGTAATGTAATACGGTAAATTAGCAACCACCTTAAAAGGCTTATGATTCATAATGGTTACAACATCGAGTTTTAACACATCGCCGTGTACAATTCGTACATTATCATAAGATCCTAACGTGGTATCGAGGACTTCTAATAAACGGCGATCAAGTTCGATAGCCGTCACATCGGCGCCACTTTGAGCCAAACCTTGAGTCAATGTGCCTATACCGGGACCGACCTCCAGAACAGGCTCACCGGGTGTTAAGTCAGCAGCATGAACGATTTCATCAACAATACCGCGTTTGATAAGAAAGTTTTGCCCCAGCTTTTTACTCATCTTAATATCAAAACGCTTACATATATAGTGCACGACTTCCGGGCTTGCAATTACTGATTCTAACATTCTGTCTCCTGTCATAAACTATTCACGGCCTCTTCATAGGCCTCACGAGATATACCGTAATGATTAAGACGGTATATGAATTGCTTTGCATTACCATAACCGATACCGAGTTTCGCTCCTACCGCCGCACGTTGTGAAGCACTGTCAGGAGCTCCGGATAATCCATATCGCACTAGATCAGCCATACAAAATTCGTCAGATGACTCCAGCGATTCCACATGCAGTGTGGATAAGGCCTTTCTAATGGATTCGGGTGAAGCCTGTTCTATACCGATATCATCATTTGCAAAAGCCTCATCTCGTGGCACAAAAGCGTGTTGAGCGCGAGGGAATTTTTTCGTCAGTACACGACGGATACGCTCCCCCGCCGTATCCGGATCGGTTAATATAATAATGCCCCGCTTTTCATAAGCGATGCGAATCATATCGATTACACCTTTTCGCAATGTAAATCCTTCCGTAGCTATACAATCGGCCTCTACAGCCTGTGCAATGCGCTGTATATCAGATTTTCCTTCTACAACGATGACTTGTTTCAGCATAGTCCCTCCTCATTCTGTTAGTCCATTGTAACACATATAGAACATTGCTTAAATACATGGAATCGTTTACTATTAATAATATAATAGAATAAAAGGAGAACTGCTTTGACTCTACAACAATTAAAATACGTAACTACAATCGCAAATATCGGCAGTATCAGCGAAGCTGCCAAACGACTATTCGTTTCTCAGCCGAGCTTGACAAAGGCTATCAAGGAACTGGAACGGGAAATGGGAATTACCATCTTCGATCGTACCAATAAGGGTATTACCGTTTCCAAAGAAGGTGAACGCTTCTTAGGCTATGCGCGCCAGGTCTTGGAACAGGCCGCGCTGCTTGAGGAGCAATACAAAAGCCATGGAGGCGGCAAGAAGCAATTTTCCGTTTCCACACAACATTACTCATTTGCAGTCAGTGCGTTTATAGAACTATTGAAGGGTGCCGGTATCGACCAATACGACGTATCGCTACGAGAAACACAAACCTATGAAATCATCGATGACGTGGCTCATATGAAAAGTGAAATAGGATTGCTTTTCTACAATGATTTTAACCGTCCTGTACTGGAAAAGCTCATCCACACGAATGAGTTGACCTTTACGGAACTATTCAGAGCGCATCCTCATATTTTTATCAGCAAGAATCATCCGTTGGCACATAAACCAAGCGTATCCATGGATGAATTAGAAGAATATCCCTATCTTTCATTCGAACAAGGGGATCATAATTCCTTCTATTTCTCAGAGGAGATTTTCAGCACCGTAGTTCGCCCAAAACACATCCGCGTGCGCGATAGAGCTTCTCTATTCAGCCTTCTTATCGGGCTCGACGGCTATACGGTATCTAGCGGTGTTATCGATGAAGAAATTAACGGTGAAAACATCATCTCCGTTCCTCTCTCCGAAGAAGGTATTATGCATATCGGTTACATTACAAATAACAAAATGCAACGCAGCCGATTAGGTCAAGAGTACATTCAGGCCTTGGAGCAATATGTAAGCAACTACGGAAAACATATTCAACTACCGACAACGGAAGAATCCTGATGCTATAGTTTGAAGTTATATTAAACCTCACTATATTTATATTTTTATATATCGATAACCTTCGTTATAATAAACCTATCGAAATTATCGGTTATACCGTTTATATAAGGAGGTCAATTATGTCCAAACAACTAGCACCATTTCATTTTGATATTGTAGGATCGTTTCTTCGTCCTGCAGAACTGAAAGAAGCACGTGAAGCTTTTACAAAAGGCTCTATCACGCATGACGAATTAACAGAAGTTGAAAATCGACTCATCACAGATCTTATCAAAAAACAAAAAGCCGCGGGGTTACCGGTCATTACGGATGGCGAATTCCGCCGCGCTTATTGGCATCTTGATTTTATGTGGGGTTTTAACGGCGTCAAGGAAATCGAATTGGAGCACGGCTATAAATTCCATGGACAGGAAACCGCACCTGGGTCACTCGCGCTGACCGGCAAAATTACAGGAACCAATCATCCATTTGTAGAACATTTTAAATTTGTCAAACAATTCGAAGATGAACATACCACGGCACGCCAGACGATTCCGGCACCGTCTCAATTTTTAGCCGAGCTATTCCGCGAAGATAACGGTATCACAACCCGGTCTTTCTATCCTGATTTAGAAGAGTTAATTCAAGATATCGCCGCCGCATATCGACAAGTAATTAAAGATCTGTACGATGCAGGCTGTCGCAACATCCAGTTCGATGATTGTACATGGGGTATGTGCTGCGATCATGCCTACTGGACAGGTCGCCAAAAGGATAAAAGCGTTACAATCGAGGGAGAAACGGCAAAATACTTGCGTCTTAATAACCTCGCCTTAGAAGGATGTCCTAAGGATTTAGCATTCACCACGCATGTATGCCGGGGTAATTACAATTCCACCTGGGCTGCAAGCGGCGGATACGAACCGATTGCACCGATTCTTTTCGGCCAGGAAAATGTGGACGCATATTATTTAGAATTCGATGACGACCGTTCCGGCGGCTTTGAACCGTTACGTGAAGTATCGGACCACAAAAAAGTAGTCCTCGGTCTTATTACAACAAAACGTCCTCAACTGGAAGATAAAGAAGTTATTAAAAAACGCATTCAGGAAGCGACAAAATATATTCCATTAGAACGTTTATGCCTCTCTCCTCAATGCGGCTTTGCATCCTGTGAAATCGGCAACCAATTAACAGAGGATGAACAATGGGCTAAACTTGCCTTAGTAAAAGAAATAGCCCACGAAGTATGGGGTGACTAATATGAAAGAACATACAATCTATTTGGGTGGTGGCTGTTTTTGGGGCCTACAGGCCTATATTCGCAAGATAAAAGGTGTTATTTCTACCGAAGTCGGCTATGCCAACGGTCCAACCTCCAACCCCACCTATAAAGAGGTATGCCACGATAGCGGTCACGTGGAAGCACTTAAAGTCGTCTTCGACGAGGACATCTTATCCTTAGACCATTTAATTCAATATTTCTTGCGTGCCATCGATCCATTCAGTATTAACAAACAAGGCGGCGATGAAGGAATTCAATATCGTACAGGCATTTATTACACCGTTATGGAGGACAGAGACATTATCGATGCCACCTTGGCTCGTGCACAGTCCTTCGAAAGTAAACCATTTGCTATCGAGGTATTACCGCTAGAAAATTATTATCCCGCCGAAGAATACCATCAGGATTATTTAGATAAGAATCCAACAGGATATTGCCATATTCCACTCGGCTTATCGCTAGAACCTCTTATCGACGATACAGCTTATACGAAATCGACTCAGAATGAGTTGGAAACACTAACGTCTCAGGAATACGAAGTTACGCAGAATGCGGCCACAGATCCACCTTTCAGCCATGAATTGACCGATGAGTTTAAATCCGGTATCTACGTGGATATTACGTCAGGTGAACCTCTCTTTGTATCAGCCCATAAATTCGATTCGCACTGCGGTTGGCCAAGCTTTACAAAACCGATTGCCAAAGATGTCATACGTTATTACCGGGATACCTCTCATGGTATGAATCGTATCGAAGTACGTAGCCGCATCGGCAACGCCCATTTAGGACATGTTTTTGAAGACGGGCCAAACGGTTCTTTGCGCTATTGTATCAACGGATCCGCATTGCGTTTTATACCGAAAGAAAAGTTAAAAGGATCAGAATATGAATATCTATTACCCTATGTAGAGGATTAATAGAACACAAAAACGGATATATCCTTAAGGATATATCCGTTTTATTATGTATATTTTAATCTAATACGTATACTGTAACGTCTTGACGACCAAAGTCCATCGCTTCTCCGTAGGAGTCCATAACAAGGTCTATACGATTACCTACAATGGCACCGCCTGTATCGGCAGCAACAGCTTCACCGTAACCGGGTATAAATAAACGTGTTCCCAATGGAATTACATCAGGGTCTACAGCCGCAATACCGCGAACCGCAGGTACGCCTGTTGCAGTAATACCGTAACCGTCACCATCACCGGCTAAGTAAGCGGATGCTTCCATAACAATGGCACGAGATGCACGACCGGCTATATTACGAGATGTTGTAACTTCACGAGTACCTTCTTTAATGATGGTCGGAACCATTTCCCGTTGTGTAGAAGTAGATACATCATTAGTTTTAATGACGGATCCGTTACTATATAAAGTTTCGCGTTGTACGCGTTCCAATCCAGGTTGACCTACTTGTACAACTTCTTCTTCACCTAATGCCATTGTGTCATCTTTTTGGCGAATAACCTGTACCTCAATTTCTTTATCTACATTAGAAACTGAGCGACTGGTAACCGGTGCAATAGAAATATGACTACCGCTCGTGATAGCACCGTCGCCATCACCTAGAACCGCATAATTAGGTGTTTTGAAACCTAATTCATCAGCCAAGGCTTGCGCCGTATTCTGTGTAGTCATGACTGCACGTGTCCTGCCATTCACGGTAACATAAACCGGAACAGCTCTTACGACTGTTAATGTTGTACCGTTTTGAATTGATGTAGAATCAGAAATAACTTTATCTTTTGGATTCAATTTAACCCCGGCATCACGAACGATACCTTCGTTAGAATTTAAATGCGTTCTAACAGTGTGTGCTGCCCCATCAACCATTACAGTTACGGTTTTATCATTATAGTTAAAACCGGCCATGGTAACAGCCGTTACAATCAATCCAGCAACAACAGACGATACATATCGTTTGTTTGTCTTATGAATTCTCATGTTGTAATCCCTCCTGTATCGAATTAATTCTACTACAGATAGATACAACCTGTCAAACCGCAAAGGTTAACAATAGTCGATAAATACAGTTAATTACTTTATTTCCAAAATATCTTTTTTATGTTTTTTATTAAAAAGTCCACTCCATACATACATATCGATATTTTTCGACAATATACTATATATTCTGAATTGTGCACATATATTAGATACTACCACTATATATTGTATGCATAGATTTTTTATTATCTAAAATGAATTTTTATGAGTTTTTAGATTGTTACCACATAAAGTTCAACTTTTCAAAAACTTCATTTTTTGTTCATTAAACGTGATAAGGAGCCGCCAAAACCATTTATTTTCCTAGCTTTTAAAGGATATATATATGCATTAAAATTCATATACTAATACATTACGCGTATTTTCATCATTTATTCATCTTCAGCATCGGCTGTAAACGTTCAATGACGGTCATTGATTCTCTATTTTCCCCCGCAATAGCAGCCTTCATCAGTTCCTCTTGGGCAGATATAGGATTATTTTCATCGATAATTTTCCCATAAGAACCGTCAGTACGCATGATGTGAGCTTTTAAGGAGTCCTCTAAATAGAGATCCAAAATGCCCTTTACCCGTTCCTTATGACGTTTGTCCTCAATAGGTACCATCAATTCAACGCGTTCATTCAGATTTCTCGGCATCCAGTCGGCGCTGGAAATATATATACTTTCATTGCCCCCATTTCGGAAATAGAACATGCGGTGATGCTCAAGATATCGTCCGACGATAGAGCGCACCGTAATATTATCGCTGACACCGGCAATACCGGGACGCAAGGTACAGATACCGCGTACGATAAGGTCGATACGAACACCGGCCGTCGATGCTTCATATAGTTTTGCAATAACGTTTTTATCGAGAAGCGAGTTCATCTTGGCGATGATATATGCCTCTTCTCCTTTTTTGGCAAATTCAATTTCCCGATTGATCAGCTCCATAATGCGCTCACGCAAATTAAGAGGCGCCACGATAAATTTATTCCAAATCGGAGGATCCGAATAACCTGAGATGAGATTAAAGAATCGCGATGCATCGTCACCGTATTCATCATTGCATGTAAAGATTCCGCAGTCCGTATACATACGGGCGGTTTTACCGTTATAGTTTCCCGTCGCCAGATGCACATATCGGCGTATACCGTCATCTTCTCGACGTACGACCATAGTTATTTTTGAATGTGTCTTCAATCCTTTTAATCCGTAGATAACGTGACAGCCGGCCTTTTCAAGACGCCGTGCCATATGAATGTTATTTTCCTCATCGAATCGCGCCTTTACTTCCATGAGAACCGTTACCTGTTTACCATTATCCGCGGCCTTGATAAGGGATGCAATAATGGGAGAATCACCGCTGACGCGGTACAAGGTCTGCTTTATCGCCAATACCTCAGGGTCGGTAGAGGCCTGTGCTATAAATTGTTCTACAACGCCAAATGATTCAAAGGGATGATGCACGAATATATCACGCTTACCGATAATGGAAAATAGATTTTCCCCTTCATGTCCTACAAGCTCGCTGGGAATCTTAGGCTCAAAGGGCTCATAACGCAATGCATCAAGGCCCGGATAATTACAGAAACTAAAATACATACGACAGTCCAAAGGCCCATCAATGCGATATACATCCTTCTGCTCCAGTTCCACACTGGTAAGAACGAAATCAAGCAACCCTTCTTTTACGTCGCCGCTTACCTCAAGGCGTACCGCATCACCACGGCGTCTCCGCCGCAAAGAGGCTTCAACCTCGGAAAGCAAATCCGTCGTATCTTCTTCATCAATTTCGAGATCCGCATCACGCGTGATTCGAAACACCATGTATTCTTCGATACCGTAACCTTGAAAGAACTGATTCGCATAATAGGTTATAACATCTTCCAGGTAGACGAATCGATGTTCCTTACCGTTGCGGTTCGGCAATTCAATAATACGATCAAGTACCGACGGAATCGGTAAAATCGCAATTTTATAATCCTTTGTACCATCCTCCTGAACTTGGAATATACGAACAATGGCATTAATCGTATGGTTCGTCAGGAATGGAAACGGATGTCCCGAATCTACCGCCAAGGGTGTAACCACCGGATAGATATGCTCTTCAAAGTAATGACGTAACCATGTCTTCGTCTTCACATCCAATGCATCGGGCTTCGTAAAATAAAAGCCGTATGATTCGAGAGCCTCCAGCACATTATGTAGATAAGCGCTCTGCATGGAGACAAGACGTTGTACGGACTCATCGATTGCTTTCAGCTGTGCCTTGGCATCCATATGAGCCGCATCATATTTAACAATTCCGTTTCTTACCTGATGACGCAGACCGGCGACGCGAATCATAAAAAATTCGTCTAAATTCGATCCGGCGATGGCGATAAATCTCAACCGCTCCAGGAGAGGATTGCTCGTATCAATAGATTCCAATAATACGCGCTGATTGAACTTAAGCCATGACAATTCGCGGTTAAAATAATACTTTGCATTATTGAACATGACGAACACCTCCCTTTACGAGCATGACCTCCATACCGAAAATTTCCGTAAAATACTCCGAATCGCGATTAAATGTCCACCATTCCAAGGATATATCTTCATCGGTACGACAAAATACGTACAACACATTATCCCGTTCCTCCAAAGAGACCTCAGTAATCTTCTGATTACTGCCCGCATCAAGCGCACAGGCAACACGGATAATCGCCACCAATTTTGTAACCTGAATTTTCTGCAGCTCCGTCAGTTCCTTGAAATACGGATCATCATCGCACGGGGTCCCCTTGTAATGATAATATACAACATTGGCTACCACTTGTTTTTCCGCCTCTGAAAGCCCGAAAATATCCGTTCCCATAACGATGTGATAGGCGTGTTCCCCGTGATTTCTAAGGCTTACAAACTTACCGACGGAGCACAAAATCGTGGCGATCCTACATAAGTAACCCCAGCGTTCAGGTAAACCTTTATGGCGCAGTGCATTACAAAACAGCAGACTAAATCTCTCAACCTCACGATCATGAACCGCATCCGTATGATACCGGGCCGCCACGGCGCGAGCCAACTGGGCATTCTGCTCACGTAATTGATACATGAACGGATTATTCTCAGCCTCCACACCATAAAACCAGCTGATGCCCTGTGAAAAGGAGAAACTGCTGAATATCAAGGTTCTCGGTTCAATGGCAGTAATGATTTCGTTGAAGAGAATCATGGTTGGCATCAAGATATTCGCTTTATATTCGGCTAGCTTATATCGATTCATCAGTTTCGTAGCCGTCACGCCGTCAAAGGATTGAATGAGTCCCTTAAATCGTTCCGGTTCACAGGTAATCATTTCCGCCTGATGTGTTTCATATCCCATGAGGCGTGCCATATATTGCGCTTCATCACCGGACAAAATGACACTATTGATATTAAACGTCTGTAATTCCTCTCTGAGCGGTCCGATCATGCGATGTAGATATTCTGTAATCGCCATGGGAAATGACGTGGATGACCGCTGATTGCGATTGAATGATTCCATAACCCTCAATGAGCCGCTATGCATATTACGCTGGAATAACAGGCTTTCACCGCGCCAGACCGTAAGGCCTACACCGCCGGATGTAATATCCAGAAATAAGGTTGCCTTCGACGGGTCCGCCAGTTTATAATGACGAGTCATCTCATAATATAAGAGAGCGTATTTATAATACACCTCTTTCGGCATATCGATAACCTCGACGCGCATGCCCGTCTGTATAAAAATTTGATCCAAAATACTACGGCGATTCGCCGCCTCGCGAATTACAGTCGTACCGTATAAACGCGAACGACTTACTCCGTAATCCGCCATCAACTGTTTATAGCCTTTAAGAATGTGACAGATTTCCTCAATGGTTTTAAAGCTCAATCGGGATGTCTGGAACAGTTCCTCCCCAAATGTAACCTCCCGCGCCGCATAGTCAATGAGGCGCACCTCATCGATTCCCTTATACTCCAATATAGTAATGCTCATGCTGCTGGATCCTACATGCAGTACCGCATATCTCAGTACCTTCGGTAATGTCATAATACCTCCTAACGAGCTTCGGTCCACTCAATATGTAACTGATGTTTATATTCCTTTTTAAAAGCTTTCACCAATTTCTCTACAGCCGACTTGGTAACGCTGATATTCTTGCCTTTTGCATATGTGACAAGCAATTGAACGGAGTTTTTATCAATCGTTACGTCCAAGGATTTGATAAATTGTTCATGGCTTTCATCAAGAGCCTCGGCCAATGCCAAAATAATGGATAATTTCTGTCCTAATAAACGTTGTTCCTGATCGAGCAGCTTACCATACAGAAAATTTTTATACTCCTTCGGCGTCAGTCCGTGAGAATTCATCACCAGAAAGGCGCTAAAAGCTTGTTCGATATGCGTAATTCCGTATAAATTACTATTCACCAGCATATAACAACCGTGTCGTGCATGGCTGTAATAGTTGACCCGCTTTCCTATATCATGTAACAAGCTGGCCACCATCAGGCAACGACGAACATTGCGATCAGCCCGATGTAGTGGTTGCAACATATCATATAGCTTCATGGCAAGTCCGCAAATATAATTGGCATGAACAAACTCATGCTTGGTCATTCCTAACAGCACATTCTCCGCGGAGTGCACGAGAATATCTTCGATAATAGGATTCCCCCCTAAATAATGCTGTCCGTAATAATCGTAAAACAGCCCCTCCCGAAGTCCGCAGCCTCCTACAACGAGGGTTTTCGTATTTACATAATTGAAAAGCTCATCAACGATAGTCATTCCTGCGATGATGATATCCGCACGATCAGTGGAAAGGCCGTTGATTTTCTTGCGTTCCGCCAACGGTTTGGAAACGACCTCCTGTAATATCTCATAAAATCGATGATACGGAATTTCGTAATTATGAAGTTTTGTTATCGGATACGACAGCTTACGCTGATCCATTTTTGCAATATTCCGTGCCGTTCCGCCGATACCGAGAAGAGGTAGTTTTATATTTCTCAGCCATGCATGTTCCTTTATGATCTTTTTGATGGCTTTCGACATCTTATCCAGCTCTTTAGAGGTATATTCATTCCCCTTCTGATACGTACCCGTCAATGTAAGCGCCCCGATAGGCAGGCTCACAGCCTTTACGATACGGCGATTGCGAACCAATGTAATTTCCGTACTGGCCCCGCCCAAATCAAAAACGATGAAATCTTTGAGTCCGATGGTATTGATAACACCAAGAAACCCCAGCCGCGCCTCTTCTTCGCCGGCAATACATTCCAAATCTAGACCGGTCTCGTCTTTTACAATTTTTATGAAAGTATCGCCGTTCTTCGCCAGCCGTACCGCTGCCGTAGCAACCGCCTTAATTGTATCAACCCCCATGGCCTCCGCCATATGAACGAAAGCCTTTAAGGATTCCAGTGACCGTTCCATCGCAGCCGGCGTCAGTTCATGAGTTCCCCACATATTCTCACTCAACCGAACGCTTTCCTTTTCCTGATAAATCAAACGATAACTGCCTGTATCGGAGATTTCATATATGACAAAGCGCACCGAATTGGAGCCCAGATCTATAAATGCAATACGTTTCATGCTACTAACCTCATCCTGTCTCATCCTATAATATGTTTAGTATGAATTTATTTTAGTATACCATAGAAAAACGCGATTCTCATCGCTATGCGAGAATCGCGTTGTATTCTATATGATATAATTTTGATCTTTCTAATTCCGTCATTACAAAATGCGACATATACTGCGAAAGCAGTTCAGTATCATTCAATACCGAACACGCGCTTAGCATTATTAAAGGTTATGTCACAGAACTCATCTACGTCCATTCCTTTAAGATTCGCAATCTCCTCCGCCACAAATTGAGTCTTGCTCGGATCGTTACGACGACCTCTAAATGGAGGCGGCGTCAAATACGGCGAATCCGTTTCAATGAGGATTCGATCCAACGAAACTTGTCTTGCCACTTCCTTTAGATTGGTTGATTTAGGGAATACAACAGGACCGGCAAAGGAAATATAGAAACCCATCTTAATGGCTTCCTTCGCCATTTCCCAACTGCCCGAATAACAGTGAAATATACCCCAGTTATCCTTGCCCTCATTACGCAGAATATCCATGATGTCACCATGTGCATCACGATCATGAATAATAATCGGCAAATCGACGTCTCGAGCCAGTTCCAGATGTCGGATAAATACGCGCTTTTGCGTATCCCTATCGGAAAAATCATAGTAGTAATCGAGACCGATCTCACCGATAGCGCGAACCTTATCATTATGCAAGGCCTGCTCCTTATAAAACTCATAATCCTCATCCGTAAAGTCTTTAGATTCATGAGGATGAGTCCCTACCGCCGCATACAACTGTTCATATTGTTCCGCTAACGCAATACCGGATTCAACGGTATCCCGGTCCACACCGGGAATCAAAATATATTCAACACCTGCATCAAAACAAGCTTGTAACATATCTGCCCGGTCGTTATCGAAACGACCGTCATTAACATGAGCATGACTATCGAAGAGTTTCATTATTTAACCACACTCCCCGCCGGTAATGACTCGATATTGGTGACCTCCAAATGTTCTTCCCAGTCGGAAGCGGATAAAATCATACCATTTGACTCGATGCCCATCATCTTCTTAGGTGCAAGGTTCGCCAGGTAAATCACCTTTTTACCGACCATCGTTTCCGGTTCATAATACTGGGAAATACCGCTTAGTACGATGCGCTGCTCTAAACCGATGTCCAATACAAACTTCAACAGTTTCTTGGATTTCGGAACCTTTTCACAGCTGACAACCTTAGCTACACGAAGGTCTAATTTTTCAAAATCGTCATATGTGATATTGTCTTTTAATGGTGGAATATTGGATGTATCAACAATTTCCGCGTCGGCTTCAACCGGTGTCGCCTCAACCATTTCAGGTACTTCAAAGCGAGGGTAAATCGGCTCGCCTTTCACCACCTTAGTCCCCGTTGGCAACGCACCCCATACCTTAGCATCATCAAGGGTGACATCACTGAATCCCGCAAGGCCCAACTGTTCCCAGATTTTAGGTGCCCCTACAGGGATAACAGGACTCACCAAAATAGCGATGATACGCAATGCCTCTGCCAAATGATACATAACGGACTGCAAACGTGCCTTATCATGGGCATTCTCGGATTTAGCCAATACCCAGGGCATCGTTTCATCAATGTATTTATTCATACGGCCGATGAAAGCCCATACGGATTTAATCGCTTTATTGAGTTCCATCGCTTCCATAGCGCTTTCAAAATCATTTACAGTCTGAATAGCTATGACGGATACATCACGATCCAAATCATCCATATCATCGCATTTTGTAATCACACCGCCGTGATATTTTTCAATCATCGCAATGGTACGGTTCAAAAGATTCCCTAAATCATTGGATAAATCGGCATTGATTTTTGTAACGAAATTAGGCAATGTGAAATTACCGTCGTTCCCCAGCTGAATTTCACTCAACAGATAGTATCGCAACGAATCGGCACCGTATGTATCGATCAATGGAATCGGATCGATTACGTTGCCCAAGGATTTACTCATTTTCGTACCGTCCACGATCATCCAGCCGTGGCCAAATACCTTTTTTGGTAATGGCAATTCAAGACTCATGAGCATCATAGGCCAAATAATCGTATGGAAACGAACGATTTCTTTACCCACCAAGTGAAGGTCTGCAGGCCAATATTTTTTATACAGCTCACCATCCCCATCCAAGGGAGAGAGTGCACTGATATAGTTTACCAGTGCATCGAACCATACATACACCACATGTTTAGGATCAAAAGGCACCTTGATACCCCAATCAAAGGATGTACGGGATACGGCGAGATCTTCTAAGCCCTGCTTTACGAACTGAATCATTTCGTTACGACGTGATTCAGGTTGAATAAAATCTGGATTTTCTTCAATAAACTTAAGCCATTGATCCGTATATTTACCGAGTTTAAAGAAATAACTTTCCTCTTTAACGCGCTCTACAGGGCGACCGCAATCCGGACAGGTATGATTAGGTCCTAACTTCTGCTCTGTCCAAAATGTTTCGTCCGGCGTACAATACCAGCCTTCATATTCGGCTTTGTAAATATCGCCCTTCTCATAAGCTTTTGTGAACAGCTCCTGCACGACCTTTTCATGGCGTTTATCCGTGGTGCGGATGAAATCATCATTGGAGATATGCATTTTTTCCCACAATGCTTTAAAACTGTTTACGATATTTGTCGTATATTCAAGGGGTGTGATGCCTTCCGCCTCCGCCGCACGCTGAATCTTTTGACCATGCTCATCGGAACCCGTTAAAAATCGCACATCATACCCGGCCAATCGCTTAAAACGTGCAATCGTATCCGCCACGGACGTGCAGTATGTATGCCCGATGTGCAGTTTAGCGCTCGGATAATAAATCGGTGTCGTAATATAATACGTTTTTTTTGTGTCTCCCACAATGTGTCTCCTTCCGACCTTCGAATGAGAAGGTCTTAACGTTCTACAATATTATATACATCTCGGCGGGAAACGTTAAAACGCTTTGCCACCTGTCGAATTGCTTCTTTTTTAGGTACGCCTTTACCTATGAGCTCTTTAACTGCATCTGCGTAAGAAACAGGCGCTTCCGATATATCGGCAGCCTCTGTTTCCACCGTGTCAGCACCGCCCACGACGAGAACGAACTCCCCTTTATAGGTTAATTGTTCCAGATTCTCCACGAGAGATCGTAAATCAGTGCGCACAAAGGTTTCAAATTTCTTCGTCAATTCCCGTGCTACCGTTATAGATCTATTGCCGAAGGCGTCATACATATCCTGCAGCACCTCTTGTAATCGGTGAGGTGCCTCATAAAACAGCAAGGTTCCTTTAACCTGTGAAAGTTCTCGTAGAACCTCGCCTCGATGTTTTTCCCGTTTCGGTAAAAATCCTACAAAGGTAAATTGCCTTGTGTCAAGACCGGATGCGATTAGCGCCGTCAGCGCCGCATTCGGTCCCGGTAAAGGAACTACGGTAATCCCTTCCGATATGGCCTTAACCGCTAAATCAGCCCCCGGATCGGATATGGCGGGCATGCCCGCATCACTGACACAGGCAACCGACCGCCCTTCCGACAACATCGCTATAATATAAGCCCCTTTTTCCTCTTTGTTATGTTCATGGTAAGAAATAAGGGGTTTCCGGATATCAAAATGTTTCAGTAGTATTCCTGTGTGCCGCGTATCTTCCGCCGCAATGGCATCAACTTCACCGAGGATGCGTACCGCCCGATAGGTCATATCCTCCAGATTGCCAATCGGCGTAGGTACTAAATATAAAGTGCCCTGTCTGTTATCGCTCATACCAAGAGGACACCTCCTTTGTGTACACATTCGGCTTGTCATAAACGATGAGCGGCGGTTCCAATATAAGTCCTGCGCTGCCCTGATAAATGCCTTCAATCAGTACAAGCTTCGCCGGTTTATCGATCATACCGTGAATAAAGCGCAATCGTTTAACCTGAAAATGAGCCTGCTCCAATTGGGACAAAACATATTGCAGTCGACCGGCACTGTAGATCATCCAAAGCCGCCCTTTATACTTGATAAAGGACTGTACCGCCTGAAGAACGTCTGCAAGTGTCGTATGACGGTCATGTAAGGCGACTGCACGCTCTTTCGACGTCGGCAGTGCACCGCTTTCACAATCATAAAAAGGAGGATTCACAATAACCCCGTCAAAGGGTTTGTCTTGTAAATCCCTATACGACAGATTCCGATAATCACCGCATACCATCGCTACCACATGCGATTTATCATTATGTGCGACGCTACGTCGTGCCAAATCAATCAATGTGTCATTAATATCAATTCCCGTTATCTGACCGGCGCCCAACGAAGTTCCGATAAGCGGAATAACCCCCGTTCCGGTGCCCAGTTCCACATAGGTATGATTGATATTAAATTGACAAAAGTGAACCAATGCAATGGCATCAAAAGAAAACCGGAACATATCGCGTCGCTGATAGATTTGTAATCCGTCGATAATCAAGTCATCAAGACGTTCCTGCTCAGTCATCAGGCAATGCCACCTCGGACCATTTCAAATCGATCGTTCGCCCCGCCTCCAGCTGCACCTTAACGGTATGCTTGTGGTGGTTTACCTTGAGAACTTTACCGACGCCCTCATCGGTAACCACGTCCTTGCCAATCCCGGGCGGTTCAATATCCTGTGCAGCGGCAGGACGTTCCTTTTTCACATACAGGTCGCCGCCCTTTTTATACATATCATCTTCATAGTTAAGACAACACATCAGGCGCCCGCATACACCGGAAATCTTTGTCGGATTCAAACTCAAATTCTGATCCTTAGCCATGCGAATCGATACAGGTGTGAAATCACCTAGGAAATTGGAGCAGCACAACGATCTACCGCAGGCACCGATGCCGTTCAGGACCTTCGCCTCATCGCGAACACCGACCTGACGTAATTCAATACGCGTTCTAAAAACCGTAGCCAAGTCTTTTACCAGCTCACGGAAATCGATACGTCCGTCAGCAGTGAAAAAGAAAACGATTTTATTCATATCAAATGTGTATTCCACATTAATCAGTTTCATCGGTAATTTACGCTTTGCTATCTTCTCGAGGCAAATGCCGAACGCTTTCTCTTCCCGTTCTCCGTTTTTTTCTATTTGTCTAAGATCCTTCGCTGTAGCCTTGCGCATCACCGGCTTCAACGGGGATACAAGGGTATTTTTTGAGACGCCTTTCGGTCCGATGACAACCGTACCGTATTCAACACCCCGTGCGGTTTCCACAATGACACCGTCACCTACGGATATCTCTAACTGTTCAGGTAAAAAATAATAAATTTTGCCCGCTTTTTTAAAACGTACACCAACGATGGTTACCATCTAATCCTCCTCACGAGCATCATGAAGGGCGATACTGAGACCGTCCATCACGAGAGCATTTTTTATATGTAAGCGCAAAGCCCGTTCTGCCTGTAACGTCTCTCCGATAACTGCGGAGAGAGCCTGCATAGACCAGCGCGGCAATAATCGTAATAATTGAGCCTTATACATAGGCACCTGTAATTGCGCCTCTGCAGCACCCATTTTGAGAGCCATCATATCGCGGCTCACTAAACGCAACCAATACATTAATTCACCTAGGGATTCTCGAGGTAAGCTTTCACAGGATAAGGAAATCATGGAGAACCACCGTTTTTCAAAGGCCAGTATATCCATGAATCGCACTGCCAGTTCCAGCATCTCAATACGCCCCTGTGTGACCAGCCGCTCCACTAACTGCGGATTGCCATGACCGGCCAATAATGCCTGTTCTATATCACCGGTAATCCCCTTCACCTCCATTGCGGCACGAATTGTATCCGCATCGACACTATGAAAGCTGACGCCCATGCATCGGGACACGATGGTCGGTAATACAGTATTGATCTTGTTTGTAATGATGATGAAGTACACCTGTTGTGGCGGCTCTTCGATGGTTTTCAACATCGCATTGGCCATGATCGCATTGGCCGTGTGAAAGTCCTCCACAATGACGACACGATTTCCATTGCCCGCCACCGATAGATGATCCTGCAATAAGTTATACCACTGTTCCACCTTTAAGGTCGTCTTCATAGGACGAATCCAGAAGGCCTCCCCTTTATCGATATAAATCGGCAATCCTTCGGCTTCGATGCGCTTTTCGCTTTCACCATTGGCTAAGCGAGCCGCAGTCACATCCGCCAAATAAGATTCACCTCGTGGTTGTGAAAACACGGGACGCCCCAACAAAAGAGACGCCAAGCCTATTGCCATATCCAATTTGCCGAGGCCTGCTTCACCATAGAAGAGCAAACTATGAGGCAGCGCATTGCGTCCTACCAGTTCAGATAGGTGTGACTTAATCGAATCTTGACCGATTATGGTATCAAAATATGTCATAGCGCCTCCTATCATTATCTGCTCAATATTAATATTATATAGGAAAAAGGCGACTTTTAAAAGAGTCGCCTTTGTTATTATCCGGGAATTACGAGGCTATCTCAGCCTTAAATAGCCGGTAATTCATATATATTTATCTTAAGTTATATGTATAGGGCATCTAATAGGCTATGAACAGCAGCATAGACATCCTCATGAATAGCCTCAACGGTACGCAACCGATACGACTTGATATCATCCCCATCAACACAAGAGATACGATGCCATTTATATCGCTCTACCAACTCTTCATAAGCGCCATGAACAGCCGCTAAATATGCGTGATTACCTTCGTGAATATCCCCCGTGGCACCGCCTGTTTTACCCGTCCGCTCCGCCATCAGCGCCTCGCTCACCTCTAACGGCATGTCGAGAAGGCACACCGCATCCGGCTTCGGAAGCCCGAATTTGGTAAATTCATAATCTTCAAGCCAGTCCAGAAAATTCTTACGCTCTGCCGGATCTTCGTATTTAACCATCTGATGCACCATATTCGACGTTGTATACCGGTCAGCAACGATAATGCCGCCGCTATTATAAAAATCCTCCCAGTCAGTTCTGAAGGATGCAAATCGATCTATGGCGTACATGGAGCTTGCAATATACGGATTTACATCGTTCACATCACGACCGAACTCCCCGGCCAAATACATCTTGATAGGCATAGACGCATCGCTGTCATAATTGGGAAAGCTCACGGACCTCACCGCACGACCTTCATAGGCAAGACGTTTTACAAGTAACGCCGTCTGCGTCGCTTTTCCGCTACCATCGCCACCTTCTAAAATGATTAAAGTCCCCATAACTACTCCTGTAAAACCCATATCGTTTCTAACGTCATATCATCCGCTCCGTTCGGCATATAGCCGAGAGCCTTTCGATTCTCTATATATTGTAACACAGCCGGGGTGATCTCTTCACCTACCGCAACGCACGGAATCCCCGGAGGATAATATGCGACTGTCTCACCGGAAATACGATGCAAAGCCTTATCTATCGCTATACGCTCACGCTTGGCATACATAGCATTACGCGGTGTCATGCGAACCACAGGTTGAGGTAAAACCGAAGACTCCACAATCTGCATCTTAGTAAACCCGGCCTGTTTATCAAGCGCTTCTTCACGGACAGCTTGTACGGCCTGAATCAAAGCATTCACCGATGATGTCGTATCACCGATCGTAATCAGCACCAGTACATGATTCGCCTGCACCAGCTCCACCTCGATATGATGAGACCGCAACAGCCGTTCAAACTCTACACCGGTCAGTCCCAACTTTCCCGCATCAATTAGCACCTTAGTGCAGTCATAATTGACCGCCTTATCCGCAATATCGGAGTATTCCATCACGGATATGCCGTCAATGGATCGTAACGCTTCTCGCAGATACATGCTCAATTCTACGGCTCGATTTATGAGCATAGAGCCTTCCTTAGCCAATTGATGACGAGCTAGATCCAGAGAAGCTAAGAAAATATAATTTGGGCTCGTGCTCTGCAGCATCTGATGCATCTGTGTAATCCGTCTAAGCGCAATGCGAGAACCTTGACCGAGGAGCCATGATGTCTGTGTTAGGGAGCCTACCGATTTATGCGTACTTTGTGCCACCAAATCCGCACCGGCTTCAATCGCCTCAACAGGTAAAGACTCTGAGAACGGTAAATGAGGTCCATGCGCTTCATCGACGAGAACGATCATATTCCGTTTATGAGCCTCCTCAACAATGCGTTTAATATCAACACCTATACCATAATAATTGGGATATACCACAAGGATAGCCTTTGCCTCCGGATGAGCCTCCATAGTTGCTATTGCATCATCAACAGTAACACCTAACGGAACGCCCCAACGCTCATCAAAACGTCCTTCCATGTAGACCGGTCTCGCACCCGATAAAACGAGTCCGCTAATTACGGACCTATGCGCTTCACGAGGTATGATGATTGTATCGTCCGGACCGACTGTCCCCATAATCATCGCTTCTATGAGGGCCGTCGTCCCGTTAACGGAAAACCAGCAATAATCGGCTCCATACAGTTGGGCCGTCAAATCCTGAGCATCCTTTAAAGCGCCTTCCGGCTCATGCAGGTCATCCAAAGCGTACATAACCCCTAAATCATAGGGTAATGCCGCCCCCATCCACTCCCGTAACAGTTGTGGTGCACCGCCCCCGATTTTATGTCCCGGCGTATGAAACGGCACAAAATGTTCCTCTTTATATGCAGTTAGGGCCTCTACAAAAGGCATGCGATTTTGATTCATATTAATACCTCATAAAAAAGGCATGAATCTCAAAGAGACTCATGCCCTTATGCATGTAATTATCGGTGAGGACAACGTTTAGGATTAAATTGATTCATCCCCTTGTCGAGTCCCACCTCTAATGTACCAAGCACAGCTTTCACAGTGTCCTTAATACCTTTATCAACCTTATCCTGCACCTCATCACTGAATGGAGACAATACATGGTCAATCACGGACCACTGCGGCAACGGACGGCCTATGCCGATACGAAATCGCGGAAAATCCTCGGTTCCCATATGAGAAATTAAAGATTTAATTCCGTTATGACCGCCGGAACTGCCGTTAGGACGTATGCGCAACTTACCAACGGGCAAATCCATATCATCGTAGATGCAATACACATCGGAAGGACTAATTTTATAATACCGCATCAAAGGTCCTACCGACTCACCGCTGGCATTCATAAATGTTTGCGGTTTTACAAGCAATACTTTCTCTCCATCTACGGTGATGCTGCATACCTCGGCATTCTGTTCCTCTTTCCACGGTGTATGAGGCACATTGTCGGCAATAGCATCAATAACCATAAATCCTATATTATGTTTTGTCATTGCATATTGCTTGCCGGGATTACCAAGACCTACTACTAATTTCAATGATCACCTATTATTTATCAAACAAATTACTTACCGATACTTCATGGAAAATACGCATAATCGCTTCGCCCAACAACGGAGCTACGGACAATTGTGTAATATTCGGCAACTTGCAATTTTCCGGCAACGGAATGGTATTGGTAACGATAAGTTCCTTAATGTTGGAGTTTGCAATGCGTTCACTTGCAGGATCTGTCAAGACTGCATGAGTAACAGCGGCGGTAACGGATTTAGCACCGAATTCCTCCAATGCTTTAGCGCCTTCAACCAAGGAGCCTGCTGTATCCACGATATCATCGATAATAATACAGTTTTTACCTGCCACATCGCCGATGAGATTCATCACTTTTGCTACACCCGGTTCAGGGCGTTTTTTCTCGATGATTGCAATCGGTGCACCGATGCGGTCAGCCAAATCACGAGCTCTTGTAACACCGCCAAGATCAGGGGATACAACGATAACGTCTTCCATATTCTTTTCATTGATATATTTAGCCAAGATGGATGCGCCGAACAGATGGTCTACAGGCACATCAAAGAAGCCCTGAATTTGACCTGCATGCAAATCGATAGTTACAAGACGGGTAATACCGGCTGTTTGCATCAAATTCGCCACTAATTTAGCCGTAATCGGTTCACGCCCGCGAGTTTTGCGATCTTGACGTGCATAACCGTAATACGGTACTACAGCCGTGATATGACGAGCCGAAGCGCGTTTTAAAGCATCGGCCATAACCATTAATTCCATTAAATTATCATTTACAGGATAGCTGGTCGGTTGAATGATAAATACATCTTTGCCACGTACGCTTTCATCAATCATTATTTGCACTTCGCCATTGTTAAAGCGCCCTACAAATGCTTCACCTAAAGGCAAACCTAAATAATCACAAATTTCTTTTGCCAATGCCGGATTCGCATTACCTGTGAAAATTTTAAGTTTCTTGCCGTCTTCAAATGCCATTTTGTTACCCTTTCATCTGTTCGTACTATCGGTTACTTATCCGTAATCTGTCCTAGAGTTACAGATACACACTCTTGCCCTATTATTGTATACTATTTTGTCACAGTTGTGTAAAAATTTTTGCCTTATTTTCTATTTCTTTTTGAAAGTATCATCTGTAACCCAATTTTCTTTGATGATTTGTTTGCTGCGCCCTACGGCTAACGCCTTATCAGGTACATCTTTTGTAATCGTAGAGCCCGCCCCTACATAACTGTAGTTACCTATCGTTACAGGCGCCACCAGATTGCTGTTACAACCTATAAAAGCCCCTTCACCGATGGTTGTACGGTGCTTAACTTTACCGTCGTAATTGACGGTAATCGTACCGCAGCCGATATTAACACCGGAGCCTACATCACTATCGCCGATATACGATAAATGAGGGAACTTTGTCCCTGCTCCGACATGGCTGTTCTTGACCTCCACGAAGTTACCGATATGAACCTGATTGCCGATAACGGTATCCGGACGCAAATGAACATACGGTCCAATATCCGCACCATCTTTAACTTCACAATCATGCCCATAGGTAAAATGAATGACCGTATCATTGCCAACCACTACATTCGACAACCGTGTATGAGGGCCTATCTCACAACCGCTGCCGATAACCGTATTTCCCTCCAAAATCGTTCCGGGATGTAAAATCGTATCAGGACCGACTAAGACTTCAGGTGCCACATAGGTTGCATCAGGATCGATAATTGTCACTCCGTCATTCATGAGTTCATAATTTTTGCGACGTTTTAAAATTTCTTCAGCTTGTGCCAGTTGATGACGAGAGTTTACCCCGAGGGATTCTTCGAAATCCTCGGTCATATACGCACTGACACGTTCTCCAGCATTCACAAGAATGCCGACTACATCGGTAATATAAAGTTCACCTTGTGCATTATCATCAGATAACTGATCGAGACAAGGCCATAGTTTTTTGCTGTCAAATGCATACATGCCTGTATTGATTTCTTGTACGATTAACTCCTCGGGTTTACCGTCCTTCTGTTCCACGATTCGCACCACGGAGCCCGATTCATTACGGATAATACGACCATAACCCGTAGGATCAGGCATATGCGCGGTCAAAATCGTCGCCGCCGCTCCCGATTTCGCGTGTTCTTGTAACAGTGCTTCCAGACTTTCCTTAGTTACCAATGGTGTATCGCCGCAGAGTAAGATAATAGTTCCATCATAGTCGCCCAATACTGGTTGAGCCTGCTTTACCGCATGACCTGTGCCGTTTTGCTCCTCTTGGCGTACAAATTCAGCACGGTCTCCCAAATAGTTCTGCACCGCATCTCCGCCGAAGCCGACAACAACCACATCTCGATTTGTACCCATGGATTGAACGGTATCCAATACTCGTTCCACCATGGCCTTGCCCCCCACCTTATGAAGGACCTTCGGCAGTTTGGATTTCATTCGAGTACCCTTACCGGCTGCTAAAATAAGGCTCGCAATATTCATAGTAATCTCCTATCTGTTCACCATATATCATCGATTCATCACAACCACTACTTGGAATATATTTCGTCATAATAGATTCCGTCGTATATTTCATAACAAATCGATACGTCAACTATATCAATTAACTGAACCTATATTGCATCAAATACAGGTTCAATATTTATCTTTTTCGTAGTTTCATCAATACCGTAGAAGGTAAACAACGATTCATAGTCATCAATCAATTTAGGATTCGGTTCCGCTGTAGCGACCAAAACACCGGTTCCCACAACGACACCGCTCATTTCAACTACTAACTCTTTAAGCCCTTTTGCGGTACCGCCGGCTTTCATAAAATCATCGATAATGAGGACCCGTGCATTTGGCGGTATAGCACGTTTAGTTAATGTCATCGTCTGGATACGCCCCGACGATCCCGTCACATAATTGATACTGATAGCGGATCCCTCCGTTACCTTACTGTCACGCCGCGCAATCACAAGCGGTTTATTGAAAGCACGCGCCACCATAACAGCAAGAGGAATTCCTTTTGTTTCCACTGTTAAAATATAATCCGGCTCACGGTCCATAAAACGAGTCATAATAATTTCGCCCAGACGCGTCATCACATGCCAGTCATACAGAATATCGGACATATAAATAAAGCCGCCCGGAATAATGCGATCCGGTTCCATCAACCGGGTCTGTACATCCTTTAAAATACCATTTGCCTGAGAACCTCTGCGATTTGGAATAAAGCGAACCCCTCCGGCCACACCGGCCACGGTCTCCAGTATTCCTAGCTGAAAGTGCTCCATAGACTGTCTCACACAGGTCAAATCTTCACTGACCGTGGATTTTGCCATACCAAAAAAGTCACAGAAATAATTTAAAGAAATCAATTTTTGAGGTGAGTCAACCAACAATTTTGTCATTGCCACCATTCTTTCGACACGCCGTACTTTATCCATAGAAAATCCTTTGCTCACATATCATACAACTAGAGGTCATTTAGCGCTGCCTATACACGGCCATGTAGACCAAATCTGTTCACTGCTTATTATATCATATTTCCCGAATATTCGAGTTCTCTTTTACACCATAATTCGGTATCTTAATAAGCCTTCTCATTGACCTGATATGCATTTCAAATCAAAATAGCATATCTAGATTAAAGAATAAAAAAACTCTCCGGCACAACCGGAGAGTCTCAATTATAATACGTAAACCTTAACGGTCTGGCGTCCAAACTGTAAAGCTTCAGCCCTAGTGTCATAGGCCAAATCTATGCGATGTCCACGAATTGCTCCGCCCGTATCATCAGCAACAGCATACCCGTAACCTTCAATATACAATTTAGTTCCCAGCGGAATCACCTTAGGGTCTACAGAAACGAGCCCTTTACGAAGGCGGCTGCCTGTAGCCGTATACTTTCCATTCCCCGGATCCTGAGATGAGTAGGCGCTGGCCTCCATCGTTAAAACCCGCGTATATTTGTTAGGTACTCCGTTATGACCACGCTGTGTTCCATGCCCACCATATTGGAGTTCTATTTTTTCCAATTCTTTCATCGTATTCGAGTCTACACGACCATTGGCAGTCAAGCCTTTTGATTTTTGAAAGTTACGCACTGCTTGTTCCGTATTACGGCCATAAATGCCATCTACAGAATCATGTAAAAATCCATGGTGTTTCAAAATTGTCTGTACTTTTGTTACATGCTTACCGCGAGCACCGCGATCTATGGTTTTCGCCAGAGTCACGGATGACATCATAGCGGTCATGCACACCAATGTGCATGCAATGATTATCTTTTTTATCATACATACCCCCACTTTATAGGTTTCAGTATACTATATATCTTTAAAGAATCTATAAACCATTAATAAGGCAAACTGTAACTATTTATATCATATAAAAATAAGCCACCCATGAAGGATGGCTTACTTGAAAGCTTTAAAGCTATAGGACTAACAATTATGATACAACCCGATATGGCACTCCTTGCGATTTGCACCTACAATTCGTAAGAATACATAACCTAGCAGAGCGGAGATAATTGAACCTAAAATAACACCGCCCTTTGCCATTTCTTGTGCATGGCCCGGATCAAATGCCAGAATAGATACAAAAATGCTCATTGTAAAGCCGATACCGCATACAATAGCTGTACCATATACATGTTTCCAGTTGGAATCTGTCGGCATCGGTACCAAGCCTAACTTAACCATACCGAATACGGCGCCAAAAATGCCAATCTGCTTACCTAAAATAAGACCTAACGCAACACCTAACACAACGGGATGTGTTAAATCGCCTAACGAAACATCGCGTAAGTCCACACCTGCATTAAAGAATGCAAACACGGGAACGATAAGAAAACTAACCCAGTTGGACAACACGTGCTCCCAATGCTGCATAGGACGTACCACCATGTGACCGACCTTACCATGTGCGGGAATCGTCATAGCTAAAATAACACCCGCCATTGTCGCATGTAGTCCTGATTTTAATACACAGTACCATAGGATAAAGCCTAAAATAATATACGGTAGCGGTCTCACATATCCCGCTTTATTACAATAAATCAATGCCGCCACTATAACAGCTGCAGCAAGCAAATACATGGCATGAATACTCGCAGCATAGAAAATGGCAATAACGATAATCGCTATGAGATCATCAATAACAGCCAAGGCCGTTAAGAATACTTTCATCGCATTTGGTACACGAGAACCTAACGCAGTGATGATCCCTATAGAAAACGCGATATCTGTTGCAGTTGGAATAGCCCAACCATGAATATATTCGTCACTATGACCGGCAATTAAGAAATATATCAACGCCGGTGTAAGTACACCAAATAAAGCCGCAATACCCGGCATAACTCGTTTTGCATTAGTATTAAGCTCGCCAGCTATAAGCTCCCGCTTAACTTCTAATCCGACAAAGAGAAAAAAGATTGCCATCAATGCATCATTAACCCACTCCATAATCGATAAGGGACCCAGATGATGATTAACAATACCAAAATATTGTTCAGACGATGGTGAATTAGCTAAAATTAGAGCAATCACCGTTGCCCCTAACAGTACGGAAGTAGCTGCTGCTGGAGAACGTAAAAAAATAAAAACTCGTTCCATTTCAGACCTTTCTATACTTTCAAAAATAATCCTCTTATAGTTTACCACGCATTTTGCGTATTTGATAGGCGGTAAGCAGTACTATAGCCCCTAACAAACCGGATAGAATAGAGCCTAGAAAAATACCGATTTTGGCCATTTCCTGATTAAATCCGGGAGGAAATGCCAATGTAGCCACGAATAAACTCATCGTAAAGCCGATACCACATAGTATAGCGGTACCATAAATTTCAGGCCATGTCGTCTTACTTGGCATTTTAATGACCTTGGATTCCACGAGGATATATACAGCGGAGAAAATCCCCAACTGTTTCCCCAAAATTAAGCCCAAGGATACACCCATTACAACAGGATGCCACAAATTATCCATAGAGAATTCAGCAAATGATACGCCGGCATTTAAAAAGCTGAACAATGGAATGATTAAGAAATTAACCCAATGTTTTAATCGTTCCGCCCAAGCATCCATAGGATACACGGTATGTATATCCACTTTGCCTTCATAAGGAATGGTCATCGCTAATATGACCCCCGCAATAGTTGCATGAACACCGGATTCTAATACTAAATACCATAGGGCAATCCCTAACACGATATAAAGAAGCGGTCGTACATACCCTTGTTTATTCGTATAGACTAACAATGCAGTGACTACACCGGCCCCGAGCAAATAAGTAAAATGAACCCCTGCACCGTAAAATAGTGCAATAACCACTATGGCAATAAGATCATCTATGACCGCCAAAGCAGCCAAAAAAGCCCGCATCGCCTGCGATACTTTTTTCCCCAGCATAGTGATAACACCGATTGCAAAGGCAATATCCGTTGCGGTAGGTATCCCCCAACCATGTGAATACTGCGGCTGATAACCGGCGATAAAATAGAATACAATTGCCGGTGTAATCACACCGGCAAATGCTGCAATAACAGGTAATAGCCGTTTTGCAGGCGTATTTAATTCACCGGAAATCATTTCCTTTTTAATTTCGATACCGACATATAAAAAAAACAGCGCCATTAAGGCATCATTTACCCATTCTAAAACATCCATAGGGCCTAATTGTACTGTCATAAAAGCAAAGTACTGTGCCGAAATCGGTGAGTTGGCAATAATAACCCCTAAGATAGCGGCCACTAAAAGTGATATACCGCCCGCAGAATCAGACTGGAAAAATGCTTTTACATAATTCATCAAGCACCCCTCTTTATTGATATAATATATACGTAATTATTTCTTCTATCGATATTAATGATACCATATCATTTCGAAAATAATCAATAAAGGTGGTTATGTATACAAGATTATATCATTATAACGATAACTGACCAACAACATAAACCATACAAGATAAACCTGTTCATATTATTAATAATATGATACAATATGTACATCTTGCGGGCGTAGTTCATCGGTAGAATGCGAGCTTCCCAAGCTTGAGAGGAGGGTTCGATTCCCTTCGCCCGCTCCATGAATAACCATGATGTAACAAGCATCATGGCTTTTTTTATATAATATAATATAATATGATATAATATTTATATATATTTTATTATATTTTTGTAAGGAGTAGTAAATGAAATTAAGTGCAAGAAATCAATTAAAAGGTACTATCGTTGAAATCCAAGAAGGTGCTGTAAACGCTATCGTAAAAATCAATGTAGGAAATGACAATATCATTACTGCTGATATTACATTACAATCTGTAAAAGAATTGAACTTAACAGTAGGCAAAGAAGTTGTTGCTGTTATCAAAGCTACCAACGTAATGGTTGGTGTTGAATAAGTTATAAAGAGCTGCTTAGGTAGCTCTTTTTTCATAGCTGCGAAATTACCTATGCAGCTCTGCTGAAAATTTGGCTTATTGATAAATACAGATGGATTTTACTTGTACAACTTTGGCTGGAGACGACTCTAGCAGAAATAACTAGTTGGAGACGAGCAAAAAGAAAAGGCCTACCACTCGGTAGGCCTTTTTCTTTTCGTTAATCAGCGAATCCTTATGTACGGTTCTTCCCTCCAGGATACTGGGTATTCGTCGCTGTGGATTTCCCTATATAGCTTCACTACATGGTAACTCTTACACTTCGAACTAAGCGATGCAGTGAATCTGTCGTCGCTTCGCTCTTATTACCTTTAGATT
>NZ_AZYX01000006.1:0-1776 GCF_000517785.1 Veillonella sp. AS16 | reverse complement strand
CAGATCTTTGAAAACTGAACAATGATAGGTAATCAATCAAAACGATTGAACATATGCCAGAGTGCGGGTTTTGACGATGTCAAAACCAACCATAATTCAAAGCTACTTAAGTGTAGCGACAACAAAACAAATGAGCTATTCAAATAGCTTCAAGATATCTTGGAGAGTTTGATCCTGGCTCAGGACGAACGCTGGCGGCGTGCTTAACACATGCAAGTCGAACGAAGAGCGACGGAAGCTTGCTTCCATCAATCTTAGTGGCGAACGGGTGAGTAACGCGTAATCAACCTGCCCTTCAGAGGGGGACAACAGTTGGAAACGACTGCTAATACCGCATACGATCTGACCTCGGCATCGAGGATAGATGAAAGGTGGCCTCTATTTATAAGCTATCACTGAAGGAGGGGATTGCGTCTGATTAGCTAGTTGGAGGGGTAACGGCCCACCAAGGCGATGATCAGTAGCCGGTCTGAGAGGATGAACGGCCACATTGGGACTGAGACACGGCCCAGACTCCTACGGGAGGCAGCAGTGGGGAATCTTCCGCAATGGACGAAAGTCTGACGGAGCAACGCCGCGTGAGTGATGACGGCCTTCGGGTTGTAAAGCTCTGTTAATCGGGACGAAAGGCCTTCTTGCGAATAGTTAGGAGGATTGACGGTACCGGAATAGAAAGCCACGGCTAACTACGTGCCAGCAGCCGCGGTAATACGTAGGTGGCAAGCGTTGTCCGGAATTATTGGGCGTAAAGCGCGCGCAGGCGGATCAGTCAGTCTGTCTTAAAAGTTCGGGGCTTAACCCCGTGAGGGGATGGAAACTGCTGATCTAGAGTATCGGAGAGGAAAGTGGAATTCCTAGTGTAGCGGTGAAATGCGTAGATATTAGGAAGAACACCAGTGGCGAAGGCGACTTTCTGGACGAAAACTGACGCTGAGGCGCGAAAGCCAGGGGAGCGAACGGGATTAGATACCCCGGTAGTCCTGGCCGTAAACGATGGGTACTAGGTGTAGGAGGTATCGACCCCTTCTGTGCCGGAGTTAACGCAATAAGTACCCCGCCTGGGGAGTACGACCGCAAGGTTGAAACTCAAAGGAATTGACGGGGGCCCGCACAAGCGGTGGAGTATGTGGTTTAATTCGACGCAACGCGAAGAACCTTACCAGGTCTTGACATTGATGGACAGAACCAGAGATGGTTCCTCTTCTTCGGAAGCCAGAAAACAGGTGGTGCACGGTTGTCGTCAGCTCGTGTCGTGAGATGTTGGGTTAAGTCCCGCAACGAGCGCAACCCTTATCTTATGTTGCCAGCACTTCGGGTGGGGACTCATGAGAGACTGCCGCAGACAATGCGGAGGAAGGCGGGGATGACGTCAAATCATCATGCCCCTTATGACCTGGGCTACACACGTACTACAATGGGAGTTAATAGACGGAAGCGAAGCCGCGAGGTGGAGCGAACCCGAGAAACACTCTCTCAGTTCGGATCGTAGGCTGCAACTCGCCTACGTGAAGTCGGAATCGCTAGTAATCGCAGGTCAGCATACTGCGGTGAATACGTTCCCGGGCCTTGTACACACCGCCCGTCACACCACGAAAGTCGGAAGTACCCAAAGCCGGTGGGGTAACCTTCGGGAGCCAGCCGTCTAAGGTAAAGTCGATGATTGGGGTGAAGTCGTAACAAGGTAGCCGTATCGGAAGGTGCGGCTGGATCACCTCCTTTCTAGGGAGACATACACCGGGCCGAGAGCCTGGATGTCACTTAGGTCGACACTTTGGC
>NZ_AZYX01000005.1:0-17603 GCF_000517785.1 Veillonella sp. AS16 | reverse complement strand
TGGTACGTTTGTTATTATATGTTAGATTTATTATAAAAGCAAGCATTTTTTTTGGCTAAAGTCGCCGAATTTCGTGTTAAATGGTATGACTAAAAGACATAACATTATGAATTATATAACTCATAATAAAAAGTGATGAGTTGGTCAGTAATTTTTATAAAACTTGTTGAGAGAAGAATATACAGTTATTTACTGGGATTGTCGGTGTTTTATAATAGGAATATAGGTAAGAGTTAGCAATATATCTATATTGAAGATAATCGGTATAGATATGCAAGATTAAAAAGTTTAATCAAAGTTGTTGAAAGATAATATCAATTAGTATAATTAGTGTATTTATCTTATTAGATATAGACTGCTTTCACAAGGTTTTTAGAAGATATTGTATAGGTTTTGAAAATTTTATATAAAGCATTCTATAGAGCGGGAAGACTGCTGTATATGTATGACTTTTATCACACCTATAAAATAGAATGATTACGGAATAAATCATGAAAAAATACTCGCAGGATGGCCTTAATATATGTAGAATTATGCGTGAAAATAATTCTCAAAACCTTGGAAAGCATTGAGAAAACTGTATAGGTAGGGCGTTGAATCCCCCTATATTGTGTGCTACGATTTATGTATAGAGTTAATCTCAATCGGTTTGAGATGGATATTCTCTCATATGCTTGAGAAATGTAATTCATCTCATCGGTATTAGAATTAATATTCAACTATTTTCCTGAGGAGGGATTATCTTGCGCGAGATTCAAGTATCTGAAATCACAAAAACAGTCCGTCAAATGTGTATGGACGCAGCTTACCACTTGCCAAAAGACATCTATGAAGGTTTGAAAAAAGGCCGTGAAACAGAAGAGTCTCCGGTAGGTTGTATCGTTCTCGATCAAATCATCAAAAATGCAGAAATTGCCGATGCTGAAGATCGTCCTTACTGCCAAGATACCGGTATGACAATGGTATTCTTAAAAGTTGGTCAAGATGTTCATTTCGTTGGTGGTGACCTTACAGAAGCTATCAATGCTGGTGTTGCAGCCGGTTATGTTGAAGGGTACCTTCGTAAATCCGTTGTAGCTGAACCGTTGTTCAACCGCAAAAATACACAAAATAACACACCTGCTATCATCTACACTGAAATCGTTCCTGGCGATAAAGTAGATATTCAAGTAGAGTTAAAGGGTTTCGGTTCTGAAAATAAATCCGATGTAGCTATGCTCGTACCTGCTGATGGCGTGGAAGGCGTTAAAAATGCAGTTCTTGAAATCGTAAAACATGCAGGTCCTAACCCATGCCCTCCAATCGTACTCGGTATAGGTATTGGCGGTACTATGGACCAGGCAGCTGTTATGTCCAAAAAAGCGTTGCTTCGTGACATTAGCGTACCTCATAAAGATGCAGACTATGCAAAATTGGAAGAAGAAATTATGGAAATGGTTAACAAGACCGGTATTGGACCACAATTGGGCGGCACTACAACTTGTATCGGTGTAAACATCGAATGGGGTGCAACTCATATCGCAGGTCTTCCTGTTGCAGTTACTATCATGTGCCATGCTGCTCGTCATGCTCACGTAGTACTTTAATCGATAGGAGGTAAAAACAATGGCTGAATCAATTCGCATTAATACTGAAGAATATAATGAAGAGTTTTCCCGCAAATTAAAAGTTGGTGATAGCGTTCTTATCACCGGTAAAATTTACTCCGCTCGTGATGCTGCTCATAAAGTTATGACTGAAGCTTTAGCGCGTGGTGAAAAATTGCCAATCGACTGGACAAATAAATTCGTTTATTATCTTGGACCAACACCTGCAAAACCTGGTGATCCAATCGGTTCCGCTGGTCCTACAACTTCCGGCCGTATGGATGCTTACACACCGACTATGCTTGATCAAGGTATCAAAGGCATGATCGGTAAAGGTTCCCGCAAACCAGAAGTAGTTGAATCCATGAAGAAAAACGGCTGCACATACTTCGCAGCAGTGGGTGGCGCTGCAGCATTGATTGCAAAATCCATCAAAAAATATGAAGTACTTGCTTATGGTGAACTTGGCCCAGAAGCTTTGGCTGAATTGACTGTTGAAGATTTCCCTTGCATCGTAGTCGGCGATACTGAAGGTAACAACTTCTACGAATTAGGTCAAAAACCTTACAGAAAAATCTAATCGTCGCCACTGAGCGATTGAAAGAGGCTTGCTTTAGCGAGCCTCTTTTTTGTTGCCTTTAAATGTCTCCGGCGGTATAGGGCGATACTTTCAAGATTTATACGGTATTATCATGCGATGTTCACCTCAAATGTGTAGAGTATAGTCTATCGAATCTATCGATTTTGTGATAACATACATTATAGATTTTATATATTCATTATCGAGTGAGGCGATGATATGAGTTCCTTAGAAGATATCCGTCAGTCTGTCCGTGTGGCGATGATTGAGTTGTTAGATTTAGCAAAGATTCATGCGGGGCAATTATTTGTTGTCGGTTGCTCCACCAGTGAAATTATGGGCAAAAAAATAGGCACTGATTCCCACGTTGATGTGGCTCATGCCGTATTTGATGAAATATATGATGCCGTTAAGGCTCGTGGGCTTAATTTAGCGGTTCAATGTTGTGAGCATATTAATCGCGCTCTGGTGATGGAGCGTGGAGCCGTTACATGGGAGGAAGAGGTGAATGTGGTTCCTCAGCTGCATGCCGGCGGTGCTATGGCGGTGAGGGCCTATGAACAGTTCACAAATCCTGTGGTGGTTGAGTTTATTAAAGCCGATGCAGGTATAGATATCGGCGATACTTTTATCGGTATGCATATGAAACATGTGACAGTGCCGGTGCGTCTCAGTATTAAGGAGATCGGTTCCGCTCATGTGACCGCGTGTCGTGTTCGTCCTAAGAGCATTGGGGGCGGACGTGCTGTATATAATGAAACGTTGATGTAGGGGGAGAGTTATGTCAAGCGTAGTACCTTATTTTGTTTTGACCATTGTGGCATTGGGCTTTTTTGCGGTTTGTTACGCCGTATTTAATCGTGGTGATGGTAAAAGTCAAACACGTGATACGAAGCGCGACACACGTGTTCGTCATACGCGGCATAATACGAATACAGGTCATGGCAGTAAAGCATATCCGGAAATACCATTTTTAAATAAGGAACCCGGTGCGGATTCTTATCAGCGTGAACCTCAGTATGATATTCCGCTTCAAAATAATGGTTCCGGTGTAGATACGTATCAACATGAGTCTTTGCAGGATACGTCGTTTCATAGCGACAGTCATAATGCAGACAGATATCAAGATGAGTATTCTCGCGTTCCGTCCCCTCAAAATCAACAATTTAATGTAGACGACAATCAAGAGGCGTTGGCTCAGGATACACAACCTCAAAATGAATATGCTCTTGCCCTTGTGGATTCTCGTGAAAGCGATTTGATTCCTGATGAGTATGTCGCTTATAAAACATCATTAAAACTAGGTGATCCGGAGCGTGAGGATACATCGGCTACATCAGATGTGCCTGATACACAGGATGCAGCTGATTCTCCGGAACAGTCGGTTGTACCGAATTTGCAGGCTACATCAGATACAATTATTCTTGATGCTGTTACGGATGAAATGCGTCAGCAATCTGAAGGTGTTGAGGATACGATTGCCATGGGTGAATCCCTGGAAGCCCTTGCGGCGGATAAAGAGGAAGCTATTGACGCCACACAGATGATCGGCGGCGTTATAAAGGAAAAGCGGAATGATCAGGAACAGGCCGCACCTCAGGCGTTATCCGCCTTGGAAGAAACACGCCTCTTTGATGCTGCGGAAATCAATGAGCAGCTGGCTGCTACTGAACGGTTACATGAAGAGTCATCCTCTCATGCTGTACCGCAAATAGATTACGAAGATAAGTATCTTGAAATGGCGATGGCTCCTTTTACTCATGCCTTTGGTGTTTTGTCCGGTGACACGCATCAGTATGTTGAATCTATCACACGGGATGCATTGGCGGCGCTCAACGTTACAACTGTGGCGGAGGTCAATGTATTATTGGATAATATCGTCATCCAAGAGGCGTTGATGAGTATGCAGAAAGCCTATGCGGGTACGACGACGGAGTGGATGAAATCCGCCGCATTGGGCGCGTTTCTCGATGTGGTACAGTCTCCGAAGTCCAGCACACCTTATTTAGTGGCATTTGATGCGTTGCGCGTGTTACCGCATATGACATTGGGGCACTTTCAGGTGATGGCCTTAACTTTGCTGTTACAGTATTCTCGTAATTCAAATAACTATGGGCTCATTCACTTTCAACATTATGTGGAAAAATATATTGAGCCGTTTATTTCCGATTTGCCTCAAAATCCGTCGTTTTATCGTCAGCTGGAGTATCTCCGCTGTACGCAGGAGGAACGTGAATCGATTACATTGGCTCAGGTGTTGTCGAACTCGTATCCGTTTGTATTTAACTATCGCGGTTTTACCAAGGAGGAATTGTTCCGAGCTACGGACGGGCATGGTGTTGATCCGCGGTATGTGGTGCGCAGCTTGAATTCCAATCTGTATAAACTGGCCCTTGTTGATGAAGCGATGGCACCGCGATTCTTTAGAGAAACGCGTATTTCTAACTTCATGGTACAGCGCGATCTGATCGCTCTTATGAAGAGTAAGCCTACCGCATTTGCAGGGCAGGAAGCGCGCGATATCATGGATGATATTTCACCGGTACTTCTCGATTTGGCGGATGTATTTGATAATACTCCGATGTCGTCCATCAGCTTGACTTTATTAGGTCTTTATTTGGGACGCGCTCATGTGAAAGCAACCATCGGTGAAGAATTTGATTTGTCTCATTGGTTCTGACAGATTTTGGATTGTAAAGAAAAGCCTCACCCGGTCGATATGACGGGTGAGGCTTTATCAATTATAATCCGTTAAATCCGAACTCTTCGATTTCATCGATGTTTTTTAAGGTTACATTGCGGCCTGTAATATCTATGATGCCTTCATTACGCAGGCGGCCCAGTTCACGGCTGAGAGCAGTACGGGATACGTTGAGAACCTCCGCCATCTGTTCGCGATTATGAGGGAGGTGGATTGTCGTAGACTGCTGACGGTTATACAGATCTGTGAAATACGCGAATATTTTTTCTCGCATTCCCTTTAATGTGAGATAGTGAACCTTTCTTGTGAGAAGGATTGCTTTTTCAGATAAGTCCTGTAACAGGTTTGACAGGATTTTCGTCTGACACTGGTGACAGTCCGGCAAGGTTTCGATGAATGTTTCTAACGGAATAAACATGATTTTTGTTGCTTTCACAGCCTTGATCGTAGCAGGCCAGAGCGGATGTTTGCTGAATAGCAGAGCCTCGCCGAAGATGGCGGATTCGTCGAGGTTCGCCATGATGACACGTTGGCCCATCACGTTTTCCCGTGTTAAGAGCGTACTGCCTTCGAGAATAACGCCGATACCCTCCATCGGATCGCCGGAGAGGGCGACAAATTCATTTTTCTTGTAGCTGTGTACGATAACCTTTGCGTTGTTCAAGTAGCTGCGCAATTCCGTTTCCCCTAAGTTGTTGAAGAGTGGACATTGTGTGAGGATAGGCATGTATTGGTTGATAATATCGTTTGAAAGTATTTGTTTCATAAGCGCCTCCTGTGTGATAAATCGTATATGTAATCCTAAATAGGTTTTGTATAATCATAATATGGGGACTGATGTCCGACCTGTTCCGTAAGGGGAGTCAGGTAAATTTTTTCAAAAAAGTTTTTATTTGTTGCTCAAGCTACAGAAATTGTATCACCTTTAGGATATACTTTGCAATGTAATCAATCGGATATCCGATAATTATCGGTATATCGTACAGGTTTTATAGATTTTAAGCTTGACCGCGAGAAAGTCTCGCAAAGGAGGATTTTCAATGAGTATGTTCTGTTATCAATGTGAACAATCAGCAGCACCGGGTGGCTGTACAGTACAAGGTGTATGTGGTAAAACTGCACCGGTTGCAAACAAACAAGACGAATTAACTGCAGCTTTGGTGGGCTTGGCTCGTGCGTTAGACGTAAAAGGTCACACTAAAGAAGGTATCGATTATATTATGCGCGGTTTGTTCATGTGCGTAACAAACGTGAACTTCTCTGAAGACCGCGTTCAAGAATTCATTGACGAAGTGAATGCTTATCATGCGAAAGTGGACAGCGTTCAACAAAATTTCGATTGGGAACAATTGTGGAAGGGTGAAGAAGACATCGTATCCCTTCGCTCCACATTATTGTTAGGTATGCGCGGTATGGCTGCATACGCATGGCATGCTGCTCGCCTTGGCTTCCACGATGCTGATGTTGACGCTTGGTTCGTTAAAGGCATGGTGGAATTCGCTAAAGATCACAGCGCTGAAGAATGGCTTGATCTTTTGATGGAATTCGGTCATATCAACTTGAAATGTATGGCTGTTCTTGATAAAGCTAATACTGAAACATATGGTACACCTGTACCGACTACAGTTCCTTTGACTGTAGAACCGGGTCCTTTCATCGTTGTAACCGGTCATGACCTTCATGATTTGAAACAATTATTGGAACAAACTGACGGTAAAGGTGTGAATATCTATACTCACGGTGAAATGTTGCCTTGCCACGCTTATCCTGAATTGAAGAAACATCCTCAATTGAAAGGTAATTTCGGTACAGCATGGCAAAATCAACAAAAAGAATTTGTTGACGTTCCTGGCGCATTCTTGTTCACTACAAACTGCATTATGCCACCAAAAGAAAACTACAAAGCTAATATCTTCACTACAGATATGGTAGGTTTCGACGGCTGTGCACACGTGGAAGAAAAAGAAGACGGCACTAAAGACTTCTCCGCAGTTATCAACCGCGCTATCGAATTGGGCGGCTACAAAGAAGCTCAACACTTCACAGGAATCAACGGCGGTCATGAAGTAACCACTGGTTTCGGTCATGGTACAGTATTGGGGATTGCTGATAAAGTAATCGATGCTGTAAAAGCCGGTGCTATTAAACACTTCTTCTTGGTAGGTGGTTGTGACGGTGCTAAAGTTGGCCGTAACTACTACACTGAATTCGTAAAACAGACTCCAGATGATACTGTAGTATTGACATTGGCTTGTGGTAAATTCCGTTTCAACGACCTTAACATCGGTGAAATCGGAGGTATCCCTCGTATCCTTGATATGGGTCAATGTAACGATGCTTACTCCGCTATTCAAGTAGCAGTAGCCTTGGCCGGTGCATTTGAATGTGACGTAAACGACTTGCCATTAACTTTGGTATTGTCCTGGTACGAACAAAAAGCGGTATGTATCTTGTTGACATTGTTGGCATTGGGTATCCGTAACATTTACATCGGACCTTCTTTGCCTAAATTCTTCTCCAGCAATGTATTGAACATTTTGGTAGAAAAATTCCAATTGCATCCAATTACAACTCCGGAAGCTGATATGAAAGCTATCTTGGGCTAATCGGATCTATTAACTAGGTAACTGCAGTCCTATTTCCCCTCTCTTTTATGATTTAGGACTGTTGTTATATATATGGCGCACCCTGGGCATCTCTCCCGGGGTGTGTTTTTTTATTCCTGTGAAAGTTATCTGTTAGTGGTATGTATATTGATGGAGCCCAGATTTCATTACTACATTTTAATTAAAAAGGAAGGACTATACTTCTTTGCTCCTCGTGACCTGATGTCGCTGCATAAGTATAGTCCTTCCTTTTTATAACTGTAGATGTGAAGGTGTCCCATCAATATATGATCCTTCCAAGATAACTTTCACAAGAATAAAGAGAGTCTATTGAAGACGTACAAATATGCCGCCGATGTACATATAGACAGTCCTGTAATTTCATTGTTATACTATAGATGAATAAGGATAATTGCTGTTAATTCCTGTGTTTTCGTGGAATTATAGATGACGTTTTCATTCATGGTTATATGAAAATGGTACGGTATGGTAATTATCGTTGTACATTGTTTTGTATATCTACTATAGAGGCGATTATGAATAGTATTTTTGATATTATAGGGCCCGTGATGATCGGGCCGTCCAGTTCGCATACGGCAGGGGCCGCGCGGCTGGGGAAGATGGCGCGCTGCATATTCAGGTCTACGCCGAAGAGGGTGGACCTCACATTATACGGTTCCTTCGCTAAGACGTACAAGGGGCATGGTACGGATAAGGCGCTCTTAGGCGGCTTATTGGGCTTTAAGGAGGATGATGCGAATATTCGCATTGCCGATACAATGGCGCAGCAGGAGGGCATGGAGTATAAGTTTATTGAATCTCCGCTTGATGTGGGGCATCCGAATGTGGTGCGATTTGATATGTATGATGAGCATAATCGTCATATGGCTGTTGTGGGACGCTCGCTCGGTGGCGGTCAAATCATGATTACCGAAGTGGATGGCAATGATATGTCCATTACGGGGGATGAATTTACGCTCGTCGTATTTCATGAGGATCGTCCCGGTGCTATTTCTCTTGTCAGCCAGGCGCTTAGCGAATCGGATATCAATATTGCGACGATGCGCGTATTCCGCAAGGGCAGACATAAGGATGCGGTTATGGTTATTACTACGGATACCGTGGTCAATCCCATTACGGTTCAGTTTATGCGCGAGTGTCCCGGTATTCAGGATGTCATGACCTTTGAGGCGTTATAGGAGAGCGAATTATGAGTTATGCATATGATACAGTTGCAGATATTATTCGCCTGGCGGAGGAGAATAAGATTTCCTTTGGTGAAGTGGTACTGCGTAATGAATTGGAAAATTACGACCGCACAGAGTCGGATGTGTTCAATGAAATTGAACGTCGCCTGGATATTTTTGAAGAATCTATTCAAGCCGGATTATCTTATACCGAAAAAACGACATCCGGAATGTCCGGTGGTCAGGCGGCTCATCTGAATGGACAAAAGCCCCGCTTTATGAGCGAGATTGCGTATAAGGCGATGACCTATGCCATTGCCGTTAACGAGGCGAATGCGAAAATGTTTCGCATTGTCGCGTGTCCTACGGCCGGATCCTGCGGCGTTATGCCCGGTGCGGTGAAAGCCATAGTTGAGCACTATAAATTGGATAAGGTTACGGTGATAAAGGGCTTTTTAGCGGCGTCAGGCATCGGAAATGTGGTGGCAAACCGCGCCTGTGTGGCCGGTGCCGTTGGCGGATGTCAGGCGGAAATCGGTACTGCTGCGTGTATGGCGGCCGGTGCCATCGTGGAAATGATGGGCGGTACACCGCGTCAAGTGGGGGATGCGGTTGCTTTGTGCATGAAAAATTTATTGGGCCTTGCCTGTGACCCTGTAGCGGGACTTGTAGAGGTGCCGTGCGTAAAACGTAACGGTTTCTATGCGGTCCATGCTATTACCGCTGCGGAAATGGCTTTAGCAGGTATTGAAAGCCAGATTCCGCCGGATGAAGTTATCGAAACAATGAATAATATCGGTCGCGCTATGCCTGTAGCATTGCGAGAAACGAGCGATGGCGGTCTTGCGATAACACCGACGGGACTGGCAATTACAAAACGGGTGCAATCCTTATAAGGGTTGCATCTTTTTTCATGCCTCCATTTGTAGTAAAATAAAGGTTAGACTAGCGTGGAAAGGAGGGCGTCAGATGGAACAGGCGAAACGCATATTGTCCATATTGGAAGATGCCGGCTATGAAGCTTATATCATAGGCGGTGCTGTTCGCGATGTATTGTTACATCGTGAACCTCATGATATAGACATTGTTACATCTGCACGCCCCGATGCGGTTATCGATACATTGCGCAGTCATGATGTGCAGACGACAGACCTCGTAGGAAAGTCTTTTGGGGTCGTCGTGGCCACTGTCGGTGAGGCGCATTATGAAATTGCGACATTCAGAAAAGAGCGATACGGTACAGACAGTCATCGACCCGAGGAAATCACCTATGCGAATACCCTTGAAGAAGATGTGGCACGGCGTGATTTTACGGTGAACGGTATGGCCATGAACCGGCATGGTGAAATCATTGACCTTGTCGGAGGCCGTCGAGACATTAAACATAAAACATTGCGTACCATCGGCAATCCTGTGGAGCGGTTCGAAGAAGATGCGTTACGACTTTTTCGGGCCTGCCGTTTCGTGGCAAAGCTCGATTTTCTGCCGACCAAGGAGTTACTGGATGCAATGCCGAAGGCGTTTCATCGTGTGTCGGGGTTATCACTGGACCGGGTCCGAGGTGAACTGGACCGACTCATGCTGGAGCCGGCTGTGGCGAAGGGCTTGGATGTGCTCGTTCAATCACGTCTTGCCGAATGCTCGTGTCGCGTTGTGGAAAATGGTGTGGCGAGAGAAGTACCGATTTTGCCTGAATTGTATCACTTGGTGAATCTTCCTCAAGAAAAGGACTTTCACGAGTTCGACGGTTGGTATCATACATTGGCCGTTGTTGCCCATACGGAGCCGGATTTAACGGTCCGTTGGGGGGCCTTGCTGCATGATGTGGCAAAGGGAATGCCTATGATTCGCGCCGTTCATAATGGGCGGCTCACAGATCGCGGTCATGATACATTAGGTGCCGAGATGACGGAGACCATATTAACCCGGTTGGGTTATTCTAAAAATTTTGTGCGCCGTGTTGCGTGGATTGTAAAGAATCACATGCGCTTTCACTATTTTGCTCAGAACGGTGATGCGGATGAACGAAAGTGGATCCGCAAGGAAGCGCGAAGCGGTGAATTTAGGGATAGTCAAATTATGCGTGAGGCCTGGGAACAGCTGGCCAAGGTGTGCGCCGCTGATGTATTGGGCTGCGGAAAGCCTAATGCGGCGACGGACGGCACATTGGCGTTTGGTGAATGCATGGCGGATTTGAGCTTATCCATGCCTGTACATACTAAGGACCTGAATTATGATGAACGGGTGATTGAATTGGCGGGAAAGCGGGCCGGAGAAGGCTTGCAGTATCTGTTGCAACAGGTGCAGAACGGTGTTATTCCGAATGAGCCTGATGCTCTATATAACGCCTTGGATCGTAAACTGCGCCGTCCATTGGAGAAATGATGAATATAGTAGAAAAAATATTGAAACGAATGAGTGGCTGGAACAGAACGACATGTTGTCTGGCGATTCTCATGGGGGTGGCCTTCGCACTCGTAGGCCGACTGGCACAACTACAAATTTTTGATACCTTTGATTTGCAGGCAAAGAATTTGTCGCAGGTACAGGTGGATAGAAAACTGCAATCGCCGCGTGGCACCATTTATGATCGCAATGGCAAACCGCTGGCCATGAGCGTGGTGACAAAATCCTTATATGCGGATCCGAAAATGATCAAGCAATCGCCGCAGGAAATCGCGGAACTGATTGCGCCGCATGTGATGATGTCCGAATCGGATATTGTAAAAGCATTGCAGGAGGATTCCGCATTCGTCTGGCTTGACCGGATGATGGAACCGGAGCACTCCAAGGCGGTGGCGAAGATCATTAAGGATAACAATATTGTGGGGCTCAACTTTGTAGAAGAGTCCAAACGATATTATCCGAACGGTATCCTGGCGGCTCAGATTCTCGGCTTTGTCGGTACTGATGATAAAGGTCTGGACGGCCTTGAAATGGTGCTGGACGATGAACTGAAGGGCGGAGTTCAGCAGGAAATCGTTGCAACGGATAACAAGGGAAACGCTATTTTCGGCTCCGTATTATCCAAGTTTTTACCTGATAAGGGTAAAAGTATAACATTGACGATTGATGCTACGATTCAGTTTATGGCGGAACGAGCTTTGGATAAGGCCATGGCCGATACGGGGGCGAAGCACGCCAGCGTCATCGTTATGGATCCGAAGACCGGTGAAATTCTAGCCATGGCAAACCGTCCGACCTATGATCCTAATCATTACAATCAGGGAACGGAAGAAGACTTTAAAAATATCGCCGTTACGAACTTGTATGAACCGGGTTCCACGTTTAAGCCGATTATCGCGTCTGCCGCATTGGCTTCCGGTAAATGGGAGCTCGATAAGGTGTACAACGATAAAGGTGCCTTTTTAGCCAATGGACATATCATTCGCAACTGGAATGGTGAAGGCTATGGTCAGGTACGCCTTTTGGATATCCTGAAATATTCCATCAATACGGGGATGGCGGAAGTCGGTACGACAACCGGTGCCGAAATCCTCTCAAAATATGTTCGCGATTATGGGTTCGGTTCCACTACAGGCATTGAATTGCCCGGAGAAGGGGAAGGTATTTTATATGATCCTCAGGATATGAGTAAACTCGACGTGGCGACGATGTCTATCGGTCAAGGTGTAGCGGTAACGCCGCTTCAAATGGTGCGTGCCTTCGGGGCCATTTCCAACGGGGGCACCATGATGAAACCTCACATCATCAAGTCCTACAGCAATGCTCAGGGCGAGGTGACGAGTACGACGGAGCCCACTACCGTAGGTCAACCGATTCCGACTGAAACGGCGAAAACCATCGTGGATATACTGGAAAAAGAAGTCTCCGAGGGGGGCGGTACGAAAGCGATGGTTGAAGGGTATCATTTCGGCGGTAAGACGGGGACAGCCGAAAAACTGGATACGAAAAACGGCGGTTATCTGGATGGACAATATATTGCGTCCTTTATCGGTTTCGGCCCTGTAGAAGATCCTAAATTCGTAGTCCTCGTAGCCATTGATGATCCGAAAAAAGGTTCTATTTACGGCGGGCAAATTGCGGCGCCGGTATTTAAGAACATCATGGCGCAGCTCGTGCGATATTATCAGATCAGTCCTTATGTCAAGGATGGTGCTGAAGTAGCATCCGTACCGAGCATTTCGTTGCCGCCGGTGAATCCGTCCGGTGACGGTTCTATGGTATTGCCTAATTTCGGGGGCTTTACATATGGCGAAGTGCGCGACTGGCTCCATAAGGCCGGACTTGCATTTAAGCCGGACGGTACGGGTATCGCGGTTTCTCAGGATGAAAGTCCCGGTTCTACCGTCAAAGCGGGCGATGCTATTATAGTTCATTTTAGTCGCTAATAGTTTAGCGGTAATTTTGTTAGAGCCTTTGAAATGGAGATAGTTATGATTGAATTACGTGGTAAGGCGGTGGCCGATGCCCATAAGACGGCATTGCAGAATAAAATCGCAGCGGTTGGTGATGCGGTGATTACCATGGCGGTATTACTTGTCGGAAATGATCACGGTGCTCACATGTATGCCACATTCATGGAAAAAACGGCGAAGAATTTCGGATACGGATTTGTGCTGAGAGAATTACCCGAAACAGCCTCTCATGATGAAGTGGTGACGGTATTACGGGAACTGAATGATGATGACACCGTTCACGGCATTTTGCCGTTGATGCCGATGCCGAAACATATCGATACGGAAGCGCTCATCGATGCGCTTGACCCTAAAAAGGATATCGACGGCCTCACTACGTATAATATCGGACTCGTAACGGCCGGCAAGGGCGGTTTTGCACCGTGTACCGCAAAGGCGTGTATGGCGATTCTGGATCACTATGATATTTCTGTAGAAGGAAAACATGTGGTCGTTGTAGGACGCAGCCAGGTTATCGGTAAGCCCGTAGCGTTCATGACCCTCGCGGCACACGGCACCGTCACGATTTGCCATTCCAGGACTCCGGATCTGGCAAATTATGTAAAACAAGGTGATATCGTTATTGCTGCGGCCGGTCGACCTCATATGATTACTGCGGATATGATTAAGCCTGGAGCCGTAGTTATCGATGTAGGTATCAATGAATTGAACGGGAAAACGGTGGGCGATGTGGATTATGATGCGGTGAAGGATATTGCTTCGGCCATCACTCCGGTGCCGGGCGGTGTCGGATCCGTTACGACAACGATGATGCTCGAGGCTGTATACGAGGCATATCATGCATGAAATGTCCATAGCTGAAGGCATCCTCGATATTGCCCTTGATACATTGCGACAGCATGAGGCGAAAGTCGTTCATTCTGTGCAACTTGATCTAGGCCTTATGAGCGGTGTCGAGCCGGATGCATTGCTGTTCTGTTGGGATGCGGTAACGAAAAATACTCCTGCAGAAGGGTCTCGTATTGAAATTAATACCATTCCTATTGAAGGAAGGTGTTTGGATTGTGACCGTCACTTTCACGTGGCGGATTATAAATTTATCTGTCCCTATTGTGACAGTCATTTTGTACAAACCGTAGGAGGTCGTGAATTACAGGTGACCTCTATGGATATAGATTGAGAGAAAGGAAGGCCATGCAAGTTCAAGTTAAAACGGATGTACTGGCGAAAAATGATGCCATTGCAGAGTCCTTACAACAGCTGTTTAAGGAAAAGAACATATTTGTATTTAATCTGCTGGGCTCTCCGGGGTCGGGCAAGACCTCTCTTTTAGAGGCGACGTTACAGGACCTTGCTAAAGATTATCGTCTTGCCGTTATTGAAGGCGATCTGTTCACCGCTAAAGATGCGGAACGAATCCACGCACTGGGTGTACCGGTTATTCAAATTAATACGGTAGGCGGTTGTCATCTGGATGCGAAAATGATTCAAGATGCATTGGGGGACTTGAATCTGGATGACCTCGATATGATTATCATAGAAAATGTAGGTAATCTTGTGTGCCCGGCGGAATTTGATATCGGTGAAAGTATGAAGGTCACTGTTCTATCCGTTACGGAAGGAGAGGATAAACCTCTCAAATATCCGTTGATTTTTAAAGAGTCGAAAGCGATTTTACTGAATAAGATTGATTTGTTGCCGTATATACCGTTTAAAAAGGATAAGGCTTTACAGGATATACGGAACTTGAATCCCGCAGGGGAAATTTTTGAAGTGAGTTGCACTGCTCGCGATGGGCTAGAACCATGGCTCTCGTGGTTGCGTGCACAGTTGGAGAATAATCGATGAACCATTCTATGAAGCGTCGCATTGCGGCAACACTTTTGATAGGACTATCTGCAACCGGCATCGGATATGCGGAGGAACCTGCTGCTACAAAGACTATGCCCGTGGCAACTACGAAAAGTCCGGAACAGTCCAAAACGGGCTGGCTTGCGGAACAGATGGCCGTTACAGATTTCGGTGATTCTATTCAGTATTGGCAGGCGGCCAGTGAAAATGAGGGGCCTTTGCCGAGTGTGACAAAGAATAACCTGGCTGACATCGGTAAGTCCTATACGGCTAATAATTTACCGGCTCTCGGCGATACGGCGGATGATTATGCGATTGAAGGATACCGTTTGGGTGATCACTTTACAGCTCCTAAAGATGTGGAACGCACTTCCGTGCGGGATAATTTCACCACCTATTTCATGAAGGATTTTGATGTTACCGTTTATACGGGTCCTGCAAAGGAACGATTGGTAGACAATCAGTTGCGGGGACAAGGGGCTAATTACTTCTTTGAACCGAATACCATTACTAATATTCATAGTACGAAAAAGGGCACCGCTACTGTACGCGATATCGGTCCGGGCAGCACGCGTATGGAACTCGTTTTTGCTTATGGCAGTCCCAATGCGATGTGGCGTGACCAAAAGAATGAGACCTATATTTTCCTATATGAAGGTCATGAGGAAAATTCATGGGACCAAAAAAAGGAGTTTACCACCTCTGTAGAGAATACAAATAATAATAGCCAAAAAAAATCCATGTTAGATGATCGTAAAAACTATATCGCTTTTACCATCAAAAACAATACGGTGGAGGCTGTCGATTTTATTTCCGGACAGGTATGGCCTCGTTTCGGATTACCTAAAGCGCCTGTATATAATTTCGAGGCGGGAAAATTGACGGCTGATGACTTTGTACTGCGCGGCTTTCAGTTGAACGATCATTTCGTCAATGATCCGAATAATGAATGGAAGACGCAAGGTATGTTGTTCGGTTCCACCTTTATCGGCTATAACGAATACGGTGTCAGCGTTGATAAAAATTCCTTGATCAATCGGGTGTTACTCAATATTTATACGCCTACTCGTCGCGGTATCGCGATGGGGGATACAAAATATCTATTGCTCTTTGTTTACGGGATGCCGACACGTATCGTTGAATCTACAACGAATACAGGCACTGCTACCGTATACGAATATAAAAATCCGGCGGCAAGCAATTCTTACCTACAGTTTGCCCTAGATGATAAAAACCAATATATCAAATCCGTTATGTTATCTGACCGTCCTGTTAAATAGAGACGGTCACAGCGAGGAGGCAAGGGATATGGTTACTGTTCAAGATGTAAAGGAACGATGGGAACAAATTCAAGGTGACGATGAACGCATACTGTTTATCGTCGGGGGCCCCGGATCCGGTAAAAGTTTGCTAATTCGTGAGTTATCTGAACAAAAGGGTTGGAAATATCTGGAAGCGAAACAATTGATCGAAGAGGAATTTCTGTTGGTTCCTCGTGATGAACGTCCGAAGCTTGCCGAGGAGGCCGTTCGTCGCGCCCTCAGCCGCAGCGATACTGAGGTCGTATTATTGGACGGAATTAATGTGTTCTTCGCACCGATTTTAAACTTACAACCTTTTGAACTATTGAAAACTATCAGTAAAACATATCCTATTGTTGTCGGTTGGAGAGGTCATCTTGAAGGCGACAAATTGTATTTGGAACATAATAATGATCCGAAACATGATTCCGTAACGGTTACACATCCGAGTCATGTCTTGGAAATCGATTAATCGGACCAGAATTGATCATAAATTATGTAATCGGAATCAATTTTAATCTGTATTATATTTAATTATGATAGAGAAGCACTTTTGTTGAATTTTAGCGATTCTTTCAACCGAAGTGCTTTTTCAATAATTTTTGATAAAATGCTTGCATAGGTCATGGTTTCATGATATTATGATTAAGCACAAAGAGGCACCTTGGTAAACAGGATTAATTTATCAAAAAAATCTTGACACTGAGTGCGACGGATGATAGAATACATCTTGTCGTGAAAATGCTGGCGTAGCTCAATAGGTAGAGCAGCTGACTTGTAATCAGCAGGTTGTGGGTTCAATTCCTATCGCCAGCTCCATTTTATTTCGGAGGGATTCCCGAGCGGCCAAAGGGAGCAGACTGTAAATCTGCCGTCTTCGACTTCGAAGGTTCGAATCCTTCTCCCTCCACCAGTTATAGCGGGGTGGAGCAGTTGGTAGCTCGTCGGGCTCATAACCCGAAGGTCGCAGGTTCAAGTCCTGTCCCCGCAACCATGTTTTTACAGTGACGTGAACGTTCATTGTGCTGGTGTAGCTCAGTCGGCAGAGCGTATCCTTGGTAAGGATAAGGTCACCGGTTCAATCCCGGTCACTAGCTCCACATATGGCGGCATAGCTCAGTTGGCTAGAGCAATCGGTTCATACCCGGTGTGTCCGCGGTTCAAATCCGTGTGCCGCCACCATATACCCTCACCTGGTGAGGATTTTTTTATATCCCAATTTAATACATCTATGCTTTTGCCTGTGATGAGTGAATCAGGTGAAAGCATTTTTTGTTTATCAAGCTTTATAGATTATGATATAATACTTTGTAAGGATGTTAATTCCGTTGATTAAATTAGTTTAATATATTATATTAATATTAGAATGTAATTTGTTTTTGTGAAGGAGGATACAATCCTAAATGGCAAAA
>NZ_AZYX01000004.1:0-1200 GCF_000517785.1 Veillonella sp. AS16 | reverse complement strand
GCGATGAGCATAAAAGGTATATTAACCTTCGATTTGTGTTACTACACCGGCACCTACTGTGTGGCCACCTTCGCGGATCGCGAAACGAAGACCCTCTTCGATAGCGATTGGAGTAATCAATTCGATTTCCATTGTTACGTTATCGCCAGGCATACACATTTCTACACCTTCAGGAAGGTTTACAACACCTGTTACGTCAGTTGTACGGAAGTAGAATTGTGGACGGTAGTTGGAGAAGAATGGCGTATGACGGCCACCTTCTTCTTTAGTCAAAACGTATACTTCTGCTTTGAATTTAGTGTGTGGGTTGATGGAACCCGGTTTAGCCAATACTTGACCACGTTCGATGTCTTTACGGTCAACGCCGCGAAGCAATGCGCCCACATTGTCACCTGCTACTGCGGAATCCAATGTTTTACGGAACATTTCAAGACCTGTAACAACATATTGTTCAGCTTTTTCTTTCAAGCCTACTACTTCTACAGTGTCACCAACGTTCACTTCACCACGTTCAACACGGCCAGTTGCTACTGTACCACGACCGGTGATTGTGAAAACGTCTTCCACAGGCATCAAGAAAGGTTTATCAGTATCACGAACTGGAGTTGGGATGTAGGAATCTACAGCCGCCATCAATTCGTCGATTTTTGCTACGTATTGAGCATCGCCTTCCAAAGCTTTCAATGCGGAACCTACGATAATAGGCACTTCGTCGCCAGGGAATTCGTAGGAAGAAAGAAGTTCACGAACTTCCATTTCAACCAATTCGATCAATTCTTCGTCATCAACCATATCGGCTTTGTTCAAGAATACTACGATTGCAGGAACGCCAACCTGACGAGCCAACAAGATGTGTTCGCGAGTTTGAGGCATAGGGCCGTCAGCTGCGGATACAACCAAGATAGCACCGTCCATTTGCGCTGCGCCGGTGATCATGTTTTTAACATAGTCAGCATGGCCCGGGCAGTCAACGTGTGCATAGTGACGATTTTCAGTTTCATACTCAACGTGTGCAGTGTTGATTGTGATACCGCGTTCACGTTCTTCAGGAGCTTTATCGATCATGCTGTAATCCTGGAAGTCAGCTTGGCCTTTTTCAGCCAATACTTTAGTGATTGCAGCAGTCAAAGTAGTTTTACCATGGTCAACGTGACCGATTGTACCGATATTAACATGCGGTTTCGTACGTTCAAATTTTTC
>NZ_AZYX01000003.1:0-2080 GCF_000517785.1 Veillonella sp. AS16 | reverse complement strand
GATGAAAGATATTGAAAATACGGCTGAGTATTCTTCGAAGAATACAGGCATCAGTTATAACCATATAGGAAACTTTAAGTCGCTAAGTCAAGCGGGACAAGATGCGGTATATAATTCGCTAGGACTTTTACCGAAATTATTACCTGAATCTAAGAATTCCGCACATAGCACTACCAAATCTGCTATTGCTGATGGTACAATAACTGTACATGATGAATCTGTAGATATACGTTCAATCTCTAGAGATACCGCTAATAGTCTTAATAAATTGGACAAGATCTTTGATAAGAAGAAAGTAGAGGAACGACAGGAATTAGCTCGGCTCTTTGCTAAAGATGCATTTGAACAATTGCATTATTGGGAACCGAAAACTAAAGAAGAGAAAGTGGCTAAAGCGATTGCTCATGGTGTAGTGGCGGAGGGTTCCGCTCGTGTTGCCGGTAATAAGCCGGGGAGCGGTTTCTATGCGGGAGTTACCAATGAGGCGTTAATTGGTGAAATTCAAAAAGTGGCTAAGACAAATCCTGCTGTGGCTCAATGGCTGAGTGCCGGAGTCGGGGCTGTAGTAAATGCCGGATTAGGAAAACCTGTTATTACAGGCGCGGCTGAAGCGCAGTATGGGACGAAGTGGAATTTAGAATTAACAGAACATGCAAAAGATGTTAGATTAAATGAATATAATGGTTTTAAAAAATTATTTGATAGACAATATTTAGATCAGATTGCTCAAGGGAATCCTTATAGTGAAGAAGATATACAAAAAGCTTATAATGATTTAGTATATGCATATAATAATGCTGAGAAATTTGGGATTACGCCAGTAGCCAGAGACCTACTTGGGTTTTTCTTAGATGAAGATCCTAATGCACATGGTATTGTTGCTGTAGATTATACTGAGCACGGTTATCCAATTTATACATTTGGTTCCGACTCGGTAATAAATCAGATTTTTAGATCACAACAATATAGTTTTATGAATTTAGATATAATATCAGATGCGGTATATGAGTCTCGAAACACTACAGAGAATATGCCAACATATACTAATTATCATAGTTTTTATGGATATGGAGTTGATGCAGCCTTAGCATTAGGCAGTGCTTCAACAATAACAACATTTAAAAATGGTAATGCATATAATGGAGCAGTTATTACTATAATTGATAATTGGGATCATGGTAAAATTTTAGCTGAATGGATTAAATACCCAAGAATTTATGAAGCGGCCTATATTTTACAACAATCAGGTTATAGACGGACGTTTGCATACAAAACTACATATGATTTTTCTGTAAGTTAGGTTTTTTATTGGAGTAAATATAATGTATAAATATATTGCTATACTTTTTCTGTTAGGTATAATAGTCTCACAGTCTTTATTAATCTTCATTAACTATGATTATAATAAATACTATGCTTTTGGAAGATATAAATTGCATGCTAACCATTCATTTGAAGATACATGGCGTGACAATGGATTTGAGCGACTTATTTATAGCTATAGAAAGGTAGATAATAAATTGTACACTTATGGAGAATCAGGGATAACTATTATTACGATGAATATCATAAATCCTAAAATTATAAAGATTCCAAATGATGAATATTATGAGTCTGTGCGCAAATATGGAAGAACTAATAAATATGCTAACTCATTAGGCGAATTATCTAACATTTATGGGGAGGATTTTATTATTTTAGATCGCTTAGAAGAATTAGATAGTAATGACTACTCCATCGTCAAAGAGCTTATTGAGCAAGACGAAGATAAGACGAAGAAATCATCCTTGTTTTGATGAATTATTAGCAATATATAGGACTGTATGCTAATAATATTTCCATAATAGAACAACAATCAGAAATTAAAATTCCTTGACTTTCATTCTATAGAAACCGTATAATCAAATTATAATTTTATACTCGCCTGTTAGAAACCGATGAGGTGGAGATAAAAATAGGAAATGCACTCACAGAGAGCGGGATTAGCTGAGAACCCGTAGTACGCAGCTTATTAAATGGACCACCGAGGGTGGAGTGAACAGATTGGGATGACCGGTTTTCATGGCCGAGCGAGATACCC
>NZ_AZYX01000002.1:0-2118 GCF_000517785.1 Veillonella sp. AS16 | reverse complement strand
TATTGCATTCCCCTTTCGCAGGATACTAGCATATCCCTCACAATTAACGCTCGTATGACGATGAAGAATACTGAGATCAGGTATCTCGCACGGCCATGACAACCGATCAGCCCAATCTGTTCACTCCACCCTCGGTGGTCCATTTAATAAGCTGCGTACTACGGGTTCTCAGCTAGTCCCGCTCTCTGTAAGTGCATTTCCTATTTTTATCTCCACCGCATCGGTTTCTAACAGGCGAGTATAAAATTATAATTTGATTATACGGTTTCTATAGAATAAAAATCAAGGAATTTTAATCACCTACCTGTTATTCTGGCATGGAAATACCTTTGATGTACGATCCTATATATTGGACATACTTCATTCAAACACACCTCAAATATTTATTAATTCCAATCACTTTTTCTGCCTTTGTAAGAATTTATAAATAGATTTATCTATTTCATCTAATTCATCAATATGATATACAACTTTAGAATCATCTAATGTATAGTACTTCTTCATATGCTTAATTAATACCTCTGACTCAATATTTTTCATAGAAAAAAATAAAATACACTTATTATTCTCATCCAAAACTATCATATTGTCCTTACATAATAAATAAAGATAAGAATTCCAACACTTATACTTTATTTCATAAGCATCAAAAAAATAAGGGAATTTAGAGTTAGAAAAACTAATATCAGATACGATAAATTGATTACCAAATCTACTTATATGAAGTTCATTTTTAACACCGAACTCTGAAACTACACTTCGCCCAGTACTATCATATTGTGAAGGTTCATAAGTAAACATATAAGCTATAAAAGTTGTTATTAAACCAGTAAAAATAATTAGTACAACTAATAACTCACGCATTATATTCTCCCACTAATGTTAGCTTGCCATCCAAAAGGCCTTATTATTCCATATATTTGATCTACAACAGCAAAATTATTAATCACATTAGTCACTGTTTTATATAAGCTATCTGAAATCGATAATTTATGTATTTCAAAATTATATGCATCACCTATAACGCCTCGATATGACATACTACCATCAACATTATGTGTTAATAATAAAGCTGTTTTAACAATCCCATAAGCTAAATGTTGATCTTTTGTCGCTCGAATTCCATTATACTCATTATTATAATCAATATATCCAGATACCACCATTGATTTTCCAGGCGGAATTCTAACTCTCATCTCAGCAATTTGTGCCTGAAAATGATAACTATTTTTAAATACAGTCGCTACAGGGCTATCATTATTATAATATTGAAACTCACCATTGCCCCAAACTGCTTGTTTTAATAAAAAGCTAGCTGCTGGTAATCCTGACTTTTCTGCAGCAAAAGCAATCATATTCTTCTCGCTAGTTGGATCAGGTATACTAAGAATTGGTTCACTAGCTATTAATTCACTTTTAATTTTTTGATGCATGCCTTCAATCGCCCGGTCTAAAGATTCATCTTCATCAAACTCATGTAAATGATTATCTCTAGTCCCATACTGCGCTTCGGCCGCTCCGGTAATAACAGGTTTCCCTAATCCCGCATTTACTACTGCCCCTACCCCGGCACTGAGCCATTGCGCCACAGCAGGATTTGTCTTAGCCACCTTTTGAATTTCACCAATTAACGCCTCATTAGTAACTCCCGCATAGAAACCGCTACCCGCCTTATTACCGGCAACTCGAGCGGACACTTCCGCCACCACACCGTGAGCAATCGCTTTAGCCGCTTTCTCTTCTTTGGTTTTCGGTTCCCAATAATGCAGCTGTTCAAATGCATCTTTAGCAAAGAGTCGGGCTAATTCCTGTCGTTCCTCGACTTTCTTCTTATCAAAGATCTTGTCCAGTTTATTAAGACTATTAGCGGTATCTCTAGAGTTCGAACGTATATCTACAAATTCATCATGTACAGTTATTCTACCATCAGCAATAGCAGATTGGGGAGGGCTATGTACGGGCTTCTTAGATTCAGGTAATAATTTCGGTAAAAGTCCTAGTGAATTATATACCGCATCTTGTCCCGCTTGACTTAGTGACTTAAAGTTTCCTATATGGTTATAACTGATGCCTGTATTCTTCGAGGAATACTCAGCCGTATTTTCAATATCTTTCATA
>NZ_AZYX01000001.1:0-4489 GCF_000517785.1 Veillonella sp. AS16 | reverse complement strand
GACTGTCAACGGTACTACAGGTACTGTAAACAACTTGACAAACATCACTTGGGATCCTGCAAATATCACAAGCGGTCAAGCTGCAACAGAAGACCAATTGAAATCTGTTGATAAGAAAATCACTGACAACAGCACTGACTTGACTAAGAAAGGCTTGAACTTCAAAGGCGATTCCGGCGAAGCTATCCATAAAGACCTCGGTCAGACATTGGATATTAAAGGCGGCGTTACTGACGCATCCAAGCTTTCAGATAATAACATTGGCGTAGTTAACAACAACGGTGTTATGGATGTTAAACTTGCCAAGGAATTGAAAGACTTAACAAGCGTAACAACCGGTGCTACGACTATCAACAACGACGGTTTGACAATCGGCGGCAAGACATTCGTTACTAAAGACGGTTTCAATGCTAACGATACACAAATCAAAAACGTGAAAGCCGGTACGGACGGTAATGATGCAGTTAACTTGAACCAATTGAACGAAGTTAAAAATGCATCTAACACGACTGTAGAAGGCAGCGAAAACATCAATGTCGATAAGACAGAAGATCCTGTTACAAAAGCTAAGACTTATAAAGTTGCGTTGAAAGACACTGTAACTTTGGGCTCCGGTGATACAGCTGTTAATATTGACGGCACAAAAGGTATCGTGAAAGCCGGCAACGGCACTAACGCTGTAACTATCAATGGCGTAAACGGTACAATCAATGCCGGTAAAGTGGCAGTTGACGGTGCAACAGGCAATATCACTTCCGGTAAAGTTCTGGTTAACGGTGCTAACGGTACTGTAAACAACTTGACTAATAAAACTTGGACTCCGGGAAATATCGTTTCCGGTCAAGCTGCAACAGAAGATCAATTGAAAGTTGTAGATAGCAAAATCGATAAGAACACTGAAGATTTGACTAAGAAGGGCTTGAACTTCAAGGGCGACTCCGGCGAAGCTATCCATAAAGACCTTGGTCAAACATTGGATGTTAAAGGTGGCGTAACCGATAAATCCAAACTTACAGATAATAATATCGGTGTAGTATCCGAAGACGGTGTTATGAATGTTAAACTTGCTAAAGATTTGACAGGCTTGAACAGCGTAACGACCGGTGCTACGACTATCAACAACAACGGCTTGACAATCGGTGGCAATACATTCGTTACTAAAGACGGCTTCAATGCTAACGATACACAAATCAAAAACGTTAAAGCCGGTACAGAAGATAGCGATGCTGTCAACCTTAAACAGTTGAACGAAGTGAAAGCTGCGTCCGATACTAAGGTGAAAGCTGGTAAGAATATCGATGTTCAGGAAGAAATTGATAAGATTACAAATGCTAAGACTTTCACAGTGGGCTTGAAAGACACTGTAACATTGGGTTCCGGTAGTACATCGGTTCATTTTGACGGTACGAAAGGTATCATTAGAGCCGGCGAAGGTGCTAATGCTGTAAATATCAATGGTACAAACGGCACTATCAACTCCGGTAAAGTAACCATCAACGGCGGTTCCGGTACTGTTAACGATTTGACTAACAGAACTTGGGATCCTAACAAGATCACTAACGGTCAGGCTGCAACGGAAGATCAATTGAAAGTTGTAGACAACAAAATTGATAAGAACACTGAAGACTTGACTAAGAAGGGCTTGAACTTCAAGGGCGACTCCGGCGATGCTATCCATAAAGACCTCGGTCAAACATTGGATATTCAAGGCGGCGTAACTGATAAGTCCAAACTTACAGATGGCAACATCGGCGTAGTATCCGAAAATGGTACTATGAATGTTAAACTCGCTAAGAACCTTAAAGGTCTTGATTCCGTAACTGTTGGTTCCGACCCAAGCAAACAAGTGGTTCTTGATAATAAAGGCGTGTCCGTAGGCGGTAAGACATATATCTCCAACGAAGGCTTAAACGCGAATAACCAAAAAATTACTAACGTGGCAGCTGGTGTAAATGATACTGATGCAGTTAACGTTCAACAGTTGAAGAGCAGCATGGCGGCAGCTACTACAAGAGTAGAAGCAGGTAAGAGCGGTAATACAACTGTAACTTCTAAGCCTAATGCAGACGGGTCTAAAACATACACTGTTGATATCAATGATGAGTTGAACCTTAAGAGTGTAACAACTAAGGATAATGACGGTAATACAACTGTAACTAATGGTAAAGGCGTAACAGTTGCCGGTAAGGATAACAAAACTACAAGTGTTACTAGCGACGGCGTTACTATTACTCCTGCATCCGGTAATGCTGTATCCTTAACGGCAAAAGGCTTGAACAATGGCGGTAATCAAGTTGTTAATATGGCAAGCGGTTTTGCAGCAGGTGAAAATATCAACAATATCGCTGATAATAGCGGCAGCTTGACAAACGGTGCAAACATCGGCGACTTGAAGAACAGTATTGACGGTGTTAAGAAAGCCGGTTTGGACTTCGCAGGCGACACCGGTGAATTCCATCGTGACTTAGGTCAAAAAGTAACCATCAAAGGTGGTATTACAGACCAAAGCAAACTTTCCACTGCAAACAATATCGGTGTTGTTTCCGACAATAACGGCAGCTTGAATGTTCGCTTGGCGAAAGATATTACCGGTATCAACTCCATTACAACTACGGATAATTCCGGTCATACAACCGTACAGAACGGTAACGGTATCACGATCAAGAATAATGGCGGTGGCAGCGTATCCTTAACAAGCTCCGGTTTGAACAACGGCGGCAATAAGATTACCAACGTGGCGCCTGGTGAAGTTAGCTCCAGTTCCACTGATGCAGTTAACGGTTCCCAACTTTACCGTGTAGCTAACAGTATGAACAATGTTGTTAGCGAAGTTCGTCAAGTTGGTGCTATGTCCTCCGCGTTATCCGCGTTGAAACCTATGGCTTATGATCCTTACGAACCTACTCAAATCATGGCGGGTTATGGTAACTACCATGGCGACTCCGCATTGGCATTAGGCGTGGCTCATTACAAAAATGAATCCATGATGTTACATGCCGGTTTGGCTTGGGCAGGCGGCGACAGCCATATGATGGCGAATGCCGGTGTAACCTGGAAAGTAGGCAACAAGGATGGCGAAGCACAAACTGCAGATCGTTATCGCAAAGGACCTATCAGTTCCACATATGCAATGCAACGTGAACTTGCTGCAATGAAAGCTGAAAATCAAGGATTAAAAGGTGAAGTAGCTGATTTGAAAGCTGAAAATGAACAAATGAAAGCTAATATTGCTGCAATGATGGCAAGACTAGGTTTATAATACGTTCATTCTGATCATTACGGGCTGAGGATTCCCTTTCGGGGGAGTCCTCCCACCCGATTAATTCGTTGATAGAAAAGAGGAATAGATAATGAAAAAATCCACTTTGCTTGCTTTCACAGCGGCAGTATTATTCGGCAGTGGCGCATTGCAGGTTAATGCAGCGCCTGCTACATATGATGATCCATTGCTTTTACCAAATCCGACTAAAATGCCGACACAAGGTTCCGTCGTATTGATTCCTGTGGCCAGCCCTCAGGCTGTACAAGGTATCCATGAATTTGTGAAAGCATGGGAAAATGCGGAAAAACACATTGCTCTGGCTGAAAGCAAAAAGAAGGATCATCAAGAGTTGACTAAAGAGGAATCTAAATGGTTACACTCTAAAGATAAGCATAATTATGCTGATTATTTCCGTAAACATTCTTTGGGCTATGTACATGGCCAAGAGACTGCGTTGAACTGGAATGCTGAAAACCGCAATAAAAATGAGTATAGCTATTATACATTCCCTAAATATGATGAGGAAAAAGGTTTCACAAACAGCTATGGCTATAACGTATTGCGCAGCATGGTTGACCGCATGAATGAATTGCTTCAAAAACAAAAGGCCGTCGGCGGTCCTTTGACTGATGAAGAAGCGCAGGCATTGGAAGATGCTATGCTTGATATCATGGCTCAAGATCAAGAGCATGTATCGAATGAAGAATTGCGTCATTACATGAATGAAGCGGTTTGGTTTGCTACAAAACAAACTGTAAGAAATATGTCTGCAGAGGAACCTTCTGCTAGAGATATGCATGAAATCAATCTTCGTGAAGCGATTCAGGAAGAAAACAATTAATTCGCACGTAATATATAATTAATTTGCTATATGGAGAGTTCTCTCTTATATAATATGGATAATTCTCTCTTATATAGATTATGCTGTTTTTGTAATCTAGTGAATTATTTACAATATAATATAATAGTTTTTAATTATATAATAAGATGCCAATAAGGGATTCTATTGACTCACTGTCATATAGGCAAGAGGCTGTAACAGAATGCAGTAATGCGTTCTGTTGCGGCCTCTTTTGTTTGCGTGAAATTCGGCAAAAATAGTTTATTAAAATAAGTAAAAGATAGGGTGTAAAAGTTCTTAAAAAATAAGGTGAAATTCAGAGAAATTCTGTTGACATGAGTATGTGGAAATGATATTATATTTAAGCAGTCCCTTTGAGGGGGACG